>PBVE01000014.1 GCA_002728135.1 Rhodospirillaceae bacterium
ACGAGGGGGAGGAGGAACCCAAGAAGAAGGCGAAGAAGAAGGTGAAGAAGGTGGAGAAGGTTGACTCCGATGAGGAGGAGGAACCAAAGAAGAAGGCGAAGAAGAAGGTGAAGAAGAAGGTGGAGAAGGTTGACTCTGATGAGGAGGAAGAGGAGGATAAGGTTGAAGAGAAGGAGGAGGAGGATGATGATGGAAACACACCTTTCATCTTTGAGGGTGTCAAGTATGTCCGAACGGAAGACGGAGATATCGTAAACCCCGACAATTACGATCTCATGGGAGAAGATGATGGAAGTGGAGGGATTGACTGGACTGATGGTGAGATGGAGGAGAAACACCAACAACTCGTAGCAGAACTTGAATAAGTAATAAGATAATGTGTAATAAGTAATAAGATAATGTGTAATAAGTAATAAGTAATAAGATAATGTGTAATAAGTAATAAGATAATGTGTATAAATTTTTTGTTTTATCGTTTAGACTTTCTTTTAGACCTTCGACGATTATTTTTCCTTTTAGATTTCTTTTTAGATTTTTTCTTTTTCGAGGACTTACGTCCTCCATTTAAAACTTTCCTGCGTTTACTTGGTCGATTACTATAATTTGACGAACTTAGACTATCAGTATTAGAATCTCTTAAAGACGAATCTATTGATAAATCGAATGGTGGTATCCAATCTGGATCATTAACATCATCTAAAAATGTATCAAGGTCTTTTAATTTTGATATAAATTTGTGTTTTTTATCTTTAATGAATGGTTCAATCCTACTAATTATATCATCAATCTTTCCAACCATATCATGTCCCGTAGAGTCTTCATAATTAAAACCTAACTTTTTGTATATATTGTAATCTTCTCTGAATCCATCTGAAGCATCATATAACTTAGCATAATGTATATTCATTGATTTTGCGTAGGCCATGGCACATAGCATCATAAAAGTTCCTAAACCTGCTCCCATGAGATCAAATCCTTCTAAGTGTGAATTTGTAGTTAATTCTGGAATGTGTACAACATTATATAATGGAGTCCAACTGTAGGACCATTTATATGGTTTATTAAAAAATATATGTACCCAGGCGGCTAAATCATCTTGATTTATCCTTCTACTTTTAAGGGGGACAGTACTGTCATATAAATAAAAATGAACATGTACTATGTTGCCTCTAGCCATAGTGCTATAACATACATCATATCCTTCTGGTATAAGGTCAAACAAAGGATTATCTAAAAATTCTTTGGGAAAGTGAGGGGGTGGAAGTGTTGAATTAATACAACCTCTATATTCCATATATATATATATATATATAAATATTTAAAGAAGATTATGATATAAAATCATATGAGGTCCATCAATAATGATAATGATAGTTATTATAAAAAAAATTTATTTAATAGTTCCTTTTAGTTTTTTATTGTAACAATATTCGCAGATATTTTTATTATAATATTTGCAGTATGTTTTAATGGTATAAACATCTTCATTTCTTTTATTACACCATGAGCATTTTTTATATGAGCAACATTTATACATCTTTTAATATATATTAGATATGAAGTTGATCAAACCAAGGTTTTGTGATTTCCTCAAATAGAACCATAATTTTAGTTTCATCTTTGGTGAGTTTCGTATGTTTAAATGAATTAATAATTGCTAGAATTGAGAGGGCATCATCAATATCATTAACCCAGAAATCTGACCAACGAATATATATTGCTTGATTGAGAAAGAAGTCCCTTACCATTTTTTTGATACTGTTTTCTTCTAGAGAAAGGAGTTGTTTTATTTGAGTATATACTGTATCCATTGAACCATCTTTTAGAATATTAAATCTGATTGATTGGGGATGTTTTCCTTCAGGTTGTTCAAAGTATAGATAATCATGATTTTCAATAGGAACCCATGTTCTACCTGATTGAGAAGTTACAGGTTGAAGGAGTTTTTCACCTGAATCATTAACCGCATCCGACTTTATGATTGTTGGTTTTAGCCATATTTCATTAAATAGTTCAGGGTGATTATCTTGGTTAATCATATTCATGAAACCGATGAGATCAGCAAAATACGTTAGGTACTTTGCTCCTGAGGATGATTCACGAATGACTTTCATTTGTTCATTGGAGATATTGAATGATCGAAGGAAATCTTGAAAATATGAGGTAAATTCATCATCTCTATTTGAACTCTGATTATCGATAACAGTGATATTTCCATCTTCAAGCATATTAATTGTATATCTCCTTTCCGTCCTTCCGACAGCAGTGACATAGACGGGGTGTTTTGAAATTTGTGAATAGTTTTTGAAGAGATTGATCCAATTTTGACAGCAGTTATTATTTTTTGTTTGATCGTGTTTATCACGGAAATTGGACGCAACATCACCACTACCTAGTAGTGATGGAGCAGCTGGGATAAAAAGTCTTGAATTTACATTAAAGATTGAATTCATAGTTGAATGATGAGTAAGAGGTCCGTTTGTGAGGGCAGCGGCTACTTCAATAGTTTCCGGGGCATCTGGGGAGGTATTTGGGCACCTGAAAACATTGTAAGAGAATGATTTGTTCATTATGAATATTTGTTTAAAAAAAACGTGTAAATGTCAATTTCAAATTTTAATTTTGAGTCATGTTAATTCTTATGAATTTATCAATATTTTTCCTTGTCTTTTTTCCTTTAAAATGATAAATAGGACCATCTTCCTTAAGGTCTTTTAATGGTATAAAGATTAATGCTGGTAATTTTTTTATATTGTATTTTTCAAGTATGAATTTACTATGATGTTTTTCTTGAATATGATCAGTATTAATTTCATTTTTAAAATCTTTTTCTAATTGTTTCCATATAGGATTAAATTTTTTACATTCTTTACAGTTATCTTTTGAATAGTATAAAAGACTTGGTTTACATTTACCTTTTACAGCACCAGAGAATTCTAACCATGCTTCTAGATTATTTAATTTTTTATTTTTTTCTTTTGCTTTTTTCTTTTGACTGGGTGATGAACCAAAATAGTATTCACGTCCTTTCATTACTTTTAAGAATTCTTCTTCTGTATGTATACCGTTTCCTTTTGCTCCTATTCCTGTATAACAGATATAATTTTCATTTTTTGAATCTCTATTTTGTTTCATTTTGTTTATTAATTTCTTTTTTGTTTTTCTTTTTGTTCTTTCCTTTCTTCTTAATGTTCCACCACCTCTTCCGACGGCTGGTGCTGGTGCTGGTGCTGCTGCTGCTGCTGCTGCTCGATTATTAAACATTCCTATTATCATATCAATCCCTTTATTACTATTATGAAGGTACCCTCCCCATCCATTAGAGTTTTGAAAAAGGGACATAAACAGTAAATATCTTAATGCTGACGGAACATCATTCGTTAAATATATATGATGATCATCTGTTATAGATTTCTTACAAGCAAAAAGTTCTTGAAAAAGGTCTCCACATTCTTTTAGGAAGAATATTGAAGCAAATAGTTCTTTATTGGCTGTAAATCCATTATTTTCCCATGGATTTAAACCGGGGTTAGTAACTAATATAAGGCAGAATAATTTAACAATTAATCCAAGTGTAATGCCATTTCTTCCAGTATTATCAAATAATAGATGTCCTTGGTCTGTATAGAATCCTGTTTGAGCACGGTACATATGGAGATATAGCGGATTTGATAATAATGTATTTATATAAGTATGTGATAGACAAACTTCATCTTTATTATCAGGATGTCTTATATCAAAATGAATGGAAAAGACATCGCCGCGACCATCGACCGCGGCTTCGATTTGTAATCTAAATCTCATATATTCATTATCACCGTCGTTAATGCTAATATCAAAAACTTCTTGATTCGTGGCTATTGGGCAACCTGAAGAACCATCTAAAGTTGTAGATGGAAAGCATTGTGTATTTAATGGTGGATCATTTAGAAGACCTGTAGCATGGGCATATTTTATAGCACATGAATTATTACTTAATTTTTGAATATCTTGCCAAGAATCCTTATTGTTCCATGGAGGGGATGTTGGAATGCTTGCTCTTGCTTCTTGAATTGTTTTTCTTTGGGGAAGGGTATATGGTTGTATAATTTGTCCTGGATCAAGCATAAATAATTCTCGTATTTTTTCATCTTTGAATGTTGTTCCATTTAATTTTTCTTTTAGTTTTCTTTCATATGTATCAGCATTACAAACCCCAAGAATTCTCCCCCAGTAATTAATTATGTTCTTATTAAAATTCCTTACTTTTCTTTTTTGATTAGGTTCTAATGATGGAATAGCTCCAAATTGATTAAATCCTGTAAATACATTACCTTGATTTAATCTTATTTTTCTATTTATATAATTTTTAAAAGTTGAATTTTTGATGACTTGATCATAATAGTGTTTAAAAATATTATGATTGTATGGGTCATAAGTACTGTACTTATTTTCAATAAGTTCTAGAATTTCTTTCTTTTTATAGAATACTCCATTTGAATCAATAATATTTATAAATTCTTCATGATCAATTTCATCAGTTATTTCACGATATACTGTCATTTTTCTTGTCTCATTTACTTGATACGCAGTATTATTTAGAGTGAAGTAATGGTCAAGACTATCATCCCATTTTTCGCATTTTAATTCAAAATTGGATGGAAGAATAGGGATCCCTCTATTTGTTCTAGAGAATCTTGATTTTCTTTCTTCTTCCTGGAATTTTAGAGCTAATTCTCTATCTTTTTTTTCTCTTTCTTTATCTATTTCTTTTTTTATCTTTTCTGCTTTTATTGATTGTTCTTTTTTCCATTTATTTTTGAAATGATATGGGACACCACCGATTTGATTGGGACCCGAAACAGATGAAATAGGGTCCGATAAAGAATATTGAGGTTTTTGAATTGGTATATTACTTGGATATTGAGCCGTATAGTATGTAGTGTTTGGATTTTGTACAGTATGGTATGGTGTTATAGATGAAATTAATGATGGATCAAAAATAGAGTTAATGGTGATATTTGGGTAGATCCTTTGTAGAATATCTATTGTTTTTTCAATTTCTATTTCTAGTATTGACATTTCTGAATTATCTAAACCAGATCCTCCATCGAGACGAGTTTGACCTGGATGATTAATAATTTCATATACGTAAAATTTGTCAGCTCTAGTAGCTCCAAAATCGTGGAAATAATCTTGACCTAAATGACCTAATATTTTACGTATATCATCTAAAGAACATGTTAAATTGATTGTCATAATATACTATATACTAGATTTAATTTTCTTTATCTATTATTTCCCAATGACTAAATAGATCTTCCATTGAACTGGACCTTCTTGGCGAGCATAATAAAGTATCTATTAATTTATCAGTTTCATCATAACATTTATTAGCCGATCCATTTAATTTAGATGTATTTACAGGATACATATCTTGCATAGATAGTCTTAATTCTACTAATAGGAGTTGTCTTTGTTCTTTTGTAATATTAACAAATGTATAACCATCTGTAATCATATCAATGTAAATATCTTTAAATCTTCTAGGACTGATACCATTAATCTTAGCATAAATTTTAAGGGTATTAAGGGCATTTTCTTTATTTACAGGAATTAATTCGAGAGATGGTTCAAGAGATTTAAATTTTTTAGCCCATTGTGAAGGATCATTTTTAACGGGTGGAGCATCTAAATATTCCCAATCAAAAACCCCTTTAAACATAGGATATTTTGTTTTGATTTTATGGACTTCATTGAGAGCATTTTTAAATGTTGTATTATTGAAATCACCCGACATCATACCCATTACTATTTTATTTGGTTGATAACCATTTTTTACAATTGAATTGAAAGTATCAAATGAGAAAGAGTCATTATAGCATTGTGTATTGAACCAATGAATATATCTTCCGTGGGTATTGTATAGTTTTTTATAAGAAAATGAACCCATTCCTGGGTCATCATTAATTAGGGAACTACCGACGGGAGCCATAGTTATGATAAAATTATTTGATAGATCTGTATTAATATTTTCAATAAGTTTTTGAACATCTGAAAGTTTTACAGATTCTTCGATATCTAGATCAATGCCTTTGATCCATGGTTTTGATTTGATAAGGTTAATAAGTTGGGAATAACAATTTTGATAATCATTAAAAAATGGACCATATGCTCCACCAGCTCCTCCAACCATAAGAGTTATTGTGATACCTTTATCCGATGCTTCTTTTGTTTCTTTCCATAGATTATCAAAAATTTTATTATCTGGGGTATTATCATTTAGGTAAATATTTGTTTTACCTGTTTTTTCATCTTTATCAAAATGAATTGACGATACAATAATAACATCTGTACATTCTGGATCATTTAATATTTTTTCTAGACCTACAAAAGTTTGATAATAATAGCAAGTTTTCATTCTATATATATAAATGATAATTATTTTTATATAATAAATCGTTTAGATATAGAATAAAATAATATATATGATAATAAAATGAGTAAATTAACGATAGTTTCTGATGATCCGTATATTTGTTATATTGATAATTTCTTAACACCTGAAGAGTGTGATTTTATGATAAGTAAATCAATAGGTAAAATGAGTAATGCGAAAGTATCTTATATAGATTCTCAGAAAGATAAATACGAGAGTAAATATAAAGGAAGAACAAATAAGTCATATTGGATGGATCATGATAAGTATCCTGAAAGTCTTGCTTTATGTAATAAAATCGCAGATTTATTGGAGTGTGATTATAAACATTTTGAGAAGTTTCAGATGATTCATT
This sequence comes from Rhodospirillaceae bacterium, assembly GCA_002728135.1. Lineage (GTDB taxonomy): Bacteria > Pseudomonadota > Alphaproteobacteria > UBA828 > UBA828. The sequence continues at coordinate 6,774 of PBVE01000014.1, forward strand.
ATGGTGTTGGGGAAGAATATAAATATCATTATGATGGATATGATAAACATGAGAAAGAAAAATATGAAAAATATTGTAAAGAGAGAGGGAATCGGTTATTAAATGTATTAGTATATTTAAATGATGTTGAAGAGGGGGGTGAGACTGGATTTAGTAAAATAAAAAAATATGGTGGAACAATTAAGATTAAAGCTAAAAAAGGAAGAATTGTAGTATTTCATAATTTACATAGTAATGGGGAGATCCACAGAGAGACTATGCATGCTGGATTACCTGTAATAAAGGGTGAAAAATGGGCATTTAATTTATGGTTACGTGAAAGATAGTGATTTATTTTACACCGACCCAATGATTAATTTTATCTTTCCATTTTTGATTTTCATGATTTACCCACCCTTGAATAAATTCTTTTGAATTATGCCAATCCCCGTGACTTTGAGTGCCAGATGTAAGACATTTCCATTCAACTCTATATTGTGTCATTATTTAATATACTATAGTATTAATTTAATTTTTAAATAACATAATCGAGGGAATTGATAAATTTGAGAACATCTTCAATTTGTTTATGTTTATGAAAATTAAAAGTAAGGAGTTTATTAAAGTAAGTTAATTCATTTTTAAAATTTATTATTTTTTCAGCCTCAGGCAGCGTGGAACAACCCTCAACGTGGTCATTATTGGGAATTCCATAATATGTTCTATATTTATCAATTTCCACGTAATTTGAATTTAGAAATTTTGTAGCGATTGTTGAATCGTTTTTATCACTTTGCAGTACATATTCATTTTTGAAATCATTTCGGTCCATCTCTAAGAAGGCTTTAAAATTTTTTTTTTCAGCATTATATAGGTTTTTTCGTGATATAGAATATTCTACATTATTTATTTCTTCTTTGATTTTTTCGGGAAAAGTGATTTGAATAAAATGAATAAACTGTTTTTTATCAATATTTTCACCTGATATTTTAAGGTATATTCTTATTTGATCAGTGCCCTGACCTGATCTGACAGAGCAGCCGCGACTCGAAACTCTTTTAAATTCAATGAAAGGTTTAAGGACTTCAATCATGAAATAAATATATTCTAATTCATAGTAATCTTTATTTGAGAGGATAGTTCCTCCTTCAACAACTTCCATTATTATTTGATTTGATTTGATTTGATTAAATATTAATTAATCAAATTTAAATAATATGATATGAAAGATTATATTATTCTGATGGGATAATCTAATAATAATGGTTGTGCTAGAAAGGGTTTGAGGAATGACCAATTAATATTTTTGGGAATATAGTTTAATCCTAATATAGAGAAGAATAAGAAAAACATAAGAAATACATATCTTCTATGTTTTTTATTATGATAGTCATATTCAATTTTGATTGATTTAATAAATTCATTAAAATAGTAATAGAACCAATACATTTTTAATATTATTATAATATTCTTTTAAATTATTATTAAATTATTATTAATATATATATAGGATAAATAAATATATATTATAAATGGATAATATGTTTACTAAACAATTTTATATGGGAATACTTTTTATGGCGATTATTATATGTATAATTTGTAAAGTTTTTAATTATAAATGTAGAGGTGGAGAAATGGATGATATCGTTCAAAGATGAGGGAATATCATGAAATCCAATCGAATGAAGCTGAGAAATGTTTTAATAATTTCGGAGAATCAATAATTTTGATACCTTTTATTGTATTTGCCCTTTTAAAAACAGCGATGATAGTATCTATTACATATAAAAGGTGGGATTGGGTATATGTTCTTCTTGGTATAGCAAAGCGGACTAGTTCTAATTTTGGATATATTATTTGGTTTGTATCTGGTGATAAAAACGATAACATTACCGAACCAACTTCTACTGAACGAATCCCTCCTTCAATATAGCATTCAAGAGAGAAAGCTTGTGCTGGATATTGATTTGGTGGTATATGTGGTAATATTTTACCCGCATCTATGTATATAGCATGACCACCTGGAGGAGATATAACAGGTATTCCTGCATCAATTAGTTTCTTATGGAGGAAAGATATTTGTCCTGTTCTATATTCTAGATATTTTTCATCACAACCTTCTTTGAGACCTATTGCCATGGCATTGATGTCTCTACCTGATAATCCCCCGTAGGTTGGGAAGCCTTCTTTTATGATTAATTCATTTTTAGCATTTTCAAAGATATCTTTATCGTTTAATAATAATAGACCCCCTATATTTACAATAGCATCTTTTTTGGCACTAAAAGTTGCTCCATCTGAGAGTGAAAATATTTTTTTTGCAATATTTGTAATTGTCCAATTTTTGTATTTATGTTCACGTTGTTTAATAAACCATGAATTTTCAGCAAATCTGCAAGCATCTATGATTAATTTCTTATTATATTTTTTACATGTATTATAAATATCTTCTATATTAGATAATGATACTGGTTGCCCTCCGCCTGCGTTATTTGTGATAGTTACCATACAATATGGAATTCTTTCCTTATTATTATTAAGAAAAGCGTCGAGTTTATTTATATCAATATTTCCTTTAAATGAATTATCAATATTAGTATCAGCGACTAGATTGACTGGTGTCCCTCCTCTGTCAAGAATATTTGCTGATGTTGTATCAAAGTGATTATTTGATGGTATGAGATCTCCTTTATTTATCAAAATTGATGATAGTATGGCTTCTGCTGCTCTACCTTGATGGACAGGTAAAAAAAATTTATAATTGAATAGTTCATGAATTATTTTTTTTAGATTCTCAAAAGATTTTGAATTGGCATAGGATTCGTCACCGGTCATAATAGCAGACCATTGTTCATCACTCATAGCACCTGTACCTGAGTCAGTTAGGAGATCTATCATGACTAAATTGGATGGAATATTGAATAGGTTATATTTGCAATTTTGGAGTGTTTTAATTCTTTCTTTTTTTGTTGTTATTTGGATATGTTCTATCATTTTTATTTTAAATGGTTCCATTAGGTAGGGGTTCATTATAATAATGATTATAATATAATTTTAAGTATCTGATTTTATAACTACATAATGGTACAACAAACGATCACAACTTTACTACCCTTATCATCACTTCCCTTAGTACTACTATCTTTTAATTTTTTTTTTTGGATTTTCTTTTTTATCTTCTGTCATAATTTCATTCATTCCCATTTTGTGTTTAATTATAATTATTAGATAAGAGTAATTCAAATTTTTAAATAAATGGTTATGATAATAATATATTATATAATATAATATAATGGAGAGAAAAAGGACATCTGGAGAAAATGTAAACCCTAGTATTGATTCTTCGGAGACAAGAAGGTTAAAAGAAGAATTTTTAGGAGGTATTGAGGAGTTAGATGATTTACGATTGGGAACGGATGTAAATGTTTGGATGCCTCCTGAAGTGGAGGATAATATTAGTAGGATGGGTGGAGTTAGAACTGTTCCTTATGATGAAAAGAAAGAAAAAATGACTGCGAATGATTGTAATAGTTTAAAACGGATGTGTACTTTATTCCCTCGATCTTGTTATTTGGGTGGGAAACAATCTGGAAGAGTTGCCGCATGTAGAGATGCTTGGCCTGTAATACCATATGATGGTATTATTAAATCCATTCGTAGTATGGATACTTTAGATGAATATATGAAAGATGGGGGTTGGGGATTATTTTTTAATCGAGAAGTATATGAGTATCTTATGGAGGGGATAGAATTACTTGGTATATTGGATGAAGGGGAATGTTTAGTTGATGCTGTGGTCGATGTATTTACGAAACGGATTCCAGAATTTGAGATGGAAATGAGTATGGGTGATTTACTAAAAATTTTAAGAAGTAATAAGGTAATAATTCACGAGTTATATTTGGATATATTACAATTAGTATATGATTATTATTACAATTATATTTCATGGCGGTCTGGTATGATGCCGAAGGGTCATGGGCAGAGAAGCAAGGATCAAATTAGGGAACATGTATTATCTGTATTTCTAGGTTTCTTAGAGTTATTTACATTGGGTAATGAAATAACAAGAGAATTACAAAAAAACCATGATTTTTATGGTGAATATTAATAATAAAAATATACTTATTTAACTATTTAGACACAGTTGGCACTTCCATCTTTACCTTATGCGTTAATTTATGCTTGCCCGTCTCCGATGGGCGTGTCGGCTTCGGCTCCTGCCGTCTCCGTCTCCGAGGGCGGCGGTGGCTGTGTCTGTGTCTGTGGAGTCTTCTTTATTGTTTTGAATACTAAGAATGGTAACCAGTGATCAGATATGCAATACCCTCGCCATGTGGGGAATAAGCGCGAGGGAGGCCAGCCCCCCATCCTCTTCACAACGTCATCCTTTTCCTGCTCCTGCAACTCATCCTCTGGTAATACAGGATAAATGACACCTGTCTGTATTCCTTCGTACGCTGGAGAATATCCTACATAATCTACTCCACCACCATTAGCCACAGTTCGAATATGCGTTCCACCCCCTACCTTTTCATAAATAGATGTAAGCTTCTTCTTATTCGTCTGATCTTGTGCAAACAAATTCCATAATATTTTAGATCGGTCCGAGTGTTTGTTACCCTCCCCCACCTGCCCTTCGCCTTTAACTTCATCATTTAATTTGGCATCGCCCGCTATAGAATAATCCCTGTGACCTTCTAATAATAATGTTTTAATAGGGTTTATAGTTACATCCATAACATTCATATCACCACAAACAATACACTCTTCATCAAATAACCTTTCCTCTATCCACTTATTCAACATTACTACTTGACTTTTCCAGAAAGATTTTTCATCTAAATGCATACATATATAGTTAATATCATCGATCTTAACTTTTAAAGCGTTTCTTCCTTCCACTGGCCCGTAATGATCGTCGTCTGCAAAACCACTTTTACTTGTGGGCACAGGGGCGTCACTGTGCTTTATTATTGGGACATCCTCCACTTTGCGTTGATTTTTTTTGTATATAATAGCATTACCGAATGAACATAAATAAAACCCATTTGTATGGTTAGCTGGCGCAAATATAATAGAATAATCTTTGAGCTCACTGTCTTCTTTAAAATCAGCAGTCACATAACCAGGCTCCGTTCCACCAGTAGGTACTATTGTATAAGTGGTAAAATAATCTAACCACCATTTTGCCCATTTTACTGAATTAAATGTCGACCCCAACCCGCCACCACCAATTATATCCTCTACATCAAGGCCTTTGTTCAGGGTAGCTTTCCTATCCTGGTCGTCAATATATTCAGTAAGGTCCTGGATGGTTCTGTGCCAATTTAAGCGCTGCGCACCGAAGCGCGGATGGATCCATCCGGCTAGGTGTTCATTTACCCTTACCCTAGAAGGTTTGATTCGGAACTCGGACGACGGGTTGGAGCTGGAGCTGGTCGGCGCCGGCTCCGCTGCGGGCGCTGGAGCGGGCGCCGTCGGCGCCTCCGAGTCGATAATGTCAATCATTTTTGATAATTCTTCATTTTCTAACATACGTCCACATATGTTTTGTCCATGCGAATCCCAGGTGGCGCCGTTCTTCTTAGCGGCGTCGAACTTGACTGTTTTGTTTGCGACCAACCAAGGACCACACATTTCTTGTAAACAAATGACATCAAAATTTCCCTCTTTAATTAATTTCTCGAGCATTTTAATTAAGAATTCTTCTTTGTAATAAATATTAAATGATATAACTGAATGGATTTTAGTTTCACCATTCCCTTTTTCTTTATTAACTTGTCCTAATTGATCGTTAATAATATTTCCCCCATTATCCCACATAGTTTTTTGAAATTGATCTACCTGGAAGGCAAACTTGTCAAAGAACTTACCTCCCTTCTCATTGAGCTTCTCCTCCCAGTCATTTACATCGTTCAAGAATTGTTCTAATTCATCTTTAGTCATTCCCCCCACTACATCGATCCCACCCCTCCTCGCGCGGATATCTTCGACCGAGGGCCTCGTCGACGGCGTTGAGCTCGAGGGCTCCTCCTCGAGCAGCGTCATCGACGGCTTCAGCATCCCACCATCATGCGCGTCCTCCTCCCTTGTATTTCTTCTTTTAGAAACATTTCTTCTCCGAGTATTTCTTCTTTTAGAAACATTTCTTCTCCGAGTATTTCTTCTTTTAGAAACATTTC
>PBVE01000015.1 GCA_002728135.1 Rhodospirillaceae bacterium
CCCGAGGGTCCAGAAGGCGAATTTGGCCCCGAGGGTCCAGGTGGTGAATTTGGCCCCGAGGGTCCAGGTGGTGAATTTGGCCCCGAGGGCCCAGGTGGTGAATTTGGCCCGAAGGGCCCAGGTGGCCCCCCTGAAGGGCCTGACTTTGGTCCAGACGGCCCACCCTCACTCTTTGTTTCCTCTGGACCTATTTATGGTGACCCATGGGGTGGAGGATATGGCCCGCCAAAACAAGAAGGCCCTCCCGCTTGGCTAAATCCTCCTGAAATTGGTTTCGCAATTGACCCATGGGGGGGTGTAAATTATGTGCTTGCAGACGACCCATTTGCAGGTGGAGATCCATTTAAAGATCCATTTGGAGATCCATTCGGCAGCCCCTTTGGCTTTAGTCCATTTGGAATAGCTAGTTTGTTCAATCCATTCGGTGCTGGATTTGACAGTTTCAACGTTCTTCTAAACCCAAATGATGATTTTTTCTTTGGCCCTCCCGCGGCATCTATTCCTCTTTTACAAACTGGAAACGCTATACAATTAGCTAATACAGACTCTGCAGTAGATGGCCCTATTCTCACAGGACTTGGGGTTCTTCTTCACCAATCAGGAACAGCATCAAATACATTTACTTCTGCAGGCACAGTCTTTGTTGGAGGTGGTGTAATTAATGATACAGATAATGCCGTTCCATCTGGCTTATTAATTGATAATATTAAAAAAAATGGGCAGACGGTAATTGGTTTCGAAAGTGGTTCACTTGAGGGACTTCAATTTCTTGGAAACGTCGCTGTAGTAGGTGCTTCTGGATCTATAACGCCAACAGAAGGAAACTTTCAAGCATTCCTATTAGCTGGCTCTGCTCCTGTTTCTCAAATAGAAAGTTTTCTAGGCGTCGACTTTGGTACTCTCAGTTTTGGAGGAGTCGTAAATCCCACTTTTGGTTCCGCTATAGGTGCGTTTGTTGACGTAGTACCTGGCGATACTATCACTTTCGACTTTGATTTCATTGATGCTGAATCAGCTGGAGGTAATTCGTTTAGTTTCTTTAAGGATTTTGCGTTTGCAACTTTTGGAGAACAGGGGATTGATAAAATAGTTGGTACAAATGGGGCTGATACTCTTCTGGGTGGAAATGACAATGATGTTATAGAAGGACTTGGTGGAGCAGATGTAATCTCTGGTGGAGCAGGTGATGATATTATCTTAGGTGGTGCTGGAGCAGACACCATGGATGGTGGTCTCGGAACAGATACAGTTTCATTTTTTGATTTATCAGCTGCCGTAACTACAAATTTAGCTAACGGAACTGCTGTCTCTGGTGGGGTAACGGATGTAATCAAAGATTTTGAGAATATTCTTGGTAGTACTTTAAATGATACTTTAACTGGTGATACAAATAATAATACCATCGATGGATCTTCTGGAAATGACGTTATAAGTGGATCTGCTGGGGATGACCTTCTCATTGGAGGCCCGGGAGCAGATACTATGGATGGTGGCTCTGGAACAGATACTGCTGACTTTGCTTCAGAAAATGCTGTTACCGTAAGTCTTAATGCAGGAACAGCAACCATAGGCGGTGTAGTGGATGCCCTTACAAACATTGAAAATATAAATGGAGGAGTTTTTGGGGATACCATAGCGGGTAATTCAGGAGCAAATGTTATTACTGGCGGAGCTGGTAATGATACTTTAACTGGAAATGGTGGAGCTGATACTTTCTTCTATCTCACACCAGGAGACAGTGCCGGTATTAATTCAAATGCTACACTTAGTTCAACAATTCTTGCTACAGACGGAGTTGACAAAATAGCGGATTTTGTTAGCGGAACAGATAAAATAGGTATTAGTTCAGCATTTAATATTAAATCGATTATCACATCTGGTAGTAGCCAAAACTTTTTTACAACATCATCCTATAACGGTACTAATTCAGGTGCTGCAAATGGAATAGATCATCTGGTTTTCGATACTACGGCAGATGCCTTGATTTATGACGACGATGTTGCAACAGCAGGTTATACAATTTTAACTGTTACAGATAATGTAAATATAGTAGCGGGTGACATTTCTATAATTACTTAGTAATATATTCTTATTCATTGTCCATTATACACCACACTATTTTCCGAAATAATTGATTCTTGGGCTTCCAAAAGTGCGACAGCCTCATCCGTTGATACAAGTTTAAATACTGTTTCTTCAAATGGACGGGTCTGCCCTATTCGAGACATGTCTATAGAGATAACAACTGCTATGCGTGCAAAACCTCCTACAGTAGGAGAATCTACTGAAAGCACAATTGGTTCTATTCCTGATGGAACCTGAATAGTCCCTATTGGAGCTCCTGGATCAATAACAATATTTGATGGATCAGCACCTGCATCTTCAATTAAATAATTTGGGCGACCTTCACAAAATTCTAATTTGGGCCCTATATATCGCATACCAGTTCTATCCGCTTTTTGACTTTGTTTCCATTTATAACTGTAAAACTTCTCTATACTGGCCTTTGTAAAAATATTTGCCTCTGGACCAGACACAACTCTAACTTCCCAAGGACTTTCGTAACTTGGTATTAAATCCTTTTTATAGCTGCGATATAATAACTGCTCTATATCTGATAGAGGTTGTCCAACCATTAATTTATCACCACATCGAAGCGCACGACCAAAATAACCTCCAAATTGTCCACTTAAATGTGTAGATCGACTTTCCATATATAGAGGAACATCAAAACCTCCATTTACAGCCAAATAAGATCTCGCTCCTTTTTTAGATATTCCACAAGAGAGAATTTGACCATTCCGTATTAAATTGTTTGACCATGGAACAATTGGTTTTTCATCTATTAAAGCAAATGTATTAGCTCCAGTAAGAGAAATTAAATGATCACCAATAGACCGAATTTGTAATCCACCTAGTGCAATCTCTAATCCAGCACAACCTACTCTGGATCGAGAAAGAATAGGGCCACTATCTGGATTTCCAACTAGAAGATTTGCCACCCTGAGAGCAAATAGATCTTGAGCACCAGAAGGAGGAACACCTTTACTTTGACCTCCAGCTCTACCCGCATCTTGAACTGTAGTTTGTATACCAGGTTTTAAAACTTCAAACATTTCCTTTTCCCCATATCTGGTCTGCATTAGGGTCAAGTTTTTGCGTTGGCTGTCCGATTTTAGATAACCACATGCAATAAGCTTCACAATCAAAAATGCCATTTTCCACTTTATATTCATAAAGACCAGCCTTTACCGCCGCTCGAATGTCTTCATATTCCTCTCGTGATATTGAGACATAACGATGGCGATCACCTGCCCGAGAAAGTATTGGCGTGTCACCAAATATTGGGTTTTTTAATTCTGGATCAAATATATCTATAGGAGTTCGGCCAAAGAGCTGCCCACCACCAGGTACACGAATAGGATAAATTGTAGAAACCAATCCCCCAAAGTTCAAAAGACGCTCATGAGTCCATGTCCTAGGTGTACGATATAAAGGTGCACCTATACGTTTATCTGGCTCCATAGCATATGACATAAATGCTCCTGGAACAAACCCAACCCCAGTAACCCAATAGTCTGATGATGTATGCCTGTTTATTACCTCTTTTATTGTTATTCCATTAAATTGTGCAATATATTCCATATTGTTCTGTACGCCAAAGGCTTCAGCACAGTCTTTAGACCATGGATCATCATATAATGCTGGAATAATTAATCGCCTGCTAGGCAGGCTAGTTACTTGTGTTTCAGAAACTAAAAGGTCTTGAATATAATCAATAAGAAATGAAACTTTGGTTATTCTTTGATCGAATACTATGCCCAGAGTTCGAACCTGCGGATTTGTTTCAATCAAGCCTCTAATTGGATTTTTCTTAATAGCTTTATCAAGAGCAAGAATTTGAAAATTTATGGGTATACTAGACTCATCACCAAACTCAACATTTATTGAACAATCACCCATTTGACGAAATATAGGCTGTTCGTAAATCACTGTTTTTCTACCCTTATCAATTTTTTGACAAAAAGCTACAATATTAGTTTAATCTAACATCATACACATATAAAACATTTCTGTTATCAGAAATGTTTTTCTAAGTAATTCAAGCTAATAATTATCCGCATCCAAACATTGTAAAGATGACTAAGTTAAAGGCAAAAGTTTTTGAAGAATAACATGTACAATAAAAACCCTTTTAAATTGGGAGTCTTTTCACCTAACTGTGGTGGAGGGATGGCTATTACAACAGTTTCTGAACGCTGGGATGCAAGCTGGGAAAATAATCTTTCCCTTGCAAAAATGCTCGATGAAGCCGGTATTGAATTTATTTTACCCATAGCACGGTGGATTGGATATGGAGGTAAAACAGATTTTCAAGGCTCAAACTTGGAAACAATAACATGGTGTTCAGGACTTCTCGCCTCTACCAAAAATATTTCTGTTTTTGCCACTGCACATACATCCTTTCATCATCCTATAGTCGCTGCAAAAATGTTTTCCACAATGGATCATATTTCAAAAGGAAGATTTGGTTTAAATGTTGTTTGTGGGTGGAATGCACAAGAATATGAAATGTTTAATATTGAACTGTCTAATAAACATGAGATTAGATACGAATACGGTCAAGAATGGTTTGATATAATTAAGCGTATTTGGACCGACGATAAACCTTTTGATTGGCATGGAAAATACTTCACACTAAATAATGTACATGGTAACCCCAAACCATATAATCAAAAAATACCTCCGATTATGAACGCTGGGTCGTCTAATGAGGGCCAAGAGTTTGCAGCTCGTAATGCAAATTATTTGTTTACTGTTCTTGTTGATTTAGATACTGGTGCAGAAAACGTTAAGTCTATAAAACAGCGAGCCGCAAAACATGGAAGAGATGTTGGAGTATTTACCACATCATATGTAGTTTGCCGCCCGACACAATCAGAAGCCGAGGAATATCATGAATTTTACTCCAATGAAAAAGCTGATTGGCCTGCTGTTGATCAATTAATGAACCTCCAAGGCTTACATGCAAAAAGTTTTCCTCCTGAAGCTTTTAGCCAATTTCGAAATCGTTTTGCTGCTGGCCATGGAGTCTACCCCTTAGTTGGAACTCCAGATTATATAGCAGACGAAATGGAACGAATATACAAAGCAGGATATGAAGGAACTACTATCACATTTGTAAACTATCTTGATGAATTCCCTTACTTTAGAGATGAGGTATTACCTCGTCTTGAAGCAAAAGGTATGCGTTCTATTCCAAATATATAATTTGTAAGGCCGCTTCAAGACTTAGGCCTAAAATCACTCTTAAGACTTATTTCAGCATCGTCTGCTGTTATTTTTCCTTCATTAATAAGTTGCAAAAGATGGGCCAATACGGATCTTTGTGCAGCATTATGAAGCCGTGGGTCAACATCAGTATATAATTTTTTAACCATATCACTTACCCTACTAATACCTTGTTCTATACAGTCTAAAATAGAAATCTCTCGTTGATCTCTATGGGCTATTAAATATGCTAAATATGATTTTGGATTATCAATCGCTGGTCCATGTGTTGGTAGAAAAAAATCATTATTACGTCCCATTAATAACTTAAGAGAATTACGGTAAGCAGCCATATCTCCATCTGGTGGAGATACAATTGTTGTAGACCAACCCATTACGTGATCACCCGGAAACAAAATTCTACTCTCTTTCAACTCAAAACAAACATGGTTTGATGTGTGGCCAGGAGTATGAATAACCTCAAAAGTATAATCACCACCCTCTATAATTTGTCCATCACGTAGCTCAAAGTCAGGTATAAATTCATAATCTGCCCCTTCTTCAACTGATGGACCCTTGTCTCCACCATGTGGTCCAAAACCATATGTTGATGCACCCGTTATTTTCTTTAAAATTTTGGCTGCAGGAGAATGATCTAGATGTGTATGAGTAATCAATATGTGGCTTATTCTTTCACCTTCTAACTCGTGAATTAGAGCATTTATATGATCAGGTATATTTGGTCCGGGATCAATAACAGCAACATTTCCACTACCTACAATATACGTACCGGTTCCATGATAAGTGAATGGCCCTGGATTATGGGCCATTACTCTCCGTATTCCAGGCCTAAAAGTTGTTGATATTCCATATTGAATATTATCTTCAAGAAAAAATTTCATCTTAATCCGACATATTGTATTTTGCTGAACTTGTTAAGTGGAGAAATGCATCCTCTAAATCAGCTTCTTTAGTAGTAATATCAATTATGTTTATTCCTCCATCACTTAATTTATCTAATAATTTAGAGATATTAAAATTCCTGCTTTTATAACAAATTAAAAGTTCGTGTGGAGATAAAATTTTACAATCCAAATTATTTAATTCTTTAGGAACTACATCTAAGGCATCTTCAGTTGTGATGATTATTTCTTTTTTGTCCAAAGGAGCTAATAGTGCAGATGTTTTATCACAAGCAACCAAGGAACCTTCATATATTATCGCTATTTTGTCACAAAGAGCCTCGGCCTCTTCAAGGTAATGTGTCGTTAACACTATTGTTGTCCCTGATTCATTTAGTTCTCGAAGATATGCCCATAACTGTTGTCTTAACTCAACGTCAACACCGGCAGTTGGCTCATCTAAAATTACTACTGGAGGACTATGAACTAATGCTTTAGCAACCATCAAACGTCTTCTCATACCACCAGAGAGAGATCGTGCATAAGCATCTGCTTGATCAGAAAGTCCAACAGCTTCAAGAATTGCATCAGTTTTTTTGTTGGAATCCTTTATTCCATAATATCCTGCTTGCACATCAAGAGCCTCACGGGCAGTAAAGAATGGATCTAGAACTAATTCTTGAGGCACAACACCAATCGACATTCTTGCCAATCTCATATCCTTGATGGTGTAATAACCACATATTTTAGCTTGTCCAGATGTTCTATTAACTAAGCCTGCTAATATATTTATAAAAGTCGATTTTCCAGCACCATTAGGACCCAATAATCCAAAAAATGAGCCACGTGGAACTTCAATATCTAATCCTTTTAATGCCTCGATAGAATCATTTTTTTGACTTTTATATATTTTTCTTAATTCTAAAGTTTTAATTGCAGGTTCTTGACCAGTGAGAAGATTTTCCATAATTTCAGACTAACTTTTTTAAGAAAAAATATAAATAAGCTAATATCATCTATTTGGAGTGTATTATTAAACAAATAGAATATTGCTATCAAATTTTTTAAAAGTGAGAAAACTCAAATTCTTGTTGATTGAAAAAATCTATGGTTATCATCAGAGTGATATATTGGTCAACAAATCATCTGAATGTTTTAGGAATTTAATATGAATCAAATTACTAGTCCTCCCGAAACCATAGAATCTGAATCAAAACAGGTATCATGTAATGGTGATGGAGGCCCCCTTGGACACCCTCTTGTTTATCTTAACATGGGAGAAAAAGATTGGGTTGAATGTCCTTACTGTGATCGAAAATTTATTTATAAACCAAAAAAATAACTCACATAACATCAAGCACATCACCTTTGTTATAAATGTTTTTTTTATATTAGAGTTGATACACGTATTTAGAGCTCAACTTAATGTTTATTTTCTGTTAAAACGACAAATCAAGGTAAAATTAGATTGAGTAAAAAACCGAAACTAATAGCTAAAAAGCCTCAACATGTATTTTTGATAGATGGTTCTGGATTTTTATTTCGTGCTTTCTATGCAATACCTTCTTTAACTCGTGGTGATGGCACGCCAGTAAACGCTGTACTCGGGTTTACCAATATGCTTTGGGCCATGCTACGTGAAACAACAGCTGATCATATTGCCGTTATCTTTGATACTGCTCACAAAACTTTTCGAAATGAAATCTTTCCTGACTATAAGGCTAATAGGGACACACCTCCTGATGAATTAATCCCTCAGTTTGATATAGTTCGTGAAATGGTTCGTGCATTTAATGTGGCTGCTATAGAGCTCCCTGGTTTTGAGGCAGATGATCTTATAGCCTCCTACACTCGAATAGCAATTAACGATGGAGCAAAAGTAACCATAGTCTCCTCAGATAAAGATCTAATGCAACTCGTCTCTGATAATAAGGTAGTGATTTTTGATCACTTTAAAAATCAAAATATTGGAGAAAAAGGAGTAATTGAAAAATTTGGAGTTTCACCAGAAAAAGTCATTGATGTTCAAGCCCTAGCTGGTGATAGCTCCGATAACGTTCCTGGGATTCCTGGAATTGGAATTAAAACTGCTGCTCAGCTTATAAACGAGTATGGGGATTTAGATTCACTTCTTTCACGTGCAAATGAAATAAAACAACCTAAACGTAGAGAAAATATCATAAACCATTCCCAAATGGCTTTGATATCACGTGAATTAGTAAAATTAAGGGATGATGTCCCAATTCCAGAACCACTTGAAAAACTCTCGGTCCAAAAGATCAATCCAGATATTTTATTGTCATTTCTCAAAAAACAAGGTTTTAAATCAGCAATTGAAAGAATCTCATCTCAGCTTAATTTAAATTCCGATCAGGTTACACCAAAAGAACAACATAAAACCAATTATGTTTTAGTGCAAAGTATCAGTTCTTTAGAAACTTGGGTTGCACGAGCAAAAGAAGCAGGTGTTATAGCTATAGATACTGAAACTAATTCTTTAGACGCCTCCAGAGCAAAGCTCGTTGGTATTTCACTAGCATTGAATATAGGTGAAGCTTGTTATATCCCATTGTCACATATATCAAAGGACATATTGGATAAAACAGATACATTAAAACAAATTAATTTTGATGTAGCACTCAATATGTTAAGGCCAATCCTTGAGGATCATTCTATTCTAAAAGTAGGACAAAATATCAAATACGATATGCTTGTTTTAGAAAGGCATGGAATTTTTCTAAACAGTATAAGTGATAGTATGGTGATGTCTTTTGTGCTAGATGGTTCACTACACGGACATGGTATGGATGAATTATCCGAAATACATTTAGGGCACAAAACCACGACATTTAAGGAAATAACTGGTTCTGGAAAAGAGAAAATTACGTTTGACCTTGTTGCATTAAATCCTGCCTGCCAGTACGCGGCAGAAGACGCGGATGTAACACTTCAACTTTTTAAAAAACTGACATCCCTTTTGATTGAGCAACGGCTAGTAACTGTTTATGAACGACTAGAAAGACCTCTGATTAATGTGTTAATGAATATTGAAAGGTCTGGCATCAAACTTGATCGTGCTGTTCTTTCCCGTCTTTCTAGTGATTTTTCATCGTCTATAAAAGTGTTAGAAAAGCAGATTTATAAGATATCAGGAAAAAAATTTAATGTTGGATCGCCAAAGCAACTCGGTCAAGTATTGTTTGATGATATTGGTCTCACTGCTGGAAAAATTGGAAAATCAGGATCTAGAAGTACAAGTGCAGATATATTGGAAACTCTCTCTGCAGAAGGCCATGAGCTACCAAGTTTAGTTTTAAAATGGAGACAATTAACAAAACTCAAAAGTACATATGCAGATGCCCTTTTAGAACATATTAATCCAGATACCAACCGAGTACATACTTCCTTTAGTATGACAACAGCTGGCACTGGGCGATTATCATCTTCCAACCCAAATTTACAAAATATACCCATTCGTACTGATGAAGGTCGAAAAATAAGAGAAGCATTTGTAGCTGAAAAAGATCATTTATTACTTTCTGCAGACTACTCACAGATTGAATTACGCATCCTAGCTCATATTGCAGATGTAAAAAGTCTTAAAGATGCATTCGAAAAAAACGTGGACATCCATGCTTTAACAGCAAGTCAAGTTTTTGGAATTCCAGTTGACAATATTGACCCAGATGTCCGTAGATCAGCTAAAGCAATAAATTTTGGAATAATATATGGAATTAGTCCATTTGGATTAGCTCGACAGTTAGGAATATCTCAAAAAGAAGCTAAAAAATACATAAACTCATATTTTGAGCAATATCCTGGCATTCGTGATTATATGGATCTAACTATAGAAAAGGCACGGTCTGACGGTTTTGTTTCTACACTTTTTGGAAGAAAATGTTTTACTCCAGGAATCAATGACAAAAACCCTGCACGTAGACAATTTTCAGAGAGAGCAGCCATTAATGCACCCATCCAAGGTACAGCAGCAGATATAATCAAAATAGCTATGATTCGTTTATCAAAGGCTCTTAATAAGTCAAATTCAAAGGCAAAGATTATTCTACAAGTTCATGATGAACTAGTAATCGAAATTCCTACACAAGAACTATCTCAAATAGAACCTTTTATACGTCAAGTTATGGAAAACTCCGTTAAACTAGATGTTCCATTGATTGTTGAAACAGGGCATGGAATAAACTGGGCAAGTGCACATTAGATATTTATTTTGTAATTTTATTCATACAGAAATAAAGAATAAAATTTAATTCCCTAAACAGCCTGTGGTGCCGCCATTAGAACCTCGTTAGTAACATGGTCTTTAAATTTTATAAAGTTTTCGTGAAAGCGTCCCACAAGTTCTGAGGATAGATTATCATATGCATTTTTATCATTCCAGGTATCTCTAGGCGTCAGGACTCCCGGATCAACACCTGGACAAGATGTTGGTATCTGTAGCCCGAAAGATTCATCGAATTTCATTTGAACATTTGAAAGAGTACCATCAAGAGCTGCTTTTAGTAAGGACCTTGTAATAGAAATTTCCATACGCTTGCCTACACCATATTGACCTCCTGTCCAGCCTGTATTCACAAGCCAACAATTTGCACCTGTGTCCTCCAGCCTCTCACGCAACATTTGTGCATATACGGACGGGTGACGAGGCATAAATGGAGCTCCAAAACAAGTTGAGAATGTTGCTTGAGGTTCAGAGCCGAGGCCCTTCTCAGTACCCGCAACTTTTGCTGTGTAACCCGAAAGAAAATGATACATCGCTTGTGCAGGGGTTAATTTTGATATAGGAGGCAGGACACCAAAAGCATCAGCTGTTAACATAATAACATTCTTAGGGTGACCTGCTATGCCAGTTTTACTTGCATTAGGAATGAAAGAAAGCGGATATGCTCCTCTAGTATTTTCTGTATGTAGTGGATTATCTAAGTCCAAAACCCTCGTATTAGGATCCATTACTACATTTTCCAGCACAGTACCAAACATTTTAGTTGTTGCAAAAATCTCTGGCTCAGCCTCTTGAGAAAGTCTAATAACCTTTGCATAACAACCACCCTCAAAATTAAAGAGACCATTTGATGACCAGCCATGTTCGTCATCTCCAATCAACTTACGGTTAGGGTCGGCAGATAATGTCGTTTTTCCAGTACCCGAAAGGCCAAAAAAAACTGCAGCGTCCTCTGATTCTCCAACATTAACTGAACAATGCATCGGTAAAACATTACTAGCAGGTAAAAGAAAATTTAATATTGAAAAAACTGATTTTTTACATTCACCTGCATACGAAGTGCCACCAATTAGAACCAAACGTTTTGAAAAGTCTACTAAGATACAGGTTGATGAATTAGTATTATGTCTTTTTGGGTCAGCCTTAAATCCGGGAGCCTGAATTATGGTAAAATCAGGTTCCTGATTAGGGATATCTTCGACTGAAGGTGTAATAAATAAATTTCTAGCGAACAAATTATGCCATGCATATTCTGAAACTACTCTAATAGCTAGCCTATGAGTAGGATCAGCACCTGCAAAACAGTCCTGCACAAATAGCTCTTTATTTTTTAGATATTTGGTCATATCCTCAAAAATTAATTCAAAGTCACCAGCTAAATATGGCTTATTTATTGAACCCCACTCAATTTCATTTTCAGTGATCTTGTCACTTACAACGAATTTGTCGTTTGGTGACCTTCCAGTATGTTCTCCTGTAAGTGCTATAAGAGCACCACCAGACGCAATACTAGCCTCACTATTTTTTATTGCAGCAGTATAAAGTGCAGGAGCAGTAAGATTCCAATGGATGACAGGACTATCAGACAAACCAATGGATTCAAGCCCGTATGGGCTCACAAAAGGGCCTATATTCGTCATGACCGGCGGTAACGCTCCTTCTATCTGGGTTCGAGGAAAACCACCACACCTCGAACTTATTAATAGTAAATTGGCAAAAACAATATTTTTTATTCAGCCATTAAATATCACAAGGATGCACATTCAACACCCAACATACGAACGTTTCAAGGGTGTTAAGTTGCCGCACCCAAATTTTTTAATATTAATGTTCATAAATACTCAACCTTATGACACTCATAATACAAAATTAATATATTATAGGTAATGTTTAGTTCTAAAATATTGTTTCTAAAAAAAGACTCTTACTTAATTATGTAAACATTTCGATATAATTTCCAACCGTAATTTACATAATTGTTTTTTGTTTTTATGACTATAGTTTTTATTAAGATTTCTATTATTTTTGTTAGATATACTTCCTATAAGGAAAAATTAACAAGTACATGGAATTTACAACACATCTCTATAAAACCGTATTACTAGCAATCCCCATGGTAATTGCTAGAGCTGGTTTACTGGTAATGGTAGCAGTTGATACAGCAATGGTGGGACACTACGGGACAACACCTCTAGCACATTATGCAGCTTCAAATGCCCTACAAATTGTCATAGTTCTGGTTGGTGTAGGCTTATCACAAGGTACAGTAATAATGGTAGCCCAAGCAAAGGGAGCTGGTAACGACAGTGCTTGTGGCAAAATTTGGAGGGTTGGTTTAATTCAAGGTTCGTTCTTTGGCATCCTGATGGGGTTGATTTGTTTTTTAGGAGAACCCTTACTTCTGCTATTTGGCCAAACACAGTCTATAGCAACAGGTGGATCTGACGTATTGATTTGGATTTCATGGGGATTTCCAGCATTTATGATTTGGGCAACAACTGGGTTCTTTCTTGAAGGACTGGGCAAACCTCTACCTGCAATGATTAGTATGATAGGTGCAGTAGTCCTAAATGCTATATTAAACTGGATATTCATATTTGGTGAACTTGGAGCACCAGAAATGGGGGCTCAAGGAGCTGCAATAACTACATCTATAGTCAGATGGTTAATGATGTTAGTTCTCGTTTCTTATGTATTTATTGCTCTTAAAAATAAAAACCTTGGTATTACAGGACCTTTCAAAGGATTTTTTCAACTTGCAAATAAATATAGAAAAATCGGGTTTCCCTTAGGCATAGCTCGAGGCCTTGAAGCAGCCTCTTTCAGTGCACTCACAATGTTTGCAGGTTGGATAAGCACTATATCCCTTGCAGGCTATCAAATTGCCTTCAATCTAATTGCTCTTGCGTTCATGTGTGCCATAGGAATAGCCGGAGCAAGTACTGTTCGAGTTGGTAATGCTGTGGGTAAAAATGATATGACAGATCTTAAACGTGCCGGTCTAGCCAGTATAGTTTTAGTTGTATCCTTAATGACTTGTGTTATGGCTGTTTATCTTAGTCTTAGCGACCAACTGGCAAAAATTTATACAAAAGACATAATGGTATCTGGAATTGCAGCCGGTTTAATTGGCCTTGCTGGGATTGTATTAATTTTCGATGGGTTGCAAGCTGTATTGATGGGATGTTTAAGAGGTTCCTCTGATGTATGGATACCATCCTTGCTTCAATTAATAGCTTGGTGGGGTCTTACAATACCTATTGCATGGATCCTTGCATTCCATGCAGATTTAGGGGTAAAGGGGCTTATGTGGGCCTTTTTGATAGGGGCAATTGCTGCAAGTTTGATGCTTGGAATACGCTTTATAGCTATTTCAAAAAGACCAGGGAATAGGTTTTAAGAATACAAAACTAGTAAATTTTTCTATTTCGCCCTAAATTTGCCCTATTCATATGATCAAATAAGTTAAATTTTGATCAAAACATAGTGAGGCTAAATTGGCACGCAGAGTAACACTTATAGATGATGACTTAAACATTCTCACTTCAGTTTCGATGGTTTTAGAAACAGAGGGTTTTTCTGTTCGTAGGCATAGTGATGCACAGGCTGGCCTTCAGGATCTTCTAGATTTTCCACCCGATCTTGTTGTGTTAGATATAAAAATGCCCCGCCTTGATGGATTAGAACTTTTGCGCAGGTTGCGCCGTAGGAGCTCTTTACCAGTAATTTTTCTTACATCTAAAGACCAGGAAAGTGACGAACTTGCAGGTCTTAGAGAGGGTGCAGATGATTATATAACTAAACCTTTTTCTTTAGATCTTTTGATCCAGCGAGTTAGAGCTGTGTTAAGGAGAAGTGATAAATCAACTAAAATAATGAGCTCGAATAGCGAGGATGGAGCTTTGGTAACTAGGGGGCAATTGACTCTTGACCCAGCTAGATATCTTTGTAAATGGGATGGAAAAAAAATCTCCGTTACAGTAACTGAGTTTCTCCTCATTGAAGCTTTGGTAAAACATCCAGGGCATGTAAAAAGTCGTGATCAATTACTTGATGCAGGTTATGATCATGATACATTTGTTGATGATCGTACTATTGACAGTCATATAAAACGCATACGGAAAAAATTTAAAGTTGTAGACCCTGCATTTTCTCAAATAGAAACTCTATATGGGGTTGGTTATAGATTCGTTGAGGCTAAAACATAAAAAACTGAATGATGAGAGACTTCCTGGGAACTTTCTCAAATCCCTAACTGCTCGGGTATTGGCTATAAACCTTCTTGCATTAGCTATTCTAGCAGGAGGTTTTTTATATTTAGATAAATATCAGACTGAACTTCTTACAATTAAAGCCGATGCACTAACTAGAGAGGGAAATCTCATTGGAAGAACACTAATCAATGAGTCTTCAACTATTTCTGAAAATCTAGATAATGTTGATATTTCTAAAGCAAAATCAATATTACTTAAACTCGCCATTCCTTCAGAAAGACGTGTCCAATTATTTTTAGCAAATGGTAAACTTGGCGTAGATAGCTATACTCTACCTGATTCAGCACTGGAGAGCAGCAGTTTACCACCTCCATCAGAAGTTAGTTTATTTAAGAGAATATCTTTCGAAATGTATAAATGGGTAGTAGAACTTATTCCACCTCATAGAAGTGGATCTTTAGCGGCCGCACCTGAAAATCCAACAGTCGCAACACTGCCAATATTAGAAAAAGCTCTTACAGGCAAATATGGTAGTGGTGTATTTGAGTCTGCTGATGGCGATAGAATTGTAATGGTCGCATTACCATTACAATCTGTAAGACGGGTTCAAGGAGCGTTATTAATCTCTGGACAAACTAATGACGTTGACAGAAGTGTTAGAGATGTCAGATCTGCATTAGTTCTAGCCTTTTTAGTTGCTCTCTTAATAACTATTCTCTTATCTTTATATCTAGCTAGTACGATTACAAGGCCAGTCCGACGCCTTGCTAAGGCAGCTGACAAGGTTAGTGCAGGCCTAGGTAACAAGGATACAATACCAGATTTTGCAAATAGGCGTGACGAAATTGGTATGTTATCAAAATCTTTAAGTAAAATGACTAGCTCTCTTTGGTCTAGAATGGATACAATTGAAAATTTTGTTGCTGATGTTGCCCATGAAATAAAAAACCCTTTGACGTCTCTTCGTAGTGCGGTAGAGACAGCAAAACGAATAAATGATAATTCAAAAAGACAAGAACTCCTTAATATTATTGAGAAAGACGTCAAAAGACTTGATCGACTTCTAAGTGAAATTGCTGATGCATCGCGAATTGACACAGAGTTAAGTCGCTTAAAGCCGGAACCTTTGAATCTTAAGGTTATGCTCCAAACTCTTATTGGACTTCATCAGTATAGTCCAGAAGTAATAGGTCAGAAGAAAATCAAGTTAGATTGTGCTAGTTCTAAAGTGTTTTATATTATGGCTGTTACAGACCGAATGGGACAAGTTTTTCAGAATCTAATAGATAATGCACTAAGCTTCTCTCCTTCCAATGGGAAAATCTGTATAAAGCTTTCTCTTGAAAATAATTGGATCATTGTTACTGTATCTGACTCTGGACCAGGTATTCCAACTGATGCTTTAAAAGATATATTTCGACGTTTCTATACAGATCGTCCCCATGACAAAAATTTTGGATCTCATTCTGGCCTCGGACTTGCTATATCAAAACAAATCATTAACGGTCACGGGGGGGAAATTTCTTGTGAAAATATATGTGATGAATCCGGTCAAATAACAGGGGCGCGTTTTATAGTAAGATTAAGATCATCAGTGGTAAAAAATTAAAATTATCTAACCTGTGCGAATAGAAACCTTTTGTATTCTATCCTTAGGATCTGGAAGAGTAATGTCTATGTTTAATAGGCCATTTTCAAAAATAGCATCTTGAATAGTTGCCCCCTCAGCAAGAACAAAAGTACGTTCGAACTGTCGAGTGGCGATACCACGATGCAAATAAACGTTCTCTGTTTCTTCGGCTCTCAAACCTCTAATATAAAGTTGATTCCCCTCAACTGTAATTTCCAATCTATCAACACTGAAACCCGCAAGTGCAAGTGTTATACGTATATCTTGATCATTCAAACGTAAAACATTATAGGGGGGATATGAGTCCTCTTGTGATTTTGCTGTGCGATTTAAGATTTCTTCTAAATGATCAAACCCAAGCAAAAATGGGCTTCGGAAAAGAGATATTGCTTCCATTTTTGGATTCCTAAATAATTATACTAGGGAAATTTATTCAATATTAAAAAGCAAAATGCAATAAATTTATAATTCAGGAAACATAAAATTTTACTGATATTTAAATAAAACAAATTCTATACTTAATATACTGATTAATATGAAATCTCAAAAAATAAAATTAAATGTCTACGCTAATATTTTATATAGATTAACATAAGTTATTATGAGACATATTTTTACAATTTTGATTAAATCATTTATCAAGTTGAAATTTCAATCATCCAAGCGAGATATGATATTTTTCTCGTTTTGTGCTATTTTATTCTTTACGGAAATTGCTCAAGGTAGCTATCTGCCCACTGCTCTACAAAGGGATTTTGGACGAATTCAAATGGTCCCAAATAATTATAAATTAATCCATTTAGCTGCCCTTGGACAAGACAAAGCAAACGACATCTTGCGGACAAGAAGACAAATTCTTTTAATACAACGTATACAGTTACGTTTAGCAGAACTCGGCATATATAAAGGTTTGATTGACGGAGAAATGACTAAACAAACAATATTTGCAATAAAGAAATATCAAAAAATCTCCAAGCTTTCTATAGATGGTAAAGCATCAAGTTTTTTATTAAATCACCTTAAATCAGCGGTTAGTGATGCACAAAAACTTTTACAAGAATTGGATTATGCTCGCCAGAAACAAATCATTAAAGCCCGTAAAATCATACATAATGTCCTTGGCAATGAAGACAGAACATATGCTTTTGATGTAGTATCTAATGAACAAATTTGTCTGAAAAGACCAACTACTCGTTGTTTATTACTTCTTGCAGAGTCTGCAGCCACACAGGTAAATCAAACCGACCTCAGGGATTGGACTTTAAGTATTGTCGCAGCTGGGTTTGCGAGGGTAGGTGATGTTACTAGTGCTTTAAAGGTAACCAAATCTATTGAAGACCCTAGGTCAATAGTCGTAGCAATTAGTGAAGTGGGTATGATTTTAGCAGAAGAAAACCAAACCTCAAAGGCTGTTGCCTTAGCTAATCGATTTCCTGAAGTAAGAATGCGCGACAAAGTTCATAAAACCATAGCAGAATCGGCGGCAAAAATAGGCAATTTTAATTCTGCAATAACAGCACTAAAACTTATAGCGACTCCACAAATCAAATTTGAATCTTTGATAAAAATTGCTGATTATGCAATTAAAAACAATGATACAGAAATGGCTCAGCACTTGATAGATGATGCTGAAAAAATATTGCCAAGCATTTCAACAACAATTTTGAAGAATTCTGCCTTTAGTGACTTAGCATTATCATGGGCAAAATTAGGCAATAGCGTACAATCTAATTATTTTGTAGAAAAAATTTCTGGAAATGTAAACCGCATCACTATTTTGTGTAAGTTACATATTACAGAAATTTCTTCTCTTCACTCATCAAGTAAAAATGATTTGCTTGATAAAGCAGTTAAGCTAACCAAAGGGATGGAAAATAGCCCAGAATTGGATCAAGCAAAAGCTTGTTTAGCACATGCATTTTCTGTGACTAATGACTTTCAGTCAGCGATTAAATACATATCAGAAATACAGCGTGGTTTTACTCATTCCTATGCTATCAGTCGTGTTGCAATTTCTATGGGGGAGACACTGTCTGCTAAACAAGCAGTATCTCTAGCAAAAACTATAAAAGATGAACGACTCCGAATTGATACCCTATTAACAATTGCTCACGTTCGCCAAGATATGGGAGATAATTTTGGTGCCGAGGAAGTTAGAAAAGAAGTTCATAATGCGGCTATGGGTATACAAAATAGTCTGCACAGACTATCAGTTATATCTGATTTATCATTAGCAGAAGCATATGCAGGACGAGATAGTATGAAATTTTTTGAGGTGGTTTTAAAACAACTTAAAAAAATGCAAGACTTCAGAACCCGTGCACGAGTTCTCACTAAAGCAGCAACTACACTATATGTTTTAAAAGCCTTTTAAATTAGTAGATATTAAAGACAACTATCTCTTACTTAGTAATCTACTAAATATTCAGAATAACACCTAACCAGACTAAGTATAATTAAAGTTTTTTCACTTATAGGATCTTTTATGTTTCCTAAACCACTTATTGGTGCTGCATTAATGATTTTTACTTGTGCCTGTTTTTCAGGCATGTCAGCAATTATTAGAGAATTAGCAGAAACTATTTCACCATTTGAAATAGCTTTTTTTAGAAATGCCCTAGGTCTGATTATTATTGCACCCTTTTTCTTTTCCAAAGGACTAAAAATTACAAGGCCAATTTCCTTTCGTCCCTTTATTTTGCGTGCTGTTTTTGGAATCTTGGCAATGTGGGCTTGGTATTCCGCCCTTGGGTTAATGCCATTGGCAGAAGCCGTTGCACTAAACTTCACTGTAGCACTATGGATGATTCCTGTTGCTATTATTATGTTGAGTGAAAAGGTAGGTGTCCGGCGATGGATTGCAACTTTTGTTGGATTTGGTGGGGTGCTTATTATTCTTCAGCCTGGTGCTGAAACAATAAGTATTGGTGGGTTCTTAGCCATCTTATCAGCACTTTTGTTCGCAATTTCCATGGCCTTGGTTAGAATCATATCAAAAACAGAATCTGCATTATCTATTGTTTTTTGGATGCACGTTTTTCTTACTCCCTTATCTATTGGGCCTGCTATCTGGTTTTGGAGCACACCATCCCATGACGAATTATTTCTACTTGGTGCTGTGGGTGGTTTGGCAACTATAGGGCATTATAGCATGGCAAAAGCATTATCTATGGCAGAAGCTACTGCACTTACCCCATTGGACTTTATTAGGCTTCCTTTTGCCGCACTGATCGGTTATTTCATGTTTTCAGAAATACCAGCTAAAACTACCTGGATTGGTGGAGCTATTATTATATTTAGTGTTTTTTATATTTCTCATAGAGAGAATAAAAAGAGATCCAACTCCAAAAACTCATTATTTTAATGCAACAAATTAAGATTGGAAAAATTCAATGGAACTAAAAGGACAAAGTGCAATTATATCTGGTGGTGGTTCTGGACTTGGAAAAGCTACAGCTGTCCACCTAGCTTCAAAAGGCTGCAGAGTTGGAATTATTGATATAAATGAAACCTTAGCAAAAGATGTGGCAGGCCAAATTAGTGGGTCCTGGGCTTCTTGTGATATTTCAAATGCTGAGTCAACTGAAGAAGCTTTCGAAAAAATCCAACATGAGATTGGACCAATTCGTATAATGATTGCATGTGCAGGCGTTGCAACTGGAGCTAAGCTTATATCTAAGGATGGATCACCAAACAACCTTGAAAAATTCAAGAGAGTTATTGAAATTAATCTTATCGGTACAATCAATTGTATGCGCCTTGCAGCAGCCAGCATGAGCTCCCTAGACACAGTTCACGAAGGTGAGCGTGGAATAATGATTGGAACAGCATCTGCAGCAGCATTTGAAGGCCAAATTGGACAATGCGGATATTCTGCTTCCAAAGGAGGAATTGCTTCTATGACATTAACACTCGCACGTGAACTAGCTCGTGAGGGAATAAGGGTAAATGCTATTGCACCGGGTCTAATGGATACCCCGATGACTTCTGGATTACCAGAACCTGTGCTTGAAAGCCTAATAGCTAAAACACTATATCCTAAACGTCTGGGACAGTCCGAAGAATATGCTCAGTTAGTGGAGCATATATGTGTCAATAGATTTATTAATGGCTCGGTAATTAGGTTTGATGGTGCACTAAGATTAGAGCCAAAATAAACATACCAATTATCTAATATTATATTTTGAGGCGATGTTATTCATTTCATGCGCTAGAATGAAATCTTTTTTGCTAAGGCCTTTAACATCATGAGTTGTTAATAAAACCTCTACAGAGTTATATATATTGCTCCACTCAGGGTGATGGTCTATCTTTTCAGCCGCTAGGGCAGATTGAGTCATAAAACTAAATGCCTCAGAAAAATTATTAAACTTATAGTTGCAAGTAATCGAGTCACTACTATCTCATACAAGTGACCAACCATTTAATTGAGAAATTTGTTTCTCAATTTGAATGTTAGATAGTTTTGAGGGCATATAAATAAATCTCCTTGATTTTAATAGTATAGTTTAAACCTATAAGGTTTTTTATGGTTTAGTTGCAAATTATGAGAATTATTATTAAATATTTTTTTACATCAAGGGTGGAATTTACTAATTCAAAGAAAAAATGGTTTATAGGTTATTATAGGCTGTTTTATTATATTTTTTATCGAATCTACATCCTTTCCTGTTGATTTGGTAATAACAAGTTATATTATAATATAACTTGTATTTGTTCATAGGAGGCAATAATGGTTATAAAGACAGACCGGCGAGCATATTCAGGGACAATGACAGAATCCCAAATTGATCTGGGTCTACGTAGCTATATGTTACGAGTGTATAACTATATGGCATCTGGTCTAGCATTAACAGGGATCGTTGCTTGGGTTATGGCTGACACAGGTCTTGCTGAGGCCCTGATGCGTTCGGGCATAGGTTTTATTGTGATGCTAGCCCCACTTGGTATTGTGTTTTTTATGGGCATTAAAATACAAAACATGAAAGCCTCAACTGCACAAACTTTATTCTGGGTATTCTCGATTCTGATGGGAGCATCTCTATCTTATATATTTCTCGTCTATACTGGTGCGGATATAATGCGGGTATTTTTTATAACCTGTGGCTTATTTGGAGCAATGAGTCTTTACGGATATACGACAAAAAGAAGTCTCGCAAAATGGGGCTCATTTTTATTTATGGGTTTAATTGGTGTCGTAATTGCATCTATCGTTAATGCGATATGGTATGATGGTGTTATGTCACTTGTCATATCTGTTGTTGGAGTAATAGTTTTCACTGGTCTCACAGCATATGATACTCAACGAATAAAACAAACATATGCGGAAACAGATGGTCAGGCCATAATGCTTAAGAAGTCAGTCATGGGGGCTCTATCTCTTTACTTAAATTTCATAAATCTTTTCATAATGTTACTACATTTATTTGGTGGTGCTCGAGAATAGATTTATTTATTTTAGCAAAAAAACACCCGCCTGTTTTACAGTGTCGGGTGTTTTTTTTAAGTTGAAAGTTTAGCAACCTTGTTGCATTTTATTATTTTGGTAGTGGCATGTATTGGGGGACTTTACATTCTCATATCTACACTGATTTTTTTATTTCAACGCCGATTAATGTATTTTCCCAACTCCAAACGCCCAATTCCAGCCTCGTGCGGATTACCTAAAACAAAAGAAGTTTTTCTAACTACCGATGACGGACTGAACCTATTAGCCTGGTATCAACCAGCTAAAAACAAAAATTCATCAACATTAATATACTTTCATGGCAACGCTGGTGATATAGGAATGAGGGCTAAAAAAATAAAGCCATACATTGAAACTGGTTTAGGAGTGCTTCTTACTTCATGGAGGGGATTTTCTAAAAACCCCGGTAAACCTTGCGAGTCCGGATTATATTCTGATGGACGTGCAGCCATTGATTTTCTTCTACAAAAAGGTATTTCTGAAGATAGAATTATACTTTACGGAGAATCCTTAGGCACTGGTGTAGCTGTAGAACTAGCCTCAAAACCTTATTTTTCTCCTGCAGCTGTAATTCTTGAAGCACCCTTTACATCAGCTGTAGATATTGCTTCTTGGCGCTTTCCACTCATACCTGTAAGGCATTTAGTCTTTGACCGTTTTTTATCAAATAAAAAAATATTTAAAATTGGTTCACCAGTTTTAATTTTTCATGGTTATCTTGATAAAACGATACCTATAACTTTTGGTCAGCAATTATTCAATCTAGGTAAAACACCTAAAACATCATTTTTCATAAAAAACGCAGGGCATAATGACCTATACGAACATGGTGCATTAAACCAAATCATGGAATTTCTAGGAAAAAATAATTTGATTAGTAAATCGGGTAAGTAAAAAATTACCTATTTATTCTACCATCCAAGTATGCCCTCTCCTCAAGAGATTATTTAGGTCAGGCTCCCCTGCTTTTTTCTTTAACTCATTTTCTTGAGCAATTACAGCAGAGTCGTATGATTCCGTTGGATCAGCATAGATTACTCCAAACGCCATGGGCCCATTTGGGGGCCTCAGGTCACCTAGCATTACAGCAAGATTATAATTTTTTTCGTCATGAATCAGTATATCTTTTTCTTCAATTCCGTTTTGTCCTAAGATGACAGTTTCTAGAGCTAGTTTTTCTCTATTTAAAATTATACCTCTATCACGATCCTTACCATAAATTAGGGGTTCTCCATGAGAACATATTAATTGGTTGTTAATAGAACCTTTATCTCTTACTTCTTCAAATGTACCATCATTATACACATGACAATTTTGAAGAATTTCAACAAATGATGCACCTTTGTGGCTGTGTGCACGTTTTAACACCTCGGGAAGAGTTTTTTGACCTATATCATAAGCCCTAGCCACAAATCTACCACCTACACCAAGAGCAAATGATACGGGAGACACAGGGTGATCAACAGATCCAAAGGGAGTTGAGGGTGATTTAGTGCCCTCCTCAGAGGTAGGAGAATATTGTCCTTTAGTTAGTCCATATATTTCATTATTGAAGAGCAAAAGGTTAACATCAACGTTGCGTCGCATAACATGAAAAGTATGATTCCCTCCTATGGAAAGCATATCTCCATCACCTCCAACGACCCAAACATCTAGTTCAGGGTTTGCTAACTTTAATCCAGTAGCGAATGTCGGAGCACGCCCATGAATAGTATGAAAGCCATAAGTTGACATGTAGTATGGAAACCTTGCAGCACAGCCAATTCCTGACACAAAAGCAACTTTCTCTGGTGGAGTACCGATCTCGGCTAAAGCCTTACGTACTCCCTTTACAATTGCATAATCACCACATCCTGGACACCAACGTATTTCTTGATCTGATGTAAAGTCTTGTGCAGTGAATTCTGTTGCAGTGGCTGTATTATTCATTTTTTTCCTCTACCATAGAAATGATTGCGGACTCAATTTCTGAAACACGAAAAGGCTGTCCCGCAACTTTATTAAGCCCATTTGCATTTACCAAATATTCTGCTCGTAAAACAGTTAATAACTGACCAGCATTTAATTCTGGGACTAAAACTTTTTCAAACCCTGAAAATAATTCACCAAGATTTGAGGGTAATGGCCAAATGTTTCTAAGATGTATATGTGATACAGCATGTCCCTGGTTTATTGCTCTACCTACTGCCTGACTAATAGGTCCATAGGTTGAACCCCAACCTACTACAACGACTTTCCCTTTGTTTGCTCCAGAATCAATTTCTTGTTTAGGCAAAAAATTAGAAATACCCTGAACCTTCTCACGCCTTGCATCTGTCATATTTTGGTGATTGGCAGGGTCATAAGATACGTTTCCGCTTTCACTGGCTCTTTCAAGTCCACCAATACGATGCATCAAGCCGGGTGTTCCCGGTTTAACCCATGGCCTCGCTCCAGTTTTTGGATCTCTTAAAAAAGGCTGAAAACCCTCAGGATCAGTCCTAAAACTTACAGGAAATGGTTCAATTTCATTAACATCAGGTAAAAGCCATGGCTCTGCAGCATTAACTAAATAAGTGTCACTAAGAACCATTACTGGTGTCATGAATTGTGTTGCTATTTTTACAGCACTTACACCAATATCAAAACAATCTGCAGATGATTGTGGAGCTAAAACAACTAAAGGTGCATCCGCATTTCGTCCGTATACGGCTAAGTATAAATCTGATTGTTCAGTTTTAGTCGGCATGCCCGTAGAAGGTCCAGCTCGTTGTGAATTTACCAAAATAAGTGGAAGTTCTGCTGCTATTGCCAAACCAAGTGCCTCAGTCTTCAAAGCAACACCTGGTCCAGAACTTGAAGTTATCCCCATTGCACCACCATATGAAGCACCAATTGCTGCACAGACTGCTGCTATTTCATCCTCAGCTTGAAAAGTTGAAACGTTATATTCCTTTAAACCAGATAAAACATGTAGAAGCGAAGATGCTGGTGTTATTGGATAGGATGCAAGCAATAGCTTCAAATTAGCTAAATTACTGCCTACAGTAAGACCCCATGCTAGAGCCTCTGTTCCTGTAACTGTTCGATATTCTCCAGGTTTAAACTCTGCAGATCCAACTGTAAAAACTGGCAAAGCAGCAGGGAGTTCAGCTGTTTCACCAAACGCATGACCAGCCTTGAGTGCTGAGATATTAGCTTTTGCAATTTCAGGGAGGTTTTTAAACTTTGACTCAAGCCACTGGACAGTGGGTTCTATATCACGATCATACATCCATGAAACCAGCCCTAAAGTCCACATATTTTTACAACGCTGACCATCTCTTTTATTTACTCCTGAGTCTTTGACCGACTCAAGAGTTAATTTGCTAATATCTATATCAATGCGTCTGTATGCATCAAGAAAAGAACCCTCAAGAGGATTTTCTGCAAAACCTGCTTTTTCAATATTTTTGTCATTAAAGGTGCCAATATCAGAAATTATTACTCCGCCAACCTTTAAATCTTCAAGATTAACTTTCAGTGCTGCTGGATTCATACATACCAATACGTCAGGTGAATCTCCGGATGTTTTTACAACATTGGAACCAAATTGAATTTGAAATGCTGAAACACCGTAGGTAGTTCCAATTGGTGCTCGTATTTCAGCTGGAAAATCAGGAAAAGTTACTAGGTCATTACCTGCCACTGCGGTCTCATCAGTAAATCGACCGCCTGTTAACTGAATTCCATCACCAGAGTCACCTGCAAACCGCACTACTACAGAGTCAAGTGATTCTCGTTGTTCATTTGTTTGGGTTAAGACTGCATTTCCCGGCATGAGGCAGCTATTCTCCATTTAGCATAATTTATATAGGCAAGATTAACTTATATAGCTACTATTAATTAGCTATTCGAGCCCGTAAAAAAACATAAAAACCTAGTGTTGCTTTTCATCTATATACACATCTATATATGAAGTTCAACTTAAAGGTCTATTTATCTGTGATTGTATAAAATTAATTTGAATTTTCCAACACATCTATCATATCTCTTACATTTACAAACTTAGCACGCGGAGCACCCCCTGTTGCTGCGTTTTCTTCTGCCTGTTGAATTTTCTGCCAATCAGCAAAATTTACAACCCTACAACCTCGTTCTGTTAATAAAACATCTATCGCTTTACGACCAGACTTTTCCTGAGGCATAAGGTCTTTCAACATATTTTCAACTGTTTCCCTGGCATCGGTTTTGTTTGTTCCTATAACACCAGATGGTCCACGTTTTACCCAACCTGCAACATATAAACCTTCTGAAACTCTACCCATCACATTGGGTATAATTCCATTTTTTTCATCAAAAGGCACTCCCGGAACTGCCTCAGAACGGTATCCTGTTGCTGCAACTACAATTCCGCAGGGAACCTGAAATCGATTACCAGTAGCTATTGCTTTACCATTTTCTATTCTTGTACGCTCAAAAATAACAGCCTCAGCCTTTCCAGTTCCTTTTATTTCTACGGGTTGTGCACAAAAAAGAAAATTTAATTTTTTTGGTTTTGTATACTCTTTAATCTCGGCAAATTCACGAAGTGTGATAAGATTTTTTTCCCTTACCCTTCGATCTCTATCACTCATCTCTCCTTCAACAGAAATTGGTAATACTTTTGCATCTAAATAAGGGTCAGCCTCATCTAAATCACCCATCTCACGCAATTCAACATTTGTAAATTTAGCCTCTGCAGCACTTCTACGTGCAACCAGATGCACTTCTCTAATAGGTGAAGAATGAATTATCTTTGCCGCATGGCTCGATAAATCAGTATTAGCCATTTCTTGCTTTGTCTTTAGCAAAACTCTGGCAACATCTATAGCGACATTCCCAGCTCCAATAACTACTACAGAATTTGTATTTAAATTAGGACTTAAGTTTGCTTCATCAGGATGACCATTATACCAATTTACGAACGTTGCAGAGCCATAAACTCCTTCTAGGTCAGCTCCAGGTATATTTAGTGGCTGATCCTTTCCGGCTCCGACAGTTATTACTACAGCGTTATAATTTAAAAGAAGTTCATCTACTGAGATATCCTGACCAACAGTAATATTACCAAAATACCTGACAGATTCATTGCCTAATGTTTTTGTAAAGGCACGCCAAACACTTCTTGTTTTTTCATGATCAGGAGCAACGCCAAACCTTATAAGCCCAAAAGGACATGGGAAGCGCTCAAAAATGTCTATTTCACATTCACTACCCGAACGTAAAATTGCGTCGGCAGTATAGAAGCCAGCTGGACCAGAACCAACTACAGCGATCTTTAATGTCATTCCTATCAATCCTCAATGCCAAATTTAATATTTTCTTGTATCTATTTTATTCAAGTTATATCCATTAGATAAGAAAAATTAGTTTATACGGAGTTTTTCTCTTTAAACACTCTATAATTATAATTTAATAATTATTTTTTTTAAATATGAGACTTCTTAAAAAGGGATCTTAAAATGCTAATGTCTGCATCTCGCTCTGGTTTGGTTGTGGTAGACCTCCAAGAAAAGTTAATGCCTGTTATAAACGATGGACAAAAAATTTTAAACCAAACAAGCGTTCTACTAAAAGCAGCGAAAAGACTTGATATACCAGTAATTATTACTGAACAATATCCCAAGGGATTGGGCAGTACAGAGAAACAAATCTTAGAGAGCTGTTCCTCTAACGCGATAACAATTAGTAAAATGAGTTTTAGTGCGGGTAAAAATATAGATGTTTGTTCAGAAATTGAGGCTTGGCAACAGAAAGGAAGAGATCAGATAATTGTGTGTGGAACAGAAACTCATATTTGCGTACTTCAAACAGTTATGGATTTCATTATGAAAGATTACACAGTATTTGTTGTTGAAGATGCATGTGGATCAAGAACTCCATCAAATCTTAGAGCCGGTCTAAAACGCATACAAAAAAGTGGTTCTGTTTGTGTTACAACAGAAATGGTAATTTTCGAATGGCTTGAAGTTGCAGGGACAGATTTGTTTAAAGAGTTATCTAAATTGATAAAATAGGAGATTTTTTAAAAGTTTTATTTTTCTTATTATAGATTGTGATAATACACATAAACGCCTAAAATATAAAAAATTTAGTATTTCCTAGTCTTATTCATATTGTTTGTAAAATATTCGTTAATAATTTTTTTAAGTGAGGTGCACTATGTTTTTGCGTAAGACATTGGTAGCAATTTTTGGATTTGGATTGATTTCTAGTTTAGCACTAGTTCAACCCGCTCGAGCTAGCCAAGATATTCTTATTGGCGGCGGCTCAGTAACAGGTGTTTATTATCAAGTAGCATTGCATGTATGTAATCTTTTAAACAAATACAATTCAGAGTCTTACAATTGTGTGGGTCGTCCAGCATTAGGTTCAGTTTTTAATATCCGTGCAGTTGAAAGAGGACTATTAGATATAGGAGTTGCCCAATCTGATAGAAACTTTGAAGCCGTCAATGGACTAGGAGAGTTCAGTGGAAAACCACAGGACAATTTACGAAGCCTATTTAGCATGCACCCAGAGACAATATTACTTGTAGCTCGAAAAGACTCTGGCATTAGTAACGTCTCAGAACTTAAGGGGAAATTCATAAATATTGGAAATCCTGGTTCAGGACAAAGAGGTAATGCAGAAGATGTGCTCAGATTGCATGGTCTTAACAGTGACGGCGACATTAAGGCTGAAGGTCTTCAACAACAGGAAGCTAGTAGAGCTCTAGTGGATAAAAAAATTGATGCTTTCTTCTATACAGTTGGAAATCCGGCAGCCGCGATAGAAGAGCCTGCAAATTCTACTGAAATCTCAATAATCCCTCTAAACTCAGATGTAATTCAAAATTTTGTTAATGAAAGATCATACTATGTAATGACAACTATACCTGCAGGTACCTACACTGGTGTTGATAATGATGTAGAGACTTATGCTGTTACAGCAACAGTTGTAACAAATGCAGGTGCTTCAGAGGATATGATTTACGATCTTGTTAAAACAATCTTTAGTAATTTAGAAGAGTTACAAAAGGCACATAAAGCATTTAGAGTTTTGACTCCAGAAAGTATGCTTAATGGATTAACAGCACCTTTTCATCCAGGAGCACTAAGATATTATAAAGAGCAAGGATGGAAATAAAAAATATTAAATTCTAATTAATAGGGGCGATATACTCGCCCCTATTTGTCTTAGGCGGGAAAACCCATGATAAGACAAAAAAAAGAAATATCGGAAAAATTTAACTATAGAGCAGGCTCAAATGAGTTTGATCTTCAAAAACTCACCCGTACAAGTGATAAATTAAATAAATTAGAATCTGGCCCACGCAATCCATCATTTTGGCTATCTAGATGGATAATTTCATGTTTGTTATTAGCTTGGTCGTGCTACCAACTTTATATTGCTTACGAACCAACAAATGCCATTCTAGCTCGGTCTTGGCATTTAGCTTTTGCAATATTACTAGTTTTTCTTATTTATCCCGCATACAACTCAAGCCAAACTTCTTGGGTATCAAAAATCAAGAAAACCATCGGCCTATCAAAGCTTGTAAAGAATAATCGAAACCACATACCAGTTTTTGATATTTTTCTTGGTATTTCTGCTGCAATCTCGGCTCTATACATTTGGTGGGATTACGAAGGCATTGTTATGCGCCAAGGACTTCCTAGTTCTGCTGATGTTTGGATAGGGGTAGCCATGATCATACTCCTGCTAGAAGCAGCGAGGAGAGCACTAGGTCCAGCACTTGCCATTCTAGCAACAATTTTTCTTATTTATAGTTTTGTTGGACCATATATGCCAGATATCTTACGTCATAGAGGCATTCCTCTTGAGTATGTAGTCAATGATCAATATCTATCCGATACTGGTATCTTTGGTGTTCCCCTCGGAGTATCTACAAGTTTTGTTTTTCTTTTTGTATTATTTGGATCCCTGTTAGATAAAGCTGGAGCTGGACGTTATTTCATAAATATTGCTTTCTCGGGGCTCGGATGGATGCGAGGGGGTCCGGCAAAGGCTGCTGTAGTTGCTTCTGGACTTACAGGTATGGTTTCAGGCTCCTCTATAGCAAACACAGTTACAACAGGAACTTTTACTATCCCCCTTATGAAACGTGTAGGTTTACCCGCACACAAAGCTGGTGCAGTTGAAGTTGCTTCATCAACAAACGGCCAATTAATGCCGCCTGTCATGGGGGCAGCTGCATTTATAATGGCAGAAATAATTGGCATTCCATATCTTGATGTTGTTCGAGCCGCTCTTATTCCTGCTGTGATATCATATATAACTCTATTTTATGTAGTACATCTTGAAGCAAGGAAATTAGACATTCCTGTTATAAAACGAGTTGATCTACCTAAGTTCAGTAATACTGCACTGAAGGGGATCCATTACCTTATACCCCTTTCTGTTTTAATAATTTTTCTGGTAGTTTTTCGTCGTTCTTAAGTTACAGCAGCACTTCTTGCAATAGAGTCTTTAGCCATAATAATGATCTTACAGCGGCCAATAATCGCGTATTTTGCTTGGTGTTATCACAAAAGAAAATCACAAAATGTTAACGGACTTTTTAGTGTATTAGCTCGTGCACTTTTCAACAGTTTTCAAGACATAATAGAAGGTCTTATTGGTGGGGCAAAAAATATGGTTGCCATTGGAGTAGCGACGGCTACTGCAGGAATTATTGTTGGTGTGGTGACATCCACCGGCCTAGTCAGCCGATTTGTAAACATTATTGATACTGTAGCTGGAGGTAATGTTTGGGCCATGCTTTTACTTACTGCACTAACTAGTATCATTCTAGGAATGGGTCTTCCGACAACAGCAAACTATATTATCATGGCAACCTTAACTGCACCCGTTATTGTAAGCCTTGGTGTTGATTCTGGATTAGTGGTTCCTCTAATTGCCGCACATTTGTTTGTCTTCTATTTTGGAATTTTAGCTGATGATACACCACCTGTGGGGCTTGCAGCTTACGCTGCAGCTGCAATTGCCAAAGCCAACCCTATTAAGACAGGTATCCAGGGCTTTAGTTATGATTTAAGAACTGCAGTTCTCCCTTTTGTGTTCATTTTTAACCTCGACCTACTTATGATTGAAGGAGTAGATTCAAAAGGTCAAATAATCTGGATAAATGACCCACTAAAATTGATATGGATTTTTTTAGCTTCCCTTATAGCTATGTTCACGTTTGCAGCATCTTTACAGGGTTTTTTTGCCTCTCGAACAGGAATAGTTTCTCGATTGGTTCTTCTGGGATTGTGCATAATTCTTTTTAGGCCGACGTTAGTTTCTGAGCCATTAAATGTGTCAAGAGAGCTTATTCAAGCATTTGCTATAGCCCTCACTGCTAGTATATATATTGGGCAAAAGTTTAGTATTGTGAACCCAATAAAAAAGTTATTTATACAATTTCAAAAGCAATTTTTTAAGTAAAAACTCTAAAAAGTTTCTCTTCCATAAAGATCTTCCAAACGGATAATATCATCCTCACCAAGATATTCGCCAGTCTGAACTTCTATGACTATTAACTCATCAGATCCATTATTTGTAAGCCTATGCTTAGAACCAACTGGTATATAGGTTGATTGATTTGGACCAAGCTCTATCTCACTAGTTTCACAAAGAACTAGGGCTCTACCAGCAACTACTACCCAGTGCTCAGCTCTTTGATTATGGTATTGAAGAGAAATTGAAGAATTAGGTTTTAAGGTCAGTTTCTTTACTTGATAGCCAGATCCAAGGTGAAGAATCTCAAAAGAACCCCACGGTCTTTGAATCAAATCATGCCTGCTAAACTGCTGGAACCCAGCATTTTCAATATCATTTACCAACTCTCTTACATCTTCCGATGCAGCTCGGGGTACAACTAAAATAGCGTCTGATGTTGCTATCACTACTAAGTCATCAATTCCTGAAACAGCCAAAAGAGGACCATTGCTATTTAAATAGTTGTTTGATGAATCTAAAGCTACAGTTGGACCTGAGATCACATTCCCCTGGTCATCTCCTTGCGTTTCTTCCCATAACGCCTGCCATGAACCTAAATCATTCCAACCAACATCAATTGGTATCATGGCAGCCTTATTAGTTTTTTCCATTAATGCATAATCTAAAGATTGGTTTTTTGCGTTGGAAAAGATTTCAGGATTAAGTCTTAAAAAATCTAGATCCTCAGATGAGGCTTTTAGAGATTCACGGCAAATTTCAACTAATTCAGGTTCATACTTTTCCATTTCAATAATAAGTTGCTTCGAGTCACAAAAGAAAACACCTGAGTTCCAATAATAAGATTCTTGCTCAAAATATAATTCTGCTTTTTTCAAGTTAGGTTTCTCTATAAATGATTCTACGTACATAGAACCACCATCAAGACTTTGATTTCTACATTTAATATAACCAAACCCAGTATGTGGTCTATCAGGAGTAACGCCAAAAACTATAATTGATCCACCAATCGCATCTTTGACAGCCGATTCAACTGCTTTACGCATGCCCTCTGTATCTTCAAATAAGTGATCAGAGGGTGATATAAGCATAAGACCCCCAGAGTATTTCTGCTGAATCACCAAAGCAGCAATAATGGAAGCTGCTGCTGTATTCTTACCAATAGGTTCTAATACAATACAACATTCTTCTAATCCAATTAGTCTTAGTTGATCAGCTACCAAAAACCTGTGCTCAAAGTTACATACTACAATTGGTTTACTAAACTTAGAACCTGACAACCTTTGTGCTGTTTGCTGGAAAAGAGTATTATTGTTATTAAATCTATGAAATTGCTTAGGATAAAGTTCCCGTGAAAGTGGCCAAAGGCGTTTTCCTATACCTCCACCTAATATAACAGGGTGTATTACCGATCTTTTTTTCATTTTTATACAACCACCATCTGTTTGATTTTAGCACAAATGAGAAGCTAAAAACCACAGGAGGCTTTAAACATTAGTGTAGGAACCAGACCATTTTTTTAAAAACTTAATCATTAATATATAGAATACTGACAAAATTATTTTTCAGAGATGGAGATTAAATACTTAACCAAATCGGCCCGTTTACCGCTCTTCTTAATCCCAGAAAAACTCATTTTAGTTCCTGGTAAATATCCCTTTGGATCAGAAATGAATGATTCTAAGCTATCAATATCCCATACACCACCAAGTTCAATCATTGCTTCGGAATATCCAAATCCATCGTTCGACGCAACTTTTTTTCCAACAATATTCCAGATATTTGGCCCAACTTTATTTGGCCCACCCTCAGTAACTGAGTGACAGGCGGAACATTTTTTAAAGATTTTTTTGCCAGAAACTGGATTTGCTCTAGAAAGAAGTTCAGAAAAAAGAACTTCGGAATTATTATTATTTGGTGTTTCATCCAAGATGACTTGTTTGTTTTTTAGGCTTTCTGAAACAATTGGATAATGACTAGCTGCATGCCACGTATGCTCATCTCCACTATGGTGAGGTTCAAATATGCCTTTAGAAACTATTGAAGCTATCATAGCAATTAAACCAGCAAACAAAATAGCCCCTGCGATTTTATTCAATTCAAAAGTTGTCATGGTTCCCATTACAATATGTATTTATAATTACCGGGAGATTAACCACTTCCCCCCACCGTGTCCAACCCCTATAACATAAGAAAATGATTTTTGGTGAAATTATGTCCAACAAAAAGCAACAAAATGTTAAATTTATTGAAAATCCTGTTGTAATAATACCTGCTCGGCTATCGTCAACTCGTTTGCCAGGCAAACCTCTTGCAGATATCTGTGGAACGCCGATGATTGTAAGAGTCTTAAGGCAGGCAGAAGAAGCAAATTGTGGTCCTGTTATTGTAGCTTGTTCAGATATAGAGATTAAAACTGTAGTTGAGGAAGCAGGGGGAACAGCCGTTATGACCAGACAAGACCATCTATCAGGCTCTGATAGAATATACGAAGCTCTAGAAATACTAGATCCAGAGGAAAACTTTGACTCGATAATTAATTTACAGGGAGATCTACCAACAATTTCACCTTTTGATGTTAAAAAATCTCTTAGTTTGTTGAAAAATAAAGACGTAGATATTGGTACACTTGCATCTAGAATATCTGACAAATCAGAATTGAGTAATCATAATGTGGTAAAAATAGTTGTTTCATGTGAAAAACATATAAACATTGGAAGAGCTCTATATTTTACAAGAGCTAATGCACCATCTGGGGAGGGCGATCATTGGCATCATATCGGCATTTATGCATACCGTCGAAATGCCTTAAAACGCTTCGTCACCCTTCCTCCAAGTTATTTGGAGAAACAAGAAAAACTTGAGCAACTAAGAGCGATGGAAGATGGGATGAGAATTGAAGTAGCATTCGTTGACTCAATACCCCTTGGTGTTGATACTCCTCATGACCTTGAAAAGGTTAGAAAAATTATAATGTCGCATAAAAAACTTAAGGATTAAACATTGTCTAAAAACAAACGCTCAACTGTTGCATTTCAGGGAGTAGCTGGTGCTTATTCTGACTTAGCCTGTAGAGAAGCTTTTCCTGAAAATACTACTTTACCGTGCCCTACATTTGCAGACACTTTTGCAGCCGTCGAGGAACAAAAAGCTAAATGGGCAATGATACCCATTGAGAATTCAGTTGCTGGGAGAGTAGCTGACATCCATCAAATGCTACCTCATTCAGGGCTACATTTTGTAGCAGAACACTTTCAAAGAATACATCACCAACTTTTAGGAATACAGGGAACAAAGATTGAAAACATTAAAAA
The DNA here is from genome assembly GCA_002728135.1 of Rhodospirillaceae bacterium. Lineage (GTDB taxonomy): Bacteria > Pseudomonadota > Alphaproteobacteria > UBA828 > UBA828. The sequence continues at coordinate 34,483 of PBVE01000015.1, forward strand.
AGTATATAGCCATGTTCATGCACTTTCCCAATGCCACAAAATTCTCAGGGAGTTTGGTATAGAAGCTGTAGTTCATGCAGATACTGCTGGGGCAGCAGCAGAAATTTCAGCTCAAAATGATAGGTCAGTTGGTGCTATTGCATCTATTCTAGCAGCTAAGACTTATGGTTTAGAAATTCTAAAATCAAATATTGAAGACGAAGATCATAATACAACAAGATTTATTTTATTGGCTAAACAGCCAATTGATCCAGGTTTAAATTCTGGGCCAGTGGTTACATCGTTTGTTTTTCGTGTACGTAATGTTCCTGCTGCTTTACACAAGGCACTAGGCGGCTTTGCTACTAACGGTATTAATATGACAAAACTTGAAAGTTATATGGTTGGAGGAACCTTTACTGCAACACAATTCTATGCAGAAGTAGAGGCTCATCCGAAAAGTCCTAGTCTAGAAAATGCACTTGAGGAATTGGCCTTCTTTAGTAGAGAGGTTCGTATAATGGGTGTTTTTTCTGCTCATCCTTTTAGAAGTCAATTAGCAAAGAAAGCTAATTGACTTCCAGAATTTTGGTCACTCTAAAATCCAATCTTCAATTAGCCTTCTGGCTATTGAATAATTCCCAGGTAACCTGAAATTGTTACTTTCTTTGATTTCTTTAAGATCTCTTCTATTAACCCAAACAGCAGTCTCTAACTCATCATAGTCAATTTTTAATTCCTTTGAATATGCCCTAGCAGTAAAACCAACCATTAAAGAGCCAGGAAGTGGCCATGGTTGGGATGAATGGTAAATTATATCCGTTACTAAAACACCAGACTCTTCTAAAACCTCTCTCCTAACAGCTTCCTCAAGGCTTTCTCCAGGTTCCACAAATCCAGCAAGAGTTGAATGCATGCCGTCTGGCCATGATTTCTGACGACCCAATAAACAAAAATCTCCATTATAAACTAAAACTATTACAGCAGGGTCTGTCCTAGGAAATTGAATAGAGTTGCAATCTTCTTTTAAACATTTTCTCTCATGGCCTGCTGCTATAGATTGTGTTTTAGAGCCACAAACTCCACAAAAATGATTCATACTATGCCAGTATAGAAGACCTCTTGTATATGCGATTATTGAAGCGTCTTCCCTTGAAATTATCTGTACAGTATCTCTTATATCCATTAGAGAAAAGTGCTCAAATTTATCAAGAAGGAGATTTTCAGATACGTGAGACAGATCTATACCAAAATATGAAATACTGTTTTTGATTTGTGTTTCACCTAAAAAAACAATTTCTTCATTTCCATCTAAAAAATATGAAATATCTGTTGTCCCTAAATATATCACAGGAGGATCTGTTTTGACTTTAATCAAATGACGACCCCTCCAATACACAACGAAACGTGTATTGATCCCTGAAAATTTGTTGTCTATGAATGATGTGTTTTTTCGGCTAAGAACTTTCCTATCTAAAGGACATCCAGCAAATACATTTGCTGATAAATTTGAAGGCGAAATTTCTACTTCTTTAGCCATAATATAAAACCTACACAGCTTCAAACATCTATAAAAGATCAAATTCCTGTAATTATAAAATTTTTAGAAAATTAATTTATATCTCAAATGAAAAAATACTAAAAATTAGGCTCAACTGTTGATAAATATAAATAATCAGCTCCAAAAGCAAAAAAATCACTATTATCTTTTAATTTCTGTCGTAATCCTATTGCAAATATCTGTAAGATTCCTGATATAGTGTTCTTGGAAGATTGGCTTCGGACAGTTTCCTCGCCAACTCGGTCAGGTCCGAAAGGAAGCAGCCGTAACGAGATTAAACTGGGTCGATAGTTCAGTCTTCCACCTTTTTCTTTTGAAACTAACAGAAACTATATTTAATAATTATTTAAATTACATTTACTACCAGAGGTCCCGTGAGTGAAACAAGCACTAAGCCATACCGTATTTTAGCTCAAAAATACCGACCGACCTCTTTCAATGAGGTTATAGGACAGGAGATTCTTGTAAAAACAGTATGTAATGCAATTGAGTCAAACCGCCTTCCAAATGCTTGGATCCTAACTGGCATAAGAGGAATTGGCAAAACATCAATAGCAAGAATAATAGCACGCTCACTTAATTGTATTGGCTTAGATGGTAAAGGTACTGCAACACCAACTCCCTGTAGGAGTTGTGATAATTGTATTGCTATATCTGAAGATAGACATGTTGATGTGATTGAAATGGATGCAGCTTCCAGAACTGGAGTTGCAGATATTCGTGAAATAATAGAAAGCGTAAAATATCTTCCTACTTCTGCAAGGTACAAAGTTTATATTATTGATGAAGTACATATGCTATCAACTGCAGCATTCAATGCTCTACTCAAAACTCTTGAGGAGCCTCCATCACATGTAAAATTTGTTTTTGCCACAACTGAAATTCGCAAACTTCCAGTAACTGTTCTCTCCAGATGTCAAAGGTTTGATCTAAGAAGAGTGAGTATCCAAACTTTAATGGATCACCTTTCAGAAATCGCAGCAAAAGAAACCTTTAACATTAGCCCAGAGGCTTTACAAATTATTGCAACTTCTGCTGATGGGTCCATTCGGGATGGATTGTCTCTTCTTGATCAAGCAATGTCCAATGACTCGGAAGAGGTCACAGACAAAAAAATTAAAAATATGCTTGGCCTCGCAGACAAAAATGAAAATCTGACTTTATTTAAAAGCTTAATGGAAGGTAAAACACCAGCGGCACTTGAAAAAATAAAAAATCAATATGAATTAGGATTAGAACCTAGTGTGATAGTTCAAGAATTACTTGAAATTACACATTGGGTAACTCGGTTGAAAATTACTCCAGAAATAGTTGAAGACTTAAACATTTCCGAACAAGATAAACAGTTAGGAGAAATTCTTTCAAAAAAACTATCAATACCTATACTCACACGAGTCTGGCAAATTTTATTAAAGGGTTTGAATGACATTAGAATCTCTAATAATTCCCTTCATGCAACTGAGATGTTGATAATACGCCTCAGTTATGCTTCTGACTTACCTCCACCATCTGACCTAATCAAAAAACTTCGCAAAGAAGAAGACAGCAATTTTTCTCAATCATCAAATATTGATAATAGTAAAAAAATTGATGATACCATTGTAAAAGATATAGAAAATTCAGAAATTTCTAATCTTAATAAGATAGAAAAAAATAAATTTATTTCTCCTAGTTCTAAGGCATTTGATTTAAATGAAAAAGCTGATAATTCAATTCCAAAAACATTTTTAGAGTTAATTGACTTATCAAGGAAAAAAAAAGAACCTCGTCTTAATCACTGGTTAATTCATGATGTCCATCTTGTACATTTTGAAATAGGCCACCTCGAAATAAGATTAAGGAAAAATTCTAACGAAAATTTTGTTGGAGTTTTGAATAAGCTCCTTAATGAATGGACTAAAATACGTTGGATGATTACAATTTCAAACGAGGATGGATCGCCCACACTTGCTCAACAGAATGATGCCAAAAATGAAACTATTTATGCGTCAGCATCGCAAGAACCTTTAGTAAAAACTATACTAGATACATTTCCAAATTCTAAAATTTCAAATATTGAGAATAAAAGCTTTAAATCACAAACTAGTGGAGAAAATAAGTGATGAAAAATATTGGCCAAATGCTTAAACAAGCTCAAAAAATGCAAAGTAAAGTGACTGAAATGCAGTCAGCTCTTGAAGCTCATGAGATAACAGGCGGTTCTGGTGCGGGAATGATCAGCGTTACACTTAATGGAAAAGGTGAAATGCGGTCAATAAAGATTGATGACTCTCTAATCACTGCAGGCGATACTGAAATGCTTGAAGACTTAATTGTAGCAGCGGTCAATGACACAAAATCAAAAGTTGAAACATATGTTGCTGAAGAAATGCAGAAAGTTACAGCTGGATTATCTCTTCCACCAGGTATGAAGCTTCCAATCTAGCCCTAGGTCTTATTAAGGAGTACCGGGCATGGTTGGACCGGAGATAGAACAACTTATTTTATACTTATCTAAACTACCTGGTCTAGGACCACGATCAGCTAGAAGAGCCGCTCTATATATTCTTAAAAGACGAGAAAGTTTATTACTACCACTTGCGAACGCACTCGAAATAACAGCAAAAAATATTAAAACGTGCGAGACCTGTGGAAATTTAGACTCCGTAAACCCATGTACTATCTGTAATGATTTAAAGCGTGATAAAAATTCTTTATGTATTGTTGAAGAGGTTGCTGACCTTTGGGCAATCGAAAGATCGGGTGCATATAGCGGGAAATATCATGTTCTTGGAGGCCTCCTGTCTCCTCTTGATGGCATAGGTCCTTAAGATTTAAACTTAATGAGTTTGCCAAAAAGAGTAAAAGAGCAAAAGATTTCCGAAGTCATTCTCGCAATGTCTGCCACAGTAGACGGCCAAACTACAGCCCATTATGTTGCTGACTGTATAAGTATAACAGAGACTAGAATCACTCGCTTGGCACACGGTGTGCCCGTTGGTGGTGAGCTAGACTACCTTGATGACGGTACCTTAAGCACCGCCTTGAAGTCCCGGCGGAACCTATAACTTTCATTTATATACTACTTATTTAGAGTCACTGAGGTTCTTAGTTTGATCAAGATGTTCTTCAAATTCAACTGATTCTATCCTTTCACCTCGTCTTGTGACCTTATCAACAGATGTTCTAATGTTTTCCACATCTCTAGCTGCTAAATCAAAATGCTTTTGCAGTTTTTCTGCTCTTTCATCTAAACGAGAAACATCATCTATAAGTGCTATAACTTCTTTTTGAATGACGCTAGCCTGTTCGTGCATCTGGAAGTCTTTTAAAATTGCACGCACTGTTGTGAGTGTTGCCCATAATGTAGTAGGAGATACGATCCATACATGAGCTCGATGTGATGCCTCAACTGCATCTGGAACACTAGCATGTAATTCAGCATAAACTGCCTCAGATGGAATGAACATAAGTGCTGATTCAGCTGTTTCTCCTGTAATAATATACCTGTCAGAAATATCTTTGATATGTCTCTTAATTGCTTCTTTAAATATCCTTATTGCTGTTTTTTTATCTGATTCATTTTTTGCATCGCGAAGCATGTGATAGCTTTCTAGTGGAAATTTTGCATCTATAGCTATTGAACCAGGTGGGTTTGGAAGGTTTATTATACAGTCTGCCCTTCTTCCATTAGACAATTGTGCCTGTATTGTATAGGCAGATGGAGGCAAGACATTTTCAACTATATGATTTAGTTGAATTTCACCAAATGCTCCTCTTGCTTGCTTGTTAGACAAAACATCCTGGAGGCCTATTACCTGACCCGATAAAGCAGATATGTTTTCTTGAGCTTTATCAATTACTGCAAGCCTACTTTCTAATTTACTCATTGTTTCAAGTGTTGTTTTTGTATTTTTGTATATACCTTCTTGAATAGTCTTACTTAATTTTAATTCTTGGTTCTGAATACGCTCATTAATTGCAGCACTTGTTGCTTCTCCAGACTCTCTCAAAGCCTTGATGCGGCCCTCTAAGCTTGACTGACGCTCAAGTGTTGATTCATAGAGTTGAGACATCTGATTTTTTAAAGATGTAACACTATTATCTTCCATTCTATTACTTTTTATATGCCACCCCATCCATAATAGTGCTAGTGCAAGTAGCAAAGTGGCCACAAGGGCAATAATGAGCAAAGTAGTCATAAATAATAAAGCTCCTATCTTACTTGACGATTATTACACATCATAATAACTGTTCAAATATAACTTGAGGTAAAAGAAATGACTGTGCGTAAAATTCTTATTGCACCGGACAAGAGGCTAAAACAACGGTCAAGTCCAGTGGATATTGTAGACGACAAAATTCGCTTAATTGTAAATGATATGTTTGAAACAATGTATGCTGCTGATGGATTAGGGCTGGCAGCAATACAAATAGGTATTCCAATAAGAATTATAGTAGCAGACGTCAATAACAAAAACGAAAAACCAAATCCTCTTTGTCTTATTAATCCAGAAATTCTTCAAATAAGCTCTAACACTATGTTGCATGAAGAAGGATGCCTATCTCTTCCAGAACAATTTGAAAGAGTTGAAAGACCTAGTACGGTCAAAATCCAATATCTCGATAATGAAGGAAAATCATGTGAAATTGAAGCTACTGGAGTATTATCAGTTTGTCTTCAGCACGAAATAGACCACCTTGAAGGAACACTTTTTGTTGATCACCTATCTACACTTAAAAGAAGAATTATTTTAAGAAAATTAATCAAAGCAAAAAAAATTGAGGGGGAAGTCTTAGGGCAACCTCATCATAAAAAATGAACAGGAATAAAAACCGTGGATGCTCTTAGAATAATTTTTATGGGTTCACCAGAGTTTGCTTTACCGTCGCTGAAAGAAATATCAGATACTGGGCACGACATAGTTGCTGTTTATACCCAACCCCCTAAACCAAAAGATCGGGGTAAGAAAAATAAAAAAACAAAGGTAGGTACATTTGCTGAATCTCAAGGATTTAAAGTGTGTAATCCAATATCATTAAAAAGTGAGGTTGTAATTAAAGAACTAAAGGCAGCAAACCCCGATATTATTATAGTAGTGGCTTATGGAAAAATTTTAACACATGAAATATTATCAATACCTAAGTTTGGATGTATCAACGCCCATGCCTCCATACTACCTCGATGGCGAGGTGCAGCACCGATTCAGCGTGCAATAATGGAAGGAGATACAAGAACTGGAGTTAGCATTATAAAAATGGAAGAAGGCCTAGATAGTGGTCCAATTTATTCGATTAGGGAGGTGCCAATTAATGAATCCATTACTTGTGGGGAACTTCATGACAAACTATCAATTCTGTCGGCCACTATGATTGTAGAAACAATAGATAAAATTAGTAAAACCTCTATTCAGCCAAAAATACAATCATCCATGGGGATTACCCATGCAAAAAAAATAAAAAAGTATGAAACTCAAATTAATTGGCGTAAAACTGCATCACAAATTTCATGTCAGGTTAGAGGTTTAAATCCATATCCTGGGGCTTGGTTTGATTGTAATGGGGAAAGAATTAAAGTTTTAAAGGTTAAAATAAGTAATAGTTTGCCCTCTGATAAAGTTGGAAAAATCAGGCTCAATTCCAAAGGTGAATTATTGGTAACCTGTGGTTCCGATACAGTAATTTCACTGAAATGCTTGCAATATTCAGGAAAAAAACCGCTGAATATTGATGAATTTTTAAGAGGAAGAAAATTTCCATTGGATACAATATTGTCATGCCCAGATATAAATTAACAATAGAATATGACGGCAATGGCTTGGTGGGGTGGCAACGTCAGACTAATGGATTATCAGTTCAAGGAGCACTAGAAAATGCTTTATATTCATTTACAGGACAAAAAATTACTATTTACGGAGCAGGTAGGACAGATGCAGGTGTCCATGCTACTGGGCAAGTATGTCACCTTGACCTAAATGACAATCATACTGTCAAAGTAGTTCAAAACGCTATAAATGCCCACCTAAAACCGAATGCAATCACAGTTTTGGAAGTTAACAAAGTAAATCCAAGGTTTAACGCAAGAAGAGATGCAAAATCAAGAACTTATAAATATAGAATAATTAATAGGAGAGCTCCGTTAGCCCTTGAGAAAGGGAGGGCTTGGTGGTGCCCTATATACTTAGACCAAATCAAAATGTCTAAAGCTGCTGAACATCTTGTTGGAAAACATGATTTTTCTTCCTTTCGAGCATCAGAGTGCCAAGCAAGATCACCCATAAAAACATTAGATAAACTTGATATAGAACGTCTGGGAGACAATATCTATATCACAGCAAAAGCAAGATCATTTCTTCACAAACAAATGCGTGCAATAGTTGGAACTCTTAAAATGGTTGGAGAGGGAAGCTGGACAGAAAATGATGTAATATTTGCATTAGAATCAAAAGACCGTCAAAAAGGTGGACCAAATGCACCTCCTGACGGCCTCTATCTAATTAATGTAACTTACTAACTAATATCTATTTCTTCTTCAGTGTACTCTTAGCCTTACTGGCAGTCTTCTTCTTCGGTGCACTCTTAGCCTTACTAGCAGTCTTCTTCTTCGGTGCACTCTTAGCCTTACTAGCAGTCTTC
>PBVE01000016.1 GCA_002728135.1 Rhodospirillaceae bacterium
ACTTAGAACAATTTTGGATCAATCTCTAGCATTTTTTAGACATCCATCAGAAGGATGGTCAACTGATAATAAAAGAGTTAAAAAGCTTCTAGGAGCAGGTATTACTAACTATCTTGATTTAACTGAGGTAGATGAACTACTTCCATATGAAACATTACTGAATAGAGAAGCAGAATTGCTTGGTATGACTATAAATTATAAACGTGTTCCAATTAAAGACCAAAATATTACTACTAGTGGTGAGATGGCTAAATGCATGTTATTCATTAATGAAAGCATAAAATCAGGTAACAAAGTTTATATTCATTGTTTGCGTGGATTGGGCAGAACAGGCATGGTAGTTGGTTGCTTTTTGGTAGAAGAAGGATTAACAGGAAAACAAGCCTTAAAAAAAATAACAAGTCTTCGGAAAAATGTTTTAAATTCAGTTTTACCATCGCCACAAAATAAAAAGCAATCTGGGGTAGTAGAAAACTGGAAAAATATTTTGTAAATCAGACACATTTGCTTGATAATATGGTATAGTTTAACGCGGTTTGTGTTTTTATATTTTGACGTGTTTTGGTAATAGATTGATGATAAATAATAACGATAAAAAATTAGGTTTTGATGACGTATTAGTCATTCCTAAAGTATCTACAATTAATTCTAGAAAAGATGTTAATTTAGATACTAGGATTAGGTTCCCTAGCTCTAATGTAGATTGGACTGGTATGCCTATAATGGCTTCAAATATGGATTTTGTTGGGACTTTCGAAATGGGTATGGCACTACAAAATTTTCATATAACAACTGCTGTTAATAAATTTTACTCTACAGATGAATGGGTAAGTGCAATTAATCAAGGGTTGGATTTGAATTACAATTTCATTACTTTTGGATTAGATAATATTGAACTTATACATCAAACCATTTCAGATATATCAGCTAAATCAAATCAAACACCATCAATAGCTGTTTTCGATGTTCCAAATGGATATATAAAATCATTTTGTGAATTAATTTCTGTTGTGAGAAAAGAATTTCCAGCATTAGGAATTATTGCTGGAAACGTTGTGACACCAGACGGAGTTAAACAACTAATGGAATCAGGAGCTGATGGGATAAAAGTAGGTATTGGGTCTGGTGGTGTTTGTAGCACATCTGCTACAACAGGAGTAGGTTATCCGCAATTAGCGGCGGTAATTGAATGTTCGGAGGAAGTTAAAAAATCCAAAGGGTTTATAATTTCAGATGGTGGTATTAAAACATCTGGAGATATCGTAAAAGCTTATTCTGGTGGTGCAGGATTTGTAATGCTAGGTTCTGTTCTTGCTGGACATGAAGAAGGTAAAGCATCTTTAATAACCAAAGATGGTAAGTTTTACAGAAAGTTTTATGGTATGAGTTCAGGAGAAGCTATGAAGAAACATTATGGTGGTGTAGCAAATTATAGAGCTCCTGAAGGAATATCAATATTGGTAGAAGATCGAGGCAATGTTGAAGATACAATACATCAATTATTAGGTGGAATACGTTCTGCTTGTACTTATATCAATGCAGTTAATATTAGTGAAATATTTGAGAAATCTACGTTTATTCGAGTGTGATTTAATCGGCTAACTGATTCAATGATTCATCAAATTCTGCTGGTGCATTAACTAAGTAACCAATACTATTCAGGCCTCTCATTAATCCTTTGTCGTCCATGCCGTATCCAACTAACCAATAATCATTATCTAATGTGAAACATGTATAATCAGGGCTAATATCTGTAGATCTTTTAGCAATTTTATCAACAAGTACGGCAACTTCTACAGTACTTTGTGTTATTTCGTGAATTATATTTTTTACTATTGATAGTGTAATCCCCGTATCTAAAAGGTCATCAACTAGTATACTTGGTGTCCCTTTTGTAAATTTGGTTTCATAATCGCTTACGTGAATAACTTCGGGTTTATCTGGGTTATATGAATATTCATATGCACTTGCTATTATTGGATTCACTAGCCACTTTTTAGGGCTTAGAGATTCTAATTCAATCATAAGTTTTGTCCCGAAAACCATTCCTCCTGTAAGTACAGGTATCAAGTTTACTATTGGTTCATTTTGCCATTTAGTATCAATATCTTTAGCAATAAGTTTTATATGTTTTTCTATGGTCTTTTCATCCCATAATATTTCTAAATCTTTCATACAATTATCCATTCTTTTTGTATGTTATACCTAATGCTTGAGGTTGATTTCCTAGTATGAGTACTTTCAACGGTCTTGGTAACCATTTACCTTTATTTTGATTGGCAATTTGTATTAATACAAGGGTTAAAATCATTAAAGGGAAGGGAATAAGTGGTAATATTTGAGATAAACCAATTGTTACTGTTTGTAATTTTAGTGCAATTACCTGTAGGGCACTAAATCCATACACTCCCAATGAAGCACGAATAGGATTCCAGCCTCCAAAAATTACAATAGCCAATGCTATCCATCCATAATTTATCGTATGTCCTTCAGACCAACCATATTTTGCATGTAAACTAAATGCAGCACCACCTATACCAATAAGAATACCTCCTAATGTAGAGTAGATTAATCTTGTATATAAAACATTAATTCCTCGTGCATTTGCAGCTTCGGGGTTTTCACCAACAGCTCTAAGATTTACCCCGAGTTGTGTTTTAAATAAGAAAAACCATGAAGCTGGAATAAGTAGTATTGAAAAAATGACTAGTAAATTATTATTAAATAAAGTTGGACCAATATATGGGATTTCGTCTAGAAATGGTATTCTTATTCTGTCTAGATATGGTCCAGGAATTCTTACATACGATTGGCCTAAAAAGCTACTTAGTTTCCATAATAATATTGTTAATATAAATCCTATAGCAATTTGGTTTATATATAAATTCATATTAACAATAACTATAAAAAAGGCTATTATTCCACCCAAAAACCCTGCAGCAATTATTCCTAAAAGTAGAGAATTTGTTATTATGGTCACAGCAAAACCAGCAAGAGCTGTTATTAATAATGTACCTTCCATTGATAAGTTAACAATGCCCACTCTTTCAGAAATTGTTTCTCCAATTACAGCAAATATTAAGGGGCTAGACATAGCGATTATTGTAACAAATGATGCTTCAAAATTTTCCATTATTCAATAATCCTCTTATAAAAACGATTTACAACCAACATGTCAATTTTACTCGCTCTGATAATCAGCCAGGATAATACAAATACTGATTCAATAATATAGGGAAAGCTTGAATCAAGATCCAGTCTCAATTGTAATTGAATTCCCCCTACCATAATGCTTCCAAATACAGTACTAACCAAAATAACGGTAAAAAGATTTCTTCCTGCTATGAGTGCAATTAGTATACCTAAAAATCCATAACCTCCTGAGATATTTGGGACTAATTTATGATAAATACTCATAGCTTGAATCGATCCGGCTAAGCCTGCAACAGCTCCAGTAATTAGGAACGCAATACAAATATATTTAATTGAATCAATTTTAAAACGCATTGTCGCATCCTTATTTGCCCCTGTTGCAATTAGACGCAACCCTAAGGATGTTTTATTTAATATGAAATACAAAGCAAATATAACTACCAAAACAATTATCAGTGGCCCTACTGGAAAGTTACTACCCTCAATACCAGGCATCCATGATTGTCGAGGAAATAAATCAGTACCCCCAGTTGATGCGATACCTGCTCTTTTCCATGGTCCAATTACTAAATAAACAATTAATCCAGCAGCAACAAAGTCGAGGCCAAGTCCTCCAAAAATTTCATGTACGTTAGCTTTAGTTTTTAATATAGCGCATATTAATCCTAAGAAAGCTCCAAACGATGCACCAGCTAATAATTGAAAAAGAGGGGCGAAATTCGTTTCACCAATTGCTGTTCGTGCAATGAAAGTTGCTCCTATAGCTCCAAATAATACTTGTCCTTCAATGCCAATATTCCATAGGCCAGTACTAAATGTTATGACAAGAGCAAGACCTGCCAAACACATAATTGTAGTAATTAGAAGTGTTCTAGAAAATTTATCAAAATTTCCAAATGCACCTTCAAATATAGTTTGATATATTTCAAATGGCGATGATTGCAACAAAAGTAATACAATTGTAACAACTGTTATAGCAAGTATTATACCGGTTATATTTTGTATAATTGATTTAATCATTACCTACCTGATATTTTTTGCATTGTAAGTTCTCTCGGGAGTTCTTTTTGCGTTCCATGAGCAACTATATTATCGTTATAAAAACAAATAATATAATTTGCATAGTTGTATATTTCATCCAGATCAACTGAAGAAAAAATTGTGATTACTTTTTTTAATCTAGACTCTATCAAATTTGACCAAATGTATGATGCTGATTGAACATCTAATCCCCGAGTAGGTTGTTCTAATAGTAAAACTTGAGTTTCTTTCGGTATTAATGACAGCATAAGCCTTTGCTGATTCCCTCCAGAAAGATTTTGTGCAAGAGAGCTAGGTTCTCCTCTGATACCATATTCTTCTATAAGGTTTTCAGATAATATTTTAATTTCTGGCCAACTAATTACACCATTTGAGTTATGCACTAGAGCTACATGTTGCATGATATTCATGTCGGGAAATAATCCTTTTTCAAGTCTATCAGCGGGTACATACGTAATACTTGTATTATCAATATATGTGTCAGTTTCTGTAAGAATTTTAGTGATGTAATTTGTTTTAGTAATAAAGCTTTGAATAAATGAATCGGCACCTGAGCCTTGTAAGCCAGCTATACCCACTATTAAATTTTCATTTAAGTAAAAATTCTCCATAGTTTTTGATTGATTATTTTTAGTGACTTCTATTGTGATATTTTGTGTGGTTTCTGAATACAAATGAAATGAATTTTGAACATATGATTGTTCACCAAACATAAGGTTAACCAAATCATTGGGTTCAATTGGTAAGGTTACTGTTTGAATAACTTTTCCATTTTGCATTATGGTTGCTTTCGAACAGATTTCTAATATTTCCTCAATTTTATGGGAAACCAAAATGATACTATATCCTTCAGCTGCCAAAGTGCGAAGTGTATCAAAAACTTTTTCTTTTTGTTCTAGAGAAAAACCGCTGGTGGGTTCATCTAAAATAATTATTTTTGTTCCTTTTTCAAGAAGACGGATCAATTCTAATTGTTGTCTTTCACCTACTGATAGGTCTTTGATTAACGAATTGGGGTTAATATCCCAATCGAATTGTCTTGAATAAAGTTCAATAGTTTGTTCAATTTTTGATTTGGACAGAAATACTTGATTATTCTGTGATCCAGCTATAAAGCTTTCTAATACGGTGAAATTTGAAAAATCTAAAGGATCTTGACCTAATATACCAATCCCTTGTTCTGTAGCATAGGATGTAGATCCAAGTGTGATAACATTATCATTAATAGAAATTGTTCCATTATCTGGGGTTAATTGCCCAGATAATATTTTGATTAGAGTAGATTTTCCAGCACCATTTTCGCCAATAATTGCATGTATAGTACCTGAGTCTATAGTAAAGCTAATATCATCATTAGCCTTAATTTCCCCAAATTGTTTGCTAATATTTTGAAATTCTATTTTCATGATGGTTAAAGAGAAAAGGCGATTTCAATTTTTTGACAATCGCCTTTTCTTTATATAAATCTCTTAACTATTTCTTTTAAGCACTATCTCCAGTCATTCCTTCTAGTAACTGTGGTGTATACCAAATGTCTTTTAAGGTTGGTTTTCCACCAGCTGGAACAAAATTAGTACCATCTTGGAAATTGATAGGACCGCTGAACAAAGTGGTTAGGTCTTTATCAAATGATTCAATTATGCTCTCAAGTTTACCTTGCGATGTATCAGATAGAGCATCCCCAAAAATAAATCCAATTGATGAGCTATCTTTGTCATTTAGGTCAGATAAATTTGGTCCTACCCAATTGAATTCAGGTTCAAAATGATCGTGCGACACATCTTCTGCAACTTCTAGATAGGCATGCCCCCAATTAAAGTAAGGTACACCTAAACAGACATTAGGAGCGAGTTCACAAGCGCCTTCATAGTCATAACCAACTACTAGGACATCTTCTCCTGCTGCTGCTCTCTTGTCTGTTTCTATCAAAGCTTCGGGTGTATCAATATGCGAGATAACAACATCAACACCTGAGTCATAAAAGTCATTAACGACTACAGTAGGGTCTAAAGTGACACCAGGGATATGGAACCAGAATCCAATCCATTTTACTTGGAAGTTCAAATCTCCACCAGCTACATTTTTAGATGCCCAACAATCTTTTGCACCTAAGTATGCAGCATTTGTTAATCGTCTGGTTTCATCATTGATCAATGGACCTAGGAAACCGATATTTCCACTTTTTGATTCTAATGCTGCTGCACATCCAGCGAGATATTTACCATATTCCATTTGTGGCATAATATTGCCAAGATTCTTTAGATTTGGTAGATGTGCTTTACCATCTGCCCAAGCGCTATCTCCAGATGACCAAATCATTGGTACATCAGGATGGGCTTCAGCTGCAGCAAGTATTCCGTCTTTCATATCATCAGATGTGGCAAAAATTAATTCTGCACCTTGATCAATCATATCTGCAGCAACTTGTTCCACAGTTGTGTTAGGAGAGTCTGCAGGATTGATAAAGTCTGCAACAATCATTTCTGCTCCAAGCTTTTCTTCAATATAAGCTCCACCTTCAAAGTGAGCTTGAGACCACCCTTTGTCGTCTCTGGGTCCAACGAGAATCATTCCGAACTTTTTAATATCATCATGCCCGGCATGTTCATCCTTAGAATGCTCTTCTTCGGAATGTTTTTCCTCAGAATGTTCTTCTTCGGAATGTTTTTCCTCAGAATGTTCTTCTTCGGAATGCTCTTCTTCATTTTCTAACAAATCACATCCACCAATAAAGGTAAGGAGAAATAGTGAAAGAATTGAAAAGAGAAAAAAATTGCGTGTACTATAAAATATTTTGGCCAACATAAAATACCCCTTAAAAATATTTGAAAAAAGAGTCAGTGGAAATTTGTGTGCTACCCCACATTCACTGAATAGAGTTATTATATCACTTCATTAAAACGAAGATAACACAAAAAGGGGTCAATATTACTCCATACTTTCAATTATGAAGTGGGTATTCGTAATTATCGGATTCTAGGTTTTCTGATAGTAAGACCGCGTTATTTCCTAAATGAAATGTTCGTGCCATATCTGTTTTAGGTGACAAGGTAATAAATCGTGATACAGTTGGATATTCATTTCGTATATTCTCAGCTGCAGCAAAAACAATTTTTCTTCCTGCACCTTTTTGATAACTCCAGACAGTGTAAAATACAGCAATACAATTATCTTGATATGGGGAACAAGAATATTTATCTAAATCATTAACTGATTTAGGAATCTCATTCGTATATGCGACACATATAATTGCTCCAGGCTTGTATTGATTATTTTCTCCATAGTAGAGTCCATGGTCGCCCATAAGAGAATGAATGGCGGGGTCTTCTGAGATTTGTAAAGAAAATACTTCTCTGCCGTTTGAAGTTCTATAATTTTCATCGAGTTCAGGTCTAACAGGATCTTCTTTAATGAAACGCAAAGCACCAGGGTGGTTTTTTTCTAACACCAATTCTGAATGAGTTAACATGGTATAGTCCTTCCAAGGCTAGTATATTAGGCAAGGTAATAATGAATTGAAAAGAGACCTCTAGATGTTCTCACAGGTCGCAAAGAATATGTGCTTGTTTAACAGCATTATTCAGAGTTTACATCGTAATTAATTATACCAATAATTGAAAAAATTGTCGAATTTAGAATCTCTTTTCATTAATATGTTATTAAATGATAAAAAGGAGTATTGGAAATGGGATTAAAAGATCGTCGTCCAACAACAATTGAAGAGTATATTAACTACAAAATTAAATATAATAATTGGGACAGATGGGGAAAAGAGGATCAACTAGGTACCTTGAACCATATTGGCCAGGAGGGTATTAAGTATGCCAATTCATTGGTTAAGGAAGGACAGACAGTTTCCTGTTCTAATCCTATAGCTACTCCAAAAGTGCTTTCTGACTCAAAAAGAAATCCTAGGCCAGCTGATCATGTTATGACAGTAGGTCCATTAAGTTCTGGGGATTATGTCGGTGTTTCTTATCATGGATTTGTGAATACACATATAGACGCTTTATGTCATATATTTACTAATAGTGTTGAAGAAGGCGGTAGGTTATATAATAACCGAGATCCGTCTCTTGTTACTGATCTGGGGGCGCTTACAAATTCTGTGGATAATTGGAAAAATGGGATTGTTACTCGAGGTGTCTTATACGATATACCTCAATTAAGGAATGAGGATTATGTTTCTCTCGACCAACCTGTTGAGGGATGGGAGCTAGAAGATTGGGTTAATACAGTAGGGATAACTCCAAAATCAGGAGATGCTGTTTTAATTCGTTCTGGGGCAGATGTGTTTTGGAAATCAAACCCAGATTTTGAGTTTTCTTTTCCTCCAAATACTCCAGGGAAT
The DNA here is from genome assembly GCA_002728135.1 of Rhodospirillaceae bacterium. Lineage (GTDB taxonomy): Bacteria > Pseudomonadota > Alphaproteobacteria > UBA828 > UBA828. The sequence continues at coordinate 8,546 of PBVE01000016.1, forward strand.
GCACCATCGATTATCGAATATTTATATGATACAAATGCTGCAATATTAGGCTGGGATTTGCAAGAGGCAGGAAATATGGCATATGACTATTCTGCAAGAATTCCTATTCATGAAGTTGTGATTCCTCATATGGGGCTACCTTTATTAGATAATGCAAACTTTGAAGAATTATCCAATATCTGTCGTAAATACAATCGTTATGAATTTTTATTAGTTATTGCCCCGTTAGTTGTGAATGGAGGTACAGGGTCTCCAGTAAATCCTATAGCTATATTTTGATTTTTCAAAAATAAAAGTCAGCTGACATAGTTTGTACAGCTGACTTTTTTTCTAACACTGGATTTCAACTAGTAAACTTACAGTCCTCGTACTAAATTTATAACGGCTTTAGTATCTTTTACCTCAACATGTTTTCCAGAGATAAAAGAGACTATTTTTCTAGGTTTTGCTTTTTCTCCGACAACCATAATCAAATTTTCTTTCATGTGAACTTTTAAGGTTAATCCAAGCTCAAATACCCATTCGGAAAATTCTATGAATAATTTTCGGAGGTTTCGCAATCCGCCTAAGGGCGGTAATGTGAGACTGTCTTCTTTGATTTCAATATTAACTTCATTGCCGTTAAAATCGATATTAGCAAAAGGGCTATTGTTTTCTATGGTTAGTTGTCCAGTTAAATCAAATTTGAAATTCATAGTTTCCATTTATTCCTGTGCATTTTCTTGGGTACTTACACTAATCGTGCCTGAGATATTCCATTCTGCTTTTTCAGGATCTGTCCCTGTTGATTGTGGTACTAGTACAGTCATATCAGTAAACTTGTAATTAATAGTTGTTTTTCTTCGATTTAAAAAATCGTATAAACCTTCAGCCATATCTATCCATGCACTTAAATTATTTGTTGCCATTTCCCCCTCCAAAGTAGTAATTAATTTTTTTAACAATTGTATATATTGTAGTATATAATCTACACAATGTCAACAATAATAGAAAAATATGTTGTTTATATATCACAACATGTTATTATTCATTGATATTATGAAACTTTTCTCTATAATACGAATATGATTGTAACAAACGTATTAATGGCATTTATTTCAGTATGGATTCTCAGTGAAGTTCTACTTTACTCTTCCTTAAGATTTGTTGGAGAAACTTCTTCCTCTAATTCAAATACATTTATCTGGATTCTTAGGAGTATGGCTCTTTTATTACTTGCTAGTACCTTTGTTGCTATGACATTTTTCACTACTGTAGACATTGAGAATTTCTTATTCTACTGTTTTATTTAGGAGTCTAAATTGAGTTCAAAAGTGCGAAATATTAGTTATGCTATGCCTATTGTTTTGATAGGTGCATCTGGATTGATCCTTATAAGTCGAGGTATGCATAATAGTTGGGGTTTGTTTCTTATTCCGTTAACTGACCATTTAAATGTCGGAAGAGAAATTTATAGCATAGGAATATCACTTAATGTTTTATTTTCTGGTTTGGGAGCTCCGTTATTTGGTGCGCTTGCTGATAAATATGGCCCTGGTAAATCAATTCTTTTAGGAGTTATACTTCAAATTATCAGTCAATATTGGTTATCAAATGTATCAAATTCCTTTGATCTGATTGGATCATTACTTCTAGGTGGATTTGCTGCAGCAGGATTTATAGGTATTGCTATGGCAGCTGTAGGTAGATCAGTCAAACCTGAAAATAGATCACTTTTTGTTGGATTGGTTATGGCTTCGGGTGGTCTGGGGCAATTTCTCATAACTCCATTAATGAGTGGAATAATTCAAAACTCAGGCTGGTTGACTGCAGTTTATATACTAATGTTTTTTAGCTCCTTACTTTTAATATTTTCCTATCTCATTAGTTTTTCTAAAGACGCACAATCAGATTCAAATACTGTTAAACAAACAGTATCAGATGCATTTAAAGAAGCAATGGGAAACAAAAACTTTAACTTATTAACCCTTGGATTTTTTGTATGTGGCTTTCACGTCACATTCATTGGTTCTCATTTTCCTGCATATTTACAAGACCAAGGATTAGGATCAATCGCTGGCTGGTCTTTAGGCCTACTTGGTCTTTTCAACGTTTTTGGTACGACCATGTATGGTTATTTGGGTGATCGAATGTCAAAGAAAAATCTTCTAGTTAGTATTTATACATTTAGATCATTAATCTTTTTAATTTTCATTTTTATGCCCAAGAATGAATTTACCGTTATGGTTTTTGCAGGAATTCTAGGTCTTTTATGGTTATCAACAGTACCATTAACTAGTGGTGTTATTTCAGATATTTTTGGTCCCTCTTTTACTTCAATGTTGTTTGGGATTACTTTGTTTTCACATAATTTAGGATCCGCTTTAGGTTCTTGGTTAGGCGGAAGAATTTTTGACCAATATCAATCATATGACGTTATGTGGATAGCTTGTGTGGTTTTAGGTCTACTTGCGGCACTTTTACATTTTCCGATTAAAGGAACAGCTATTCAGCGGATTAATCTTAATCCAGCAACGAATTAAATATAAATGAAATTTAACGAACTTACTCTCAATAAAAAACTTCTTTCTGCCATTAATGATATGGGGTATGATAATCCAACTCCTATTCAAGAAAAAGCGATTCCTATTGCATTGCAAGGCGAGGATGTATTAGGTTTGGCACAAACTGGAACTGGAAAAACAGCTTCTTTTATGCTTCCCATCCTTGAAAAACTTTCAAAAGGACCATTAAAGAAAATAAGGGCACTTGTTATAGCTCCTACTCGTGAACTCGCTGAACAAATACATCAATCAAGCATTAGTTTATCGAAATATATGCCAATTCAGAGTGTATCTATATATGGTGGAGTCAGTAAATATGGACAGATTAAGACTCTAAAAAAAGGGATAGAGATCATCATCGCCTGTCCTGGCCGTTTATTGGATCTGATTGGTGATGGCGTTATCAATTTATCTTCAGTCGAAGTATTAGTGTTAGATGAAGCTGACACAATGTGTGATATGGGATTTCTACCAGATGTTCGAAGAATAATGAAATATTTACCTAAAGACATTCAAATTTTATTTTTTGCAGCAACTATGCCTGATGAAATAAAAGAATTAACCGAGGATATATTACATAATCCTCATACCGTTCAAATTGGGAAAATAGAACCTGCCAAAACTGTTGCTCATTATCTCTATCCAATAAAGTCTGTTTCATTAAAGACTAACTTGTTATTGGAATTTTTCAAAATAACTGCTACTGGGAAAGTGATAGTATTTACACGAACCAAACACAGAGCAAAAAGATTATGGAGTGATTTAGAATCAGCTAAATTAAATGTTACTGTTTTACAGGGGAATATGTCACAAAATCGTAGGCAGCAATCGATTAATGGTTTCCAAAGAGGGAAATATGATATTTTAGTTGCAACAGATATGGCATCTCGTGGAATAGATATTTCTGAAGTTTCACATGTGATAAATTTTGATATGCCAAGCACAACTGATGACTATATCCATAGGATTGGTAGAACTGGCAGAGCAGAAAATACTGGTGAAGCAGTAACGTTTCTCCTTCCTCAGGATAAAAAATTGTTAGTTAAAATAGAATCTTTATTGGGTTATAAGATTCCTGAACAATATATAGATAGCTTTGATTACAATCAATCTATAATTACTAATAAAAAACCAACTTTTAACAAAGAATTAGCTAAAGTCAATAATAACTACAGGAAACCACATAGGAAATTTCAGTACAAAAAGAAGTCTGTTAGCTAGATCCCGTAGTACTTACTTTTGATAATGCATTGATTGCAAAATTATTAAAAGAATAAGTGGAAAGAACTTTGTCAGTTGAGTAGGTTTTATTAGACGTAAGAGAAAATATATTTTCGGAGCCACTAGGGCCTTGATTTGCAAATAACAAATTATTTCCTTCAATAGGTAAGTAGGTACTTGGGGTGGCATCCTGTATAACAGCTGTTCCATTAACTTGGATTCCAGGGGTTTCTGAATTAGGGGTTATTAATCCTTGATTTGTTGTTGTAGGCAATACTCCTCTAAATATTAATTCTGTTGAACCAGATCCAGAATAATATTGCATATATAATTTACCTGATTCATTACTATCTGAAAGATTTTTCAAGCTTAGGATTATATAGGCTCTATTGGTAGTTTCACCTGTACCATCATAATTCTGAGAAGTTACTTTTACGTTTGAACTAAATTTGACGTATAAGTCGAATATATCTCCATTATCTAATCCCGAGCCTCTAAAAGCATCATCATTAAAATGGATACTTTGCATGTATACTTTATCTACAGCAATACTAAACCCAGATCCATTTAAATTAAGGGAATATATTTTAACGTCATGAGTTTTAAGATTCATTGTTTGGTAGTTTGTATCAGGGATAACGGTACCATTAGGTTTATATTGAGAAACTATTTTATTTGGACTTTTAATTTCAATTTCCTCAACGGAGTATTTCCCACTTTCTGTCCAGAAATCCCCAACTGCAGAAAATTTTATCGTACAAGTTGTTATCCCTGAGAGGTTAGAAAATACATAGCATGATTGCGTTTGTAAATTACGATTTGGATTAGTAATATTTTTGAATCTAACACGGACATCGTTAGCTCCTTCAATATTACTTGTAAATCCAATAATCACCTCAAGATTTCGTGAAATATTTGAATTTACTATACTAAATGATTCTAGCTTTGGCTCATTTGTTGGTATTGGTGTAGGGGTTGGCGTAGGTGTGGGTAAAGGAGTAGGAGTCGGTGTAGGGGTTGGCGTAGGTGTGGGTAAAGGAGTAGGAGTTGGTGTTGGTGTTGGTACTGGTAAAGGAGTTGGTGTTGGCGTAGGTATGGGCAATGGAGTTGGTGTTGGTACTGGTAAAGGAGTTGGTGTAGGCGTAGGTAAAGGAGTAGGAGTAGGTAGAGGTAAAGGTGTTGGAGTAGCAGTTGGTTCTTGAGTAGGAGTCGCTGTAGGTATTTTTGCTATACCTATTTCAATTGCAGCATCAATAGTAGCTTGAACATTTGGAATTTCTTCAGGAGAATCATTTCCACACGCTGAAATTAGCGGTATGGTTAGCATGAGAATTATCATACTAAATATGTTTAATTGTTTCGCCATAATATTATTATGATACCTAATAGATATAACTAACCTACTTAATTAAACTTGAGTGCCTTAGTACTGTCAAGTTTATGTTACATCTATTTCTTTTCCGTTAAGGAGACATGAACTTTTTAAAGGTACAGCATTTTTAACAAGATTTTCAGCGAAACAACCTTGTTTTGCGATTCTTATTATTTCTAAAACATCAGAGTCAGGATCTTTGGACTCTACAGTAAAATCACTTCTCACTTCGGTTACTTTATTTTCTACAGTACCTTGTTTAACAGATCCTTTAAGATAATAGTCAAGTTCAACGTGTACTTTGGCAGAAGTAATTCCTACTTTTCTCATTGAAGCGTACCGCTTCAGTTGTGTAAGTAGTCAGAATCCGATTCCGGCAACAATATATGCTAAAGGAGCAGGGTGGTTTGCATCTCCTCCTAATCGTTCAGGTTCATCGGAATAAAAGGTAAATTGATTTCTAGTAGCTTTGTGAAGCATTTTTTCGATATGTTCACAATCTACTACTACAGTTGAAGTGAATACTCCCTCTGGTAATTCTTCCCCGACAATAGACTGAGGTATATCACTTGGCATAATTTATCTCCTCTATTCTGCTGTCCCAGCATATTCTTTATGTAAAAGTTCCCAATCTATATCATATCCAAGACCAGGTTTTGTCGGGGCATGTACAACACCACCATCAAATTGAATATCCTCTACAAGACCAAACATATTACTACCAGTAGATGGGAAAAATTCGAAAAATTCGCAATTAGGAACAGCCATGGTTACATGGAGATTAGCAACATTATTTAGTGAATTCCCTCCATGATGAATTTCGCATTTCATTTTGAATCCTTCAGCAAGGTGACATAGTCTAACCAATGGAGTAATACCGCCAGTAATAGCTACATCTCCTCGCAGAATATCAGTTGCAAATTGAGTGATCCATTGAGTCATACCATAATATCTTCCTGGCGCATATTCTGTAGATAGAATAGGAATATCTAATTTCTGATGAAGTTTAATGTAGTTATAGATATCTTCTTCAGCTAACGGGTCTTCATACCAATAGTAATTTAACTCTTCTATTGCACGACCTACTCTTACAGCGTCTTCATAATTGTATGCCCATGTTGAATCGAGCATAAGTTTCATATCGTTACCTACCGCTTCTCTAACTGCCTGAGATATTTCAATGTCATTGGCTGCAATCCCATGAGGATGTATTTTATGAGCAGTCCAACCCATCTCTTTAAATTTAATAGCTTCTTCGGCATATTCTTCTTTAGTCTCCCAAAAACCAGTGCTAGAATATACAGGAACAACTTCTTTGCAAGTGCCAAGGAGTCTATGAATTGGTTGACCTGTAATTTTTCCATTGATATCCCAAAGACAAATATCTATTGCACCAATTATATACGTTGATACAGAGCGATTAGCTTTCCAAAGATCTTGCCATATGGCGCCAATATCTTGAGGATTTTTACCAATAACTCTTGGTTTGATGAATTCGATCAAACCTGGAGCAAAATGATCAGAACCCATTCTGGAGCTACCTAAGAAAGCGTTACCGCTTATACCTTCATCAGTTTCAACAGTAACTACTCCAAGTTTCTGAGTACTACCAAAAGTCTGAAAATTAAGTCCTACTTTCCATGGTTCCGATTTCCAGTAGAACATATCCATTTTTACATTTGTAATTTTCATGATTCTCCTTTACTTATTACTGACAGCTAACCAATGCTCTATCACAATCTAATATTTCATTTGCATATTGTCTCGTTATGGATGTTCCGTCATCGTTTTTATCGTATATTTTAAACAATCCATAAAATACCGCACCCATCGCGCTTGTCAATATAAGACTTGCCAAAATGAAGGCAATTATATATGGCCCGCCTTTTAAATACGTTCCCTCAAAGCGTCCTGGTTCTGGTGTAATAGGGGAAGGTCTCCATTGAGTTGCCTCAGGAACATATTCTACAGTATTTTGTTGTTCTAACTGTGCCCTAAGAGAAGCTATTTCTTCAGCCATACGTTCAATTTCTGGATTATTTTGTTGAATGGTTGGCTGCTGATTTGAAATTTCTTCTCGTAGTTTTTCCATTTCCTTTTGAAGGTTTTCAATTTCCGGATTTACTGCGCTAATTTCTGAGGTAGATGTTTGGGTATTCGTAATTGTAGTATTTGCAGCAATTGTATTTGTATCACCTGACATACTCTGATACATTTTTTTATTCAATTGAATTAAGAGATACAAATGAAGAGGACCTGTAAGACCTATAGTAGAAATTGGAAATACTATACCCAAAATACCCGATGCAATAGCTAGACCTGAAATGACAAAAAATATCATAATAAATACTGGTGTTGCTAGTAGTGAGATAAACCTTTTTTCGATACTTTTAATATTTGGTTTGTTATATTTTAAAAAAGTAGAAATAACACCATACATAGGTAAAACTAGAATAACAAAACCTGCAAAAAGAATTCCGATTCCTATAGTTTGATCAGTTGAATCATTTGAGTTTCCATAGGTATCAATTGAACCTAAAATCATGAATCCGATAGCGAAAAATAAAGTAAAACCACCAATTGATGATAAGATTAAACTTAATACATAAGACCCTAAATGGGATAGAAAACCAGGTTTAATAAATATGTCATGAAATGACAACGAATACTTGGGTTCTATATAAATAGGAACCGATTCATAAGGAATATTAGAAGATTGATCAGTTTTATTAGGTACATTATCCCACATTACAAAACTCCTAAACGTTTACTCTTTTTAGTAAAAAGTATACCACTTTAAATTAGAACACTTTAGAGTATTATCCAATCCCTAAAGTGTTCTAATAAAAGAGATGATTGGTAAAATTAACCAGTAGGAGGAGTATAAGCAACTCCTTGTGCAATTTTTAATGCATCAACTAAATCTTCTATTGGCATTAACGGTGTCGTTTTTAGATTTGTTACTGCTCCGGTACTTCCAATAGTTATTGATGCTGCAGCCATTGTTTTGTCATCTGGAGCCTCGATAAGTAAAACTAAGTCATTTTCTCCAAACGCTGCAAATCCTTGAACAATATTAATACCGGATGGTGCAAGCATATTTGAAACTTGTTCCAATCGATTTTGTGGATTAGCTATTTGTGCAGCCCAAGCATTTGCTGAGTATGATCCTTGTAATAAATAATGTCCCATTTTCATCCTCCCCCTCACTAAATATTTAATTTTGAGCTCTAGAAATCACTCGATGTAAAGATATGTAGGATTTTTCTGTGAGATCAGCAATTTTTGCCCTGACTCCTGAATTATCAGGTCCGATAGTTCTTTCATATGCATTAACCACGTCACTAAGAGATGCAAAATAGAGAGACATTCTAATGACATCAGTGTCACCACCTAAAGGAATCATTACCAATGGTTTATTTTCTTGATTTGCACGTCCTTCTTTTAAATATTCTAATAATGAATCTCGTTTCCCTCTTTTCGCGATAAATGTTCGCCTAGCAATAAATTTCGGATTATCTGGAGCCCCCTCTGGCATTTCATTCACAATAAGTACATTTCTTTTGACATCTGAGCATTTAGAATGAATCTGAGCATGCTTAGCGTTAAATTCAGGAGTGATTTGTCCCATTCGTTCTTCAAGTTCATCAGGATTTTGAAAAACACCATTTACTGCAATATGGCGGTTAGCAATTAATGGCATTGCAAGAGAAACACTCACGTTAG
>PBVE01000017.1 GCA_002728135.1 Rhodospirillaceae bacterium
AAACCTTCTTCTAAAATCTTGCTATTATTGTTCTTCATGGATATATGTAACCTTGATCGACTATTTGTTGTCAACAAGGTTTGTATTTGATTGACACTCCTATTGTAGGTAATTAGAATATCATTTACACTAATTCTATATATACTCACTATATAAAATTTTGTGATGAATATAAATCCAAGGAGATTGTGAAATAGATTTTGAATTTTCTACAGAATATGAAGATTTTAGAAAAGAATTACGCGCATTTGCAGAAAATGATATGCCCGAGGGATTTGATCCTGATGAAGCAGATAAAGACGAGATTCAAGGTATTCGACAAAAAATTGCTAAAAAGGGTTGGTTAACTTTACCTTGGCCTGAAGAATATGGAGGAATGGGTGCTCCTCATCTAAAGCAAATGGTTTTTAATGAAGAAACAGCATATAGAAGAATTCCTGCAAATGATAATGCTATTTCAATGCTTGGACCTATATTGATGTTAGAAGGCACAGACGAGCAAAAGCAAAAGTTTTTACCACCAATAGCCAAAGCAGAAGTACGTTGGGCACAAGGCTATAGTGAACCTCAATCTGGTTCAGACTTAGCTTCTTTACAGACTAGAGCTGTTGAAGATGGTGACGATTTTGTTATTAACGGTACAAAAATATGGACTTCTGGCGCGCATGAAGCCGATTGGTTATTTATGTTAGCTAGAACTGACCCAGATGCTCCTAAACATAGAGGTATTAGTTTTTTACTTGTTGATATGAAAGCACCAGGTGTTGAAGTTCGACCTATCATTGATATGGCCGGAAGACATAATTTCAATCAACTATTTTTTGACAACGTGAGAGTACCAAAACAAAACTTAGTAGGCGAATACAATAGGGGTTGGTATGTTGGAGCAAGATTATTAGACTTTGAAAGATCTGGATTTAATAGGTCTGCATCGGCTAGAAGAACCTTAGAAGAAATTACAGATTTTGCAAAAAATAACACATTAAATGGCAAAGCTATGTCATCAATTTCCCGAGTTAAAAATAATCTGGCTAATATGGCAATAGAAGTAGAAGTAAGCAGAATGATTTCCTATAGAATTGGTTATTTACAAAGCAAAGGTGAAGTATTTAACAAAGAAGCATCTATGGGGAAAATGTTTGGTACTGAAATGGTACAGAGAATTTATTCTGCAGGAATGGATATGTTGGGTCTATATGGCACCTTGCAACAGGGTAGTAAATATGCTCCACTCAATGGGAGAATACAAAAAGGATATTTAGCATCCTATAGTGCAACTATTGCTGCAGGAACATCAGAAATACAGAGAAATGTTGTAGCCACAAGAGGATTAGGATTACCTCGAGCTTAAACAGTAATTTATATCTGGAGTAAATAATGGATTTTAAATTTAGTACAGAAGAAGAAACTTTTCAAAACGATGTTAATGGTTTCTTGAAAAAAGAACTTCCGAGTGATTGGACAGGTGAAACAGCTTATGCATCGAGTGATGATGGCTGGAACTTTAACCTTAAGATGAAAAAAAAGTTAGCAGAAAAAGGTTGGTTAACTTTAGGATGGCCTAAAGAATATGGAGGCATGGAAGCTTCTATTATGAGCCAAGTTCTTTTTAACGAACAAATGGCATATAACCGCGCTCCAGGGATAGATATCTGGGGAATTAAAATGTTAGCTCCAACACTGATGGTTCATGGTACTGAGGAACAAAAGCAAAGATTTTTACCACCTGTTGCTAATGGAGAAGTTCAATGGTGTCAGGGTTATAGTGAGCCAGGATCAGGATCTGATTTGGCTTCATTGCAAACACGAGCTGAGGTAGATGGAGACGAATATGTTGTCAACGGTACAAAAATATGGACATCTAATGGGCATAGAGCAGATTGGATAATATTGTTAGCTCGAACAGATACTGATGCACCAAAACACCGTGGAATAACAATGTTGCTTGTAGATATGAAGACACCAGGTATAAGTGTAAATCCAATAGTAAATATGGCTGGTATGCATGAGTTTAATCAAGTTTTCTTTGATAACGTCCGTGTACCAAAAAGAAATTTAGTTGGAGAAGAAAATAGAGGTTGGTATGTCGGTGCAACATTATTAGATTTCGAGAGATCTGGGGTTCAGTATTCTGCTGAAGCAAGAAGGACGATTGATGATCTAGTGGGTTTTATCAAAGATAATCCTTCCTCTAATTTTGATTTATCAGGTAGAGAGCATTTAAGAAACCGTTTAGCTGATATGGCGATTGAAACTGAAGTAAGTCGAATGATTTCATATAATATTGGATTTATGCAAAGTCAGGGATTTGTACCAAATAAAGAAGCATCAATTTGTAAGTCTTTTAGTACAGAAATGGAACAAAGAGTTGCTGAAACAGGAATGCACATACTTGGTTTGTATGGGCAGCTTACCAGTGATTCAAAATGGGCTCCTTTACGGGTTAGAATTGAAAGAACTTTTTTGCGTCACCACTCAGCTACTTTGGCTTCGGGCACATCAGAAATACAGAGAAATATAATTGCGACACGTGGCTTAGGTCTTCCACGTGCTTAAGGTATTCATAATTTAAGGAGAAAATCATGGATTTGGGATTTGATGAAGTTCAGATGTTACTTAAAAATAGTGCTCGTGAGGTATTGGAGCAAGAGTGCCCTATTACTTTAGTACGTGCAATGGAAGAAGATGAAAGAGGATTTACTTCTGAATTATGGCAAAACATGGCTGAATTGGGATGGTTAGGTTTGTCCATACCTGAACAATATGGCGGACAGGGTATGTCCTTTTTTGATTTAGCCATATTGCTTGAAGAGACTGGTCGATTTTTGGTACCTGGTCCATTTTTTTCAACAGTAGTTTTAAGTTCATCAATTCTAACTGAATATGGAACGGAGTCTCAAAAATCTGAAATACTACCTAAAATAGCTAATGGAGATTTGATCGCAACGGTAGCGATAACCGAACCTTCTGCAACATATGAATCAAATGGTATACAACTAACCGCAACTAAAGATGGATCAAATTATGTGTTAAATGGGACTAAACTTTTTGTAAATGATGCCCAAATAGCTGACATAATTTTAGTGGTTGCCAAGACTGATGATAAAGGCGACGAATCTAATGGTTTTACAGTTTTTATTGTCGATAAAAATACTTCGGGAATGACAATTACTCCATTAGATACTATAGCATCAGATAAACAGGCAGAAATAGTTTTTGAGTCTGTATCAATTTCAGAAGAAAATGTTTTAGGTGAAGTTGGAAAGGGTTGGGATATAGCAAAACGTGTTATTGATTTAGGTTCATCAGCCAAGTGTATAGAAATGCTAGGCGGTGCTGACCGGGTTTTGGAAATGACTGTAGAATATGTAAAAGATAGGACACAATTTGGACGTCCTATTGGTAGTTTTCAAGCTATTCAGCATCATTGCGCCAATATGGCAACTGATGTTGAGGGATGTAGATATGTAGCGTATCATGCCGTTTGGAGGATATCTGAAGGTCTGGAAGCTCAAAAAGAAATTTCAATAGCAAAGGCTTGGGTTAGTGATGCATATAGAAGAGTATGTGCAATAGGTCACCAGTCTCACGGTGCTATAGGATTTACTAAAGAATATGATTTGCAGTTATATACGAGAAGAGCAAAGGCTCAGGAACTTGCTTTTGGTGATTCATCATATCATCGAGAAATTGTAGCACAACAGTTAGGAATATAATATTTAGGGGAGAATATTCTTATGGCAGAAAGTATATTTCAAAAAATTGCTCGCGGGGAAACTGATACAGAGATATTATTTCAGGATGATAGATGTTTTGTTATTAGAGACTTAAATCCAGTTGCACCTGTCCACCTATTAATAATTCCTTTTTGGAAATGCACTTCTCTTGCATATATTGGACCTGGTCAAGAACCCCTTATAGGGCATTTACTTGCTGTTGCAGAGGAAATGGCAAGGCGTGAAGGTGTTGCTTTAAGCGGTTATAGACTTGTTGTTAATCAAGGACCTGATTCAGGTCAAGAAATTGATCATCTACATGTACATTTAATTGGCGGTACTAAGTTATCTAATATTGGTTAATAACTTATGGCAATTATCAAAGATCAATTGATTGAACATATAGAGAATAAACTTCCTGATTCTCTAAAGACGCATATATATCGTTCGTGTGAAGTTGGTCGTAAGTTGTGTGGAATTCATAGTGTTGATACAGAAAAAGTAGAAATTGCACTACTTGGACATGATCTATATAGAGCATATTCTGACAATGAGATGCTAAATGTTGCAGAGGAAAAAGAAATTGAAATTTCATATGTTGAAAAAGCCTCTCCATTACTATTACATGGAGTTTTAGCATCAATAACAATGCAGGAGCAATACAAAGTTTCTGACAAACAAATCATAGAGTCAATTAAGTATCATACAAGTGGTATGGAAGAGATGGATGAAGTATTTATGACAGTATTTTTAGCTGATAAATTGGATCCAAAGAAAATCGAAAAAAATTCACAATTAGAACCAATAAACCAAACTGCTCAGTACAGTTTGTCAGATGCTACACTTATGTACCTAAATATGAAAATTTCTTCTATAATCGATAGTGGTCATTTGGTGCATCCTGATTCCTTAGATGCTCGCAATTCACTTTTATTGAAAACAAGAATATAATATCAGAATGTTTTTTGGAGGATATTAAATTGCCGATATATGTATATAAATGTGATAAATGTTCTAATCAATTTGAATTAAAGCAAGGTTTTGATGCAGAAAGCACACAGCCTTGTCCTGATTGTTCTGGCGGTATTGGTAAGCGTCAATTTTATTCTCCTGCAGTGATTTATAAAGGTTCGGGTTGGTATACAACTGATTATGCTCGAAAGAGTGTAAATCCAGCAGGTCCTGTAGATACTAAAAGTGAGGATACATCAAAATCATCAGATTCTGAAACCACAAAAGAAACTGTAACAAAATCTAATACAGAAACTGATACAAAATCATCGTAATTTGTTATGAAGTTAGTTGTACAACGTGTAACACGAGCATCAGTAGCTATAAACAACAAGGTTCACAATTCTATAAATTCTGGTTTGCTTGTTTTGTGTGGTATTGAAACAAATGATGGAGAGGAAGATATAGATTACTTGGTAAATAAACTAACTAATCTTAGAATTTTTTCTGACGATGATAATGATTTTAATAATTCAATTCTTGATATAACTGGGGAAATTTTACTAATCAGTCAATTTACTTTACTAGCTAATACAAGAAAAGGGAGAAGACCTTCTTGGGATTTAGCAGCAAATTCTGATATAGCTAAACCAATTTATAATTTGCTTTTGGATAAATTACAAAATCAAGATTTGATAGTAAAAGATGGTATATTTGGGAGTGATATGCAAATAGAACTTGTTAATGATGGGCCAGTTACAATAATTATAGATAGTAAAGACAGGTTAGCTCCAAGAAAATAACTATCTTGACTCGCTACCTTTCCACTCTCCTTTATTGTTATTAGTTTGCCTAAACTTTTTTATCATTTGGTAGTTTTTTATTGCAATTTGCCATGTCGGAATGTTATATGGCCTATCAGTCATCCCCCGTAATTTATTCATCAGGTCGTCTTCTAAGATTGGGCCATGACCACAAATGCCTATTTCTGCATCGATATTTCGTAAACTAGTTAAAGACTCATCAAGTAGTTTCCTATTGCTGCTTGCCCATGTTAAAGGCCTACTTAATCTATCGACATTATTTATTACCGAGTCACCTAAAAAAAGAATTTTATGTTTTGCTAAATATAAACAGATACTTCCTGGTGTATGCCCGGGTGTATGTAAGATTTGTAATCCACCTAAATAAGGGAGAACTTCATTATCTTCAACTGTTTGATGTACTTCAGTTTTTTCAAATACCACCCGTCTGGAATCATGATTCGAATTTCTACTAACTGAAAGAGCAGTAGCTAAACCAAATGTCCAGCGGTACCAAAATGGTGGTCTTCCACCCTCGGTGCCAGTTCTTAGGATATTATCTTTTAGTATTTCACCTTTATGTGCAGTAATTGAAGCACCAGTAAGGTTGTGAAGTTCTTGCGCGCCACCCGAATGGTCGTGATGAAAATGGGTTAGGATAATATTTTTAATTTCTTCAGGTTTTCTACCAATACTTTTAACATAATCAACTATAGTTTGTGCGTTGCCAGGATTTCCAGTATCCACAACTGCGATATTTTTATCTAGAAGCAATATACAGTTACTTCCTGATGTGTCGTCAACTCGATGTACATTTTCTGCAATTTCCATAGATGTAATTCTACTTATTATGCTTGCTAATTTATATAATTTTCTATGTCTAAACTGGTATCCAAAGACGAAAATGAGTGAGTGATAGCACCTACTGATATCAAATCAACACCCTGCTCAGCTATTTTGCGAACCGTTGTTAAGTTAACTCCCCCAGAAACTTCGATTACTGCTTTCTTATTAATTAATGCCACAGCTTTTTGTATAGTAGGAATATCCATATTATCTAACATAATTATGTCAGCTCCAGCATCTATAGCTTCTTGTACTTGTTCAAGGGTTTCTGTTTCTACTTCCACTTTAAGTGTATGAGGAGCTTTGCTTTTAGCAATTATTACGCCTTGTTTTAATGAGAGTCCTTTAGCTTTTAAAGCTTCAATATGGTTATCTTTGATCAAAATACCATCACTTAAATTCATTCTATGATTTGAGGCACCACCAGTTCGAACAGCATATTTTTCCAGCTGCCTTAGACCTGGGGTAGTTTTTCTAGTATCTATTATTTTGCAGTCTATACCCGATATTTCTGAAACATATTTATTTGTTTCGGTGGCAATACCGCTTAGACGTTGTAGGAAGTTTAAAACAGTTCTTTCAGAAATTAAAATACTAGAAATCTTACCTTTTATACTGATTATTTGGGTATTGTTATCAACAATTTCCCCATCTTCAATTAATGATAAAACTTCTAAATTAGGATCAACGTAATGAAAAATTTCAGTTGCAAGTGGTATTCCACATATTACTCCATTTGTTTTGGCTTTTATTGTTGCTGAACCAATTAAGTCTGAGTCTACAAGGCTATTGGTGGTGTAATCTTGTGTATAACAATCTTCAACTAATGCTTCATTGATTATTGTTTTTATTTGAGAATTAATTAATAACATAAAATTGTTATATATTGGTTATTTGATTTCTAGCATTCTGTTTACTGATATTTTTGCAAAATTGCTAGTCTTTTCATCTACATTAATAATATTAGTAGGTTTCCCTTCTATTATAGAATCAAGAACCCAGCAAAGATATGCTGGATGGACTCTATACATCGTTGCACAAGGACAGACCATAGAGTCAAGGCAGAATATTTGTTTGTCAGGGTTATTGTTAGCTAGGCGATTTACGAGGTTAATTTCTGTTCCAATGGCAAAAATACTACCAGGTTTGCTATTGTTGACGGTGTCTATAATGAATTCTGTCGATCCGTTTAAATCTGCAGCATTAACAACATCGTTTGTACATTCAGGGTGAACTAATACAGTTACATCTGGGAACTTTTCACGTGCATTGTTTATTTGGGTTATATTAAATCTGGTGTGTACAGAACAATGCCCTTTCCAAAGTAATACCTTTGCAGATTTAATTTCATCATTAGTTAACCCTCCCATTGGTTTAAATGGATTCCAAACCATCATTTCTGATTCTGGGATACCTAGTTTTCGTCCAGTATTTCTTCCTAAATGTTCATCAGGTAAGAAAAATATTTTTTCATTTTGATCAAAAGCCCATTCAAATACTGGTTGTGCATTTGAAGATGTACAAACAATACCATTATTTTCGCCACAAAGTGATTTGATTGAAGCAGTAGAATTCATATAGGTAACTGAGGTTACAGAGGTTGTAATAGTTTGAATATCATCCCAGGCATCGATTACATCATTTGTTTTTGCCATATCGGCCATTGAGCATCCCGCTGCCATGTTAGGAAGAATGACAGTTTGATCAGAGGACGTAAGTATATCAGCTGTTTCTGCCATAAAGTGCACCCCGCAAAAAACAACGTAAGGGGCATTTTGTCTTGATGCTTCTAAAGAAAGTAAATATGAGTCTCCTGTGATGTCTGCATACTTAATTACTTCATCTCGTTGGTAATGATGACCCAATACAACGAGATCTTTGCCTAGAATTGATTTAGATTTTAATATTCTTTGATCAAGTTCATTTGCATCTAGGTTCTGGTACGATTCAGGAATTTTTTGCCAGTTAATCCAAGTTGATTGAAGTTCTTCTTTTAAAGGTTTTGTAATAAGGTTATTTTCAGTTTGGCAAAAGGCAGATTGCTCGAGTTCAGTTAATGGGATATACAAAGGATCCTTTTTATAGTTTTCTTCTGCTTGTACTATTCGTTCAGTTTCTGAAGTAGTCATTGTTTGATTATTATACCATACATAAGATTCCAAATTGGAACGTCAGTATATGACATATTTTATAAATCCTCAAGCCTTAATTTTTTCAGTAGCGTGCAAATACCAAGGAGAAGTTTTATCAATAGATAAATTTACAGTTTTGCCAATCAAATTTTCATGATTTATTGATTCAAAGAATACAAGTTTATCGTTTCGATTTCTTCCTTGCCATTGATCATTCTCAAATTTTTCAACAAGCACTTCTTGTGTAGTATCAAGAAGTTTAGCGTTTATTGTGGTTACTATATCTTTTTGAATAGAATCTACTTGTGATAAACGCTCTTTTTTCTCTTTTATAGGGACATTGTCAATTAATTTTCTACTTGCAATGGTTCCTTCCCTAGTCGAATAACAAGCGGAATGCACTTTATCAAATTTGACTTCCTCTAAAACTTTTAGAGAATTTTTAAATGCTTGATCAGATTCTCCAGGAAAACCAACAATTAGATCTGTACTCATTGAAACATTTGTTACTTTTTTACGTATTTTTTCTACTAGTCGAAGATATGAATCAATATTGTATCCTCGTCTCATAACCGTTAATATTTCATCATCCCCAGCTTGAAATGGCAAATTTATATGTTCACATACTTTATCAATAGAATTTATTGCATCAATAATTTTGTCACTCATATCGTTAGGGTGTGAAGTTAGAAACCGTATTCTTTCAATGCCTTTTATTTCATTAACTGCATAAAATAGGTCAGCCAGATCTTTTTTATCTAGAAAATCATGGCCATAAGAATCGACATTTTGTCCGAGTAAAGTTACTTCCTTAACATTTCGAAGAGATAGAAGTTCTACCTCTTTTACTATATCTTCAATTGGCCTGCTTACTTCTCTTCCTCGTCTATAAGGAATAATACAAAATGTACAAAATTTATCACATCCATGAATAATTGGAACAAAAGCTGTTACGCTAGGATTAACAGGTGATAATGTATTTATACAACCATCTACATCAATTTCATCGACAGTATTAATCAAATCAAATAAAGGTTTGAATTGTTGTGGTCTCATAAATACGTCCACATGTGGATATCGTTTTTGGAGTTTTTCAGAGTTTGGTCCGACTAAACATCCCATCAATGCAATTATTTTGGTAGGGTGGGTGTCTTTTATATGCCTGAGAGAAGACAGCATGCCATGGACTTTATCTTCTGCGCTTTGTCTTACAACACAACTATTTAATACGATAATATCCGCATTATTAACGTCTTCAGTATTTTCTAGACCGATATGGTGAAATCCACTTTCTAGTCGGTTTGCATCGGCTACATTCATTTGGCATCCAATATTCCAAATGAAATAGTTATTTAGCTTTGTTTCTAACGATGTTTCCATGATTTGTTTAATGGCGGAGGAAGTGGGATTCGAACCCACGAGGGAGCTCATCACCCCCAACCCGCTTAGCAGGCGGGCGCACTAGGCCACTATGCGATTCCTCCCTA
>PBVE01000018.1 GCA_002728135.1 Rhodospirillaceae bacterium
ATAAACAAGTTCAACATAGCCTCCCTTTACTAACTCTTTTTCTGAGGTAAATGTATCGTGTTTAACACCTAGCAAAAACAAATCTTCTTTAATCTTTTCCATTAATTTTTTTACTGTAAATTCTTTAAAGACAGGTAGCCAGTCCTCCTTGGAATCTTTTTGAAATCTATTTCCGTATATTTCTATCAATTCCCGAGCAACTGGGATTAGATAATCACCGGGATACGCATCCTGATAGTATTCACTAGGAATATTCTCCCCTAAGGCCTCCCGGTATCTTAAATGTACAGATCTTGCTAGAATATCTACCTGCTGACCCGCATCATTAATATAAAATTCTCGAGTTACAGAGAATCCGACATGGTTTAGAATATTAGCAAGCACATCACCAAAAACTGCTCCTCTGCTGTGCCCAACGTGTAATGGGCCAGTTGGGTTTGCTGACACATACTCCACGTTTGCTTTGACGCCTAAACCAACAGAAGATTTTCCATAGTTTTCACCTTCAAGAATTATAGTCTTAAGCTGAGAATGCCAGAAAGAGTCCTGCATTCTAAAGTTTAAGAAGCCTGGGCCAGCTATATTGCATTCACTTATATCAGAATGCACTTTGAAACGTGGTAATAATAATTCACATAAATCCTTTGGTGGAATCTCAGATTGTTTTGAAAGCACAAGTGCTACATTTGAAGCAATATCACCGTGCTTGCTATCACGTGGAGGTTCTACGGTGAATTTAGACAGATTTAAATTTTCCCGCAACACACCTAAATCAGATAAAGCTTTCACTTCATCGTCAATAATAGCTTTCAAATATTTGAATACATCCATCTATAAAGAAATCTCAAAAAGTCTTTTATGTTCTAGAAATGCATAACGATCTGTCATGCCCGCTATATAATCTGCTACTAGTCTTGCTGTTATCAGGTTGTTGGGACCTTCGCAATGCCTAAACCACTCTCCTGGCAAGCACTGCGGCTCATGTATAAATAATTCAAAAAGATCTATTACAACACGCTTTGCTTTTGAAGCCATTCTGTTCACTTTATAATGCTGATACATTCTACGAAACAAAAAGTCTTTTAGCTCAGAGTCATGTTTTTTCATTTCTTCACTAAATGAAACAACTGACTTTCCGTAGAACCTTACATCATCAGCAGATTCACAACCTGAATCTATTAATCTTAGTCTGCTTTCTTCAATAACATCGGTTACTACATATCCAATCATTCTTCGTATGGCTTCATGGATTAAACGTGTATCATCTATATATGATTTTGTTTTTTTTACCTCAGCAAAAATAGGCCCTACCAGAGATACATCTGAAACGTCTTCAATTGAGAATAAGCCTGCACGCAGCCCATCATCAACATCATGATTATTGTATGCAATATCATCAGCTATAGCTGCTACTTGTGCCTCAAGACCTGGCCATGTATCAAGCAAAAGATTATGTTTTTCAGAATATTTTGAAATAGACTCTGGAATGGACATGTCCGAATTCAAGAGAGGTCCATTATGTTTTGCAACACCTTCTAAAGTCTCCCAAGATAAATTCAATCCGTCAAAATCAGCATATTTGTGTTCTAATTCTGTCAGAATACGTAATGTCTGTGCGTTATGACTAAACCCCCCCCAAGGTTGCATTACTTTATCAAGTGCTTCCTCCCCAGCATGGCCAAATGGTGTATGACCAAGATCATGAGCGAGTGCTAATGCTTCACCAAGATCTTCATTTAAACCCAGTACTCTACATATAGATCTAGCAATCTGAGCAGTTTCCAAACTATGAGTCAGCCGTGTACGATAATAATCACCTTCATGATATACAAATACTTGTGTCTTGTATTCCAAGCGTCTAAATGCTGCACTATGGATAATTCTATCACGGTCTCTTTGAAAACACGTGCGAGTGGAACTCTCAGGTTCATTATATAAACGACCACGACTAGATTCTGGTTTACTTGCAAGACTGGCAAAATATTTATTGCTTAAATTTGTTTTTCCCATAAGTAAACATTACATAGGCTTAAGCTATGCCGCAATCTCTCTTATTATTATTCTGCAACTTGACAAAGTATATACAATTCATATCTGATGATATCCATATGTAGATTTCCTAAATGAGGGAAAATGGCAATAAATTTTGAGAATCAATCCGTTGATACCGATGAAAAGTTGGATTCGGGTATTTTGGTAACTGAAAATGCTGCAAAGCGTATCCAAATACTATTAGATCAAGAGTCTAATCCTAATCAAGTATTTCGCGTAAGTGTTTTAGGTGGAGGTTGTTCTGGCTTTCAATACAAATTTAGCTTTGATGAAACACTCAATACCGATGATATTGTTATTACCAAATTAGGTATAAAAGTTGTAATTGATAATATTTCCTCTAATTATCTATCTGGATCAGAAATAGATTACTCAGATGAGTTAATGGGTGCAATGTTTGTTGTGAAGAATCCCAATGCGACTGCATCGTGTGGTTGTGGTACTTCTTTCTCAGTTGGCTAACCTTCTAAAGATCTTTGTATGAAGGGTTTTAATATTGATAATCGCTACTTGGAACGTTAATTCAATAAAAGCTAGATTTCCTGTTTTGTGTAAATGGATCAACGAGGTAAATCCTGATATCCTATTATTGCAGGAAACTAAAACAGTTGATAATACTTTTCCAAAACTTGAACTTGAAGAGCTAGGCTATAATTTAGCTATTCATGGACAAAAATCATACAATGGAGTGGCAATACTAAGTAAATTCCCGATCGAAGATATAGTCTGTGGCCTACCTGACAATAATGATGATGAGCAAGCTCGGTATATTGAATGTTTTACTGGAGGTGTCAGAGTGGCATCCATTTATGCCCCAAATGGAAATCCATCCAATAGTCCTAAGTTTACGTATAAACTTAAATGGATGGACCGTCTTCTATTACATGCCAAGAATCTATTACATAATGAGGAAGTAGTAGTTCTAGGTGGCGATTATAATGTTATTCCATCTGATGGTGATGTCTACGACCCTTCAAGCTGGCATGACGATGCATTATTTAAAACTGAAACCAGATCTTCATTTCAGGCTATAATTAACTTGGGATATACGGAGGCATTTAGAGCATTAAATAAACAGACTGGAATGTATACATTCTGGGATTACCAAAAAGGGAGATTCCAGAGAGATGAAGGATTAAGAATAGATCACTTCCTTCTCTCACCAGAAGCAGCAGACTTACTAAATACATGTACTATTGACCGCAAACCACGTTCCTGGACAAAAACATCTGATCATACGCCCGTCTTGTGCGAACTTAGATAAATTTCATACCTTGATGCCCCATTGCGATACCATCAGTTACTGTTATTGCGGTGAATTCGAATAGCATACCTCCAACTTACTCTACACCCTCTTTTGTAACCTGAGCCTTCCTTCTTAAAATAATGTTGCAAGAGGCTGTTTCATTCCAAGTAGTGGCAACTCCTATGATAGGTCTACTCATTGCCTTGCGTGTAATATCCATAGCATAAAAAAGGCTCTGTGTGGTGTGCTCTTTGCACCTTCAGTTGTATACTTCAGTTGAAGGAAAGGCTTGGTAACTTACTTTTATCAAATTTTGCAGATATCATTACCCAATAGACTCAAAAATTATATTAAATTTTTAAATATTTTTGAAATTTTGTTATACATTTATACGTTTCTGAGCTTCATGTACTTTTTTCAATGCCTCTTCAGCAGATTCTTTTCGTATTTTCTGCTCCTCAATAACTGCTTGCGGCGCCCTAGACATAAATTGTTTATTTTGTAATTTGTTGTCAATTTTCTCTATTTCCAATTCATATTTTTTTATTTCTTTAGACAAACGAAGACGTTCCTTTGAAAAATCAATAATACCCGATAAAGGCAAAACTATTGTTGTTTCATCTACGATAATCTGGATTGAGTCACTTGGAATATCGCAATCCATTGTTTTAAATTCTGAGACACGTGCAAGTTTTGCTATCGTATGCTTATACCTATCTAGTCGTTCAGTATTAATTTGTGACATACCACTTAATAAAATAGGCACGATAGCCTTTGCAGGAACATTCATTTCGCTCCTCACAATACGAAGTTCAGTAATTAAATTCTTAACCCAGTTAATTTCTGAAGATACTGACTTATTTTCATACTTATCGGGAAATGTTGGCCACTTGGATAAAATCAATGGTCTCGATCTATGCTTTGAAGATCTATTCCATAACTCTTCTGTTACAAAAGGCATAATTGGGTGCAAAAGGTGCAAGATATTCTCAAGAACCCAACCAGTAGTGTTTCTAGTTTCCTCTATTTCCTCTGAGCTTCCTGAACTTAGGGGTATTTTTGCAAACTCAAGATACCAATCACAAAATGTTCCCCATACAAATTGATAGGTTACTCTAGCAATTTCATTAAATCTATAATTAGAAAAAGCATTTTCAATATTATTTGTTGTCTCTATTAATTCTCCAATTATCCATTTATTAAGACTGAGCTTGACCCTCGAAGGTTCGTAATCATCATTAATAATACATTGATTAGATTCACAGAATCGTGCGGCATTCCATAACTTAGTTGCAAAGTTTCTATAACCTTCTACTCGACTTTCTGATAATTTAATATCACGGCCTTGTGCTTCCATAGCTACCAGAGTAAACCTAAGGGCATCAGCACCATATTTATCGATGAGTTCAATAGGATCAATAACATTGCCCTTACTTTTTGACATTTTTTGCCCTTGTTCATCTCTAACAAGAGCATGGATGTAAACATTTTTGAATGGTATATCACCCATAAAATGCATACCAAGCATTATCATTCGTGCAACCCAAAAGAAAATTATGTCAAATCCTGTTATAAGATCATTGTTTGGATAATAACGTTTGAGAAAATCTTCCGATTCTGGCCATCCTAATGTTGAAAAAGGCCACAATCCAGAACTAAACCAAGTATCTAGAACATCATCATCTTGTATTAGATCAACTGCTTTACCATAGTGGATTTCTGCAGATTTTTGTGCCTCCTCCTCATCGTTTGCTACAAATAATTCACCATCTGGACCATACCATGCCGGTATACGATGGCCCCACCATAACTGTCGAGAAATACACCAAGGTTGTATATTATTCATCCACTCAAAATACGTATTTTCCCATTGTTTTGGTATGAATTTGATGCGACCCGATTTAACTGCTTCTATAGCTGGCTTTGCTAGGACTTCTGCATTAACATACCATTGATCTGTAAGCCAGGGCTCTATAACAACTCCTGATCTATCACCATAAGGAAGTGTATGTGTATGTTGCTCTACTTTTTCTAACAAATTCAATTCTTCAAGTTCTTGAAGAATTTTTTCTCGAGCTTCATATCTATCTAAACCGACATAATTATCAGGAACATTGTCATTAAGTTTAGCTTGAGAATCAAAGATATTAATCATTTCAAGATTATGTTTTTTACCAACGATAAAATCATTAAAATCATGAGCTGGAGTAATCTTTACGGCCCCTGACCCCTGTTCTGGGTCGGCATAATCATCTTCAATAATTGGTATTAGTCTACCCGAAATTGGCAATTCCACTCTTGAGCCAATTGAATTTGACCAGTGTCTATCTTTAGGATTAACAGCGATTGCCACATCACCAAAAATTGTTTCTGGACGTGTGGTAGCAACAACTATGTATTTCTCTTTATCAGACTCAAATTTATAACGAAAATACCACAAAGAGCTATTCGCTTCTTCTCTTTGTTCAACTTCTAAGTCAGATATTGCTGTTTGTAATTTTGGATCCCAATTAACCAAACGCTTGTCTCTATAAATAAGTCCTTCTCTATATAGTTGGACAAAAACTTTTCTTACTGCTGTACTCAGCCCGGGATCCATTGTGAATCTCTCTCTTTGCCAATCTGCTGAAGCTCCTAGTCTTCTTAATTGTGTGGAGATACTACCTCCAGACTCTTCTTTCCATTCCCAAATCTTATTAACAAATGAATCTCTTCCTAAATGTTTTCTATTGATACCTTCATTTTCAAGCTTTCTTTCTACAACCATTTGAGTGGCTATACCCGCATGATCCATTCCCGGCTGCCATAGGACATCTTGCCCTAGCATTCTATGATAACGTGTCAATACGTCCTGAAGTGTATTGTTTAAAGCATGCCCCATATGCAAACTACCAGTCACATTAGGTGGGGGCATCATTATACAATATGGAAGTGAATCTTGGTTAGGTATAGCTTTAAAAGCATAGGATCTCTCCCAAAGCTCATACCCTTTTGATTCTATTTCAGCGGGTTTGTACGTTTTGTCTAAAATGATTGATTCTTTCAAAAAAAATATTGAAAACTAAAAAAATTATTTAAACGAAATAAATACTACAATATAGCCTAACTATTAGATTTAAATACCGATTTCAAGATTTGGATCTCCTGCTCCACTATTTTTTCAACTATAAGCTGCAGATTATTATTCAACCACTCTTCTAACATGGGTTTTAATAAATTCCGAATACGTTCATCGAGGGATTCTAAGGAAAAATTTTGTGTTGAGGCATCTATAGATTTGTTCCTTAGATTATTTAAAAGATTTTCAAGTAAATAAATCAACTCTTCAGACTGTTTATTTTTAATTGTTTTATTTGTAAAAACCTCATTGTTGATTATTTCATTTTTTTGAGATGTTGGATTATTTTTAATGTTAATGATTTTCCCAAACTCATTGACTTCATTTGTAAGATCAAGAATATCATCTGAAGGCTTCTCGTTAACTTTGTTTACTTTTGTAGTTTCGTCATGAACTTTTTCGTTATCTAAGGAGCTATTTGATCTAATATACTCTGATTCTCTATCGATTATTATTTGTCTGATAGAAGATAAGATTTCTTCCATAGATTGTTTATTATGCATTTTTGATTCCACCATATTAATACCTACTAAATAAGTTTTCTAAGATAGTAGAACTTTTTTTGTTAATGTCATTTTTGAAGCTTTCTAAAACCACTTTGATCTAACTTTTTGAAGATTCAATTCAGGGTTATAGAGTTTAACTGGTAAATTTAAATCTAAGGCTGTAAGACTTCCCTCAACAGCCTTAACCCAATAACTTGCACTTATAAACTCTGCTTTGGCCCTTACTAACTCAACTCTTGAGTCAAATAAATCTTGTTCTGCATCGAGTAGGTCTAATGTTGTTCGAAGTCCAACCATACTTTCCTTCTCTAGTCCCTCCAGAACAAGTTTTGAGGCTTGAACCTGCATTTCAAAAGCCTTTTTTGATGATAAAGCAGTTGTAAGTGCCTCCCATGCTTTAGTTGCTTCGTTTAAAACATTTTGTTTAGCCATTTCAATCTCTAATCTACGCTCTGCAGCAATAAGCTTTTTTGTTCGAATCAGAGAATATTCAGATCCGGATTGATAAATAGGGATGTTCACTTTAGCACCTATAGATGCAATATTGTTTTCTACAGTTAAACTAGACAATTCATTCTGGCGAGTATAACTGGCTTCCAATGTCACAATGGGTAAAAGAGCCGAACGAGCTACATTAACATCTTCAGATGCTGCCTCCTCTTTGTATTTTGATTTAATAACCTCAGGATTAGACCTTAAAGCAATCTCCAATAAGTTTTGTTTGTTTTCAGGAATACCTAATGCAGGTTTTGGCCATTGTAGATTTATTGGTAAAACCCTAAAAATATGCTTGTAGTCAGCAATTGCAGTAATCAGATCACCTTCTGCATTTACTTTGTTTGCTTTTGCTTCATATAATCTTGCTTGAGCTTGAGCAACTTCTGTTTGCGTGACAACCCCAACAGAGTATTTATCTTTAGCAGCTTGAAATTGTTTGCTAACAAAATCGAAGTTATTTTTGCTTAAGTTTAGAGATACCTGAAAGTTTAATACATCAACATAGGCTCTTATGGCACTTAGAAGCGTATCTTGTTCTAATAACAAAAGATCAGCTTGTCCGGCATTAACGTTTGCACGGGCAACTTTAATTTCAGAAGTTGTTCGACCGCCACTATATAAAGATTCAATAACAGATAGAGTATATGAATTTGGGTTTATTGTATCAGATTGGCTTATCTCTGGAGCATTTTCTGCTACCTTAGTAAGGGTATCCGTATCCGAAACACTTGCACTTGCCTCAAGAATTATTTTAGGACGCCATCCTGAATATGCATTTGCTACAGCTTCATCCAAACCTTTCTGTTTTAACCTCGCGGAAATTAGATTAGGGTTGTTCAAATAAGCATGTGCTAAAGCATCCCTTAAAGACTTTGCTTGTAAACTTTGAGTAGTATGCAAACATACAATAAAAATAGATACAATAGATAAAAATAAGGTTTTAATTACCGCCAAAACAAAACTCCGCTATACGTTACACAGCAATTAATATCATTGAAACTTGAAGGACTTAGGTCGGACAAACCAATTGCTCAATAATGGCACAGTTGCATCAAATAAATCACGCTCTGTGATGCCTCGATGAAGTTTTTGAAATATTTTTGCCCGGCTGCCAATACCTTCTTGGCGAACGACAGCAACTAATCGACCACCACTATTTAGTTGTTCTAAAAGAAGCTCAGGAATATACTCTACAGCACCGTTAAGAACAATAACATCAAATGGGCCTAGATCCTGAAAACCAACACTAAAGTCTGCATTTTTTAATAAGATATTATTTGCACCCAGAGCCTCAAAATTTTCTTCAGCTAGTTTAGCTAAAGACAAGTCTGACTCAAGTGCGAACACTGTTCCAGCAATTTGTCCTAGGATTACCGAAGAATAACCGCTGCCGCAGCCAACATCTAGACATATATCAGTATTTTCTATGTGAGCTGACTGAATAAGCTTGGCAAATACCATAGGATTGATCAAGAAACGTTTACTTGTAATCTCAATATTATCATCAATATAAGCTAATCGTTCGAGGTCATGAGGAACAAACCTTTCTCTTGGGACTATACTAAGAGTTTTCAGTATGCGATCATCTGTAACTCCATTGGTTTTTATTTGACTCTCAACCATATTCTTTCGATTTATTGAATAATCTACTCTGGTCATACTTCCTCCAAGAAACTCACAACTTTTGGTCTCGCATTATAAATCATTAAAAGATATGACTACTTTAGTATTAATATAACTTCCCATTGCACTTTGACAACGCGATCATCAAAAATTTTGATGTTTATTTATGGTTTATAAAAATTTTGACATTCATCAATATTGACCACACTATTAATGAACCGTATATCATCAAGTCATATGTTTAAAAAGGCCAGGTGGCAGAGTGGTTATGCAGAGGACTGCAAATCCTTGTAGATCGGTTCGATTCCGATCCTGGCCTCCATATTAAAAATTGATAAAAGCTTAACTCAAAATAATTTATCCAAAATAAATTTTTTTGATAAAAATCAGACTGTACAGGTTTAAAATTTGCTAAAACCCCAACATTTCCATAGATTCACTACAATGTTTTAAATGAAAACTAAGTTAGTTGTTCTAACTAGTGATAATATAAAACAAATACATTATCTCGGAATGTTACAATATGAGACAAGAAAGTTTGGTTAAGAGTATTTCGGTGCGAATACGTAAGCGTGCGTATCAGGTTTTGGATATTCCAGAAGCGGACGATGGACTAAGCAAATTAGTTACAAACGCTTTGGTTCTTCTAATCTGCCTTAACGTAATTGCTGTGATTCTTGAATCAGTAGAAAATATTGGTAATAATTTTGGTAAAATATTTTTCTGGTTTGAATTATCCTCAGTTATAATTTTTACTATAGAATATATTTTTCGCATTTGGTGCTGCGTTGAAAGCCCAGACACAAGATATAAAAAGCCTCTAATCGGACGTTTAAAATATATAATCAAACCTCTAATAATAATCGATCTATTAGTAATTATTCCTTTTTATCTAAGTTTCATTATTGGCTTAGACTTAAGAATACTTAGAGTAATAAGGTTGTTACGTGTAGTACGTTTGACACGTTATTCAGGAGCATGGTCTTTGTTTTCTGCTGTTATAAAAGCACAACAAAAACCACTAATAATGACAGTATTTTTATTAGCTTTAGCACTCCTAATCTTCTCAAGTCTAATGTATGCCATAGAAAATACGGCACAACCTCAAGCTTTTGCTGATATACCCTCAGCGATGTGGTGGGGTTTGGTAACCTTGACAACTGTTGGATATGGAGATGTTACACCTTTAACTGCAGGCGGTAAAGTTCTTGGTGCAATTGTAACTGTCATGGGAATAGCAATGTATGCTCTCCCTGCAGGTATAGTTGCCAGTGGATTTATGCAAGAACTAAATAAACGACAATTTATGGTTACATGGAGCATGGTAGCAAAGGTACCATTATTTACACGCTTAGATGCTGAAAAAATTGCAGAAATTGCGAACCTTCTAGAGCCTCAGCTCGTACCTCCTCGTTTTACAATCGTTAGAAGAGGGGAAACAGCAGACTGTATGTATTTTATAGTTACAGGGAATGTAGAAGTAGAACTTGACACTCAGCATTTAAGATTAACATCAGGTGATTTTTTTGGAGAAATTGCTGTAATTAAGCAGCACCCAAGGGCGGCTACCGTTGTGTCTCTTACGGAATGTCAACTTCTAATTCTTCAGGCAAGAGATTTGGATAGATTACTAGAAGACAACCCGGATATGGCAAAAGAGTTTAAAAAAATCGTTCAAGAGCGTCTTTTAGAAAGCCCTGAATTGGCTCGGAATCAAAACAATGCCTGATATAAAAAACTACTATAAAACTATCTACATATGGTTGGTTAGCAACAGAAGCTATAAATACAGTGAACTTTATTTAGGTAAACTGGAATATACATCGCGGCAACATGGTCCCACCTTCTACGACAATCACCAATCCAAAAGTCGATAGCGAGGTACGATTTGTGACATGTTTTTTGAATTCGAAAAAAACATCTGAGTATTTGAAGTTCAAACGAAAAACATCAAAACGTGCAATTTAAATTTTAAAAAATGCCAAAACGTGCAACTGCGTTAAGGTTTTTTGGTTGCAGATTGATTGCAGACGACACGTTTGTATTGCCAAATCACGGTTCGTATCATAGAATTAAATTACGTTACATTGACAAGTGTGACAAAGAAAAAGGTGAAGGTTTCTGCGGGTTCAAGTTGAATTAGTTAGTATTGATTGGAATGATCCTCGGTAGCTCAGTTGGTAGAGCAAGCGGCTGTTAACCGCTGGGTCGCTGGTTCGAGTCCGGCCCGAGGAGCCAATCATACCAGCTATTTCATATATAGTTATCAGACACGGCGACCAACTTTTAGATTAATTACGGCACCAACTTTATATCTCTCAGAAAATGAAAAATAACCAAATAGAAACTTTAATACATTATTACTTTACATGTTAAATTAATACGTTATTTAGTGATATTAAGGTAATTATATAAGTTATTGATTATAATAACTTATATTTCTTTTATATATACTAACCGATTACCTTATAAATAATTGAGTAAATAACCCCGACACGCAGTCTTATTGTAATCCGTATCGGGGTTTTAAAGGCTAGGTTATTTTTTTAATATTCTTATTCGTGTCAATTACTTCACCAGATGCCTCATTTTCTGAAAATGATTTCGTTGGGGAGATTTTTCTTAAGTTTCTTCCCATTACTATCGATGCCCTTAATGAGACCGCTTCCTCAGGCTCTTTCCAGCCCCTCCAAGTAACCTTTCCTATTTTCTTGGTTCCTCTCTTTAGTGCTTTAGGCAAATGCCAGGGGGCACAAGCTGATGTTCAAATCCCCAACCATATGGTGGACCAGTCCATAAAAAAACCACCTAAGCCAAAGACTAAGTGGATTACCTCCGCTTTAGCTGTATTTATTTTGCGCCCGCAAGCTGATCTTCAAATCGGCACATATTTAGTTATATTTATGTTCACATGTTAATGTGAGATTAAATTATTACCTAGGTAAACAGTTGGACGAAAATAAATTTTATACCAAAAAAAATATTCCTTATAAGTTGTTAGCGATCTTATTGATAAGTATATATCTAATTAAACTACATTTTAGATGACAATAAGTCTGGAGAAAACATAAAATGATTAAGCCCGTTGTAGCAGACAGTTCTCCTTTTGAAATTGAACTTGAGGGTAATAAAAAATATGCTTGGTGCAGTTGTGGATTGAGTAAAAAACAGCCATTTTGTGATGGTGCTCATACAGATACAGACCTCAAACCTATAGTATTTAAAGCTGAAAAAAATGGCAAGCATTGGCTCTGTAATTGCAAACAGACTGAAAACTCACCTTATTGTGACGGTTCACATGAAACTCTTAAATCATGACTAACAAAACAGCAAAGTTCCAAGTAGGTCAATTAATCCATCATAAATTGTTTAACTACCGTGGGGTCGTTATAGATGTTGACGCGATCTACTCTGGTACAGAGGAATGGTATAAAACCGTAGCACGCTCACATCCGCCTAAAGATGAGCCTTGGTATCATCTTTTGGTTCACCAAGCTGAACACTTTACTTATGTTGCTGAGAGAAATATGGAAGTAGATGTTTTAAAAAAACCAATTATACACCCTTTTCTTAATCATTTTTTTGAAGGAATGCATGACGGTTTCTATGTCAGCCTACATTCTTCACACTAATGTGGGTTAAAATAACAAATACTCTAGATTGCCCAAAACTTATACTTCATTTATCATTAAAAATTTCACTAATTGTAATTTTCTTAAGAGAATAAGATTATGAGTAATTCTTATATTGACCTTTCCGAAAAATCAGAATTGTCTAAAGATTTTAATATAGACGATGGCTGGCGTTTTGGCATGATTCGTACTGCACGTTTTGCAGACTTGGATGCTTTAGCTCATCTAAATCACACTACTTATCTAAGGTATTTTGAAGATTGTAGATTACAATATTTAATTAAACACGGGCTAACAACAATACAAAAATGTAGTCCAAAACACCCTTCTCCATTTCTATTGGGATTAGAAATTAAATACTTAAAGCCAGTAAATCATTGCGATAAGTTACTCATAACTACTCGTTGTATAAAAATAGGCAATACGAGTATGACATTAGAATATTCTGCTTGGACTAATGGGTGTGCCGCTTGGTGTGTAGGTGCATTTGTATTTGTCATTCCTGACACAGGTGATAAGTGGACAATAGATAAAAACCTTAAAGACTCAATTCTAAAATATGAACTTAAAACAGTATCAATCTAAAATAAAATTATGTATTTTATATATTTATTATTAGAGTAGCTTTAAATAAAATTTAATTGTAGGGGGGAAAAATGGCAGAACCAATTGCCTTTATTGATGGTGAATATATTCCAGCAAATGAAGCGAAAATACCAATTCTTGAACCTACATTTACCAAAAGTGATGTTGTCTACGATACTATATCTTCCACAGATGATCTTATCTTTCGCCTAGATGACCATCTAGATAGGTTTGAAAATTCATGTCAATCCATGAAAATATCTCCACCATATGATAGAAATGAAATAGCTTCTATTCTAGCTACATGTATAGATAAAACAGGATATAGAGATACTTGTACAACATTAATGGGAACCAGAGGACCTTACAAGGACATCCTAAGTCGTGACCCAAGAACCTGCCAGAATGGACTTATAGCAGTTTCCGTACCTTATTATTATGTCATTCCAAAAGACAAAGCAGAACAAGGTGTTAACCTTTCAATTGTTGAAAATAAACGTGTGCCGTCAGAATCAGTAGACGCTCGCGTAAAGAATTTCAATTGGATGGATCTTACCAGAGGGCTACTCGAAGCTTACGATAAAGGTGGTGATAGTGCCATTTTATGCACACCTGATGGAAAACTCTCTGAAGGTCCTGGCTTTAATATATGGTTTTCAAAAGATGGAGAACTTAAGACCCCTAAAGGAAATCTTTTAGAAGGTATAACCCGCAAAACTATATTTGAACTTGCTACCGAAATGGGAATTAAAGCGACGGAAATAGAGGTTTATCCTGAGGATTTACGAAATGCTGACGAAGCTTTTACTAGTACAACTGCTGGAGCAGTCGCATCCATAATACAAATAGACGGAAAACCTCTAGGAAATGGAGCACCAGGAATACTAACCGGTCGTATAAATGATTTATATTGGAAAAAACGTAAAGATGGTTGGCACGGAACACCAGTAAAAAGCCTTCTGAACTAAACTACAGAATATAACTCTATATTTGTTCTAAAAATAAAAGCTATTAATCAACAGTTCCTCGTATCGGATAATCGTTATCTATTACCCATTTAAGGCTATTAGGTAAATTTCTTAGATCCGCCCTTATTATCGGTGAGTTAGAAATCTCAACTATTTGAAGACGACCGTCAGGTCTTATAATGAAAAGGCCTGGTTCTGGAAATTCCCTATCAGTTTCCTCTACAGATCGTGGTTCAGAAATATAGAGTCCAAGCTGTTGCATTTGAAACTTCTGCAAATCATATCCCAAATCAAATGTCCACTTAAATTCTTCATAGTCCATTATAACTTTATGCCTTGGATCTGAAGAAATTGCAGCTATTTTGCAATTAATTAAGTCAAAATCTCCTTTTAATGATTCAAGTTTGTTTAAATAATCTTTACATAATGGACAATGGTGCCCACGATAAACTATAAGTAACATCCATTGTCCTTTTCCGCCTATTTGTAATTCGCCTCCCCCTACCTTAGGTATCGTAAATTGAGGAAAAACAGATCCTGATTGTAATTTTGTTCCCATAAATAACCCCTATATTTTATGTCTTTAATAAATTTCTTTAGATTTTCAAACATTATATCAAATAAACAATTTATAATTCTTATAAATTTAACTTCATAAATCCTTAGAGGAATTAACTATGCCAAATAAAATGTATGAAAAAGGTCTAAAAATTAGAACAGAAGTTTTAGGAGAAGAATATGTTGATAAAGCAATTAATTCTGCTACTGATTTTAACAAGGAATTTCAGGAGTTTATGACTGAATATTGTTGGGGTGCTGTTTGGGGCCGTGAAGGTCTAGAGCGTAAACAAAGAAGTTTAAATAATCTTTGTATGCTCGCAGCTTTGAATAGACCCGCAGAATTTGAAGTACATTTTAAGGGTGCTCTTAAAAATGGATGTACAATAGAAGAAATTAAAGAAACTCTTCTGCAAATTGGTATTTATTGTGGAGTACCCGCTGCAGTCGAAGCTTTTCGTATAGGTAAAAGAGTATTGGACGAAATGGAGAATTCTTAAAAAATTAGGAGAATGTAATGCAGAAGAAATCTCTTGGATTCATTGGTTTAGGTAATATGGGCAGACACATGGCCGAAAACTTATGTAATGCTGAGCATACTGTCTATTGTTATGACATTCGTGAAATTGACTTGGATTTACCTGATAATGGAATAAGGTCTCGATCTATAGACGATGTATCAAATAATTCCGAGATAATATTTTTATGTCTGCCTGATGGATCTATAGCTCTAGAGGTAATCAATGAAATATTGAAATCCAATAATTCAGAGGTGAAAATAATTATAGATAACACTACATCTGGTGTAGCAGATGCGAAAGATGCATGGGAAGTCTGTAATTCAAAAAATGTCATATACTTGGATGCTCCTGTATCTGGTGGAGTAACCGGTGCTAAAGCGGGCACATTGTCAATGATGGTATCTTCACCGAACGATATTTATTGCTATGTTGAGCCTATAATTAGTTTAATGGCCAAAAAGGCAAGACATGTCGGAACTGAACCCGGTCAAGGCATGGCAATGAAATTATTGAATAACTACCTTTCTGGTATGGCGATGGCAGCTAGTAGTGAAGCGGTTGCATTTGGTGTAAAGCAAGGGTTAGATCCTGAAAAAATTATTGAAGTATTAAATATTTCAACTGGGAGGAACACCTCAACAGAAGATAAGTTTCCTAAAAGAATTTTAACTGAAACTTTTGACTCAGGTTTTGCCACAAGTTTAATGGCTAAAGATTTAACACTATATGTTGATAGTGCTCAAAAGATAGGGTCACCCTATTTTCTAAGTGAAACTTTACTCAATGGAATCTGGCTTAAAATGAAAGATAAATATCCAGAATCTGATTTTACAAAAATTTATCCATACATTAAAAATTATGGGATTTAGTTATAAATATTTAATAAGAAGTATTACATAAAAAATAAAATGGAAAAGATTCAACAAAATAATCCAAAATATTATGTTACCTCTGCACCTGTTGGAGATTTCATAACTTGGCGTGTTGCTAGAGAAGAAATTAGCCCCAGAGGTATGAAAATAATTTCCTTTATTTGTGCCTACCCTACTCAACGAGCAGCAATTACTATAGCAAAATCACTTTCAAACTATCGTGATTCACAATATGAAGAAAGGAATGTTTTGAACAAAAAACAGGCTACTGGGGCCGGGAATGATCCAAATTGTTTTTTAACAACTCAAATAAAACCGCCTTGCTGAACTGTAATGAAATTACCTAACAAAAAAAACCTAACTTTTATCGTTTTTTTTACGATATTGCTCTAGGTAGTTGAGCACCTCAGAAGAATTTAATACATCAGCATATCTTCTGCCTATATCCCTTAAATTATCTCCATGTGGCCTCTCATCTGCATCTCCAACACAATCTTCTGGAACAATAGTACGATAACCAGTCGAAAATGAGTCAATTACTGAGGCTCTAATACAACCACTGGTCATACATCCAACAACAATCATTGTATCTACACCATATTTGGTAAAAAATGTATTAGCAGGTGTGTTAAAAAATATAGATGGTGCATGCTTACAAAAAATAAAGTCATAAGATTCATCACTTGTACGTGGTTCCATCTCTGTACAAGGGTGACCATAATAAAAGGAATCATGAACTGGCCCAATTTTCCAATAGGGCATATCCTTTCCTGAATGATAAGCTGTATAGCAGTTCGCTATTGGAATCCCAATTTTTCGTGCATAATCCAATAGTTTTGAGGTGTTTTGGATAGATCTCTCAACTAATGGTGATGAAAATTGTCCTTCTGGATCAGTAAAACCAAGTTGAAAATCTACAACTGCAATACCTGGCCTATTACCAAATCCAATTTTTCGTGCTCCGTAACCAATATCTGTATAAACCTTATCCGTCATTATTATTTTCCTTGTTGATATGACATATCATAAAATTATTTATAAATTTAACACATTTCTAAAAAGCTACCCAACATTTGACCACATTAGATATTAATCATAAATTGACCGTACAAGTTATCTTATCTGTAAGGACTAAATGATTTTGGAGAAAAGCACTATGAAGCCGTTATCAGATATTATCATAATTGATTTAACTCACATGCTATCTGGTCCTTATGCAGGTATGGTTTTAGCTGATATGGGAGCTCGCACTATAAAGGTTGAACCTCCAAAAAACGGCGAGCTTACAAGAGCATTATTAGCTAATGACCCTAAAAATTCTTTAAATGGCATGGGTGCTTATTTCCTTACTCTCAATAGAAACAAGGAAAGTGTATGTATTGATCTAAAATTACAAGAGGGAAAACAGCTTTTTTATGATCTAGTTAAAAAAGCCGATGTTGTGATCTCTAACTTCTCACCCGGAGTAACTAAACGCCTGAATATTCACTATGATGACCTTTCTAAAATAAATCCTTCAATTGTCACATGCACAATAACTGGGTTTGGTGAAACTGGACCAGAATTTAATCGCCCTGCATTTGATATGGTGGCTCAAGGCTATGGCGGAGGAATGACTATAACTGGACAACCTGAGATGCCCCCAACCCGCGCTGGAATACCAATTGGAGACCTTGGCGGGGGAATGTTTGCAGCAATAGGTATTTTAGGAGCGCTGAATGCTAGAACCTCAACAGGCAAAGGACAACATGTGGAAATATCTATGCAAGATTGCCAAATATCACTGTTGAATTATATGGCAACAATGTACTTTCTTTCAGGTGAAATACCCGGGCCAATTGGGAACTCTCATTTTGTTCATGTGCCTTATAACACCTTTCCCACAAAAGATCGTTGGATAATTATAGCAGTAATTAAAGATGATGCCTGGCTAAGATTTCTTGAAGTGGTTCAAATACCAGAATTTGAGGAAAAAAAATACCATACACAACCTTACCGTCTGGCTGAAAAGGATTTCATTGAAGAAAAATTGTCGGTTAAATTAAAAACAAATACATGTGATCATTGGCTAGATTTATTAACAGAAGCACGAGTTCCATGTGCACCAGTAAATGATTTTAAGCATGCTTTAGAAGACAATCAGGCACTTGCTAGAAATATGATTGTAGATGTCCAACATCCAGAGGGTGGATCAATAAAAATGCCTGGTAATCCAATTAAAATGTCAGGAACACCAGCTGAAGATTTTGCACCACCACCATTATTAGGTCAGAATACAAATATGGTCCTAAATGAACTGCTGGGATTAGACCAAGAAGAAATAAATAAACTTAGAAATGATGGTATAATAGGATAAAAAGAAGGGGGGTAAGTTTATGTCAAACATAGTCACCGTACATGAAGTTGGGCTAAGAGACGGACTACAAAATCAACCTAAGCATGTTCCTACCCAAGGAAAGATAGAAATACTTAATGCACTTATCGCATCTGGTATAACCTCAATTGAAGCAACTAGTTTTGTTTCACCCAAAGCTGTACCCCAAATGGCTGATGCCACAGATTTATATTCACGATTACCCTCAGATGACTCAATTCACTTTGAAGCTCTAGTTCCAAACGAAAAAGGTTATGAGCTTGCTGTAAATGCAGGAGCAAAAACCATAGCACTAGTTCTTGCATCAACAAATACTATGAATAGAAAAAATATTAACATGACTCTAGACCATGCATTAAATGTTAATATTAATGTTATTGGACGTGCTAAAGCTGAAGGGGTAAGAGCACGTTCATACATCTCTACTGCCTTACACTGTCCATATGAAGGGGAAGTTAAACCATCAATAGTATTTGATATAGCAGAGAAATTACATTCTGCAGGTGCAGATGAGTTAGTTATTGCTGACACGACAGGTGGGGGGAATCCTGCCCAAGTAAAATCAATATTTAACACTTTAATAAATAAATATGGAAGTAAGATACTAGCTGCTCATTTTCATGATACTCGTGGTATGGGTCTTGTATTAGCTTGGACTGCATTAGAATGTGGAATAAGAAAATTTGATAGTTCTATTGGGGGGCTTGGTGGATGTCCCTTCGCACCAGGAGCAACAGGAAATTTGGCTACTGAAGATCTAGTATTTATGTTAAATGAAAGTGGATATAAAACTGGCGTAAATATAGAGAAGCTCAAAAATGCCATAAAGGTTGCTCAATCATACGTAGACCAACCACTTGGAGGAAAAATTACCAAGTGGCTAGACTCTCAACAATAATAAGCTAAAGACTATAAGAGGGCTGCCCTTTCATTTGCAGTTCCTATTGCTTTAAGATCTATATCGAAGTGTTCTAAAAGGAGAGCACATATCAAATCGTAACAAACGCCTATTCTAATAGTCTTAAAATCTGTTAGATCAATGATAGTACTAGAGTATCCATAATCATTTTCATACTTAGAAGTACCGTAATCGATTTTGATATCGGCAGCCTCCAAAACCGGTTCTTCTATATCTTCAAGTCTATACTTACTACCCTGCAATGAAGTGTTTGCCGAAGACCCAAAAACTGGAACACCCTTCTCAAGGCTCTGTGTTGTCATTTCATTATGTAAAACTCCCGCATTCATCAACATATCTAGTGTGCCTGCTTTAGAAGAATTTTGAAGAACAAAAGGATCAACCTTACTAAAAAATGGGTGGTCATGACGAAATGGTGCTACACTTGACATTGGTAAGTTATTATCAATTGTTACACATTTAACAATATCTCTTTCTTTTTGGCCTACAATTTGAATTTCATTGAAAAGGTCCCAATTGCTAAACATTCCACTTGGTTTCTCAAAAGATCTGTTCTTTGCCTTGAAAATTGCTCGTATTGCCTGTTCGGAATTACCAATAATTGCATAAGCAACATCAAGAGGAATAACCCCGACACCTCCATCATTTAAAATATTTAAGACATTTTCAGCATCTTTAACAACTTGCGTATTATTCATTTTTTACAAATACCTTCATAATTAAATTTTATTTATCTGTTTAACAAAAGTAGAAACACTTGAAGATGGTTCACTAACAAACTGTTTGATTTTATTTTTAATATTTTCTGTAAGAGGTCTATCGCTCAATGGCCTCAATAAAGAGTTAATCTTGACAGAAATGTCATCAATTGTCATTGGATGTTCTGGCGTTCCATGACTATCTAAAACTGTAATACGTTCTGATTGATTACCTTTAAGCTCTAACTCTACCCAACTACCAAAATGTTCTGGGAATTGTTTATTAAGTTCAAAATCTACATTTGCTGTAACTTTATCAGCTAGATCTAATATATCCTGATTATCAAGATTATTCTCTTCAAATGCTTCATAATCATTTGGACCAGAAATAAGACTTGCACCAAGTGTAAATGCAAGACTGTATTGTGCGGCCATTACAGATGTAGGACGTAGCATCATATGTTGATCAATCAAAATAGATGGACCACCCACTTTAATTTTTCTAATATCTTCAGGGGGTATATTAAAATTATTTGTTGCTTCCCTTAACGCATCAATTGTGGAATGAAATAACCGACAACATGGATAAGGTTTTATGCTTATCTGATGAATTTCTAGGGGTTTTTCTTTATTTTTTTTTAAAAAATCTATTCGAGGTTCTTTACCAAAAATATTGCAAAGACCATAACGACCATCGAATGCCTGGCTAGGACCGTCAAGAGCTATTCTTGAAAACTCTGCAGCCATTATACCGTTATGGGCTGTATATCCTGCATGAAGACGTTTTACAGTAGTACCTTCAGGATCCTGCGAAAATTGCATAGATCCCCCAGCCATTGAAAGCATCAAACCCCATGCTCTAGATAATCTATCAGGTGATAAATTATATAACCTCGCTGCAGTAGTAACAGCTCCAAATCCTCCAAACAAAGCTGTTGGATGAAAACCATGCTCTATAATATCAGCAGCTCCAGTGGCTTGGCCAACCCGACCAATAGTTTCATATCCTGTTACAATCGCA
The DNA here is from genome assembly GCA_002728135.1 of Rhodospirillaceae bacterium. Taxonomy (GTDB): domain Bacteria; phylum Pseudomonadota; class Alphaproteobacteria; order UBA828; family UBA828. The sequence continues at coordinate 21,192 of PBVE01000018.1, forward strand.
GATAAAATATCGCCGCTATTAGAATCCATTGTGCTACCAATTGCTAATGCAGTAGCAATAACAATAGCTCCTGGATGTGAAACTGACGTATCATGAGTATCGTCTAGTTCCATTCCATGAGCACCAGTAGCATTTATCAATGCAGCTATTCGTGCAGGGACATAATATTCAGAACCAAAAATGTGTGCCTTACCGGAACCATCTAATTTACTGCCCCATGATATTAGATTCTGCATCCAAGGTAATGAACTGCCTCTGATGCAAACACCTAAATGATCAAGAAGCAAACATTCAACTTGAGAAATATCAGCTGAACTTAAAGAACTTGCATTTATTGAAACAAGTTCGTTGGCTAATTCCAAGGAAAGATCTATAACCTTATTATTATTTGTAATTATCATTGCTTCAATGCCTTTAAGACACCATAATTTGTCCGTACTTTATATATAATATTGCATAGCACATAACTAAATGTATACAGAATTAAGGCATCACGTTAACTAAATTGAGGGATTCAATATGCAAAGGGTTAAACCTGATACAGTAGCTAATATATCTCAAGATTTTGCAGAAAAAGAACTGGAAATTAACCAAAGAGAATCTCTAGCAAAATCACTTGGTGTCCTCTTAAATGCCATAGATTCAGTGTCTAAAGATCTACCCTTAGAATCTGAACCTGCAGATTTTCTTGCCGTTCTAGAAGAATTATCTCAGGAGCGAATAAAATGATAGATCGCACGATAATTGAAAGTGATATAATTGAAATAAATAAATTGATTAAATCCAAACATTTATCAGCTAAAGAAGTAACTCAAACTTGCATTAACTTGGCTGAAAAGTGCCAGCCAAATTTAAATTGTTTTATTTCTTTAGAAGTTGAAGATGCACTTACCCAAGCACAAAATTTAGATAAAAAGATTTCCAAGGGAGAAGATATTGGTCCGCTTGGAGGTATACCCTTAGCACATAAGGATATGTATTACAGAAAAGGTCAAATATCAACTTGTGGTTCAAAAATTCGAAAAAACTGGAAAGCAAATACAACAGCAACTGTTCTAACAAAACTAGACCAAGCTGGTTTTATCAATATGGGTACGCTCAACATGGCTGAATTTGCTACTGGGGCAACAGGTCATAATGAACATTGGGGCCATTGTAGAAATCCATGGAACAATCAATATATTACTGGTGGTTCTTCTAGTGGTAGCGGTTCTGCTGTAGGATCTAGATCCATTTTCGGTTCACTTGGATCAGATACAGGTGGATCTGTAAGATTACCAGCAACGGCTTGTGGAGTCGTTGGCCTTAAACCCACACATGGACTCATTAGCAGATATGGCATTATGCCATTAAGTTATTCTATGGATACTGTTGGCCCATTAACAAGGAATGTTAAGGATAATGCTCGTATTACTGATATAATCAAAGGTTATGATCAAAAAGACACAACAACAATTAATAGAACTACTGACAGCTATGAAATGCAATGTGGACTAGATATAAAAGGGATGCGCATAGGAGTTCCAAGAAACTATTATTTTGAAATTGCATCTGATGAAATTAAAGAAAAAATTAATTCTGTCTTAAAAATATTTAAGGGACTAGGTGTTGATATAATAGAAGTAACACTCCCTGACATGCATCAAATTACCCATTTATCAAATATTGTATTTCCATCAGAAGCTTGTGCAATTCATGCCAACTGGTTAAGGGATTGTAGAGATGACTATCAACCACAGGTTCGTACTAGATATGAGCCTGGACTACATATTCCTGCTAATAAATATCTTAGGGCCCTAGATATGCGGCCTTACTTGTTAAGGGAATATATTGAAAAAGGGTTAAATAATGTTGATGTCTTAATTTTACCTGGGATGCCATTTGAAGTACCCAAGATTGACGAAACAAATGTAGCAGCCAGCCCAAAGATGGCTGAAACTATCGCTTCTATAAGCTGGTGTACAAGACCTACAAACTATTTGGGCGTACCTTCTTTATCAGTGCCCTGTGGCTTTACGTCTAATGGGCTTCCAACTGCATTTCAAATAACTGGGCGTCCATTCTCTGAGGGTACATTGTATCGTTTTGCCCACACTTACCAAGAAGTAACAACTTGGCATAAAGAACTACCTAATAGCTTATCTAATTAAAAGGATCATTATTAATGAACTCAACAGCGAAAAGAAAAGCATTAGCAAACAATATACATTCAAAGGATTTCGTACTAGCTCCAGGAGTGTATGACCTTATTTCTGCAAAAATTGCTGATAGACTAAATTTCAGAGCTATATATATGACAGGGTATGGAGTAGCTGCATCTCACTTAGGATTACCTGATGCAGGACTAGCATCATATACAGATGTTGTAGAGAGAGCACGTAAGATCGCACAAGGAACAAATACGCCTTTAATTTGTGATGCTGATACAGGTTTTGGTGGCTTATTAAATGTAAAACATACTATTGAAGGATTTGAAGAAGCTGGATGTAGTGCAATTCAAATTGAAGACCAAGAGATACCAAAGAAATGCGGTCATACTCCCGGACGACGCGTTGTATCAATAGAAGATATGATAGATAAAATCAAAGTAGCGGTTGATAGTAGAAATGACTCAAATTTCTTAGTTATTGCGAGAACAGATTCCAGAACCGAACATGGTTTGAATGAGGCAATTGATAGAGGCTCAGCTTTTTATGAATCTGGAGCAGATATTGTATTTATTGAGGCACCTGAGTCGGAAGATGAGATTTGTAAGATTGGTCAAGCATTTCCAAAAATTCCGTTATTAGCAAACATGTCTGATTTTGGCAAAACACCCATTCTTAGTGCTAAACGGCTGAAGGAACTTGGATTTGCAGTTTCAATATTTCCAGGATTAAGTTTCTTAACTGCTGCTGGAGCTTTAGATAATGCTTACACAACATTATTAAACGATGGAACATCTGATAATGTTACAATTCCAAGACTCACACTACCAGAAATGCATAAACTTATGGGTTTTGAAGAAGTATGGGATTTTGAAAAACGTTACGCTCGTAATAATAAATAGACAAACGAAATATTTACGATTAATTATAAAAAAAAATTAGGCGGGACGCTCTTTTGTCCCGCCTGTAATAAATATAAAAAATTTCAACTTCCAGTTGCCTGAGCTTTCACTCGTTCCTGACGTTCTCTTAACATCTTGATAACGTGTTTTTTAAACTCAGGAGCTTTTGGAGCATCAAGACCTGTCTCATCTTTACATCGTTCTCTTAGCTCTTCAATTTCTCCACCCCTGTCAAAAAGTGGTATTTCTTTTCTTTCAGAACGTAATTTTTCTCGTAATTGTTCTGTCGCTTTTTCATCAACTGACAAGTCATCTTTTAAAATGACTCCATATCTCTTAGCACCATCTATAGTTACTAAACCACGGTCTACTTCTAAAGCTAGGAGAGCAGGATCTCTTTCATATGGGTCTCCCCAACCACCTCCACCCCATGTACAGAAGTGTAATATATCGCCTTCTTCAACTAATACATGGTCACATTTAGACGGCATAATTTCCTTAGAACCATCAGTGCGTTCTAAAATTTTTGTACTCCGTGCACCAGGTAGGCCTCCATTAACACCCCATGGATATGTTAACCAACGGTCATCATGAAGAGACATCTCACCAGGCTCAAGAGCCCTGTATGAGATTTTTACACCATTGCCTCCTCGATGAAGTCCTGGTCCTCCTGAATCTGGAATCGTCTCATAATTTTCAATTCTAAGTGGAAAATATGCCTCCAGAAATTCATTTGGAACATTTGTAAATGATGGCCATAGAGAATGTCCATCTGGTCCGTCACCAATTGGTCGACCTGGTATACCACCAAATCCTATTTGATAAAGTTGATACCATTCGCCCTTACGATCATAACCGGAGTAGAAAAAATGTGGACTATCTGAGAATCCTGCTGCGACCATAAAATCTGGTGCTCGCTGTCCTAGCAACCCTCCTAATACGTCAAAGGTTCTTGCCAATGCATGCGTCCTTGATGATAAAGCAGCCGGCTTCAATGGTTTAAGCATACATCCTGGAGGAATACGGACATCTATATACTCATAAAACCCGTCATTAAACATAATCTGTGGATCAAAGATATTAATCATGTAAACACCCACAAACATTTTGAACATTTCTTCATTTAATAAGAAGTTGATAGAACTAACAGACTGTGGATCCGTCTTTTCAAAGTCAAAGATAAGTTTATCACCTTCGCGCCACATGCTGCATGCCATTGTATATGGACCGTTACCTACTCCATCATCACAAATATAATCTTCAAAATAAACTTTTTCATCCTCACCAACTGACTCTCTAATGAGGTGGAGCATAGCTCTGCGATTTCTATCTAACAACTCATCCATTGCAGTAATTACTGAATCGACACCAAATCTCTCACATAATTCTATAACTCTTTTTTCAGCTAAACGTACACCGGCTATTAATGCATTAAAATCACTTCGGTTCCAGTGAGGCATACGACATTGATGAAGAATTACGTTAAGAACATCTTCCTGTAATTCCTCATTTTTATAAATTTTTACTACTGGAACAACAACCCCTTCTTCATAGATCTGGTTTGCATCTGTTGGGAGACTTCCAGGTGTTTTACCACCCACATCAGACATGTGGCCAAACATAGAGGCATAACCTATAAGGCGACCTTCATAATACATTGGTCTCAAAACAAGCCAGTCGTTTGCATGACTTATTGCTCCTGCACAACTGTAAGGATCTGAGGTAAGAAACAAATCCCCCTCTTCAATAGTTCCATCATATTCTCTTTTGAATCCATGCATGAAAGAGCCAAATTGACCTACGACCATATCCCCATCTGGATTAGCAATCATTGGAAACTCATCATGCTGTTCTCTAATCCCAGGAGACATTGCAGTTCTGTACAGCACTGCATCCATTTCATAGCGTGCATTTTTTAATGCACTTTCTATGATGTCCAACGTAATAGGATCAAGGTCAATCTTCTTAAATGGTGTTTCATCAGATTGAATTACTTTTGCTGGCATTGATTGATTCCTCCCTTATGCGCCGGATGGCTGAATAATAATATTACCGTATTGGTCTACCTCACCAATATGTCCTGGAAGTATTACGGTAGTCGAATCCATTTCTGTGACTACAGCAGGACCTTTGACTTTATTGCCTGCATGAAGCTTTGCTCTATCATATAAGCCAGCCTCTTGCTCTCTCCCATCGACAAACACAATATTTTTCTTTATTAATGCTGACGATGGATCATCACCCGCTTTATCCAAAATACTAGCCTCAACTATTGTCTCTGGTCCTTGAACAATGGCACGCAATGTAACAATCTCATGCTCAACATCGAGAGCAAATGTAAACAGCTGAGTATGTTCTTCATCAAATCTTTTTGAAATTTGAGCCAGTCCACCATTTTTAAAATCGCTTGCAGAAAATACGATGGGAAGGACTAAACCTTGACCATGATATCTTAAATCTATTTCATAATGAACAGTTTGATCATTCTCAGAAATTCCCGCTTCATCTATGGCAACCCGTGCAGCAGAGGTTAGTTCGTCCATTAATTCCTGTACTTCTGTGTCACTCGTTTCAGAATATTTACGTACAAGACTGCGTGCTGCTTCATCGGTTAATCGTGTTGTTGCATCACCATATGCACACAAGACACCAGGAGATGGTGGAATAATGACTGGCCATGAACCCATAAGCTTACCCAAAGCATTACCGTGTAAAGGGCCGGCTCCACCGAAGGCAATTAATGCAAAATCCCTAGGATCAAACCCTTGTTCTACAGATACTAATCTTAATGCACCAAACATATTCTCATTAACAATATCAATTATGCCTGCTGCAGCTTCTTTTAGACCTAAACCTAGACCATCGGCAACTGTTTGCACTGCTTTTTCAGCAGCCTCTATATCCATCTTCATATCGCCGCCTACTAAACTCTCTGGCAAGAATCCCAAAACTACATTGGCGTCAGTTACAGTTGGCTGGTCACCACCCTTACCATAAGCAGCAGGGCCAGGGTCTGCACCAGCACTTTGTGGACCTACTCTTAAAGCTTTAGTTAATTCTGGAACATGGGCAATTGACCCACCACCTGCACCAACTGTTCTTACATCTAAAGAAGATGCTCGAACAGTAACATCTCCAACTGTTGTTTCACGCCTTCGACGTGCAACACCTTCTTGAATCAGTGCAACATCCGTAGAGGTTCCACCCATATCAAGTGTCAGTAAGTTTTTATATCCAGCATTTTTTGCAACCCATAATGCACCAGCGACACCCCCTGCTGGACCACTCATAAGAACATTTACAGGGGAATTCCGAGCCCCTTCTACAGATGTTAAACCTCCATCCGAACGTAATATATGCAGATCTGCCTCTATTCCTCTTTTCCTTAGTTCACTGTCTAAGTTTGCAACATAAAGCCTAACTTTAGGAGCAATATATGAATTAGCGACTGTGGTAATGGCCCTTTCATATTCATACATCTCTGGAAGAACTTCAGATGAAATCGAGACAGGGACATCTGGCATGATTTCTGAAGATATTTCACGGATACGTTCTTCCGTAACTCCGTTAGTGTAAGCGTTAAATAAAGAAACGGTAAGAGCTTCAATTCCTCTAGAGTTTAAATATTCAATCTGTTTTCTTAGATCAGATTCATCTAATTCACGTACAATTTCACCCCGAGCACTCATGCGTTCTTTGGCTTCAACAGTTAATTCTAAAGGAGCAAGAGGTTCAGGTTTTGGCCATATTATCCAACCAGCTAGTAACCCTGGAACAAATGAGCGAGCGATTTGAAGTACCTGTCTATAACCTTCAGTAGTAACCAATCCTACCTTAGCACCCTTGCCTTCAAGTACTGTGTTTGTAGCTACTGTTGTTCCATGCATAACATGGGTGATTGAGCTGGAATCTACACCTGCATCTGAGCAAACTCTTTCTATGCCATTCAAAACTCCTATTGAAGAGTCGGCTGGAGTTGATGGAACTTTTGCACGAAATGTTTTTCCATTACCTTCGTCTATTAACAAAAGGTCGGTAAACGTTCCACCCACATCCACTCCCAAACGATAAGCCATGTTATGTCTCCTCTAACCTACTCGTTTAGATCGAGTAATTTTAAAATTCTAACAATAATTTAAGTTGTTAATCTAATAATTAAAAAAACTAATTCAAACTAGGAACAATATACTTCTATAAATAAACAAACACTAAATAGTCTATGCCCCTCCCGCACGTCGACGCTGAATGACATATAAGGTAACGAAACTAAGACCTATCACCAGTAGAGAAAATATTGTTGTCATAGTTCCAATTGCATATAAGGAAGGGGTTGAAGCTGTTCCTGTTACAGAAACAAGTTCTAAAGGAAGAGTATTGTGTTCACCCGACACTTGCGAGGTTCTTGCAAATTCATCATAACTCAAAGTAAAGCCAAATAAAGCGACCCCTACCAGTCCTGGAAGGGTAATCGGAATTATTACTGATTTAAGAGTTTGCCATGTTGTTGCACCTAGATCACGAGCTGCCTCTTCAGTTCTTGGATCAAAACGGCTAAATATAGCTAACATTATAAGAACACCAAAGGGTAATGTCCAAGTAAGATGTGCACCTAACGCACCAGACCACCATGCACTCTGCATATCAAGGCTTGTGAACATCCTTCCTATGCCAAGAGATATAAGAATAGAAGGTGCTATTAAACTTGCTACAACTAGATAGAAAAAAACTACATTTCCTCGGAACCCCTTGCGAAATGCTAGACCCGCAAGAAATGAAATCACCATTGTTAATACCATTATAATTAAAGCAAGTATAACAGAACGCCCCCACGGCCAACGAAAATCACCAATATAACTTGGATTAAAAACGTCAGCAAACCAATGTAATGATGCCCCCCTCATTGGAAAAGTAAGCCCACCAGTTTCACCCTGAAACGATAACACTGTCATTACAGCTATTGGCCCGTAAAGAAATAATAAGAAAAGATAGAAAATGGTACTTCTAAAATAGAACCAATTGCTTCTCTTTACCTTAACTAATCCACTCATAACTGTTTTCTCACATCAACTAGACGCATTATTCCACCTACAATTAACAATAAGACTATTAACAAAAATAATGAATTTGCTGAAGAATATGCAAAATTATAACTGCCTATCTGATTAGAAATAGATAAAGCGACAGTGCCTACATTTGCTCCTGATAAAAGCCGAACAGCAGTAAAATCAGATAATGTCAGGCTCAATACGAAAATCGTCCCAATCGCTATTCCAGGTTTGCAAAGTGGAATAATTACATGGAGTAATATTTGCCATCCTTTTGCACCATTATCTCTTGCAGCTTCTATAAGTGAGGGGTCAATTCGTGCCATTGTATTAAATAGTGGTGCGACCATGAAGAGAGTAAAAACGTGTACATAGGATAAAATTACTGCAAATTCCGAAAACAAAAGGAACTCCAGAGGTTCATCTTTAATCCCAATACTCATAAATACTCTGTTTATGACACCTTCTTTTCCAAGAAAAGGTATCCAGGCAATCATTCTAATAACACCTGAAGTCCAAAACGGTACAACACAGAGCAGGAACAAAAGCATCTTCGCTCTTAATGAAATAACATCAAATACAAGATAGTAGGCGATGATAAAACCTAAGACAGCTGTTACAATCCAAACTATTGCTGCTATTCTAATTGTTTCAAGATAGTTGTCTAAGGTAAGTCCAGAGGTAAAAAGCTTTACATAATTTTTGACAGTAACATCGGGTATAGTTAAAAAACCATTAAACTTATAAAAACTGGTTATTAGGATTACAATAATCGGGCCAATAAGAAACAGCAAAAGTGCAATACCCAGTGGGGTCATTTGCAGTGCTGTTGAATAGCGCTGCAATCGATCTGTCAATTGGGTCATTTCTATAATATCCGCATCGTTTCTTTAGTTAGTAATGGCCATAAATTCAATCAGTTATATAACTTTATTAATAAAATTGTGCGGGATGCTTTCACATCCCGCACAAAACTTTGTTTTAGTTTTAAGATGCAACAAATTCGTTCCATTTCTCAGTGAGATATTCATTTTCTGCCATCACTGAATTCCAAACTGCTACACGACCCATACGGTTCTTGTAGCTTCCACCGTCACGAACTGCTCCTGGTTTTTCCATAAGATTACCAAATGGATCCCTGATTTCTACTGTTGCTTCTTTTCCTCCATACCAGAAATCCCATTCAGCTGCAGGAAGTTCTTTCTGGGTATTGTCTGGAGTAACAACATAATATCCTTGACGTGCAAAGAATGCACCAGCTGGTCCGGATAGATACCAATTAAGGTAATCGTATGTAGCGTCTAATTTCTTCCCTTCAACGTGATTAGGAATCATTAATGCTAAAGACCAAGAACGGTAGCCTTCCTTACAATCCTGGTAAACACAAGGTATACCTTTTGCCCTTACAGCTGTCACAGCAGGTGACCACATAGATTGAATTACAACTTCACCAGACAACATTAGATTTACTGACTCGTTGAACGTAGTCCAGAGTGCCCGGAAATGTCCTTTTTTCTTATACTCAATCAGGTGTTTAAATGTTTCATCAATTTCAGCTTGGGTCATATTACCTTTATCTTGGTATGACACTTTACCAAGAGCTTCTAAAGCCATAGCAGCATCCATTCCACCGATAGCAGGGAAACCAACTAAAGCTGTTTTTCCATTAAACTCATCATTTAACAGCTCACCCCATGAATTGATAGGACGTCCAATTTCATCTGGGCGTATACCAATAGTATCAGCATTATGCAAAATTGGCATTGCAGCAACGAGTTCTGTTGATCCAGGAGTTTTAAAATCTGATCCAGATCCGTCTACATACATAACAGAATGTGGACGTTGTCCGTCTCCAAGCCAGGCATCATCCCAGCCTTTTCCTGATTCTTTATAAATGCCAGAAACTTTGTCCCAATGTGTCAAACGGTTAATATCTACAGGTTGAAAGTTTCCAGTAGGCCAAACAAACTTAAATTGCATGTATGCTGGCTCTAGTAAATCAAAGGACTTTGGCTGTGTAATACCACGATTACCAACTGTGCCTAGATCGGTTGCGGTTTGCTCAATGGTAAAGCCTAAAGCGTCAGTAGCCATTTTTGCAAATGGGTCCATATTAGACACAGCTAAACCAAGCTGTCTGATGGTTATATCTTTTAAGTCCTGTGCCCAAACGGTTGGGAATCCTCCAATAGCAGATGCAGCACCAATGCCAGCGGCAGCAGCAGCAGTACCTTTTAACATGCTTCTTCGAGTTACTGTCTTGGACTTAATATCTTTCGATTCAGTCATTTTATTCTCCTCACCTATAAAAACGTTATTTAAGTCTAACGAGCAATATAAATTTATGCTCTAAAAACAGGAGTGTTACCGATAACCTGGCAACCCAACCACACTTTAGAAAGTTTCGCCAATTAAATTTTGCTCACCTTCTGCTTTTTCCATAAAATGCACATCCTCAGCTGACCATGTTGCAGTAACTTGGTCACCAACATTCGCCGGATTAGTAAAATACTCTTTATCCTCTATAACTGCCACCAATTGGTGCGTATCAGTCCTATCGATTGTCACTTTTACCCAATTACCTTGGTATTCAATGGCATGAACTTTACCGTTGAGACTGTTACCTCTGTCTTTCTGTTGTTCAGTACCAAGAAGATGTATTTTATCTCGCCTTACACCAAAACTCAAATCTTGCCCTTTTTTATTACCATTGTTAGGAACACGGAACTCTTCCCCATGAGGGCTTTTTAGGGTTGCATAACTTTCTTCTTCAATTAAAACTTTTCCATTAAGAACATTCCAACCACCCATAAATTCAGCAACATATGTCGTTCGAGGTATATCATATATTTCACGAGCGGAACCGCTTTGTTCAATATGGCCTGTATCCATTACCACCACTAAATCAGCTAAGGCTAATGCTTCAGGTTGTGTATGCGTAACATGGATAAAAGTAATACCTAAGTCTAATTGCAGGCGTTTTACTTCTGCTCTCATTTGTAGGCGAAGATATTCGTCCAAAGCTGATAAAGGTTCATCCAGCAGAAGAACCTTTGGGTTTGTTATTAAAGATCTTGCCAAAGCTACCCTTTGCTGTTGGCCACCTGATAATTGAGCTGGCATACGAGTTGCGAGGGGCTCAAGTTGAACCTTTTTTAATACTTCATATGCCTGCTGGCGGCGATCTTCTTTGCCAACGTTTTTCATTTTTAAGCTGAAGGCTACATTGTCAAGAACTGTTAAATGCGGAAATAGTGCATAACTTTGAAACATCATTGAGGTTCCACGCTGACCTGTCGGCACACCTATTACAGAAGTTCCACCAATGGTTATATCACCTTCTGTTGGCACCTCATGACCTGCAATCATACGTAATAAAGTAGTCTTTCCACATCCACTAGGGCCAAGAAGACAGCAATAACTTCCATCAGGAATCGTTAGGTTAATATTTTCTACAGCTACATTATCGCCAAAAGCTTTTGTAATATTACTGATTACAACTTCACCAGGTTCTGACATATGATAAAACACCCTCAAAAATTCAAATAATTTACAAGTATTATAATACTTGATTTAAAACTAAAAACTGTTTTTGCCACAAGATATATGTTACGTACTAAAGAGCTTAAATAAAGTAGAAATATATATGTTATCACTAAAAAACGACAGCATACATCTGGTATTTATAAAGTAAACACCCTAGATAGATATTAATTAAACAGCGAACTATGCTGATTCAAGAACCCCAATAAAAAAGGTGTTTAAAATTATATAATCATATTAACTATTTTTTATTGTACGGACAAATTTTTAATTTCTTATTTATGCAAAAATATATGTTTTTGTTATTATAACCCAAGGAAAATAAATATGAAAAAGCCTGGCCAAGCGAATATAAGCCAAGAAGAAGAAAATCTAATTTTAGAAAATATTGATAAATTTATAGACAGAGACATACGTCCAAACGTCTCTGATCTTGAACATAAAGACATATATCCTACTGAAATTGTTGAAAAAATGAAACAACTTGGGCTATTTGGTGCTACAATTTCTTCTGAATATGGTGGATTAGGTTTGCCTATTACAACATATTCAAAAATTGTTGAGCGTATTTCAGCAGCATGGATGTCAGTTAGTGGAATTATTAACTCTCATCTAATAATGGCAGCAGCAGTAGAACGTCATGGCACAAAAGAACAAAAAGACTATTACCTACCAAAATTTGCTTCAGGTGAGATTCGTGGAGGAATTGCATTAACTGAACCTGATTGTGGCACCGATTTACAGGCAATTCGTACTGTTGCAAAAAAACAGGGTAATAGCTCCTATATCATTAACGGTTCAAAAATGTGGATCACAAACAGCCAAGAAGGTCATGTAGTAGCATTATTGGTAAAAACAGATCCAGACGCAAAACCTCGCCACAAAGGAATGAGTCTTTTTATTGCTGAAAAGGGTAATGGTTTCAAAGTGAGCCGTAAATTAGAAAAGCTTGGCTATAAGGGAATCGATAGTTGTGAGCTAGTATTTGATAATTACCAAATAGACGCCAATAAACTGATAGGTGGAGAAGAAGGTAAAGGACTTCAACAAGTTCTTGGGGGTTTAGAGTTGGGCAGAATTAATGTTGCAGCTCGCGGAGTTGGTATTGCTCAAGCAACTTTAGATGAGTCTGTTGCATATAGCCAAACACGTAAAACATTTGGAAAAGCAATATGTGAACACCAAGCAATCCAATTAAAACTTGCAGATATGGCAACTAGAGCAGAAGCGGCCAGACTTCTTACGGAACGAGCTGCTCAAGCATTTGCAACAGGTCAACGTGCTGATATGGAAGCAGGAATGGCTAAACTCTTTGCCACTGAAGCTGCAGTTGACAACGCATTGGATGCTATGCGTATACATGGAGGCTATGGATATTCAAAAGAATATCCAATTGAGCGCATGTATCGGGATGCACCACTTTTGCTAATTGGAGAAGGAACAAACGAAATTCAAAGAATTATTATTGCACGACAACTAATAGAGCGTAATCCAGCTTAAATAAAAATATATATTGATATTATCATAATATTGAGGAGATAGTAGGATACATGAAACAACATTCTCCTAGATTACCACTCGTTGGAATAAAGATTATATCTGTTGAACAATATGGGGCAGCACCGTTTGGTTCTATGTTTTTGGCAGATCTTGGGGCGGAAGTGATCAAGATCGAAAATCCAGGGGCCAGAGGAGAGATGGGCAGACATGTTGTTCCATATTCAAAGAAAAATGACAGCTTGTTTTTCCAAACTTTTAGTGCGAATAAAAGGTCAATGTGCCTAAACCTTAAAACAGAAAAAGGAAAGTCAGTTTTTCAGAAATTATCCTTAAATGCAGATGCCATATTAAATAATTTACGCGGAGATTTACCAACCAAGCTTGGATTAGATTATGATTCTATTAAGAACATAAACCCAAAAATTGTTTGTGTACATCTATCTGCATATGGAAGAAATAATTCACGTGAGTTTTGGCCAGGATTAGATTACGTCATGCAAGCCGAAGCAGGTTATCTCTCTCTCACAGGGGAACCTGATTCAACGCCAACTCGTTTTGGCTTATCAGTTGTTGATTATCAGGCTGGCTTGACTGCTGCAATAGCTCTTTTGTCCGGTATACTTGGAGCACGAAATACTGGCAAGGGTCAAGATTATGATACTGCTTTGTTCGATGTAGCAATGAGCAATTTAAGTTATCCAGCAGTTTGGAATCTAACTAAAGGTTATAAACCTACCAGAATGCCAAGATCAGGACATCCTTCCTTAGTACCAAGCGAGTTATACAAAACAAAAGATGGATGGATTTTTATTATGGCGAATAAAAGTAGTTTCTGGCCAAAATTAGTCTCAGCAATTGGTAAACCTGAATGGTCAAATGACCCAAGGATTCATGATTTTAAATCACGCCTCAAGAATAGATCTCTTGTTATTTCTCTTCTTTCTGAAGTGTTTGCCAAAAAGACAACCGAATTTTGGTTAGATAAATTAACTGGAATACTTCCTTGTGCACCAGTAAACGATGTAGATTCAGCTTTATCCAGTAATTTTTCTAAGGAAAGAAATATAGTCCAAGAAATAAATCATCCTGATTGGACTAACCTTAAAGTAGTTAGGCAACCAATACTTGTTGACGAAAAGGTTTTACCAAGGAGGCCCGCACCAAAGTTGGGTGCAGACACAAAAGATATATTAATAGAAAACAATTTTAGCGAAGAAGAAATCCAAGAACTTTCTAATTCTGGGGATATTCTAATAGAATAGAACACTTTCTAATTAATAAAATGTTTAATGTTTGTTAATTCTTAAATAGTCTAAAATATTCAACAATATTTTCAAATTTTTCAAAATCCATAGTTTTATCAACAATTTTATTTGCTTCAGACAATGGCAAACCTAATTTGGCATTATCTATAAATTTATTAATAATTTTGTCCTCACTAAGAGGTCTTTTATCTGCCCCTTGATTTATTTCTTCCTTATAAACCAGAACATCATCATTTGTAGTAATGATCTCAATTTCACCCGAAAAATATTTCTGATATAAAGAACTTTGCATAGGTTCACAAAATATACGATCGCATAAATCCAGAACTTGCACTTCAGTAAAGGCATCCTCATTAAGGTCTTCCAGAGAAACTTTACCTCGAACAATAGCACTAGCGATTAGATAAGGAAGACTGAACTGTGCCTCATAGCCGCTCCTTGGACGCCTTTTTTCATTAATAGGATCCGAAATTACAGGCATAGATTCTTGATGAACGCGTGCAAATATCTTTTTTATATTTTTAGCGGATAAATTATATTTTTTTCTTAGATTTAGTGCAGAGTCAATGCATGCATGAGTCAAATGGCAGGCAGGATAGGGTTTTATACCAACCCTCAACATTTCCCAATCAGAGCCAAGAGAATGCGTAGCTAATTCGTAATCAATCTCTACTGATTTATCAACGCAAGTATTATAGAGACCAAAGCGTCCTTCATAAGGAGATAGGGGCCCTTCAAATCCATGCTTTGCAAGACCTATAGCTGTGAGTGCACAGCCAGCTGCCCAACCCGGATGCATTCTTTTTGTCCATGCACCCTCCTCTAAAAACTCTAAGTTTCCTGAAGCCATGCTATAAACTATTCCTTGGGCGTGTATTAATTCTAGCTGACTCAGGTTTGCAATTATACCTGCAGCTAGTGTTGAACCAAATGAACCAACCAGACCAGTTGGATGAAATCCATTTTTATGGAAACCACCTTTAGCTGCCATACCAACACGTGCGCTTGTTTCTATACCTGCAATATATGCCATCAATGATTGGCGCCCGTTAGATTGATATTTTATTGATGCAGCCAAAACCGAAGGTATTGCACTTGCTGTTGCGTGTATAACACCTGCAACGTGTGTGTCATCATAATCAAGTGAATGGATTAAAAAACCATTCATTATTGCAGCCTCGCGATAAGCCAAATCATCAAATCCAATAACAGGGTAGTCACCTAGATCTGAGAGTTCTTCTAATGCTCTAAACGTCTTACGACTGTATTGTTGAACACTAGAAGCTACAGCAATACCAAAAGCATCAAGAATATGTAATTTAGCACGATGAATTACATTTTTTGGTATATCTTCATAATTTAGATTAGAACAAAAAGATGCTAATTCAGATGAAATGGTCTCACCTGAATGGGGACTCAATTGTGTTGTCATGTGATCTCCATGCTCCAATTATTCAGAATCTAATAATTAACCTTATCATCTACTGCATGTCCTCTCTTAGGAATAAGCATAGATCTCTCAAAACTAATTATTTCAGTTTTATTTTGATTTACACCAATACTTTTTATTTTAACTATTCCTTGAGTAGGACGACTTTTTGATTCACGTTTATCTAATATTTTAGAAGAAGCATAAATAGTATCCCCAGCGAAAACCGGAGCAGTTAACTTTATATCTGTCCAACCCAAATTTGCTATAGCTTTTTGACTTGTGTCACTTACCGACATTCCCGCAACAATTGATAGTGTTAAACAACTGTTGACTAGTGGTTTGCTGAACTCACTTCCTTTTGCATATTCATTATCAAAATGAATTGGGTGCTGATTCATGGTAAGCAAAGTAAACCAAGTATTATCTACATCCGTAACTGTTCTTCCGGGACGATGCTCATAGATGTCACCTACGATGAAATCTTCAAAATAACGCCCATAACTTTCCCTATACGTACTTTCTCCTACTTTCTTACTTTCCGCAACCATCTATAAAACCCTTTCTCAGTATAAAAAAACAATAAGATAAAATTATATTAATCTATATTCCCTAAAGCTATATCTAGAGCAAAAGCAAACATGCCATCTAAATGGTCACGATACTGTCCAAAACGTTCATCTGATGTAGACCCCCGTCTAAATTGGGCATCAATTTGGAGGAAGACTACAGCTAACTTGAATTGAGTCAAAACACGATAAAAAAGAAAATTATCCAGATTACGTCCACTTTTATCTTGATATAAATCAATGATCTCTTTTCTATTAAGAAAACCGTTTTTTGCTGTTGGCATTTGATTTATTACTTGCATCGAATCTGGGTCGCCTGGTTCCACCCAATAACTCAAAAGAGTACCTAGGTCGAATAATGGATCACCTCGTGATCCCATATCCCAATCCACAACAGCTACTGGATCTATTGTTTTAGGATTTAACAAAATATTATCTAGTTTAAAATCATTATGGAGTAATGTTGGTGCTCCATCACTTACGATATTCTTTTCAAGCCATTCAACTACTTCTATTGCCGCAACACATGGGGAATTATTTGATCCGAACATAAGTCTTTTTTTCCAACCAGAAACTGCTCTAGACAAGAAGCCTTCGGGCTTTCCAAAATTTCCTAGATCAACATTAATAGGGTCAACATTGTGTAGATCTACAAGAATATCTACCAATAAATTACTTAATTTAACTCCTATATCAGGAAGACTTTTCAGCTGATCAGGCAAATTTCCTCCAATAGTTGAACCTTCTCTATATTCCATAATAAGAAAATGATTCCCTAAAACATGATGTTCGGGACAATAATGTAGACTCTTAGGCGCAAGAGGAAATGATGAAGATAACCTACTGAGAATATGGTGCTCGCGCTTCATGTCATTAGCACCAGGAGGGATTTTCCCCATTGGAGGACGTCGTAATACAGCCTTACTTCCATTGATCATAATCAAATAGTTTAAATTCCCAAAACCAGCTGAAAATTGCTTAGGAAAAAATTCCGCAGGATCAAAACTTATATTATGCTGACTTAGATATTTGCTTAGCAGCCTCCAGTCTTGAGGAGTCTGACTATCAGAACTCATGATGTTGGGCTCACTACCCCAAATAATATTCATCTTCAGCCACCATTAACTCGAATAGGTTACGATCTAAAAATTTTATGTAAAACATTTAAATTATTTTTTTCCTTTTAGGTTTACGAAAAACACCCCCATAAAAAGAGGTATAAGTGCAATTAAAACCCAGAAACTTAATTTTTCTCCAAAGAAGGCAATCCCCCAAAGAATTCCTGTAACTGGAGTAATAAAATTAACACTAGTAAAAAATACAGGTCCCATTATACGAATTATTTCCAGAAATAAATAAATTCCTAATGCTTGTAGAGGTGCACACATAATAAGAGCCCAATCAGCATCACTCATATGTCCGCTAAACCACCACCAATCGCCATTTCCCGCCATAAAAATAAAAAGAAAACATGATGCAGCAAGAAAAAAACCTGTTGAAAATTGAATAGCATTACTTTTGGGTGGAGGTAGTAATGCTGCGGCAAGAGCACTGGTAGCGTAGCCAAATGGTGCCAATAGTACGAGTAATACCCACCCTACTAGGTCTGGGCTTGGAAGACTTGCTTCTGGAATAACTATTAATAAAACACCTGCAACCCCTACAATAAAACCGAAAGATTTTATTAAGCTAAAGCCATCCAACCTAAAGACCACAGCACCCAGGTACGTAAGGATAGGTGCTAGTGCAACTAACATACTGGTTATACCAACAGGAACACCCTCCAATGTTGCTATGGTTACAGCTACATAAGGTACTCCAAATCCTGAAATACCAGTAGCAAAATAGCTTCGAAGGTGACTAAATTTCATACCAGGGAAATTAGAACCGTGAAGACAGAAAATAAGTAGAATCAAACCGGCACCTAGGCTCATCCAGAATGCAAATGCCAGTGGAGGAATTCCACCATTTACACCTATACCAACCAGAGCATAAACAAGACCATAAGCAACTCCAGTAATTAAAAGCATAAATAGAGGTAGAAACAATGGAATACGCCAAAAATTTACCAGGTTTAAAACTATTTGCTTTTCATTCATTAGCATATTCCTTAAATATTGAATTACCAATATAAGCTTCGTTTGAATATATATATATATAGAATTATATCGATAAGGTGTTTAATCAAAATATTAAAATCTAAGGAGACAAATATGACCTTACTAAGTTCTGCAGAATTAATTGAACTTGTTGAAAAAAAATACTTTGCAAATGTGGACGGTAAAAATCTTCCTGAAGCAGTTAAATGCTTTGCTCCTGATGCTACCCTTACAATTCAAACTGCACAAATTACACATTCAGGCCATGATGAAATAACACGCATGTTTAATGATTTTATGTCAACTACTAAGACAATTTACCATGGTGACTTTTCACATGTTGTAGATGAGAATAACCAACTAATATCTTCGCAGTTTCTAGCTGCAAATAATTATGAAGACGGATCTAGTGTATCAATGCGTAATTGTAATTTTTTTGAAATTAAGAATGGGGTTTTCCAAAAAGTAACAATTTATATGAGTGATGAAAACCCTTTAGTATAAAAAATTTTTTATAAATTCATAAGACCTATCACCAAAACATAAATTTAAAACTTTCGCAGGAAAAGACATGACTTCAGAAAATGATGTATATGAAAAACAGAATTTTGGAAATAAATTGGGGTTTGGGAACAGTCCTGCACTCTTAATTGTTGATTTTGTAAATGGCTTTAATGACCCAAATGCTTTCGGAGGTGGTAATATACCAGAGGCCATAGAAACAACAAAATCACTCTTGAAAGTTGCAAGAGAAAAAAATATTACGATAGCACATACTAGGGTAGTATTTTCTGATGATTCTTCGGATCTAAATATTATGTGCAAGAAAGTTCCAAGTCTAAAAACTCTAACAGAGGCATCTGAATCTAGTCAAATTGTCTCATCACTAACACCTCTTCCTGGGGAAATTGTTATACGAAAACAAGTGCCCTCTGCTTTCTTTGGTACAAATTTAGCTCCTCAACTGACTGCAAGAGGTGTTGATACAGTCTTGGTAACTGGATGCACAACAAGTGGATGTGTTAGAGCAAGTGCCCTTGATGCAATGTGCTGGGGTTTCATGCCTATCGTAGTGGCTGACGCATGTGGTGATAGAGCTATTGGCCCTCATGAAGCTAATCTTTTTGACCTGAAACAAAAATATGCTGATGTGGTCAAGGCAGACGAGGTTATTAAAGAATTATAATAATCAATGAAATAAAATCCTTGAATAAATTCTGATTAAAGATATTTAAGATAAAAAGCGGATCTTGAGGAACATATAAATGAAAGCTATTGTTATTCATGAATTCGGAGGTATTGATAAACTCCGATATGAGGAAATCGAAACTCCAGAGCCAGGTGACGGTCAAGTTTTAGTAAAAATTTTTGCAAGTGGAATAAATCACCTTGATCATGATCTTAGAGAAGGAGTTTCAGGCATAGATGTAAAATTTCCTCATGTTTTAGGTGTTGAAGGTGTAGGTGAAGTTGCAGCTATAGGAAACGGAGTAACCCAAAGTTCTATTGGTGATCGTGTTGCTATACATTTTGCCCAAGGAAACCCAAAAAGTGATATGTGGTTATCAGGACTTGATGGCGTTGATTTCACCCACGGGAGAATAGGAGCGTCAAGATGGGGAACCCATGCAGAATATTGTGTTGCCGAGGAAACATCACTTATTAATTTGCCAAAAAACCTGCCCTATGAACAAGCTGCAGGATCAGTAATCGGACTTGGTACAGCTTGGCACATGACTGTCACCTTAGGTAAGATTCAGGCAGGACAAAACGTATTAATAAATGCTGCAGGAAGTGTTGTCGGATCAAGTGCTATACAGATAGCAAAATTACATGGTGCAAAAATAATAGCATCAGCAGGTAGCCAACAAAAATTAGAATTAGCAAAACAAATTGGAGCAGATGAAGTCATTAACTACTCAAACGAAGATATATTCGAAAAAATAATGGATATAACAAATGGAAAGGGCGTAGACCTAGTCATTGAGAGTGTTGGCGGAGAAGTATTAATTCAAAGCATAAACGCCGTTTCTTTAAATGGCCGACTCATAACTTGTGGAGCACATGCAGGTGAGACTGTCCCAATAAATATTATAGAATTATTCCGCAAGCATATGCTTATTCAGGGTAGCCATCTAGCAGGAAGAAGAGAAATTGCTCATGTCTTGAAATTAGTCGCTCAAGAGAAATTGAGTCCTGTTATAGATACTGTCTATCCTTTAGCAGAGGCTAAAATAGCCGCACAAAAGACTGCCAATCGCGATGTCTTTGGAAAATTAATTTTAACACCATAGATTAATTCTAAATTAGTAGATTTAAGGTGTTTCGTTCTTTAGCTCACTTCTTTTTAATGAAGTCGCAGAAACATCTACATCCCCATTTTGATTTACAATAACACCATAGATTTTTTCTGCTGTTTCATTTGAAATCCATTTTTCTTTCAAATCTTTAGCTACTTCGTACATATCCCGATCTATAGGAGAACCATATCCACCACCACCACATGAATATGAAACTATTGTATGACCTTCTGGAATTATAGCTTGTGCACATGGATCTAATTGGTGTAATCCCCCGTCAGGATCTTTTCTAAATTGATTTGCACAAGATCCAGACCCTCCCCCTCTGACGCCTTCTGCTGGGGTTTCATTTCCATCACTAACATAGCCTACTTCCATCGGCCCATCTGTAGGACCAAATTCACAAAACACTCCCTCACCTCCACGAGTTCTGCCATAACCACCTGAATCAATTACAAAGTTACGTCCTTTAACTATCATAGGAAAACGCATCTCATCTAACTCTATACTATCAAGATAAGAAAGGCCGGCATTTCCAATGTGTCCTATAGTTAACCAAGCATCATTACTTGGAGATGCTGCTCCTCCACCCCACCCCAAGAATATTTGATTAACGTATGGTCCACCAGTCATTTCGCTGGATCCAGATATAACACCAATGCTTGGAGGTATTATTGCTGCGGCAGCAGCCATCCCATAACCATCTCCAAGCTCTGCAATAGCTCGTTGAACAGCGTTACCTACGCGATCTGCTACATTTGTAGTTGCGACAGAACAACTGGTAGGATGTTTAGGAATTCCTACAACACAGTTTTCTCTTAGATGCAAAACAATCCGTCGAAATGAACCTTGATTTGTTGGAACATCTCCAGGAATTGAATTAAAAATACCCAAAAGTGCAGATGTTTCGGCACAAGCCTGACTAAGATTTAGACCACAAGGTAAACAATCTGGGTTGTCACGAAGGTCTACTTCTATTTTGGCTTTATCAGTATCTACTAAAACTCTAACTTTTATGTCTATACCTTCTTCCGCACCTGGGAAAGGGTCATGACGCGTATGTATGGTTTTCTCACCATGAGGCATTTTCTTTACGGCTGAAATCATTAATTGCTCACTATAATCAAACCATTGCAATGAAAATTGTTCAAGAGTATCCCAGCCAACCTCTTTACCAAGTTGCATTAACTCTCGCTCTCCAATTCTGGCAGCACCAAGAGCAGCTAAATAGTCACCCCACCACTGCTCAGGAACCCTGATACGCATCTTACACATTCTCACAATATCATCGATATCTTGATAATTTTCTTGAATGCGCACTGCAGGGAAAATTAAGGCACCCTCTTGATAAACATCACGAGCACTTCCATGATATGTCGTAGGTATAGAATTGCCACAATCTGCTTGATGCGCCTTTGCTACCATCGTAAAACGATGTATACCGTCATCATCTATTACAGGTACAAGTGTAGTATGGTCTGCTGGATGCGATCCCCCATGGTATGGAGAGTTATGTATGAAAGCATCACCTTTTTTTAATTCTGTATGGAACTGCTGCATTGCAGCTGCCATCATATCAGCACCACGCAATACATGTATTGGTAAACTTTCATTTACAGATAGAAGTGCATTATCTGCCGTAACAAGACAACAAGAAAAATCACGAGCGCTATTTAGAACTCCAGATCTACCAGTACGGAGCAAAGTGTTAGACATTTTTCTACATATTGCTTCCATACGTTTATTTAGAACAGCCATCTGCACTCCGTCTAAAGATGGATGGTCTGATAGGATTTGTTTTTTGTCGTCTTCTAACATCATATATCTCCGATATTCTATGAACTCTGTTCACATATCAAACTTCCTCTAGTATTTCTAAAGGCTTCTGATCCCGGGTCTACAACAATAGTCGTAAAGGACGATTCAATTATAGAAGGCCCTACGACACGGACATTATCTTTCATGTCCTCAAATCTATAAACATTTGAATCAACGAGTCCAACACTTCCAAAAAAAGCTTTCCTGTTATCTTCAACTTTATTACCTGAAATAGTTTCCATAACTTTAAGATTGGTATTCTCTCTAAGTTTACAGCTGACATTAGCTCTCCACCCGACAATCTCAACCTCAGAGGTTTCGTCAGAGATAGCAAAAACTTCTTTATGTGTTCTATGAAAATCTTTTCTTAGTTTTTCTACATCTGCTTGTGTTTCAATTTTTCCTTGATGAAGAGGAACTTCTATTTCCCAAATTTGATGAGGATATCTAGCTTCTGCAGTATATTCTATTGTATGTTCAAGAGAGTCAGCACCTGGCCCATCCAAGAATTTAATACACCTAGACTCAAGATCAGATAAAATTTCATTAACTGAATTAAACGAGAAATCATCTGTATGGCAATAAAGTGTTGCACTAAACTCTGCTCTTAAGTCAGACATTAATGCACCAGCAGCAGATAATGTTGCTGCAGTATCAGGAATAATAACTTGTTTGCAGCCAAGTCTAGCTCCTATAGCCACCATATTTAATCCTGCAGCACCCCCCCCACCGATTAAAACAGCACCTCTTGGATCAATACCTTGATTGACAGTAATATCTTCAATTGCATGGACCATATTCTCAGTTGCGACTGTCAATATTGCAAAAGCTGATTCATGCAAGTCAAGTCCAAGTTTATCACCAACATAATTTTGAATGGCATCTTCTGCAGCAACCTTATCAAGAGTCATTGCCCCGCCGAGGAAATAGTCAGGATCTATCCAACCTAAAACAACTGCAGCATCTGTTACTGTGGGTTCTTTCCCTCCCTTACCATAACTTACTGGGCCAGGTACTGCACCAGCACTTTGTGGCCCAACATGGAGAAGACCTCCCTCATCTACCCAAGCAATACTGCCGCCACCAGCACCAATACTTTTAACATCGACAGCAGGAAACCCAGTCATATGCCCCCTATACTGCTGCCCAATCCATGTTTCCCTTGTCCAGGGAATTCTACCTCCACGAACAAGACTCACGTCAAAGGTTGTCCCCCCAGTATCTGCTATGATAGCTGTATCAATGCCTGAGTCAGTATTTGAATAATGTCGTCCTGCTACAGGAGCCATTGCTGGGCCTGAATTTATTGAATGGATGGGTGACCCTGCCATGTCCTCAGCATCCATTGCCCCCCCTTGGGTAGTGACAACAAGTACTCTACCTAAAAAACCAGCTTCATGTAGATGAGTAGAAAGACCTCCCAAATAGTCTTCCATTAAAGGCTTTAGTGATGCATCAATAACTGTTGATGAAGCTCTTCTATATTCTCTTAGGGAAGGGTTTATAAGATGTGAAAGTGTAAATGGGATACCTGGTAAATGTTCAAGTAATAATTCACCTATACGATTCTCGTGAATAGGATTAACTATGGACCAAAGTAAACAAACTCCAACAGCCTCAACTTTTTCTTCTTTTAATTCTTTTATCTGTTCTATCAGCTTTGATTCATCTAAATTCTCTATTACTTTTCCATCATAACGAATACGTTCGCTTACTTCATAAGTAAGATGACGTGGAACGTAAGGTTTAGGAAAAGTCACACTAAAATCAAAAGGTTCTATTCGTCCACCTTCCCTAAACACTAATATGTCTGGATGGCCCATAGTGGTAAAAAAAGCAGTCTTTGCAGTATTCTCCGTAACTATAGCGTTAATAGCGCGTGTCGTGCCGTGAATAAGAAGATCTCCACCTCCCAAGAACTCCTTACGAGATTTATTATAATCTTCTGCCGCTAAAGTAAGTGTATCTAAAACACCCTTTACGGGATTCTCTGGTGTGGTAGCAGACTTGTATAATCTAACATCGCCCAAATCATCTTCAACTACAAGGTCAGTAAATGTTCCGCCTGTATCAACTGCAAATCTCATAATTTAACCCCACCTAAACTTCATAAATCATTTAAAAAATAAGCTATCGTATTTAATAAAAATCGCCAAGTTTTTGATTCAAAGAGATAAACTAAATACTATTTTATCCTGTTAATTGAAGGTTCTATAAAAACATTCAATTTTCCACTTGAAGACAAGGATTGAAAAAAACAAGAAATTCGATTTGTATGACAAGCAGGACCAGTTTGATCAACCAATAAAAGTATACTGTCATTATCACAATCAACTCTGAATTCGATTAATTTTTGTGTATGACCAGAAGTCTCACCTTTTTTCCATAATTTATTACGTGAACGAGACCAATAACAGACTTGCTTTTCATGAATTGTTGATCGTATAGAGTCAGCATTCATCCATGCTAGCATCAAAATTTCACGTGTATCAAACTGTTGTGCAATAGCAGGTATTAATCCACTTTCATTAAACTTGAGATAATTAATCATCTCATCAACAGCCTCGACTGTGAATTTATCTATCATTATATTTTTCCCTTAAACGACGAACAGTTTTCAATAACAATAATTGATCAAATAATGTATTCACAGTCTATAAATTAAATTTGGTAAAATACTTAAAACAATTATATAGCTATTTTGAATAGAAGTTAGACTAACCATGCAAAAAAATCATATCGCCCACAACATAGATTGGTAAAGAAATGAGCGGAAATTCTGCATTATGGGGAGCTGGATCCGCGGTTGCGTGGGGCATTGGAGACTTCAGTGCAAGATTCTCTAGCGAAAGAACCGGTGTCGCAGTTACTACCTTCTGGATGATGTTTTCTGGTCTTTGTTTTACCCTCTTGTATATGGCCTTAGATGGTATCCCGATACACTGGACTCTAGATAGATTATGGTTTCTAGTTATAGCAGGAATAGGGATAACTTCAGCGACTGGTATTTTTTACGCTGCACTCACACGAGGTCCAGTTTCAATAGCTTCCCCGATAGTAGCGTCATACCCTGCGATAGCACTTCCAATTTCTATAGTAACAGGAGCTAGACCAGGCTTATGGGAATGGGTTGCGATGATAATAACACTTATTGGTGTTTGGATAGCCACACAAAACAAAAAAATTACCAATGATGAAGATAAATATACAAAAAAATATATTGGTCAAACATCTCTACTGGCATTATCAGCAGCTACTATTTTTGCTTTTGCTATTTCTAGCTTGGACATAGCCATAGAGTCATATGGCCCGACAACATCTCTTTTAGGAGTTAGGGTTATTGGAATAATTTGTTTTATAGGATGGTTTTTTTATCAAAGGCAATTACCGACAGCAAAATTCAGCTCATGGTGGCTTTTGGCTCTAGTAGGACTCCTTGATACAATCGGTCATCTATTTTTATATATTGGTTTAGATTCTGAACATGGTGAATATGCAATAGTGGCTAGTGCTGCATATACAATTATAACAGTTATACTAGCTAGGTTTTTTTTAAATGAGAGTATATCAAAAACTCAATTGATCGGCATTTTATTGGTTGTTGGAGGTATTGCTTCCTTAACAGTTCTTCCATCTTAATCATGTAAATTTATGGGGGATTGTCAGTTATGACAGAAATTTACGAAGAAAATATTGATGGTATTGTGGTGATAAAATTAAACCGGCCCTCAAAACGTAACGCCTTAAATTATCCCATGAGCGAACTACTAGAGAAAGCCTTTTTAAGACTTAACTTAGATTCAAAATGTAAAGCGATTGTGCTTACTGGAATGGGAGATATAGCATTCTGTGCTGGCATGGATTTATCTACCCTGAAAGATTTTGATAAAGATTCAGCTGTAGAATGGATAAAAAAACTAAAAACTCTATATGAATCTATAAGATCTTTTAATAAACCCTGTATAGGTGCAATCAACGGAACTGCTGCAGGTGCTGGTTATCATTTAGCTCTTCTGTGTGATTTAAGGATAGGGTGCAAAGAGTCTAAAATGAGTCAGCCAGAAATAAATGTCGGCCTTCCTAGTCTACTTGGCCCACAACTTATGTTCCCAACCTTAGGTTTAGCAAAAACCACCGAATTAGCATATACTGGTCGCTCTATGTTATACAAAGAATTGTTAGAAGTTGGACTAATCTCTGAACTTACACAACAAAATAATTTAATTAACCAAGCAATAAAAATGGCCAATGATTTGGCCAAAAAAGAGGCAATAGCCTTTAATTACACTAAACAACGCATTCGTGAAATTACACAACCAGATTTTGATAAAGTATTTGAACAAGCCGAGAAAATTCAAGCTGAAGCATTTTCAACTGGAAAGCCTCAAGAAACAATTAAATCAAAACTTAA
Organism: Rhodospirillaceae bacterium; assembly: GCA_002728135.1. Lineage (GTDB taxonomy): Bacteria > Pseudomonadota > Alphaproteobacteria > UBA828 > UBA828. The sequence goes on from PBVE01000018.1 coordinate 48,220, forward strand.
TCTTGAATAATTTATTCTTCTAATGAAATTATTGCATCAACCGCGTAACAATGATTATTTGAAATAATAAGGGGGTTAATCTCAAGTTCTTTTATTCTTGAAACATCCCTAACAAGATCACTTATCAAAAAAAGCACTTCGATAATTAAATTATAATCTATTGGATCATTTCCCCGATACCCTTCAAAGATTTTGGATAAACCATTACTTTTGATAGATTTGTATATATCCTTTTTGGAAAAAGGAGGAATTAACAAGCCTTTTTTATTTATAAATTCTACCATCGTTCCTCCATAACCGAATGCTATTACAGGTCCCAGTGATGGATCTCGTTTCATACCAATAAATAATTCAATACCTTTACTTGCCATTTTCTCAACGAGGAAGCCATCATACTTAGCATCTGGAAAATCATTATATATTTTTTCACTCATGTTCTCGCATAGACGGACTATCTCATCATCAGAAACAACACCTAAACTGACTCCTCCTATATCAGATTTATGTTGAATATCTTGAGACGAAATTTTTACCGCAACTGGGTAACCAATTTTATTTGCGATAACAATTGCATCATCTATATTTTTTGCATGATCAAAAGGCAGCAAAGTTAATCCTATAGAACGAAGTATCTGTTTAGACTGATATTCAGACAATATGCCGCCAGACTTTTTTATATAATTTAGGATATTTTTATATTTTGACTTTCTGTTAACAGTTTCTAAAGAATTATTATTATCTGTGTTTCCTATAAGTAATGAAGCAGCACTTGCTGCAGAGTTAGGTGTTTCATAAACTGGGATACCCGCCTCTCGGATAGAAATTCGATCGGAATTATTTCCTCCAAACCATCCACATATCATAGGTTTATCTATTTGTTTACTAATTGAAATAATTTGACTTTTAATAATATCTGCATGTTGTCTAATTACGCCTGGAAAGGGCATTACTATATCAACATTTTTATCAGCAGCAACAAGCTGTAACTGTTTACTAATTATTTCAGGATTAGTTAACCATTGTAAGGTAACATCAATTGGATTTTGTGAGGATGCAAATGGTGGCAAGGTTTTTTTTAAGGCTTCTTCTGTATTTGAATTAAACTTACTAAGCCTTAACCCAGCTGTATCTAGAGCGTCAGAACATAAAACCCCTATGCCCCCAGAATTAGTTAATACACCTACCTTGTTACCTAAGGGTATTTTCTTGCAGAGGGCAAATAATTCTAATCCGATAAATAACTCCTCTATACTCTCTACCACAATAGCACCCCATTGGCGCAGTGCCGCAACATTTACCTCCCAGTCCCCAACTATTGAAGCTGTATGTGATGCAGCCACTGAACTAGAAATTTCACTTTTGCCCCCTTTAAGAATTATTATTGGAACATTTCGAGATCTCGCATGCTGAATAGATTGTTTCAAACGTTCGGGATTTTTAACAGATTCAACATAAGCACCGATTACTGAGATATCTTCTGACATAGCAACATGTTCAATAATGTCTGATAATCCGACATCAATTTCGTTACCAAGACTAACTAAATAACCAATTCCAATCCCTCTATTAATACACTCACGTGCAACTATTCCACCCATAACACCACTATGACCAACAAAACCAATAGGCCCAGGTGATCTCTCTTTTTGACCTAACTCAGAGCTAAAATATGCAACCATTGGGTGATGAAAATTTGCCACTCCTTGACTATTGGGTCCACATACAATTGTATCAGACATTGCTATTTGTATTTGAAGTTTTTCCTGCATTTTAACTCCAACATCATTAGCCTCAGCAAAACCACTTGAATAAATTGTAACTGCAGGAATACCTATTTTTTGGCAAGCTTCTAAAGTTTCACAAACTTTATTTGCAGATACGGCTATAATGGCCATATCTGGCAATATGTCTAAATCACCTAGACTGGCATGACACTTTATGCCAGCTACCTCTTCTCTATTAGGATTTATTGGAATTATATGACCTGGAAAACTATAGTTCTTAAGATATTGAATAGCTCTGCCACCAGGTTTTTGGGTGTTATGACTTGCCCCAATGACAGCTACAGATCTTGGCTCTAAAAGCGGTTTTAGGTTCATAGACATGTGATGAGTCTCATTTTATGAGTCTACTAGTTATGTAATGGTTTCCATGCTGTGGCATCAACTTCAACTTTTGCATCGACCATTAGCTGTGCTTTGACTGTTGCACGAGCAGGTGGGTTTCTAGAAAAAAAGCTTTTATACACATCATTAAAACCCTCAAAATCAGCTTCATCCTCCAACCAACAATTGCATTTTACTATATCGTCCATATGGCACCCTGCTTCATCTAACAAACCTTGAATTCTTTCCATTACAATCAGTGTCTGTGTTTTTATATCGCCTTTTACTAACTTTCCGTGTTTATCGAAGGGAACCTGACCGGACACAAATATAAAGTCTCCTGCCCTAACAGCACCAGATAATGGAACACCAGGCATTTGTCCAAAGAATGATTTTGTATCTGTCATTATTTTACTCCATTATATCAATTATATAATAAATGCGTTAACAACTATAATTCATTAGGTCAAGGAGATAGGGATTCTTTGTGGGTAAACTTATTGGAAAAAAAGCTATTATAACTGGTGCAGCAGGCGGTATAGGACAAGCAATAGCAGAGAAATTCTCCAATGAAGGAGCTGATGTTGCTTTGCTGGATATGAACATAGACCAAGCAAAGCATAATGCCTCTAAATTAATAGCAGAGGGAAAAATTGCCATTGCCGATCATATTAACCTTCTTGAAGAAGATTCTATCAAAGATACTTTTTCACGACTGAAGGAATCATTTGGACTGGCTCATATTTTAGTTAATTCAGCAGCTATAGCAGACGGTGGTTTATTAGAGGAATTATCTACTGCTCAGTGGGATAAAATGATTGGAGTAAACTTGAGGGGAAGCTTTCTATGTTGCAGAGAAGTTATTCCATCAATGAAAAGAAATCGATGGGGCAGAATTATTAACATAGCATCTGAAGTAGCTCATCGCGGGCATCCTGGCCTAAGTCACTATGCTGCGTCTAAAGCTGCAGTTATTGCAATGACAAAATGCTTATCCCTAGAATTAGTTGAGGATAACATTCGTGCTAATGTCTTATCACCGGGCCCAACTGACACCTCAATGATCTCTGGCTTAGATGAAGAAACTCTATCAAATCTCTTAACTGACTTAATGCCCATCGGTAGGTTAGCTCAACCCAATGAAATTGCGAGTGCGGCACTTTATTTAGCATCTGATGACGCAGATTTTTGTGTTGGCATGACACTCAACATTAACGGTGGCACCCACCGTTTATAATAAATGATTTTGTCGAGAAGATTACAATCTCTAAAACTCAAATTTTTATATTTAAAATATCACACAATTCTTGTGAGGTCATTACATCTCCGAACTGTTGAATAAATGTCTCTAGAGTTGATCTGTGTTCTTCATCGCTTAACGCAGCACAACAATCAGAAACAATTATAGTTTTAAAATCTAGCATCATGGAGTCTCTAGCTGTAGACTCACAACATACGTTAGTTTTGGTGCCAGCAATTAAAACTGTTTCAATACCAAAGCTTCTAAGTCGACGCTCTAGAGGAGAAGAGCCTGGGGTTAGAGCACTATAACGATTCTTAAATAAAGTAGAGTCCTCAGGATAAACATCTAAATCATGCCAGAGTTTTTGGCCATCGCCACCCGGTGAAAGTGACTTAATCGTTTGTGCACGTATATCTTCAGACACGAAATAATTAAAGAAATTTGGCCAATCACTCAATTCATTATGATTATGATTCCCATGAGTAATCCATACAATATGCCCTCCTAATTTTCTAAGTCTTAAAGATAGATAATTGATATTTTTAACAATTTCACGACCTTTTGGGACTTCTGCTGGGCTACCAGGCAGGAGAAATGTATTTTGCATATCTATTATGACTAGCGCCGTAGTTCGAGGTTCTAACCTATCAAACAAATGTAACTTACCTCTTCTGGACATAACTCTGTCTATGATATGCTGTCTTATATTTACATTATGCATTAAAATAAATTACCCTCTTACTGTATCATTCAAAAATGGATCGCCAGATAAAGCTATCTCAGAATCTAGAAGACTACCACATTCAGGACAGTAAAATTGCCTTAATAAGACATCCTTACTTACAGTATATGTTGAGCCGCAGGTTCTCTCCATTGGTTGCTCACTTACAATTGCATAATTCTTCCATATTTCCTCTCTTGAACATAACTGTTTTTCACAATCAGAGCAGAGGATTGTCCCATTTTGATCAATACTTAGTGTGGCTGAAAATTTAGATGTCATTAATTTTTCCCATTTCCAAACGCTCTCTTTTTAACTTTTTTCTCAAGAAGTTAGTTTCTTTATGTATGACTTTTCCATTATCAACTACAACACCGTACACCTTCTCTGCTATGACGTTACTTACAACTCCATTTTTAACATCTCTAGCAACAGAGTCACAATCTCGTGATAATGGGTCTCCATAACCTCCTCCTCCATTCCAACCGACGTATAAAGAATCTAAGCCTACAAGTGGAAAAACGCCCCAAGATATCTTTTCTTTTTTTCCAGGTATTTGCTCTATACTATTAGGATACGCAACTAATGGTACTCCCGATTCCAGGGCCTCGTTAGTTTTAACCCAAAGATAATTTGATGGTGCACCAGGATAACCACCACCAAGTCCATCACTCATTGGATATTCCGTACCTTTTCCAGAAATCACATAGTTTATTCCTCCATCAGGGGCATCATGTGGTGTGATAGCAAATTCTGCTCCAGTCCCACCACGGTGGAGTCCTGGACCACCGGAGTCCTTTAGTCTTCTTCTAAAGAGATAACGTATAGGAAATGTTGCCTCCATTGTTTCAACATTAGCCATGCGAGAAATTGGATTGGGCACTTCTCCTCCCACATCAACTCCATCTCCAATTGCTCTGGCTCCCGCAGCACCTCCAAATGTTTCCGTCAAAATTCCAATTGATTGTGTGCCTCTTTGATTCTTTCCAAACATGAATATTGCAAAATGACTACCATGCCAAACTGCGGTTGCTTCTTTAGAATATTTATCACTGGCAGATAACATCTTTGAAATACAAACACATGCTGCATTATTAACCGCCTGTATAGCACCCACTGTAGCTATGGAAACTGGTGCGGGACGTGTTGCATTTACAACAGAGCCTTCAGGAGCAATCATTTTTACAGGTCTTATAACCCCTTCATTCCATGTAATATCATAGCAAAGCAAGGGAAAAAGAGGTGCAAATAGTCCACCCCATGATGCCCATCTAGAACAGTTAATCCCATACTGTGACTGGGCACTAGAACCAGAGAAGTCGAAAACAATTTTTTCACCCTCTTTAGACATTTTTAACAATACTTTAAATGTCTGACCCTTAACATCAAAGTACTGGCGTGAGTGCCAACATCCATCTGGTAATTCAGCAAGTCTTTCTTTAAATAATTTTTCAGATTGGGAAATTAATAATGAACATGCTTTATCAACAACTTTTGGGGTATATTTATCTATCAATGACTGCATGCGGTCCTTTGCAACATTGTTACACGCAATCATTGAAGACATATCTAGTGCTACCATTTCTGGCGAGCGAACCATATTTAGGATTGTATTCATGATATCTTTACGTATCTCACCTTTATCCACTAGCTTTAGACCAGGAGACGAAAATCCTTCCGTAAATATGTCATTAGAATCTGGGCTAAATCCACCTGGGTTCATCGCACCTATATCATAAACGTGAACAAAACATGCACTCCATGCCACTAAAACTCCATTATGGTGAATAGGTGCTATAAGATAAATATCCGATGTATGCAGAGCAGCAGTGTATGGACAATTTAATAGAAAAATATCTCCTTCATTAATATTGCCAGAAAAATTTCGAATAATAGACTTGCATGCTTCTGCAGCACTTGTGAGGTGATGTAAAAAACCCACACCACCCATCAATAAAGAACCATCGGCCCTGTATAATGAGACCATTAAGTCATGGCCCTCATTAGTGATCGCACTGCCAGAAACATGTTTTAATGTTATCACTGCTTCATCAACAATTCGAAACAGCCTATGTCTGATAATTGAAAATGTGATAGGATCCATAAGTGACCTCAATCAAACTCTATAATTATATTTTTAAGGTCATCCATATGGCCCGTTTGTCCTTCTTGAATTACTATTGTAGTAATAGGGGTATGGATTAATACTGGCCCTGAGAATGCATTTCCAGGAAGAATTTTATCAAAGTCTAATACGGGAGACTCTTTTAATCCATTGCGTAGATACACAAAAATCTTTCTATTATCAATTATAGCTTCAGAATAGTCTTTGCTGTTTATTGGCAACCTCTCTACGCTCGGCCTTTCTACTAATCCCTTAGCAGTAAGCCTAAACATAGTCATTTCTATACCTGCATCTCTATAAGCAGAACCCTTGCCATAACGACGTTCATATAGTTCCTCAAAATGTTTTATGAGCAAATTCATGGAATCTTTATTAAGTGGAGTAACACCTTTTATCAGTGTAGTTACTTCATGAACTTGTCTGGCATAACGCAAATCTATAGACCATTCCATAGATATTGTTTTATCAATAAATCCATCTGCCTTGAGTTGATTCTGTGCTTTTTTGATCATTGGTTCAAAAATAGAATTCACTTTGTTTATATCGCATGGAACTGAGAAAGTTTCAGTATGAGTATATTCATGAATAACATCAGCAGAAACCAATCCAAATGCACAATTCACAGAGGCTGTATAAGGAACTACAATTTTCTTTACCTGTAATTCAGCACCAAACATACTGCACAAAAGTGGGCAACTCCCCCCGAAAGCATGTAAAACATAGTCTCTAGGGTCCAGTCCCTGTTCAACAGTTATTTCATGTATTAAATCCGTAATTTGTGCTGCAGCAATTCGATAAATGCCAACAGCTGCTTCATCAACATCAAGGCCAAGAGGGTCAGCAATTTTTGCTTTAAAGATATGTTTTGCTAATTTTATATTTAATGGCACTGAACCTCCAAGAAACCTATCTGGATCCATATAACCAATGAGCATCATTACATCAGTTAGAGTTGGCTCTTCACCTCCCTGACCATAACAAACTGGCCCAGGAAATGCACCAGCACTTTGTGGCCCAATAACTGGAACATTAGTTCTGGGATCTATTGAAATTATACTGCCACCTCCTGCACCAATAGAAACAACATCTAATTTTGGAGCAACATAGTGAAATCTATCAACCATAGGTTCCCTTGCATGCCTCAACTCACCATTTTGAATAACTCCAACCTTAAATGTCGTTCCACCCATATCGGCAGCAATAATATTTTCATCCCCCATTAAAGATCCAAGATAGCGACTCCCTATGACACCTGCAGCAGGTCCACATTCGAGCATTCCTACTGCTTTGTTTGATGCTTCTATGGCAGGCAAGAGACCTCCATAACCCTGCATAACCAGTATTTCTCCATCATATCCATGATCACGTAGTTTTGAGCTTAAGCTCTGAAGATAATTTTCAATTATTCTACCGGCATAAGCATTAATAACTGTTGTAGAAGTTCTTTCATATTCGCCTGGCACAGGTGCAATCTCACTAGATAAAGACACATATGTTTCTGGAGAAATTGATCTTACAATTTCCTTAACTTTCTGCTCGTGTAAAGGATTAAAAAAAGACCATAATAAACAGACCGCAAGAGCGTTAACTTTATGATTTTCAATTAAGTCTCTAATAGAACTTTCAGCTTGATCTAAATCAAGCTCTCTTAATATATGACCTTTATAATCAACACGCTCAATAATTCCTTTAATACGGTCACCGGGTACCAGAGGATCTGCACGATTAGTTGACACGGGATGCTTAATCCCATCCTCAGTTAACCCACCCCAACGTCCATATGCACCACGAGTGATTAGGAGAGTATCCTCAAAACCCTCTGTAGTAACGAGACCTGTTTTCGCTCCGTCTCGTGTTAATAAAGTATTATCAACAACTGTGGAACCATGAACAAAGAAACGGCAAGATTTAAACAAACTATTAATGTCTAAACTTCCATTCTTAGCAGCATCTTTAATGGAATTTATGATTCCATTAGCAAAGTTAGGAGGGGTAGATAAGGATTTACCAACCAATATTGGCTCACCTGATGCTATAATCACTGTATCAGTGCAAGTTCCACCTACATCAGTTGCTATAATATATTTATCTTTAACTATTGATTCCAAAATTAGTTTTCTCCAAAAAATTTTGATGTATTCAGGAGTTTAAATTATTTCAAAGAAGTCCTTAACAAATTAATTAAATCACTTTTCCCCTCAAAGCCAATTCCAGGCATATCATGTAACTTGACTATCTCACCTTCAACTTTTGCACCATCAAAAAAACCACCGAATGGTTCAAAAACCCCAGGGTAAGACTCATTACCCCCTAGACCAAGTCCAGCTGCAATATTTAATGCCATTAAATGTCCACCGTGAGGTATACATGCTTTGCGTGACCAACCACTGCTTTCTAGCATTTGAATAATTCTTAAAAACTCAACTAAGCCATAACTCAGAGCGGGGTCAAATTGAAGTATGTCCTTATCTGGACGAAGACCACCATATCGAATTAAATTTGTAGCATCTTGTAATGAAAAAAGGTTTTCGCCTGTAGCAAGAGGTTCATAATAATTTTTTGCGACAGTTGACATTAAATCAAAATCAAGCGGATCTCCTGGCTCCTCATACCATCGAAGTTTATATGGCTCAATTATTTCTGCAAATGTAACCGCTTGTTCGTGATTAAAACGGCCATTTGCGTCAATGGCCAATTTTTTACCAGACCCCAACAAATTCAAAGCTGCTTCAATACGTTTAATGTCTATATTTACATCACCTCCACCAACTTTTATTTTTACAACAGAAAAGCCTAAATCAATATAAGACTGAATTTCTTCTATCAATCCATCGACTTCTTTATCTGGCTGATAATAACCTCCTGCTGCATAAACAAAGACACTTTTATCATAATTACCCTTATTAAATTTTTCAGAGAGATATTTCCATAAGGGCTTTCCTGCAATCTTGGAGACTAGATCCCAAATTGCCATATCTATAGTCCCAACAGCTACTGCACGTTCTCCATGACCTCCAGGCTTTTCATTTGTTAGCATTGCATTCCATAGCTTAAACGGATCTATATTATCAAGATTATCGCTCTGGTAATCCCCTTCGCTTAAATCATATATTCTCGGAAATAATCTCTCTCTCATTAGTGATCCTTGCCCATAGCGACCATTTGAATTGAAACCAAACCCAATAATTTGTTCTCCATCTATATATTGGTCTGTCACTATGGACACTATACTTGCTGTCATTTGAGAAAAATTAATATATGCATTGCTAATAGCACTATTTAATGGAACTGTTTTTTCTCTAATTTCCAAAATTTTCATTTATTATCGCCAAGTAAATTTTCAATGTTTTAATATTAAAATTTATATAGAGTAAGCATAAAGTCACTTACTTTCTTTAACGCTTTGCTGATATAACATGGGACTTAGATTGATTACACTCCTATTATGACTTCAATTGAATTTAAATTTAGCAAGTAATCTACGAGACAAGGATTTAGAAAATGGCAAAATTAATACCTCTTGTTTCTGATACATTATGGCATCGGATAGAGACAGAACCTAAGGATTGGGAAAGCACTGACCCTGCTCTTCTTTCTAGGATGCTAGAACAGCTTTACATTATTCGTGCTTTTGAAGAAAAGGTCCTAGAATTATTTAAAGCAGGATGTATACACGGCCCTGCACATGCGAGTATAGGTCAAGAGGGAGGTGCAGTGGCGGCTATTTCAACATTATCATCTAGTGATAAGCTAAACGCCACACATCGAGCCCATCACCAATTCCTTTCAAAATTTTTATCTCATAAAACACCAAAAAATTATGATCCGCGAAGCAATAACTTCCCAGAAGATTTTAATGAAATTGTTTACAAATCTTTATCAGAAATTATGGGGCTAAAGGATGGTTATTGTGGTGGCCGTGGGGGATCAATGCATATGCGCTGGGATGAAGCAGGGGTTTTAGGTACAAATGCAATTGTTGGTGGAAACCCTCCTCAAGCTGTAGGTTATGCTCTCGCTGAGAAATTAAAAAAAAGTAATCAACTAACAGTTACTTTTTTTGGTGATGGATCAATGCAAAATGGGGCAGCATATGAAGCTCTCAACCTAGGCGCACTCTACGATTTACCAATCATTTTTTTCAATGAAAATAATCTGTATGGTGTTTCCACACATGTCTCAGAGACCACACGTGAAACACGCCTCTCTGCACGAGGAATCGGGTTAGGTATCCCATCACTTGAAGTAGATGGTATGGACATGATTGCTGTTAGAAAATCCATGGAATGGGCAAAAGAGCACATTAAAAATAATAAGGGACCTGTTTTAATAGAAGCCCAAACATATAGATACTTTCATCAACATGGACCTATGAAAGGAAGTGCGTTTGGCTATCGACCGAAAGAAGAAGAAAAGACTTGGATGAAAAAAGACCCGTATATAACCTTTCCTAAAAAACTACTTGAGCTTCAAGTTATCAATAACTCTATACTAGATTCAATTCTTAATCATACTAAAGAAGTAGTTGATTCTGCAGCATTAAGACTTACTGAGACGGAAACAGGGGGCAGCAATCAGCTTAAAATTAAAGCTGAGATGTGGCCATCTAAGGAGACCGTAGAAAAAGGGATACGCGGTGATCTATCAGAACTAAAAAATCAAAGGTTCATTGAAAAAGAAGATATTGATACTAACTCGGCCAGCGAAATGAAATTTATTGAATCTATAGCAACAGTTCAAATGCGAGCCATGGAAAGAGATGATAATGTTTTTATTATGGGTGAGGATGTCCAACACCTTAAAGGGGGAACTGTTGGAGCCACAAAGGGTATTATTGAGAAGTTTCCTGATAGACTTATAGGAACTCCTATTGCAGAAAATGGATTCTGCGGTATGGGTCTAGGAGCAGCTGTGAATGGTATGCGACCAATAATTGAAATAATGTACTCTGATTTTATTCTTGTGGCAGCAGACCAGTTATTTAACCAAATTGGCAAGGTACGCCATATGTTTGGCGGTGAATATCCTGCTCCATTAATTTTACGTACTAGAGCAGCCGGTGGCGGGGGATATGGCTCACAACACTCAATGGATCCAAGCGGGATCTTTGCTGCTTATCCTAGTTGGAGAGTAGTAGCTCCCTCTAATGCTTTCGATTACATTGGGTTATTTAACTCAGCTGTTCTATGCAATGATCCTGTAGCAATAATTGAATGTCAGTCTTTATACCAAAAAACCTCACTAGTCCCAATTGATGATCTAGATTATTGCATACCATTTGGAAAAGCAAAAATCGTTTCACCAGGTAATGCCTGCACACTTATAACCTGTGCGAATATGGTTGATATCTCCATTGAAGCCGCTCTAGAAACTGGTATTGAAGCAGAAATAATAGATCTACGCACTGTTGATCCACTAGGCTTAGATTGGGAAACTATAGAATCAAGTGTTAAAAAAACTAACCGCTTATTAGTGGTTGAACAAACTGCACGTGGGCACTCACTTGGAGCAAGAATTGTTCAGGAGGCACAAGAGAGATTATTTGATTGGCTTGACCATGAAATTATCCGAGTAAGTGGTACAAATAGTGCTCCAGTTGTATCAAAGCCTTTAGAAGCGGCAGCTTTAGCTGGAATAAATGATGTCATGAATGGATTAAAGCATGTTTGTGCACTATAAAATTATATACGGAGCAATGTTATGAATTCTGGAAAACCTTTATTGAACGATCTAATTATAAGATCCCATCACACAGCTGTTAGTGTATCAAATTTTGATGAAGCTCTAAAATTTTATATAGATTTTCTTGGCTTTGAATGCATTGGCGAAATTAGGGACAGAGGAGAGCCTGGTTTTGCAGATGCTACAGGGGTGCCAGACGGTAAAGCTCATTGGGCTATGTTAAAATCAGAAAATTATCATATCGAGCTATTCGAATGGTTAAACCCAAAAGGAAAAACGCAAAAAATTAGACAATGTGACCTTGGATATACACATATTGCACTACAAGTAAAAGATGTTGAAGATGCATATGAACGGGTTATTAAAGCTGGCTTTAAAACACTCAGTCCTCCAGTAACTCTTAGAAATGGTGTAGCCAAGGTTATCTATGTTGAAGCACCAGAAAATAATATAACAGAGTTAGTAGAATATAAAGAATAAACCCTACGAAAAAATATTACGATATATGCAAGAAACCAATCTCATCAACTCTAAGTTTTTGGCCAGGATGAATGAGTGTAGTTGCAGATTTTTCTTCAATTAGTAATGGACCCTTAGCAATATAACCAGCTGGTAATGACTCTCTATCTAATACCTGTGTTTCATGCTCACCATCTTCACTAAAAAGCACTCTTCTTCGTCCTTTTAGAATATTAATATTATCTGAAGAAATCTCATTTAAATGTGGTCTAGGTACTGATGCAGTTGCGGTTAAATGGAAATTTACAAGTTCAATCGGGCTATTATCCAATTTAAAAGTGTAAGTTCGTTCATGCTCCACATGAAAATCGTCTATTAACTTATCTATTGAAATGCTATTAATATTAACTGGTACACCAACCCAATGCTCTTGGCCTTGATATCTCAGATCTATACGAGCTTCTAAGCGGATAGAACTTGAAACTATGTCTTTATCAGTTTTAAAATAACTGTATGACTCATTTCTAAGTTCATCAAATATATTCTTAATATTACCTATTCTTATCTTATCTGCACGCATCAAATGTGTCATAACAAAATCTCTACGTGGTTCGGTAGCCAACATGCCCCATGCGGAAAAATAACCCGGATACCTTGGTACAATTACCTCTCTAACACCAAGGTCTCTTCCAAGAGTTGCAGCGTGCATAGCCCCACCTCCACCGCCGACGACAAGAACAAAATCCCTAGGATCATGTCCACGCTGGATTGAAATCAGCTTTAAAGCATTGATCATATCTGCATCTGCCAAACGTATTACCGACTCTGCAGCTGATATAACATCGGTGTTAAGACCTTTAGCTATAGTTTCCATTGCCTTCTTTGCTTTTTGAATGTCTAATTTGATACGACCACCAGCAAAGTAATCTGGATCCAAAACACCTGTTATAAGTTTGGCATCTGTTACAGTAGGTTTTGAACCACCCTGAGAATAACATGCAGGGCCAGGTTCTGCCCCTGCACTTACTGGTCCAACTTTTAATGACCCAACTTCGTCAAACCAAGCTATAGAACCTCCACCAGTTCCAATCTCAACTATATCCACAACAGGAACTTTAACAGGATATCCAGGATTAATTCTTGACCATTCTAATTTATATTCTGTTGTCACATCGATCTGATTATTTTTAATAACAGAACACTTTGCTGTAGTTCCCCCAATATCCAAATAAATAACGTTATCTTCTTTACAAAGGGACCCAACTAAAGCCGCTGCATTAACTCCTGCAGAAGGTCCAGACTCTACCAGTGTGATGGGATGAGATTTTGCCCAAGTAAAACTAGCTGAACCACCATTTGATTGCATTGCATGCATAGGACAATTAAACCCTTGCTTGAGAAGAGTCGACTGTAGTCGATTGAAATATTTCTGAACAGTTGGCTGAACATAAGCATTTAGTACAGCTGTATTTGCACGCTCGTATTCTCTCCACTCTCTTGTAATTTCGTGACTCGCAGTAATCGAAATATCTGGCAAATTCTTTCGTAAATATTCTGCACATATAATTTCATGTTGTGGAGAAGAATAACTGTGCAAAAAAACAACAGCTATTGCTTCAACATTTTCAGAAATACAGATCTTAACTATATCCTCTAATTCCTTTATAGACAGAGGCTTAATTATATTGCCAGAAGCATCTAGTCTTTCTTCAACCTCAAACCTTAACCTTCTAGGAACAAAGGGTTTCGGTTTTTGAAACCTTAGATTGTAAAGGTCTGGACGATTACCCCTTGCAATTTCTAATACATCTCTAAATCCTTTTGTGGTTATTAAAGCTGTCTTAGCCCCCTTCCGCTCAGTAATTGCGTTAATAACCGTTGTACCTCCATGTACAAAAAAAGTTATTGTTTCTGATTCAATATCGGCAAGCTTTATTGAATTTAAAACACCATTAGTTAGGTCTTTAGGAGTTGTAAGAGACTTTTCAGCAACTAATGCTCCGGTTTGATCATCAAAATGTACAAGATCCGTAAACGTACCTCCAATATCGACCGCCATACGACCCATCAATGATCCCCTAATCTTAAGGTAGCAGTTAAATTAGAATCAACATTCCCGTTTTCATCAAGAGAAACACCAAAATCTTTCTCTGCTGTCTCTTTATTTATATATCCATCCAAAAAATCTTCCTGTACTTCTTTAACTGGTCTTTTATAAGGTTTTCCAAAACCTCCTCCTCCACCAGTAACAATTCTTACCAAGTCACCTGAATTTAAATCTTTGTGTGATATTCGTGAAATTCGCTCAACTGAATCTCCACTGACGATTTCCATGTAATTTAAAGATCCATTTTTTCCGCCCATTAAGCCCCAAGGAGTCTCGATATTTCTGCCAAAGCTACAATATGTATGTGCACCGTTAATAAGTACTTCAAACTCTCTAATTACCCCAAAGCCTCCTCTCCAACGTCCAGCACCTACACCCCCTTCAGTATTTAAAGCATATTTATTTATTCTTAGTGGAAACTTTGCCTCAAATAACTCAATTGAATAATTGTATGTATCACCATCAGTCGTTGCAATTAATGCACCAGTACCATCACAATTTGATTGAGCTCCCCACCCACCTATTGCAGGCTCAATATGAACAAACATTTCTTTAGTACTTGGATCTTCACCAAAAAAATACGCACCACATAGGCTCATATAGCTTCCTGCACTTAACTTATCTGGTGCCAGCTCTGCAAGTGCACGCCAAACCAATTCAGATGCTTGTGCAGAACCTTCATAATACCAACCCGTTGGAGCAGGCTTTGTAGCTGTAAAAATTGTACCTTCTGGGCAAATTATAGTTAAAGGTCTGAACCATCCCTCATTTGATGGTCCTTGAGGATCGACTAGGGCTTTGAAAACTGTCTTCACTGCTGAGCTCAATGCACCATAGGCACAATTTATTGGGCCATCTCTTTGAGGACTTGATCCTGTAAAGTCAAATGTCATTTTATCATCTGAAATTCTAACCTCTGCACAAACAGGAATTTGCTCATTAGTTATACCATCCCCATCCACATAGTCATTGGCATAATAAATTCCATTAGGAAGTTGCTTTATTGCTTGTAGAGATAAAAGTTCACTTGAGTCTAAAATATAAGAATATGTATCTCTAACAACTTCTGATCCATATTTATCAAAAATTTCACGTAGACGTGTTTCTGCAATTCTTACAGCTGCAAGTTCTGCATTAAAATCTCCAATGCACATTGTTGGTAAACGTGTATTTTCTCGGATTAACTCAAGTATATCTTGCTGCACAATATCATCTCTACAAACACGCAACCCTGGAAATCTAATACCTTCCTGATATATCTCAGTTGCACTTGGTGAAATACTCCCTGCAACAGCACCGCCAACCTCACTCCAATGAGCAACCGCTATTGCAAAAGCTTCTAAATTATCATTTATAAAAACTGGTTTTATTAATGCGATGTCACAAGTATGAGTTCCACCATCAAAAGGGTCATTAGTCATAAAAACATCACCCGGCTTAATATCATCTGCAAAGCGTCTGAGAATGCTTTTAACTTGCAGGCCAAAAGTGCCTGTAAAAAGAGTTATTCCGTTTGTCTGGACTATCAATTGACCGCGAGGATCACAAACACCGCAAGCAAAATCTAGCACCTCATAAATCACCGGGCTCATAGAACAACGAGCTATAACAATTCCCATCTCATCGGCTGCAGCTAAAAGCTTACCTCTAATGATTTCATGCGTGACTAAATCTGGAACAGTTGATCTATATGAATTTTCAGACACCTTATTTTTCCAATTGAAAATTAGTTAAAAAATAAATACTCATAATTAAATATTAATTAGAAATCATTACGTCCTACACTTGACCCTCCGCAAACGTGTAGAGTTTGACCAGTTATAAAGGCTGCTTCATTTCCTAGAAAAAACATTACTGCAGCTGCAACATCATCAGGTGTACCTATTCTTCCAAGAGGTATATTAGCTAGTGATGAGCGCGTTCTCTGACTATCAGAAGGATTTGCTTGAGTATAAAGCTCAGTCGCAATTGGACCAGGGCAAACTGTATTAGAAGTAACCCCATATTCGGCGAGTTCTAAAGCCCAAGTTCGACTAAGAGAAATAAGTGCGCCTTTACTTGCTGAATAATTTGTTCGGAGAGGCTTACCAAGAACAGTTCTACTGGCAATATTTACTATACGACCAAATTTTCTTGACTCCATTCCTGGCAATAAAGCTTTTGCACATAAAATAGCTGTCTTAACATTAATATTCATCACAGATGCAAAATCTAAAGTCGTACTATCTCTTAGATATGCAGGGCTTACTATTCCCACATTATTAACTAAACGTGTTATGTCCCCTTTTTGAAGTGATAATTCTAATGCGTTGTTTGTTGCATTTTCATCAGAAAGATCAACTTGTATAAAATCACATTTGATATCCTCTGGTGAGATTTTATCAAGAATTATTACATCAAATCCTGCTTCAACCAATGAAGAAGAGATGGCACGGCCAATGCCGCGCGCACCTCCAGTGACTAGTGCTCGGATAGACACCCTTAATAGCTCAAAATATTTTTCTATTCAGCTGCTGACTGGGCACCAAGTGCAGAATTAAGTTTTGGCATTACTTCTTTAGCCAAAAGCTCCATTGAGCGTTTCATTGATTCTGGATGCACCCAATCTTGAGCCGTATGTAAAAGAGTACCGAAATGCCCTACTTCATCTCTAAAAGCTAAAATCTTTTCAATGACTGTTTCAGGGCTTCCTGCAATTACAAAGTTATCTCGCAAGGCTTCATAGGAGAGTTCATCTGCGTTGTCACCTTGGTTAACAACAAAGGGGCCTTTCATTTGAGCTCTATCAAATATTTTGAATAGATACTCATAGTAGAAATCAGCAGATTCACCAATTGTTTTTACATGTGATTCAGCTTCAGCGTCAGTATCAGCAACATGAATATTTCTAGCTACCCTCCAACGCTCACGATCGGCAACCCTTCCCTGCTTCTCTGTTTCTTCAGCGTAAACTTCCCAATGACTCTTAACTGACCAGTTTCCTATAAAGTTAGCACTTATTGGATCAAAGTCCTGCTGGGCAGCATATTTATGAGAAGATGAAAAAGGACTCATAGCTGAAATAGCAAATTTAGGGTGTGGTTGTTGCAAAGGCTTACACATTTGCCCCAAACCTATATCCTCATAAACCCAATCTTTTATAGATACGTTCCAGTATTTACCCTTAATATCATAAGGAGGATCGCCAGCCCATATTTCTCTAATCATATCTATGGACTCTTTCATCATTTCGTTACGATCAGAATCCATTGTTCCAAGCAACTCAAAATCTGATGGCAAACCACCTGGTCCAACTCCCATGATAAATCTACCACCTGATAGATGGTCAAACATAGCAGCTTGGCCGGCTACTACAGCAGGGTGATACTGAGGCAAACACATTACGCCTGTACCAAAACGTATATTTTTTGTAGCTCGAACTAAACTTGCGAAAAAAATTAATGGATTGGTTATCTGCTCCCCTGCTGAGCTATAGTGCTCTCCACACCATGCTTCTTCATAGCCAAGCTGGTCTGCATAAATAACAGCTTCGCAATCTTCGCTAAGGGCTTCCGCATAAGGTTTCTTAGGCGGATGAAGTGGCATCATAAAGAGTCCAAGCTTCATTATATTGACTCCTTCTAGTCTAAATACTGTAAATTGGTAATATTGTAGCGATCAATATCATAATACCCCAAGTACTAAAAGTTAAAAATTTACAATTTTACTTGAGTTATAGGGATATAAGGTGTCATTTGAATTAATAAATACTTATAACAGAAACTAAATACAAAAGTGATATTATACCTATGGCAAACATTTACAACCAAATTGACCTAGATATAGAGTCCTATCTTAACTTCACACACCAAATAGCTGATGTTGCAAGTAATGTTATTAAACCTCTCTTTAGATCTAACCTTGAAATTACAGATAAAGGAGACAAAGAGAATAGGCTATCCCAAGTTACTGAGGCAGACCGAGGTGCTGAAAGAGCTATGAGGTCATTAATAGAAGAAAAATTTCCTCAACATGGTATAATTGGGGAAGAATATGGTTATACGAGAAGTCAATCTAAATATGTTTGGGTCCTAGATCCAATAGATGGAACTGACCCCTTCCTAGCTGGGCTTCCTACTTGGGGCTCATTAATTGCGCTTATGATAGATGGTCGCTCCTGCATTGGTATGATGAATCAACCTATATTTGGAGAAAGATTTTACGGGAGTAAAAACGGAGCATTTCTGGGCCCTAAAAGAATATCAACACGAAAATGTAAAAATTTAAAAGATGCTAGCCTCTCAATTACTTCGTTACAAATGTTAGCTAACAAATCTCAACTTGATGCATTTAAAGAAATAGAAAAAAGAGTATTACAGCTTAGAGTTGGTGGAGACTGTTATAATTATGCTCTGCTAGCTGCTGGAAGTATAGATCTTGTGATTGAAGGGCAATTAGCACCTTGGGATATTCAAGCACATATACCAATAATTGAGGCAGCGGGGGGGATTATAACAGATTGGAAAGGGAACGAAATAAAAGCAGGAGGTTGGGTAATCGCAGCTGGAGATCCCTATATCCACGAACAAGCCTTAGAGTTTTTATCTTTGGCAAATACTGAATAATGACAAAAAACGATAGTTTGCCACTAAAAGGAATTTGCGTTTTAGATTTAACCAGATTTCGAGCCGGTCCGACATGTGTTAGACAATTATCTGATTGGGGGGCAAATGTAATGAAAATTGAAAAGCCTGATAAGAACACAAGTAGTAATGAATATCTAGCATCAAGAAACGGGCCAGACTTTCAGAATCTTCATAGAAATAAAAAAAGTATAGTAATAGATTTAAAATCTAGGGACGGGTATAAAATATTAATTGATTTAGTAAATAAAGCGGATGTTCTCGTTGAAAATTTTCGACCTAAAATCAAACATAAACTTAAAATTGATTATTCAATATTAAACAATGTAAATCCCCGTCTCATTTACACTAGTATATCTGGATTTGGCCAGTCTGGCCCCTACTCTGATAGACCTGGGTTTGATCAAGTTGCCCAAGGTATGGGAGGACTAATGTCCGTAACTGGATTTAAGGGACAAACTCCTACTAGAGCAGGTATTCCTGTAGCCGATTTATCTGCAGGTTTGTATGGTGCGATAGGAGTTCTACTTGCATTATACGATCGGGAAAAAACGGGAAAAGGTACATGGGTTCGTACTTCACTTCTACAAGCAATGGTTTCAATGATGGACTTTCAAGGAGCAAGATGGCTCTATTCTGATGAACTCCCTGAGCAAGCTGGAAACGATCATCCAACTACTGTTCCAACAGGAGTATTTCCAACACTAGATGGATTCATTAACATAGCAACAGCTGGTGAAACAATTTATGCACGTTTGTGTGAAGCCTTAAATACTGATGAATTAATTAATAATAAAGAATTTAGTAATGCCGAAGCACGATCTCTAAATAGAATCACCCTAAATAAAATAATTTCTAATCAAACATCAAAAAAAAGCACTGAATTCTGGATATCTAAGCTTAATAAACTTGGGGTCCCTTGTGGACCCATTAATAATATGAAAGAAGTATTCTCTGATCCACAGGTCAAATATTTAGAATTAGCAAAACATTACCAGCACAAAACTCTAGGAACAAAAAAAATCCTTGGACAAGCATTAGAGTATGGTGAGAATAAATTTGAAATAAATAATGGTGCTCCAACACTGGGAGAGCATACGGATGAAATTTTAAAATGGTTAGGATATAATCGTACAAAAATAGGGAAACTTAGAAAGAATAAAATCGTCAGTTAATTCAATATTTCAAACGAAAAAAGAAAATTCAATGCCTGAGATAATTAAAACTGGAAGTAACAATTTACTAGCATCCATAGATGGTCAAATAGGCAAAATTATATTTAATAAACCGGAAAAACATAATGCTGTATGCATAAAGATGTGGAAGTCATTAAAAAACATCTTGGAAGAGTTTAATAACACAAAATCACTTAGAGTTATTATGCTAGCTGGTGCCGGAGAAAAAGCTTTTATCTCTGGAGCAGATATTTCTGAGTTTGAAAAAACTAGAACTGAAAAAAAAGATGTATTTGAATATGATAAAATTGCTGAAGGTGCGACTCAAATACTTTACGAAAGCACTAAGCCAACTATAGCTGTTATTCAAGGATATTGTATTGGTGGGGGATTAGGCATAGCTGCGGCTTGCGATATTAGAATAGCATCAGAGAATGCAACCTTTGCTATTCCAGCTGCAAAACTCGGACTTGGATATCGTTCTAAAAATCTTCAACGTGTTGTGCAATTAGTAGGGCCATCATTTGCAACAGAAATTATAGTTACGGCAAGACAATTCAACGTCCAAGAGGCATACGAAATGGGATTAGTCAACCGAGTAGTAAAACATTCACAATTAAATTCATTTTCTGGAGAATATGCAGACTCCATATCAAATAATGCTCCTATGACTATATTCGCCGCAAAAACAGCAATCCGTTATATGCAACAACAAAACCATAAATTTGATGATAATTATCTTAATAGTTTAGTTGATCAATGTTTCTCAAGTGAGGATTATGCTGAAGGTCGTAATGCCTTTCGTGAAAAACGCAAACCAACTTTCAGTGGAAAATAATGCTTATCCTATTACTTTACAGAGGACATGTATAACAATGATAATTAAACAATTATGGACCGGCAATTCATACCGCAACTTTAACTATCTTGTTGTTTGTTCAGAAACTGGAGAGACGGCAGCTATAGACCCACTAGACCATAAACAATGCCTAAATACAGCAAAAGAAAATGGATGGAATATTACAAAAGTAATAAATACACATGAACATGCTGATCATATTGGAGGAAACGAAGTTGTTATAAAATCTACTGGGGCATCATTATTAGCACACTCTGGATCAAAAGATTCAATTAACGGTATAAACATTGGACTTAATGACGGTGACATAGTCAAATTAGGTAACACAGTAGAACTGGAAGTGCTTAACACTCCGGGCCATACTATGAGCCATGTTTGTCTTCTTTCACTAGGTGACGAAAAAGCTCTTATATGTGGAGACACCTTGTTCAATGCTGGAGTAGGAAATTGCCACAACGGTGGACATCCAGAAGAATTATATTCAACTTTCAAGAACAAGCTTGCATTACTTCCTGATGATACAAAAATATTTCCTGGGCACGAATATTTGTCAAATAATCTGGAATTCACACTAGATAGGGAACCATCAAATAAAAAGGCACGGAAACTCCTTGAAACTGCAAGGAATCAAGATCCAAATTCTCCACTCGTAACGACTCTAGGACTAGAAAAAGACATTAATACATTTCTACGTCTAGAGAATCCTGAAATTATAGAACAATTAAAAATATCTTTCCCCAATCTGGCTGAAAACCCAGACCCTAAATCCATATTTTTAAAACTTAGGGAATTAAGAAATAACTGGTAAAAATTTCACTCATATCCAAAGAATTTCGCAAATACTGATGTTGACTCTCTACCTGTTATGAATTGATTAGCAACTTCTTCCTTATTTTCATACCCTATTGCCATGCCACAAACTAGAGTTTCATTCTCTGGTATTGGCAATAATTCTCTTACCTTCTGATGATGGTATACCCAAGCTGCCTGAGGACACGTCTCAAGCCCAAAATTTCGGGAGACAAGCATAACGTTCTGAATAAACATACCAATATCAAGCCAACTGCCAATTTCCATATCAGAATCAATTGTAAAAAAGATTCCTACAGGTGCACCAAAAAAATTATAGTTTTTTAGCTGCTGTTTAAAAGCCCCTTCTCTATCCCCCTTTTGAATTCCAAGAATACCATACAGACCCCAACCTGTTGCCCTTCTCCGTCCTAAATAGGGTTCACGCCATTTTGTAGGATAGTATTGATATTGTGGAGTCTCATCTTTTGGATAATCTATTCTATATTGTATGAAATTATCTGAAAAATTTCTCTTAAATTCTCCTGAGATTACATAAACCTTCCATGGTTGTGTATTGCTTCCTGAAGGAGCACGTGAAGAAATCTGTAGTATTTTATCTATAACCTCCCTAGGGATTTCTTGATCTAAAAAACCTCTTACTGATTTTCTTTTCTCAATAGCTTCAACAATATTCATAAAATAGTCCTCATATATAGAATCTATGAATTCTCATTTATATTACATGATAAAGATTATCTTCCATCAACCTATCCAGAAAATAAAGTAACCAATATAGATAATGTAATAAGAGATATTGCAGTTGTGACAACAATACTGGCAGATGACTCAGATACTCCGATATTGTATTTTTGTGCAACAACAAATGCTGTAGCACCTAATGGAGTCCCTGCCATTATTATGGCCATTGCTACCCACATTTGCGAAAGAGGAAAAAACAACTCAACTAAAACCCATACTGCAAAAGGAAACAATATTAACTTTAAAATACTTGTGACACCCAACCTCACAAAAATTCCCTTTATAGGGATATTTGAAACAAATAAACCTATAGCAATCAAAGCACAAGGACCAGCAGCAGCACCAAGAATTGACAAAAAATTGTCTACGGCATTAGGAAATCTGACATCATTGAAACAAAGTATCAGACCTATCAAGACAGATAAAACAAGCGGGTTAATTAATAAGGCACGAAAAATACCCAGGATAACATGGTTAAAATCCTTAGACCTATTTCTTGAAAACTCAATAAGGATAGCAGCAAACGGAATAATCAGAAATGCGTTTACTGCAATAGTTATGCTTGCAGGCACTAAAGCAGCAGAACCAAATACTGAAACACCAAGAGGAATTCCAAGATATCCAGTGTTGCCATATGTTGCATTAACACCTTGCAGGGCTGTAATTTCAAGATTATCCCGATATAAGAATTTAGATATAAGTGAACTTACAAACCAAACTATGACCATTCCCAAGCTATAAGCTAGAATAAAATTTTCATTTAGAATGTCAGAAATTGGAGCCACAGATATTGAATGAATTAGTAGGGCTGGTAATGAAAAATAATAAACAAATTGATTAAGCACCTCAGAGCTTTTTTTACCAAACAATTTGAATTTTCCAGCAAAAAAACCACAGGCAATTAGAGCAAAAACAGGGATTACGTTAGATATAAATACTTCCATTCTAAGGAACCACTTTGGATATTCTCATTGAAGAAACAACTAAACAGATTAAAAAATAAAATTTATTAATTTACTTGATACTAATCTATGAAGTCTTACAAGAAAGCAATAAGGAATCTAAATCACAAGTTTATTTAAATCTAAATAATGTTTTGTTCAGAAGATAGGCAAAGTTAATTTGCTCTATAAAGTAATATAAATAAAAGTTATAAAAATCTATAATGTAAACAAAATTAGACTTTTCTAATAATATCGATGTGATAAATACCTTATTGTAATTTAATAATTAAATTGATCGATAGGTTGTAATGACTGATCTACCTTGGAAATGGACTGCACATAAAGCAGTTGAAGAATTAAAATCTGGGCGAATCTCTCCTTTGGAATTAATTGACTCATGTGAGAAGAGAATTGCTGATACAAATAATTTAGTAAATGCACTACCTACTTTATGTTTTGATCGGGCTCGTAAATTTGCTAAAATCTATGAACAAAATAAAACAAAACTACTTAATAATTCTCAACTTCCAGACTACCACCTTCATGGACTTCCGATAGCGATCAAGGATCTAATGCCAGTTAAAGGAGTTAGATCAACAATGGGTTCAACACTTTTTAAAGATAACATCCCTAAAAAATCTGATGTCTTAGTTTCACGACTAGAAAGTAATGGAGCCATAATTATTGGAAAATCTAATACCCCAGAGTTTGGAGCAGGAGGGAATACGTTTAATGATGTTTTTGGAGCAACCCTTAACCCTTGGGATACCTCTAAAACATGCGGTGGATCATCTGGAGGAGCAGCTGTAGCTTTAGCTACAGGACAAGTGTGGCTTGCTCACGGATCAGATCTTGGCGGAAGTCTTAGAACACCAGCTTCTTTTTGTGGAGTTACAGGATTAAGACCTAGCCCGGGTTGTGTGCCTAAATCATCATCAAAACTACCATTCCACTCACTATTCGTTGAAGGACCCATGGCTCGTAACGCCATAGATGTAGGCTTATTTCTAGATGCTATGGCTGGTCATGAATATAATGATCCGCTTTCCTATGAGAGATCTTCCATTTCATATAAAACTGCAGCAGAAAGTCAGGAGTTGCCCAACAAGATTGCATATAGCCCCAACCTTGGATTTGCACCTGTTGTAAAGGAAGTAAAAGATATATGTGAAAATATCTCTAATTTGATGGCTTCAAATGGTGCAACCGTTGAACTAGCTGAACCAGATTTATCTGGTGCAATTGATACCTTTCATACCCTTCGAGCTGCCCAGTTTGCTGCAGAGAAAGGTAACCTCTTAAAAGATTTTTCACATCAACTCAAACCAGAGCTAATATGGAACATACAAAAAGGTCTTACTCTAACTGCTCAAGAAATTTACGAAGCTGAAATCAAACGTGGAGAAATCTACTCAAAATTTGTAGAATTTTTTGAAGATTATGATTTATTAATATGCCCTGCTGCAATAGTTCCACCGTTTGATGTCAACCTTCGGTATGTCGACGAATCTGCAGGAGTAAAATTTGATAATTATATTGACTGGATCGCAATAACTTATGTTTTAAGTCTTAGTTCTTGCCCTATTGCTGCAACTCCAGCCGGTATTACGGCCGACGGACTACCTGTAGGTGTGCAATTAGTTGCACCACCAAGAAGAGAAGATATTGCTCTATCCTCAGCTGGATGGCTTGAAAACAAATTAGAACTAAACAAGAATGTACCTATGGAACCTATCAACAATGGAAGTTAGTTCTTAAATATAAATATTATTTTTTGAACCATACTAATTTCACCAAGCTGACCAGCCACCATCAATAACAATACTTGTACCATGAGTGGAATTTGATTCTCCAGAGGCTAGGTATACTGCTGCCCCACAAAGTTCCTCGGGGTCTATATGGCCAATACCACTAGGAGTTTTAGAGGCTTGTATTGCATCATACTCAAGTTGATCTCTCAAATGCTTATTCATATCCGTTTTAATATTACCTGGTGCAATGGAGTTTACATTTATGCCATAGGGAGCAAGCTCGAGACACATAGCACGTGTCATATTACCCTGCCCTCCTTTAGATGCACAATATGCAGATGAATTCTGAAATCCTATATCAGCCGCTATCGAGGTAATATTAATAATCTTACCACTACGTCTAAGCTTCATTGATGGGACTAAAGCCTGAACCATAAAAAAACTAGCTTTCAAGTTTGTATTAATCTGCTGATCCCAATCATTTTCAGATGTTTCTTCTATTAATTTTGGTTTAAAAACTCCTGCGTTGTTCACTAATATATCCACATCCCCAAATATTGACACAACTTCTTCGACCAAATCAAAGCATTGGGCGACTTCTGATATGTCTTTACAAAAAGGGGCGGCAATACCCCCATCTTTTTCAATTTCATCAACAACTGCTTGGGCAGCATTAGGGTCTCTAGCAGAAACTATAGCTACCTTACAGCCTTCACGTGAAAAACGTAATGCAATACTTTTCCCAATACCACGCGAGCTACCTGTTATAATAGAAACTTTACCTTCTAATCTCATATTCTAAATTATCCTTCTTAATAAAGATTAAAATTTCCTATTCTGAATAAAATTACTCTTCACCATATCAGAATTTGCACCTCTTAAGACTTCACTTATGTCAATAAGACTTTGCAAATTATGTGCTGAGCGAAATTCATCTACATATGGTAACATAGTACGAATTCCTCCTGCTTCCGCCTTAAAGTCTTCATATCTCAACAAAGGATTCAACCAAATTAAGCAACGACAGGAATCATGTAATCTGCTAATTTCTTTTTTTAATAAATTTAAATCATCTCTATCTAAACCATCAGTAATTAAGAGCACAGTGGCACCTTGTCCTAGTACTCTCCTGGACCAAAGAAAGTTAAATTGCCTTAAACTTTCACCTATACGAGTCCCGCCAGACCACTCCCCTGTCGACCTTGATGTTAGATCAAGAGCATAGTCAACATCTTTGTGACGTAAAAACCTTGTAATGTTTGTAAGACTAGTACCAAAGATAAATACTGTAACCTTATCCCTATCACTTGTTACAGCATGCATGAAATGCAGAAACATTCGAGAATAACGACTCATAGAACCAGATATATCACATAACAGAATTAAATCTGGAGGCCGTTTTATGTTTTTACATTTCTTAAGAGGGTTTAAATCTCCACCTGGTTTTAACTGAGAACGTAAAGTTTTACGCATATCTACCCTTAATCCTCTTGGGTTCGTTCTAAAACGACGAGTAGAAATCTCATCTATTGGAAATCGAAGTGAAGAAATTGCTTTTTTTGCCTCATATAATTCTTCTACTGTCATTTTCTCAAAATCTATGTTTTGTAATTTTTCTGCACCAGAATACGACATAGAGATTTCTATCTTTTTCTCACGTTCTTCTTCAGTATTTGCTAAATCTTGTAACTGTTTTTCAAATGCATCTATTACCCTTTGGGATATCTTATTATTTTTATCTTCCATATCGGGAGTAGCTTCACTTGAATTCAAAAGCTCAGCAATTAGCTGCTCTAGCACTTTAGGGCTACGCCAAAATAGGTAAAATGCATCGCGAAAAACCTCTTCTTGATCATGACGTTTAACAAAAACACAATGAAGAACCGAATAAAATTCTTCTCTTGTTGTGGGGGATATAAAACGAAATGCATTTATAGCATCAATTGTTGATGAAGGACTTACCTGCATACCTGCTGATCTCAAAAGCCTAGAGAAATGGATAATATTGCGTAAAATTGTGCCATTTTGTGCAGATGTTGCCTTTGAAGGTTTTTTCATTTTTTGTTTATATCCTCAAATTCTACTTGAGCCTGCCTTAAAAGTTTAGATATTTCATTTCCTTCTGAACTCTTTAATTTCTCCTTGTATTTAAAATAAATGTGAAATGCTTTATTCACTCTTTCTGGTGAAAGTTCAAAGGCATCAAATTCTTTAATTGCCTTGATCCAATTTCTTTCATCTTTATCAAAGTCATTACGTGTTTGAGAATCAACTTTAAGAGTCTCTACAAATATATCTATCATTTTGGAAATTTTTTCTTGGGCTGCTGGTAATCTAGATTCAATAAACCTTCTTTCATTTTTAAAACTAGGCCATGAAAGACAATAGTAGAAACAACGTCTACGTAGTGCATTATGTATTGAACGTGTGCCGTTAGATGTAATTATGATGACTGGCGGTGTTTGAGCTTTTATTGTGCCAAAGTCTGGAATAGTAAATTGATTTTCTGCTAAAATTTCTAGTAAAATAGATTCAAATCCAGAATCTGCCCTGTCGATTTCATCAATTAAAAGCACCACACTCTTACCACCATTTCCTTCTAAAGCTTCCAATAAAGGCCTCTTTATTAAATACCTACTTGTAAATAATTGAGGCATCCTATTATTTTCATCCTCATATATGTCTGTATCCATTTTTATTGATATAAGTTGTGCAGCATAGTTCCACTCATAAACCGCCTCATTAACACCTAGCCCTTCGTAACATTGAAGCTTAATAAGTGGTATATTAAGAGCTAATGCAATTGCATGAGCAGAGGTAGTTTTTCCTGAACCAACTGGGCCTTCAATTAAAATTGGACGATTTAGCTTTAAGGCCAAAAAGATTAATTGTGCAAACTTATCATTTGCAACAAAGTTTTGTTTCTTAAGCATTTCATAAGTTTCATTAACTGAAGCAGGTAAAATATTTTCTTCGACCATTTATAAAGCAATCATTATTCAAAGAATTAAAGTTAATAAAATTAGTATATTTATTGAAATACTAGAAAGTTTGGAAAACTAAATCTAAATTATAGATTTAACTCTAACTGAGACATTATTAACTGTGCAAATGAAGATTTGTTAATATTTATTATTTTATAGTTTTATTTGTTTTTCATATATTAAACTTTTTTATAAAAGGGGTTGGTATGAACTCTAATTCTAATATTCGTATGCAAATTCCTACTCAAGAGGAACTAACGGATAATCAGCTTAAAATTTATAATTCAATAAAATCTGGAAAAAGAGGAGAGGTACCAGATCTTTTTATGGTTTTAATGCATAGTCCTGAAGTAGCAAACCATACGCAGGCTCTTGGAGAAAAATTACGGTATAACACCAGCCTACCAAAATATATGTCAGAAATGGTTATCTTAATGGTTGCTAGTTTTTGGCGTTGTCCTTATGAATGGCATTATCATGAGCCAGAGGCAAAAAAGAGCGGCCTTACCATAAAAATAATTAACTCAATTAGAAATTTTAAAAAGCCTATATTTGATGACAATCAAATGGATGCCGTTTACAATTTCACTAATGAATTACTTTTTAATCGAACTATAGATGATAATACTTATAATAAGGCATTAGGCTTATTAGGACAAAAAGGAATAATAGAACTTACCTCATTAATTGGTTATTATTGTATGATAGCCATGACACTCAATGAGCACCAAGTCCCCCTACCAAAAGATTCTCCACCTAAGATACCTTAGGATAAAAAAATTTATTTTCTTTAAATTAATAAAAAAAAGGCCCCACTAAAAAGTGGGGCCCAGTATAGTTTCTTAAATAAATATTAAGAAATTATTTTGCAACATAATCATACTCTTTACCAAACAATACTTTTAATGGAACCGGCTCTGTGATAGTCCAACTTCCAACAACAGCAGGCTTGCCATTTGTTGTTTCAACAATAAGGTAAGGAGCTCTGTTTTGGTGGTGAAGTTCGCTAGTAAATGTTCGCGTTCCAACCAATACAGGTTCATCTCTGAAAGTCTCAAGTGCTGCAACAACAGCATCCCCATCAAATGTTCCTGCCTTTTCAACAGCTTTTGCCCACATTTCGATAAGAACATACCCTGGATAGACATATTGACTATCTGGAGCTTTACCAGTTAGAGCTTCAAACTTTTTGTTGAATTCTAAAACGGCTGGGCGTGGGTCATCCCCATAAATTGATGCTTGTTCAGGTACATAGTGTCCAGATAAGTTTGGAACTGTTCCTAGCCAATAATCACCAGTCATTGATGAACCACCACCGATTGCACTATCGATACCAGCTGCACGAATTTGTTTTATAGCCATAGCACCACCAGGGTTATATGAACAAATTTCAATTACGTCTGGTTGTTTTGGAAGTGCCTTAATTCTATCAACTTGAGTTTGGATACTAGGGTCTTCGTTAAGGAAAACATCATGACCGAGTATTTCATAACCAAGCCTTTTAGCCATCCAATCAAAACCATAGCAGATACCTTTGTTATACTCGATAACTTCGTCTAAAAGAATATATGCTGTTCTCCATCCTTTTTCATTGTATCCCCACTCAGCAATCGCAGCACCCTGCACAGCAGCCAATACAGAACTAGAGAATGAATGTTTACCTACACCTTGAATACCAGCTAAGACAGACTCTGCACATAAGAAAATCGATATCTTACCTTCTCGCTCAGCTGCGAGTGCAGCTGGAGCACCAAAATCATAGTCACAGTCTACGGCTAATGCGATAGCTCCTTGACCAAGTAACTGGGCACCTGCTTTTGCACTCTCTGCTCTATCAGTTTTAGTATCTTGGAAAATAGGTACAATTTTTTTACCTAATAATCCACCATTTGCGTTGATATCTTCAATTGCTATTAAAGCTGCACTAGTTGATGGGCCACTATAAGCTTGTAACCAACCAGTTTCTGCAGCTGCAAAGCCAAATTTGACTTCATGGTCGTCGGCCTTTACCGACTGACTTGTGACTGCACCAAGTGTAAAAGCTAATGCTACAGCCATTGCCATATACTTCTTCATAAATTAACCTCCCAATGTACTTGGGCAGAAATAGCCCAATACAACTATTTAGAAATTGCGTCATCAACTCATAACGCATAAAATAAAATTGATGAACTCATATTTAAGCCATCGTGTCTATTAAAATCTGTAATCTTTGTTAATTTTAATGATTTTCTATAAAATTTTAGATATTTTTTAATTTTTTGAATGTTTTTATTGATTCAATCGCACCTGTTCATTAGGAAAAGAGACTGAAACTTTATTAATTAATATTTATAGTCTTTATTTCCGGCTAATGAATGTAATGTGTCTAATAACGAAATAATTTATATTGCAATTATTAAGGTCTAATTATGAGTTCAACTGAACAAACTGCTGATGCACTTGAAGCACGTGAAGTGACAATAAGTTTTGAAGGCCTGACTGCTGTTGATAGTGTTAATGAAAAACTTCAACCTGGAGAAATTCTCGGTTTGATTGGACCAAATGGTGCTGGAAAAACAACACTTGTCAATGCTTTAACTGGTTTTCAAATGCCTGCAGCCGGAGAGGTTAGACTTGGAGAAAAGATTGTTTCTGGATTAACTCCGCACTGGTTTAGACGCCATGGTGTAGCCCGCACTTTTCAAGCAGGACGCTTATTCAGAGAGATGCCTGTGAGCGAAAAC
This sequence comes from Rhodospirillaceae bacterium, assembly GCA_002728135.1. GTDB lineage: Bacteria > Pseudomonadota > Alphaproteobacteria > UBA828 > UBA828. The sequence goes on from PBVE01000018.1 coordinate 79,274, forward strand.
ATTGAAGTGGCTGCAGTAAGCTTGGGCTTAAATCGCAAGAAAGCGAATGCCCATGCTATGGAACTTCTAGAATGGCTTGGTCTTGCAGATCGTGCTAAACTACCAGCTGGAGTTCTACCCTACACCGATGAGCGAAGAGTTGGAATTGGAAGAGCTCTTGCAATGAACCCTAGTTTTGTATTGCTAGACGAGCCTGCAGCAGGAATGTCAGACCTTGAGTGCGATGAAATAATGAAGATTGTAAGTGAAATACCAAGTAAATTTGGCTGCGGAGTTCTACTTATAGAACACAATATGAGAGTTATAATGGGTGTATGTGAGCGTATTCATGTTCTAGATAGTGGTAAAACTATATCTCGAGGGACACCTCAGGAAGTGCAAAACGATCCAGCTGTAATAAAAGCGTATCTTGGTCATGGTTGAACCACTTTTAAAAGTAGACAATATAACTGTCCATTACGGTAGGTTGTCTGCCGTAAGAGAGGTATCAATTACTGTGAATCAGGGAGAAATTGTTTGTGTTGTTGGTCCAAATGGTGCTGGAAAGTCGACTACACTTTTAACTATTTCGGGTGTCCTTGCACCAACTACCGGAGATGTGACATTTTCTGGGGAACGGATTAATGGCATGAGGCCAGAAATAGTCGCTAGAAAAGGTATATCACAAGTTCCAGAAGGACGTCATGTATTCACAACATTATCTGTTGAGGAAAACCTTAGAATTGGTGCACAAATCCGTAGCGATAAAACCGAAGTTGAAAAAGATATAAAATGGGTTCAAGAATTGTTTCCTATTTTGGGTGAAAGACGTCGTCAATCCGCAGGAAAACTTTCCGGTGGGGAACAACAAATGTTAGTTATTGGTCGTGCTTTACTAACTAAACCAAAGATCATGACTATAGATGAACCTTCACTAGGGTTAGCTCCAAATATTGTAGATAGAGTATATGAGGTTCTAACTACTCTTCGTAAAGAACGTGGCATGACCCTTCTTATCGTTGAGCAAAGCTCTGAAAGAGCCCTTAAAGCAGCTGATAGACTATATGTACTTAGAAATGGTCAAATACAGATTGAAGGTAATGCCTCAGAGCTTCAAGATGGTGAAAAAGTCAGACAAGCTTACTTTGGATTTTCAGAAACTGAGCAACAAGAGGATGGAGCTAATTTCTAATGAAAGATCTAGCAAAGACTCTTAGGGTTAGTAAACTATTAAGTAATAAGAAAGTTCTTTTGGTACTCGGACTTGCAATAGCTATAATAGGGATAATTGTTGCTGTTACAGATCCTGTCAGATTCCAAATTTTAATAACTTCAGTTAGTGAAGGAAGTTTTTACGCACTTGCAGCTCTAGGTATAGGTCTTCTTTTTGGTGTTCTTAGGTTAATAAACTTTGCGTATGGCGATTGGGTAATGCTAGCAGGATATGCTCTTATCCTACCTTCAACAGCAGTAACATCGACACTGATAATTGGGTCATTCCATCCAGTTCTCATAGTATTAATCATTATTGGTTTTACAGTTTTATTGTCTGTAATTTCTGAAGGAACAGTCTTCAGGCCAATGCGTAATACTTCCCCTGCAATCATGATGATTGCTTCTTTTGCATTGGGCTATGTTCTACAAAACCTCACTATTATGATTTACGGGGGACGCCCTAAGTCTGCTGGAATATTCGAGGAGCTCACACAACAAGTTAATTTAGCAGAGGGTGTTTCCGTTCCATTACTGAAGATTATAACTATTGGAGTTACGGCCTTATTATTATTACTCCTAACCCTATTTCTTCAACGTACCAAAATTGGCATACAAATGCGTGCTGCAGCTGAAGACTTCAGAATGGCAAGAATGCTAGGGGTAAGAGCAAATTTTGTAATTGCAATGGCATTTGTTATTAGTGGTTTTCTGGCATCATTTGTTTCATTAATGTATGTAACTCAGATTGGAATTTTAACTTTCCGCATGGGAACCCCTATAATAGTTTTTGCCTTCATTGCCACAGTAATTGGCGGTATGGGAAGTCTGGTAGGTTCTGTCGTAGGAGGAATGGTTGTAGGAGTATCCAGTGTAGTGTTAAAAAATATTTTACCTGGAGAAATTCGAGGTTTTTCTGACGCATTTGTTTTTGGTCTAGTGATAGCTATTTTACTAGCTCGACCACAAGGACTAGTACCTGCAAAATCTGCTAGGGAGCGAGTTTAATCCATGAGCTTTTCTGAAACCCCAATAGTATCTTCTACACTTAAGTTAGCTAAAGTCGTTAATAATACACGTCTAGAAGCAGAAACGCCCTCAATGAAACTAATTCGTGAGGTTTGGCCAGTTATACTTAATGCACTGTTTCTTTTAGTTATTGTTGCGATTTTTTACAGCGGCTCCATGAAGGTACCTCTAACTGAAGGTCTCATTAGGGTATCTATTGTAGTTGCTCTATATATATTTGTTGGCAATTCGGGAATACTTTCATTTGGTCATATAGCCTTCATGATGATAGGGGCATATGCATCTGCTTGGCAAACATGTTGTGAATATACCAGAGATCTTTTTTTTCCAGGCATACCAAGTTATTTGCTTGAAAATACCCACCCATTTATACCTTCAGTAATTCTTGGTGGGCTTTTAGCTTCATTCGTTGCTTTGATTACAGGTTTTGCGTTAATGCGTCTTTCAGGGATTGCAGCATCCATAGGTACTTTTGCTCTACTAATGATAATTTATACAGTCTACCTACGCTGGCAAACATGGACAGCTGGTAATAGTACTGTAACTGGAATACCATTTGATACGAATGCATGGAATGCTCTTGCATTTTGTGTAATCACAATGTTTGCAGCGTTCTTATATTCTAGATCCAAGTGGGGACTCGCACTACGTTCAACACGAGAAGATGAAGTGGCTGCAAAAGCTGCTGGTGTAAATATCTTTGGGCAAAGATTAATAGCCTTTGTTATAAGCGCTTTTTTTGCAGGTGTAGCAGGAGGTTTTTATGGACATTTTCTCGGAACTATAACAGTCCCATCATTTCATCTACCTTTGACCTTTATAACACTTGCAATGCTTGTTGTTGGCGGCATGCAGAGTCTTTCCGGTGCCGTTATTGGGACAATAGCAGTTACAGCATTTCTCCAACTTCTACGTTGGTTTGAAACAAATGGTTGGATACCATCCAGTTCTGCTGATATGGGCCTAGGAGTAGTATTACTTTTAGTTCTGATATTCAGAAGGAGCGGGATTACCGGAAATGCTGAAATTTATTACCCCTTTAAACCAGATGCCGCGGCATCTGGTTCAGTTAAACGGCAATCCTAAAAAAACTTATTTCAGTTAATAAATGTATTAATGTCCTTATGCCCAGCCTTTAAGATATGGCACAAAGTGGTGTAGGTTCAACTTCAGACTTTTGTACATCCAATTACCATCAACACATACATACTCATCTGTATATTCACCTAGTAGCCAACGAGCTTCGTTTTTATCCTCTTCATTGACTGTACAAGGCATTATCAACCACCATTTCCCTGTTGCAGACTCAGCATCATCTGCAACATCTATAATAGGGTTTACTACTAGATGACCAGCAAAAACAATATCCCCAGAAATACCAGAGAAAAAATTGTGTATCTCTTCTTTTCCCTTATGAACTCCAAAACTTGCACCATCCCAAATACCATCTTCCACGAACATATTTGAGATTCCTTCTGGATTATAATTGTCATCGCAATGTGCACAATATCTAGCTTTTAGCTGCTTGATGTCCTCAATAGCAGCGAGACGTCTAACCTCTTGTTCAATAGTTCTTTTTGTCAATGCAAATCTCCTTATAAAGTTAAAATAACCTATCTCAAAGTATTGGTTTTTTTAAGTGCCAATCAGAAGCTTCCTGATAAGCATGAGCAACATTTAGTATACCTGCTTCATCAAATGGACGTCCAACAATCTGAAGACTTTGTGGCATGCCATCATTAGAAAAACCGCATGGCATTACTATTGCTGGAAGACCTGTTAAATTAAATGGTTCAGTATTTCTTAAAATTGCAGAAAATACTGTTTGATCTACTCCCCTAATCGTTATGTCTTCTTGACCAATCTTTTGAGCAGTTAGGGATAAGCCAGGTGTTGCGAAATAATCCACTTCATCTAGTAGATTGGCCATTTCTTGTCCAAGTAATGTTCTAAATCTCTGGGCATGGATATAGTCTTTAGCTAAAATAAAATTTCCTAATTCCAAAAAACCTCTTACTTGATCTGTATATAAACTCTGATTCAAGTTAAACCCATGATCATGAAAGGCTGTGCCCTCAGAAAGATAAATGGCCAGAGCTGCTGCGGCAGCATGTTCTATATATTTAATATCGATTGGAACCAATATTGCACCTAATCCTTCAAGAACACTTAAAGCTTGCATAACAGATTCTTCGATACTTTCATCAGCCTGGTCAAAGAAATACCGATTGGGCAATCCAATTTTTTTACCTTTAATGTCTCCTGATAGACTATTAATATAATCTGGCACTACCGTCTGTGAAGATGCTGAGTCCTTTGGGTCAAATCCTGCCATAGCTTGCAACATCAACGCCGCATCTTTTGCTGATCTAGTCATAGGTCCACTATGATCCATAGTCCAACATAATGGAACAATGCCAGATCTACTAATTCTGCCATAAGTGGGTTTCAAACCTGTAATACCACAACAAGCAGAAGGAATTCGTATAGATCCACCTGTATCAGACCCAGTAGCACCGAGACATAGGCTTGCCGCAACAGCGGCACCCGATCCTCCACTTGATCCTCCGCTAAAGTATTCTGTATTCCAAGGATTTAAACAAGAACCAAACATGGATTGTTCATTTGTAGGCCCATATGCAAATTCATGCGTATTAAGTTTACCTAAATTGATTGCACCATGTGAAGTAAGTAATGCGATAGAAGTTGCATCTTCAGTTGGCACATGATCTTTTAAAACTCTAGATCCAGCTGTACTCCGAATATTTGCCGTAGAGTATAGGTCTTTGTGTGCCAGTGGTATTCCAAGAAGACTCGGAGTAGATGTTCTTGAATTATAAGCAGCTTCGGCATCTTGGGCTTGTTTTAGTGCTTCATCTTTATTTACTAAGACAAACGCATTTAAAGTATCATTATATTTATCTATACGATCTAAATAAGATTTCGTAACTTCAACAGGCGAAAAATCACCATTTTTATACCCATTTAGCAAATCTAAAACGCCATAACTTGTAAGGTCAGTCATCATATCAACCCTTCTTTGATTTTATAGGTTTATAAAGAAGTGCGGGTTCAATATCCTTAAGAGGTAAATCACGTAAACTAGTAATATTTTCTAGGATACCCTCCATAACGGCTGACCTAGAATCAATTTCATCTCTATTTAGTGAAAAGTCAGCTAATTCGTCTGCAATACCAGTTATTGTTTCTTTTGAAATAATTTTTCTTGAAGTCTTCATAATTTAAACTCCTCAGTACCAATCATTATATACATCAATATTAATGCATTCGTTTAAACTAATAGTCTATTTTTATGTCTTTAATATCTTTAAGTATCTTCAGACAAACGAACCAGTCTCTTACCTAGGTTTTTTCCATCAAATAAACCCAGGAAAGCAGCAGGTGCATTTTCTATTCCTTCAACAATATCTTCATTATAAAACAATTCATTATTTGAAATCATTTTTTTTAGACAACTTAGTCCCTCAGAATATCGATGTGCCCAATCAAAAATTAAGAAACCTTCTACACGAGCTCTACTAATTAAAATCGAACGTAAGTGACTTGGACCAAGATATGATTTTTGTAAATTATATTGTGCAATCATTCCACAAACTATGACTTTTGCACGTAATGCCAAACAATTCATTACAGAGTCAGTAATAGACCCACCAACATTATCAAAATAGATATTAACTCCATTTGGGCATATATCCCTGACTGATTGCTGAATATCTTTACACGAACGATAGTTTATAGCCTCATCATAATTTAGCTCTGAAGTTATATATTTGGCTTTTAATTCACTACCTACTATTCCAATAACTCTACAACCTGCTGACTTTGCTAATTGGCCTACCACTGAACCAACGGCTCCCGAAGCGGCTGAAACCAGAACTGTTTCTCCTGGTTTAGGTTGCCCAACCTCGAATAGCCCAAAGTATGCTGTCAGGCCTGGCATACCCAAAATACCAAGTGCATAACTTATAGGTCTTATATCAGATGGAATTTTTCTTAAGTTATCACCAGAAACAGTTGCATATTCCTGCCAGCCCATCATGCCTGCTACATAGTCCCCAACATTATAATTAGGATGTTTACTTTCAACAACCTTACCCACCGACTCTCCAACCATAAGATCACCTATAGCTATGGGAGGTGCATAAGATTTTGCAGAGCTCATCCTTCCCCTCATGTACGGATCCAAAGAAAGATATAAGCCCTTAACTAATACTTCGTTATTTTCAGGTTCTTGTATTTGGCTTGATAAAATTTCAAAATCACTTTCTTTAGGGGCTCCATTTGGACGACTTCTTAATACAATACCCCTGCTATTATTTAGATTCATAAACTCCCCCTAAAGGTTCTAAAAATAATAAATAACAAAAAAAAAATTTTGATCTTTAAAAATTAATAAGTGATTAATACAGTTTATAAGTAGTTTTAGAAGAATAAAGAATGATTAACATAAAGAATTTAATTTATTCTATTATTATATTTATGAATTTTAGGGATTTTTGTAAAAATGACGCATAAACTTACCGCTTATTTAACAGGAGCCACAGGTTTTATTGGTTACAATATTGCAGATATTTTAGTTAAAAATGGATGGGATGTTTATGCATTATATAGAAACCATTCAGATACTGGTAAACTTCAAAAACTAGGAGTAAAACTTGTTTATGGGCATTTAGGTGATACTGATTCATTAAAAAATGGAATGCCAGATAAAGTTGATTCAGTATTTCATACAGCCGGCAATGTGAGCTTTGAAAAGACTAGAAACAAAGAACAAAATCAAGACAACATTGAAGGAACAAGAAATATCATACAAGCAGCAATTTATAATGGCTGCAAAAGATTTATATATACTTCTTCTGCTGCTACTTTCGGAATTCATAAAGAACTGATAAAAGAAGAGACAAAGTCTAATGCACTCGAAATACCAATAAATTATTTTCATAGTAAAACACTTGCAGAAGAAATAGTAAAAGACATTTATAAAGCAGGTGATTTAGATACAGTAATTCTAAACCCCGCAAATGTTGTTGGACCTCATGATACAAAAATATGGGGGCCATTTGTTCTAAGTATTGTAAATGGTACGTTAACAAGTATTGGGTCTGGCACTGGTAGTTTTTGTCATGTTAAATCTGTTGCCAATGCACATCTAAATGCCTTTAAAGTAGGCAAAAGCGGTCATCAATATTTACTGGCTGGAACTACAGCGACTTTTTATGAGGTTTGCGAAATAATTTCAAACCTGTGCAATTGCAATAAACCCCTTGTTACTAAGGGTTTAATAAATGGTCTATCTGATGAAATATCTCAATTAATGAATTACGAGCAACGGATAAACTGTAAAAAAGCAATTGATGAGTTAGAATTTGAGACTGTCACATTAGAAAAAATGTTTGGCGACTTGTTAGAATGGTTAAGATTTTCAGGTCAATTAAAATAAATATAATTTACCTAATGTTTTAAACACTAGATTGATTCATACTTTCCGTTCTTCCCAAACACCAATAATTGCTCTAACTGTGACAGCACAAAAAACAATTAAACCTCCAATTAAAACAAGAGTACTGGGTATTTCACCAGCCCCTATCCATGCCCATAAAGGATTAAATGCCTGTTCTAATAATGCTAAAAGTGCAACTTGAGCAGCTGCTACATATCTAGCACCTATAGTATATAGACCAAACCCTAGACCCAATGTACAGCCCATCAAGAGACTTAGGAACATGTCAAATGATAGAATGTTAATTACAGATCCCTTAGCCAAAATAATAGAGATTATAAGTGCGACAAAACCTGCCATCCATGTAGCAGGTATCATATCAATATCAGGACCAGAACGAATAATGACAATTGTTGCTGCAAATGTAATGGGAACCCCAAAAGCAACGATTATACCTAAATAGCTAGCTCCTTGACCTGTGCTATCAAGAAACATAATAAGAACTCCACAAAGAACAACAATAATAGCACCCCATGTGGATCCTCTTACTCTCTCATGAAGAAAAATAAATGCAAAGAAAGCAGTAAAAAGCGGAAGTGTACTTATTACAAATGATACCTCGGCTACAGTAATCATGGAGAGTGCTAGTATATAAAAACCAAAACTTGGGCCAATCAAACAAGCTACAATAATTCCACGCCACCCTACATTCGATATCCCTTTTAGAAATTTTCCGCGCTGGGTAATAGCCATAAATATGCTCATTGTTCCTATCATTCCAATAGAACGAAAAAAAAGAATCTGCCAAACATCGGCAGACTCTATGTGCCTCATAATTAATCCTGTAAAGCTGAGTGCCATGGCCCCTAAGGCCACTCCTAGCATTGCCAACACATATTTAGATGGAATTTTGTTCAATATACCTTTTCCTTCGAACATTTTATTGACGAAGAAATATAGAAGATTTTCATTATCTTTGACTCAAATCTATTAACAACATTTAATATTTTTATCGTAATAGCATCAAAGACTAAAAAAAACATAGTAATGTACATTACGGATTGAAAGAAAAGAATTTTTTCTGTCTTAAAAGTGTATTGAAAAGATTGTATAGGAATAAAATTTTAGGTGGATCAAAAAATGCCAAAGAACTGTCCAGAAACACGCCAGTTTTATAAAGTATTACTAGAAATACCAACTCGCTGGATGGATAATGATCTTTATGGTCATGTTAATAATACTGTTTACTATTCTTATTTTGACACAGCTATAAATACCTATCTTGTAGACATCGGAAAATTTAATATCTTCACTGACAAAATCATAGGAGTTTGTGCTGAGTCACATTGCACATTCCTCAAACCTATACATTTCCCGGACCAACTAGAGGTTGGGATAAATGTTTCATACTTAGGGTCAAAATCCGTCAGATATGAACTCGCTTTATTTTGTCTAGGACAAACAAGAGCAGTCGCCAAGGGATGGTTTGTGCATGTTTTTGTCAATCGAAAGCATATGGAAACAGTTAAAATTCCCAAAAAAATAAGAACAGCATTGTTAAAACTTCAAAAGACCAAATAAGTCAACCATTTAGAAATTAACCATATCTCCACCTTTAAGAGCTAACCTTGTGCGAGCTTCTTCAGGGCTCGCAACCTCAAGACTTAAATCCTCGATTATGCGTTTGATTTTTGCGACCTGCTCTGCGTTAGAATTAGCCAATTTTTTCTTTGCTATATATAAACTATCTTCCAGACCAACCCTTACGTTTCCCCCCATAATAGCTCCCATAGTACACATTGACATCTGATGTCTTCCTGCGGCAAGAATTGACCATTCATAATTGTTGCCAAATAGAGAGTTAGCAATCTTACGCATATGTAATAGGTTTTCATGGTCAGCACCGATTCCTCCCAAGATTCCAAAAATCGTTTGAACAAAGAAAGGGGGATTTATTATACCTCGATCAACAAAATGTGCTAAAGTGTATAAGTGACCTACATCATAACATTCAAATTCAAAACGAGTTCCATGCCCCTCACCTAATTCTTTCAAAATATACTCAATGTCTTGAAAAGTATTTTTAAAAATAAAATCCTTAGTATGAGCTAAATGTTCTTCTTCCCATTTATGTTTAAAAGATGGATATCTTTCTAACATTGGGTATAAACCAAAATTCATAGAACCCATGTTTAAAGAACACATTTCTGGACTTGATTTTATGGGAGCAGCGAGTCGTTCTTCTAATGTCATACCAAGACCGCCTCCCGTAGTAATATTTATAACTGCATCAGTTTGTTGTTTAATACGAGGTAAAAATTCCATGAACACGTCTGGGTTAGGTGTGGGGCTACCATCTTCAGGGTTTCTCGCATGTAAGTGTAATATAGACGCCCCTGCATCAGCTGCCGCCACTGCATCTTCAGCAATCTGATCTGGGGTTAATGGAAGATGAGGAGACATAGTAGGCGTATGAACACCTCCAGTAACTGCACACGTTATAATCACACTATCTGACATGCTTACTCTCCATGAATGTTCAGAATTATAAAGAAACGGTTTTATTATAATTCAATAATCAAAGCTAGTATGCACTATAGTAATTATTTATAAAAAGTTATAAATCAATTTTATAAATTGAGTATATCTTATCCTAAGATTATTATTTAGTAGATTATTTATACGAACGTTAGCGAATCTAAGATATAGTGGGCTTCTGCACTAGAAAACCTTTAATTGATAGAAAGCTAGTAAACATGTTTTGCAGAAAAATTTTGTTAACTTTATTTCTTATACCCTTAGTTAGTTTTTGTGCAATTATCCTAGAAGCACGTGCAGAAATTGAAGATATTATATTAAGTCCCAAAACACTAATAGACAGAGCCCTGGAAGCACGAAGCACATCTGATATTGTTAAAGATAATGAGATTATTTTGGATGTAAATGCTGCAATGATCAAACTAAAAACATACCGTCCTTCAACAGAAATATATGAACAAAGATTATTAATTACTGGCCTATTTATTGATAAAATAACTCATGACTCTCTTAAAGAGGCAGTTGGTCAAATTACAGATATAAAGAATATTTACTGGCATGCTAGCTATCCTAATAATCTAACAAACAATTCTAATAAAAATACTTATCTAAATTGGAACGAAGCATTATCTATACGGACAGAATTAAAATTTAACTTGATACGCACTAAAGGTATTGCTGATGTAAATTTCAGAGTATCTTTAGATTATACAGGAACAGCCTATATCTTAGGTCGTGCACGCTCTGAAAAAGAACGTAATAGAGTGCTAAGGGTAGCCATTAATACAGATGGTGTAAAAAATGTTGTTGACTACATAGATATAAGACCTTAGCAGACAATTTATTATTACGTCGTATAGTCAAAACAGACCTAATATATCGTTTTCTATAAGAGATAATTCTGGTAATCACTATATGCAACTAATTGACTAAAATATAACTAAAGAAAATAATAAATATTTATCTTTTATATTCAAGAATGTATTTAAAATGACCAGACAAAAAGAGAAGAATAATACCGAAGATTTTCGTCTTGCAATGCGTAGGTTCGCCGCAACTGTATCCATTATAACAACTATTTCTAATGATAAAAAATCTCATGGTATGGCGGCAACTGCAGTTACATCACTATCTTTTGACCCCCTCTCTATTTTAATTGCAGTAAACCAAAACGCATCAATGTTTAAAAGCCTTCGGGATTCAGGAATTTTCTGTATTAACGTTTTGCAATCTAAGCAAACAAAACAATGTGATATATTTTCACGTAAAGAAACAAGAGACCAACGCTTTAAAGTTGGAAACTGGGAAACAGGTTATAAAGATCTACCTTATTTAGCTAATGCGCAAGCATCAATCTTTTGTAATATAGACCAGGAAATAAATGCTGGAAGTCATAGTGCTTTCATAGGATTAGTGAAAAAGGTATTAATTGATGAAAGCATTTCCCCACTGATTTATATAAATGGAGGCTTTCTTGATAACAGTTGCCTTGAACAACAAGCTGAAAAAACAATTACTCCAAAGGGCTCAAAGAAACTCAAGACAAACAACCAAGGTCTAGATGGCTTAGATTGGCTTTGGTAGAAAATAATTCATTATAGATATAAAATAACAATTAACCTTCATGACAAATATTAAACGCGGCCTAAACAGAAGACTTGCAAACTATGGGGATACAGAGTTTTCCCTATATTTACGTAAGGCCTTTGCCAAGTCTATGGGCTATTTGGACAAAGATCTTGAAAAACCTATAGTTGGAATCACAAATACCCACAGTGATTTAGTCAGTTGTCACGGTACGGTTCCACAACTTATTTCTGCTGCAAGTGATGGCATAATTGAAGCTGGTGGCCTTCCACTCGTTTTCCCAACAATATCTCTTGGAGAATCTTTTGTTACCCCAACAAGTATGTATTTCAGGAATCTAATGGCTATGGAAACAGAGGAGATGATCAAAGGTCAGCCACTTGATGCTGTTATTTTGATTGGGGGCTGTGATAAGACGGTACCGGCACAATTAATGGCAACTGCAAGTGCTAATCTTCCTTCAATCTCATTAGTTACTGGCCCAATGATGACAGGTAGCTTTCGTGGCGAGAAATTAGGAGCATGCACTGATTGCAGACGCTATTGGGCTGCTTATCGTGCTGGAGAAGTAACTGATGATGATATTGAAGATATTACAAGTTCTTTGTGTCCTACAGCCGGCACGTGTATGGTTATGGGAACAGCAAGTACGATGGCTTGCATGACTGAAGCCATGGGGATGATGTTAATTGGAGGAGCTGCCATACCAGCAATTCAGGCAGATAGAATCAGGCAAGCAAGAAAAACAGGTTACTGCTCTGTAACTTTAAGTAAAAGTAATATTAAACCCAGACAAATAATGACTCAATCAGCACTGACAAACGCATTAAGAGTAATGCTTGCAATCGGTGGGTCTACAAATGCACTAATTCATATCGCAGCTATAGCAGGACGTCTTGGATACGACATAGATTACAAAAAAATCGATAAAATGAGTAGAGAAACACCAGTATTAGTAGACTTAAAGCCTAGTGGTAAACATTATATGGAAGATTTGCAGAATGCCGGTGGAATGATAACCATTCTAAGAGAGCTCTCTCCCTTACTTGATCTTGAGTGTTTAACAGTTAGTGGATTGACGCTTGGTGAAGAACTTAATAAGGCTCCACCAAATTGGAAACAAGATGTTGTTAGAAGTCTTAATAACCCAATTTTTCCTGAAGGAGGAATTGCGGTATTAACGGGTAATCTTGCCCCAGATGGAGCGATAATTAAACAATCAGCTGCAAACATTGATTTAACTCAACATGAAGGTAGAGCAATTGTATTTGATGGGTTAGAGGACTTAGCTAATCGTATTGATTTACCTGACCTAGACGTCGAACCCGATGATATTTTAGTACTGAAAAATGTGGGGCCTAAAGGAGCCCCAGGAATGCCAGAAGCTGGATATATACCGATTCCTCGTAAACTCGCACAGCAAGGAGTTAAGGACATGGTTAGGATATCAGATGCTCGTATGAGTGGAACTGCATTTGGAACTATAGTTCTGCATGTGTCCCCTGAAGCTGCTATTGGGGGCTGCCTAGCCATAGTCAAAACTGGCGACCGTATTTCTTTAGATTTAAAAGAACGTAACTTAAACCTACTTCTTCCTGATAAAGAGATTAAAAAAAGATTAAGTTCCTGGATGCCAAAACAATATGATAATATTCGTGGTTGGAAAAAATTATTTCTACAACACGTTCAACAAGCTCCAAAAGGTTGTGATTTAGATTTTCTGTGTGCACCAAAGACACTTGGTTCCATACCAAATTAGATTTTCGAAATGTCAAAATACGCTCACCCAGATGACATAAAAAACATCTCAATAATAGGGGGAGGTGTCATTGGAGCTAGCTGGTCATCCTTCTTTAGTCTCCAGGGGATGGAAGTAAAAGTTTGTGAAACAAATGCAGATAAAAGATCCACATTTTTTAGACGAATTTCAAAAACAAAAAAATTAATTGAAAATTCTAATTTAAGAATTAGTAGAAAATCTGGTAAAATATCCATTTATAATACAATTGAGGATACAGTTTTAGATACTCATTTTGTCCAAGAGAGTGCCCCAGACAATAAAGAAATAAAATTGAGTGTTTTCAAAGAATTAGATAAAAAAGTTCCGCCTCATGTTCCGATTGCTAGTAGTACTTCCTCACTATTGATTACTCCATTACAAAAGCACTGTAAAACAGCCTCCAGGTTTTTTACTGGTCATCCCTATAACCCAGTAAATATAATTCCATTAGTTGAAATATCTGGCGGAGACCAGACTGATGAAAAAATATTAGAATGGGCTATGTCCTTTTATACATCACTAGGAAAATATCCTGTTAAATTAAACAAAGAAATAATTGGACATATTGCAGGACGCCTTAATGCCGCACTATGGCAAGAAGCAGTACATTTAGTTTCAGAGGGTATAGCTGACGTTGAAACCATTGATGCTGCAATTATTAACGGCCCAGGCTTGAGAAGTGCAGTAATGGGACCACATTTAACTTATCATTTAGCAGGAGGAGAAGGAGGCATAAGGCATTATATTTCGCATCTTGGTAAAAGTCAGGAACAACGATGGCAATTACTTGGAAAACCGAAATTAGATTCTTCTACATGTAAAAAATTGATTGACGGCATTGAAGAGGAAAGCAAAGACAAAACTATAGATGACTTGGAAACTGAAAGAGATCTAGCACTAATAAAAATTCTTAAGTCTAGACAAATAAAAACAAAAAAATAATATCAAGTATAACCTATCAATCTTATTTGCAGCTAAAATGACAAAAAAATCAAAAACTTTAGATATAACAAAAAATTTAACGATACGTTTGCATGAAAATGATGATGTCGTTATTGCAAGAAATACATTGGATAAAGGATCATTATTATCAGAAAATATGAGTGATTCATTTCATACTATTGAGCAAATACCTCCAGGTCACAAAGTAGCAATAAGATGTATATCTGAAGGTGAACCAATAAAGAAATTTAACCAGATAATAGGGTTTGCTGAAAAAAACATTAAGCCTGGCGAACACGTTCATAACCATAATATGAGTTTTGGTAATTTTGAACGTGAATATAAAATAAAAGAAAATTCGAAACCTAGTATTGTATTACCAGAGAGTGCTCGTGCAACTTTCTCTGGAATAATTAGGCAGGATGGAAGAATAGCAACTAGAAATTATCTGGCAGTCTTAACCTCAGTAAATTGCTCTGCAACTGTAGCTCGATATATAGCCGATCATTTTCGTTTTAATACTTTGAATAGTTATCATAATGTTGATGGTGTAATAGCTCTAAGCCATCATAGCGGATGCGGTATGGGAAAAACTTCAGATGGTTTTTCTTATCTTAGACGAACACTTGCAGGATATGCTAATCATCCGAACATTGCGGGTTTTCTTCTTCTTGGACTTGGATGCGAAGTTAATCAGGTCTCTGAACTATTCACTGAACTTGATATAGCTGAAAGTAAAATGAGCCGATTTATGACCATTCAAGATTCTGGTGGAACTACATCAACAGTGAAGCAAGGAATAACTGTGATTTCTGAAATGCTAGAAGAAGCAAATCTAATAAAAAGAGATTGTGTTCCAGCAAGTAATTTAATTCTTGGTTTAGAATGTGGGGGATCGGACGGTTTTTCTGGAATAACAGCCAATCCATCTCTTGGAAGAGCAGTTGATATTTTAGTTTCAAATGGAGGGACGGCCATATTAGGTGAAACACCTGAAATTTATGGTGCAGAACATCTACTAGCTAGCCGTGCTATTTCAGAAAATATCGCTAACAAATTAATGGATCGCATCCGCTGGTGGGAGAAACACGCTAAAGCAAATGGAGTAGAACTTGATAATAATCCAACTCCTGGGAACCGTAAAGGAGGTATAACAACCATCTTAGAAAAATCATTGGGTGCTGCTGCTAAAGGTGGCACTACAGACCTCGTAGAAGTTTATCGTTATGGAGAACAGGTAAATTCTAAGGGTTTTGTTTTTATGGATACCCCAGGTTATGATCCAGTATCGATCACAGGAATGGTAGCTGGGGGGGCTAACATTGTTTGTTTCACAACTGGACGAGGTTCTGTTTTTGGTTGCAAACCCACACCCAGCCTGAAACTGTCTACGACAACTAATCTTTATGAGTCAATGAAAGACGATATTGATATAAATTGCGGATCAATAGCTGATGGTATTGTTGATGTTGACACTATGGGACAAAAAATATTCGAAAAAATTCTTGATACTGCCTCTGGCACCCCCACCAAGAGTGAATTATTAGGTATGGGAGAGGAAGAATTTGTTCCATGGCAAGTTGGAGCTGTTCTTTAATAATCAGATGGCCAAGGGCTATCTATATTCTTTTAATATCATATCTGCTGCTTTCTCCCCTATCATTATAGTTGGAGAATTTGTATTACCTGAAGTTATAATTGGCATAATAGAGGCATCAACTATTCGCAATCCAGTGACTCCTCTCAGACATAGCTTTTCATCTACTACAGAATATTTATCACTCCCCATCTTACAGGTACCCACTGGATGAAAAATAGTAGTTCCAATATCTCCCGCTGCCTTAAGGAGTGCCTCATCATCCTCGATCTCTATACCTGGTTTTAATTCAATGGGTTGATACTTTTTCAAAGCTGGTTGGGAACAAATATGCCTTGTGATCTTTATTCCCTTAATAGCAACTAGTTGATCCTGAAGAACACTCAAATAGTTAGGTTTTATGAGAGGCTGGCTATTCGCTTTATTATCTCTGATGTGAACAGAACCTCTGCTTTGTGGTCTCAAATTACAAACAGAAGTAGTTACAGCTGGGAAGTGGTGTAATTTTGCACCCAATACCTCGGTGCTTAACGGCTGCACATGATATTCAAGGTTTGGTGTCTCCTGATATGTATCAGATTTAGTAAAACAACCCATTTGACTGGGCGCCATACTGAGAGGACCCGATCTAAAGAGAGCATACTGCATTGCCATACCTATTTTACTAAAAATACTATGTGACATTTCATTAAGTGTTTTTACACCTTGAACCTTATAGACCATTCTCATTTGCAGGTGATCCTGAAGATTCTCTCCAACTCCTGGTAATGGATGTAAAACATTTATTCCGGCTCCATTAAGGATAGTAGGATTTCCCACACCTGATTTCTCAAGTAACAGAGGGGTGCCTACTGCTCCGGCTGAAAGTATTATTTCATTATTCGACGAAACACGATTCACAGTTCCTTGAAAAGAAAATTCAAGATTAGATGCATGTAAATTATTATCAAATTTTATTTTTGAAGCATGTGCATGGGTTATAATTTTAAGGTTTTTACGATTTTTTATTGGGTTTAAAAAAGCTTTTGCGGTGTTCCACCGAACACCATGTTTTTGATTAACTTGAAAATAACCTACGCCATTATTATCACCTCTATTGAAATCGTCTGTCTTAGGTATTCCAGCCTGAACTGCTGCTTTTTCAAATGCTGTTAAGATTTCCCATGACAAGCGTTGATTTTCTACTCTCCATTCTCCTCCTTGGCTATGCCATTGATTTGATTCATATGCATAATCTTCAGACTTGAGAAAATATGGAAAAACATCATCCCAGCCCCAGCCAATATTTCCTAACTGCCTCCAATTGTCATAGTCTTTACTCTGGCCACGCATGTAGATCATTCCATTAATAGAAGAACAACCACCCAGAATTTTTCCTCTTGGATATGATAGACTTCTACCATTCAAGCCAGATTCAGGTTCAGTTTTAAAACACCAATCAGTTTTAGGATTGTTCATTGTGTAGAGGTAGCCAATTGGTACATGGACCCAAAAATGATTTCCTTGTCCTCCTGCTTCAAGAAGTAAAACAGTTGTATTAGGATTAGCACTTAACCTATTAGCTAAAACACAACCTGCGGAACCAGCTCCTACTATGACATAATCAAAAGTTCCTAAATCATTAAGTTGATTAGGCATTTAATCTCCTTCTTAGTCGGTTTATTATCTAACTGGTTTATTACCTTCAATTAAAATACGAGTCATTTCTCTAGGTAAGTTGCCAAAATTATTCTCAACTCTATGCATGGTACATCGATTATCCCATATTAAGATATCACCACTTTTCCACCTATGCCTGTACAAAAACTTATCTTGGGTGGAAAAATCAATTAAGTAATCTAATAATTTATCTCCCTGCTCATAATCCATTCCTATAAGGTGATCTATTCGATTTGGGTTAAGGTAAATTGCCTTATGTCCTGTTTCGGGGTGAGTTCTAACAATTGGGTGGATAACATCTGATGTTTCACTATTTTCTTGTTCTGACAATTTAGGTACTTTAGATGCATTACGCCTAGAAAGGTATTTATGTACAGCATCAATTTTACTTATTTTATCTTTAACTACAGGGTCCAAACTTTTCCATGCGGAGCTCATATCAGCAAAAATCGTATCACCTAATCCATTACCCGGTATTATATTTGCACACAATAATGTGATTGCAGACGGATTATCCAAATATGAGTCGTCAGTGTGCCAGAATGAACCAAGAACAATTTTTTGACCATCACCTAATGTATCACGGTGTTGATTAGAAATAACTGAAATTTCAGGAAAGCTTTCATTACGATGTTCCCTTATTAATTGGACTTTAGGTGTCCCAAGTTTATGAGCTAGTTGTGAAAATAACTTAGGGGTAAATTGCTTGCCACGCAAACAAACAACACCATACTCCAAAAGGGTGTTATTTAATTGGCATTCTGATTTATTAACAATATGATCATTTAACTTACAATCAATAATTTTACCAAATGGTCTCATCACAAATAATTCCCGGTTTTTAAAAATTCAATCGTCAAAAAAACATAATAAAAGGTTTAACTTGTTTTTTTTGAGAGTCTAATCTGTAATACTTCTAATTATTAATTTTTGACACAAGACTATAAATCCAACATATCTGAAAAATTTTAATTGAACGTGCATAAAAATGATATATGAAAGACCAAATACAGTCAGTGAGGCTGTGGAAATATTATCAAAGTCTCACGAAAAAAAATCAATTCTTGCAGGCGGGACAGATCTATTAGTTCAAATGCGGTCAGGTTATTATAGGCCATCTCATATTGTAGATATTAAAAATATACCAGAAGCTACCCAGATTAGGGATGATGGAGATACATTCCTTGTTGGGGCAGGTGTTCCTGGAGCCCAACTCAGCGAACACGTTGAACTTATAAAAGCTTGGCCTGGAGTGATTGAGGCTATGGATTTAATTGGTTCCACCCAAATTCAAGGCAGAGCAACTCTTGGGGGAAATTTATGTAACGCCTCTCCCGCCGCTGATAGTGTTCCAGCAATGATTGCTGCTGATGCAACTTGTATAATTGCTGGGCCAAATGGTTATCGTGAAGAAAAAATAGAAAATGTTGTTACTGCACCCGGGGTAAGTTCAATCGCAAATAACGAGTTTGTTGTTAGTATTCGATTAGCTAAATTTAAAACAGGTAGAGCAGATGCATATTTAAGATTTATACCTAGAACTGAGATGGATATAGCAGTGGTTGGTGCAGCCGTTTGTGTATTAATAGATAAAAAAGGTATATGTCTCAACGCCAAAGTTTCTCTAGGTGCAGTTGCACCAACACAAGTAGTTATAGAAACTGCCCCACAAATACTAATAGGCACCAGACTCGACGAAGAAACACTTGATAAATTAGCAAAAGCTGCACGTGCATCTTGCAATCCTATTGATGATAAACGTGGAACAATAGAATATAGAACTTCAGTAGCAGGTGTTCTGACGAAACGTGCAGCTAAAATAGCATTTGATCGTGCAGGGGGAGCCTAATTATGAAAACTCATATAACGACTACAGTAAATGGCGAACCAGAAGAGTTTCTGTGTGAAACTGAACAAACACTATTGGATATTCTGCGTGATGAATTAAATCTTACAGGTAGTAAAGAGGGCTGTTCATCAGGAGATTGTGGTGCTTGCAGCATCATCTTAAATGGAAGATTAGTATGCGCATGTCTAGTATTAGCTGTTGAAGCTGAGGGTCAAAAAATAGAAACTATTGAAGGAATGGCTGACGGCGAAGAATTACATCCCTTACAAAAGAATTTTCTCAAAGATGCAGCATTACAGTGTGGTATTTGCACTCCAGGATTTTTAATAGCCGCAAAAGCTTTGTTAGAAAAAAATTTAAACCCAACTGAAAAAGAGGTCAGATATTGGCTAGCAGGAAACCTTTGCCGTTGCACAGGATATGATAAAATTATTCGTTCTGTTCTTAATACGGCTGAAGAAATGAGGAGAAAATAAAATGGCAACAGCATTAAAAGACTTCAAATGGGTCGGAACTAGAGCTGTTCGGCCAGATGGCGTTGAAAAAGTGACAGGCCGGGCAAAGTTTGGTGCAGACTTTTCTCTTCCAGGAATGCTCATTGGCAAAGTCTTAAGGAGTCCACATGCCCATGCTAAAATAAAATCTATTAACATCGAGGCTGCTAGAACACTTAATGGAGTTAAAGCTATAATTACCGGTTCAGATTTTAATGAACTTCCTTCAGAGTGGGTTCCTGCAGGTGAAGTTCAGATTAATTTCAGAGATCTCTCAAGAAGTATCATGGCACGCAATAAAGTACTTTTTGAAGGACATCCAGTCGCAGCAGTAGCAGCAACATCTGAAATAATTGCTAGAGAGGCACTTGCACTTATTAAAGTTGAATATGAGATTCTGCCTCATGTTATTGACGTCGAAGCCGCAATGTCCCCTGATGCACCAATTTTACATGAAGATTTATTTACTGCCGGAGTTGAACCATCACCAAAAACAGCATCAAACATTGCAAAGCGTGTAGATTATAGTTCGGGTAATATAGATGACGGTTTTAAAGAAGCAGATGTCATTATAGAAAAACATTTTACAACACAACCTGTTCATCAGGGTTACATCGAACCACATGCGACGGTTGCTAGTGCTTCAGAAGATGGCCAATGCTCAATTTGGACCAGTACACAAGGTCAATATGTAGTTCGTGCATATTGCTCAGAGGTCTTACAACTAGATATATCAAGTATTAGAGTTACCCCATCAGAAATTGGTGGAGGTTTTGGTGGAAAAACAACAGTTTACCTTGAACCTCTAGCACTAGCATTATCTAAAAAAGCCTTTCGTCCGGTCAAAATGGTGATGAGCCGCGAGGAAGTCTTCAGATCTTCTGGACCGACATCAGGGAGCTCTATGAAAATTAAAATTGGGGCAAGAAGTGATGGAACTATAACTGCCGCTGATGTTGAGTTAAAATATCAAGCTGGAGCCTTTCCCGGTTCACCCATTATGCCCGGCTGTATGTGTGCGTTAGCACCGTATAATATATCTAATGCTAAGGTTGTCGGCTATGACGTAGTTGTTAACCGGCCTAAAGTTGTTGCGTATAGAGCTCCCGGAGCACCAATTTCAGAATATGCTGTAGAATGCGTAATAAATGAAATAGCAACAAAACTAAATATCGACCCCCTTGATATAAGAGAAAAAAATGCTGCAAAAGAAGGGACACGAGCATTATATGGCCCACAATTTGGTGCAATAGGATATATAGAAACATTACTTGCAGCTCGAGGAAGCAACCACTACAAAAGCAAATTACATGAGAACCAAGGTAGAGGGGTAGCATCTGGTTTCTGGTTTAATATTGGAGGTGAAAGTTGTGCAACTATAAATATAAATACTGATGGAACTGCTGAACTTGTCTTGGGTAACCCTGACATAGGAGGATCTCGAGCAAGCCTTGCAATGATAGCCGCAGAAGCCCTTGGAATAGATTATAATAAAGTGCACCCCATAATTTCAGATACTTCAGGATTGGGATATAATTTCCTTACAGGTGGTAGTAGAACCACATTTGCAGGTGGATTAGCAGTGAATGAAGCTGCAGAAGATGTAGTTCGTCAAATCAGAGAACGTGCATCAAAAATATGGGATATACCGGAAGAAGCTGTAACTTGGGAGGATGGTTTTGTAAGACCAGCTGGAACAAATGCAGGTAATTTTGAACCACTATCTTTAGCAGACGTTGCAGGTATGGCTGCAAAAACTGGTGGTCCAATCAGTGGACATGCACAGCTCAATGCACAAGGAGCTGGCCCTGGCTTTGGAACACATATATGTGATGTTGAAGTTGACGAAGAAACAGGTCGGGTTACGATCTTAAGATACACGGTTGTTCAAGATGTTGGTAAAGCTATTCATCCAAGCTATGTCGAAGGTCAAATGCAAGGCGGGGCATCACAAGGGATTGGGTGGGCACTTAATGAAGAATATATTTATGACGAAGAAGGAAAACTACAAAATGCTGGATTCCTGGACTATAGAATCCCTGTAGCATCAGATTTACCAATGATTGATACAATAATTGTAGAAGTTCCAAACCCTAGACATCCATATGGTGTAAAAGGTGTTGGAGAGGTACCAATTGTTCCTCCGATGGCAGCTGTTGCTGGTGCTATTGCAGATGCAATAGGAGTTCACCTTACTGATCTTCCAATGTCACCACCACGTATTCTAAAAGAGTTAAATAAAAAACAATGATTTACCCAGAAAAATTCATTTTATGGTAAAAGTAATTTTGACTGAAAGTTTGGCAAAAAAATACACATCTGGTGAAACACAGATAACTATCGAAGCTAATACTATCCAAAAATTATTTGTAAATTTAAATGAAAGATATCCCGGAATAAACAAAGCCTTAAACCACGAAGGAATATCAGTCGTGATAGATGGAGAAATCTTTCAAGATGCACTGTATGAGAGATTAGAAGGGGTATCGGAGATATGTTTTATTCCCAGAATAGGTGGAGGGTAACAGTAGATACTAAGTAGTAAGGTATTCTTCAGCAATAAGACAAGTAAGCCTAATAAACTCTGGTGCAAGTAATTGTGCAGACTCTGAATCAGCCCGAGTTTGTATCCATCCCAGATAAGTAAAACCACGGATTAAATGAAATAAAAGACAATTTTCAATCGTTTTATCAGGAAGTTTGCGTTTTTGTTGGTAACCTCTCAACACAGCATCTTTGATACAATTAAATTGAGGCTCACCATAAAAGAAAAAGGTTATTGTAGCCAAATCAAATAAATGCCAACCAAAACCGCAATCATCAAAATCAATAAGCCTTATAGAACCTTTATTAACCAAAATATTTTCCGGTATAAGGTCTGCATGTATTAATCCATAGTTCTCTGAACTAGTAATATAAGAACAAAGATTTTCTCTCGCCTTTGAACTTGCATGGAGTAATAGCTTTTTTTCTGATATAGTTAATGTTTTTAACTCCCAGAATCTTCCCCAAATAGGATCTTCACCTAGTATAGATTCTAGATTCCATGAGTGACGTTCAAAGAAATCTGGTTTCTTCCAATTACTTGTATGATTATGTAAACTTGCGGCAAGGTTGCCAATTTCTTCATAAACCCATAATGGCTGATTTAAGGCATCATTTATACCATTTCCCTCAAGGATCCCTACTGGGTCTCCGTCAATCCAACTTAAAACATCTACCTGCCAAGTCTCACCTGACGGGCCATATCTTATTGGGATAATATCTTGGCCATTTATAGCTGGGATTACTTGGGGAGCTTTAATGCCAATTTCTACAACAGATCGCATCCAGCTCAATTCCGATTGAAGCTCTATGTTGGAATGATATCCACTGCGATGAATACGGATAACTGCAGGTGATGAGTTATTGAAAAAAACTTTAAAAATTGCGTTTTCACGAAATTTAATTAATTCTGGTTTTGAGTCGTTAATTCCCCAATGATTCATTGCAATAGTTGCTAGATCCCTCATAAAGGAATATTTCTTTGAGGTCTTCAAAAAATTAGATTGATAATTGGAATCAGCATATTTAAAAATATTATCACTTAACATGGGGTAACATTTCTATTTATAGTGCATTCGTAGTGTTAATTATTATTGTTACAATTAAATATAACTATAACTAACCCAATTTAGGGACTCTTACCAAAAGAAAATAAGGGTTTTCCTTAGAGGTAATCTAAATGTTTTACGACCCGCGGATTAATGACCATGGCCTACCACATGACCCATTCAAATCTTGTGTTGCACCAAGACCTATAGGCTGGATTTCCAGTGTGGCCCAAGATGGGACAGTAAATTTGGCACCATATAGTTTTTTCAATGCTGTAGCCGATAACCCACCTATGGTAATGTTTGTGGCTTCAGGAAACGATATATATGGACTTAAACATACATTATCAAATATAGAGTCTACTGGGGACTTTGTATGCAATATCGGCACTTGGGCATTACGCCATCAACTTAACAAGACTTCAACACCCGTGAGTGCAGATATAAATGAAATGGATTACGCGAAATTGAATGCAATTCCCTCCAAAAATGTATCCTCACCTAGAATTAAAGAATCACCCATACATCTTGAATGTGAATATGACCAAACACTAGATCTTCCTTTCAATGGAGAGGGGAGAAACTCAGTTTGCTTTGGTAGAGTCGTGGGTATCCATATTTCTGAAGAAATTCTTTCCGATGGTCTTATAGATATGGAAAAATTCAGACCCATTGCTCGTCTAGGATATCATCAATATACTGTCGTAGAAAAAGTATTTGAGATGATTAGACCTACAATTGAAGATGTTTAGGAGTTTTTTAATAGTTAAAAACCTGAATTAAAATATATAAAATAGTCTTTAGTAATGTATATTTACTTGCTAATTTAAAGTTTAGAAACTGCAAATACAAAATTAATATGAATTAATTACTATAATTAAAAAATAATTAAATTAATTCAAGTATCTGTTTTTATTGCATAAATAATATTTCAAGTAGTTTTTTATTATCACATTTCTATTGTGCCTCTAGATATTATATGGAACCTACTCCAGAATGGTATCTTGGTCCAAAATTTTATTAATTTATAAGTAACAAAGCTCTGGGAGAGTAAATGATGAAATTGACATTTAAAACATTTGCTGCAGCAACATTAGCAGTATTTTGTATAGCTGGAGCACCTGCTCTTAAAGCTGATGGACATGCCGTGAAGATTGGAGTTATTCTTGGATTCACAGGCCCTATTGAATCTTTAACACCTGACATGGCAGCATCTGCTGAATTAGCCATGAAAGAAGTTTCAGATTCCGGTGCATTACTTGGTGGTAAGAAATTAACACCTGTTAGGGCTGACTCTACATGCATAGATGCCGCGGCCGCTACTGCGGCAGCTGAAAGGCTCGTTTCAGCTGATTCTGTTAATGCCATATTTGGAGCCGACTGCTCTGGTGTCACAACAGCAATAGCTAATAATGTTGCAGTACCAAATGGTGTAGTAATGATTTCACCATCAGCTACTTCACCAGCACTTACATCAATTGAAGATAAGGGATATTTCTTTAGAACTGCTCCATCAGACGCAAGACAAGGAGAGGTATTAGCTAAGGTTCTTAAATCCCGCGGTATTAGTAATGTTGCTGTGACATATACTAACAATGACTATGGTAAAGGCCTTGCATCAAGTTTTAGTAGTGCATTTGAAGGTAAAATTGAAATATCTGCTGCTCATGAAGATGGTAAAGGTGACTATTCAGCCGAAGTTGCAGCTCTAGCCGCAACTGGATCCGAGCACCTAGTTGTATTTGGATATCTTGATCAAGGCGGAAAGGGTATTATCCAAGCCTCGCTTGACACAGGTGCTTTCAGCAATTTCATTCTAGCTGATGGTATGATCGGAGAATCTCTCATTGAAGCAATTGGAGATGGCTTAAACGGAACAATTGGAACATTACCCGGATCAGAATCTGAAGGAGCACAAATGTTTCTAGCACACGCAAAAGCTAATGGCGTTAATGGTGATGGTCCTTTCCGAGGCGAGTCATATGATGCGGCTGCCCTAATCGCACTTGCCATGCAAGCATCTGGATCAACAGATCGTGCAGCTATTCAATCTAAAATTATGGATGTTGCAAACGCACCAGGTGAAATAATTCTTCCTGGGCAACTCGCCAAAGCTCTAAATATACTAGCTGATGGTGGAGCGGTTAACTACGAAGGTGCAACAAATGTTGAATTCACTGATGTAGGCGAAGCTTTTGGCTCTTATAAAGAATTAGAAGTAAAGAATGGTAAATTTACAACTGTAAAAGTTCACTAAATATATATCCCCCGTAGAGGTCTCTCTACGGGGGATATATCATCCCCACTAGTTTGTAAGACTATACCTCAATAGGTATATAATAAGCTAAACTAAAAACATGATTAGAGTTGATAATGTTTATAAAACTTTTGGCGGATTAAAAGCCGTCGATGGCGTAAGTTTAGACCTTAAAGAAGGTTCTATAACTGGGCTTATTGGTCCAAATGGAGCTGGCAAAACAACATTGTTCAACATAATTGCTGGTAAATTTCCTCTAGATTCCGGACAAATATGGCTTAAAAATGAGAATGTTACTGGACTTTCTCCGCACGAACTTTTTGATAAAGGTATTCTTCGTACATTTCAGATTGCACAAGAATTCTACTCTCTTACAGTAATAGAAAATCTCATGGTTGTACCTAACAATCAGACTGGTGAATCATTATTTGGAGCTTGTTTTCGTTCTGGCTTAGTTAAAAAGGAAGAATCAGAAATTCGTGATAGAGCATCAGATGTCCTTGAGTTTCTTAATCTCTCAGATTTGGCCTATGAGAAAGCCGGAAATTTATCTGGAGGACAGAAGAAACTCTTAGAGCTTGGTAGAACTATGATGGTAGAACCTAAAATTGTTTTTCTTGATGAGGTAGGTGCTGGTGTAAATAGAACCTTATTAAGAAGTATAGGTGATGCAATTTATAAATTAAATAAAGAAAGAAATTATACATTTTGCATGATTGAACATGATATGGATTTCATCACACGCCTATGCGAGCCGGTTATAGTTATGGCAGAAGGAAAAATTTTAATGCAAGGATCTGCACTTCAAGTTCAATCCGATGAGCGTGTAATTGAGGCTTATCTCGGAACTGGCTTTAAAAACATATCGACTGTCATACCATGAGTTTTCTGTCAGCACAAAACATGACCGGAGGGTATGGGAAAGCTGACATACTTCATAAATGTTCAATTACTGTTGAAAAAGGGGAGATTGTAGCCATTGTCGGACCAAATGGTGCTGGGAAGTCAACAGCTATGAAAGCAATTTTTGGCATGATCGAGTTGAATGAAGGTTCTGTTCATCTCGAAAATGAAGACATTAATAAACTTACACCTCAGCAAAGAGTAAGAAAAGGGATGAGTTTCGTCCCACAAAATCAGAATGTTTTTACAACGATGACTGTAAAAGAGAATCTTGAAATTGGGGCTTATCTGAGAAATGATAATTTTTCATCCACAATGGATCAAATCTATGAATTGTTCCCTGTACTGCACGAAAAAAGAAATCAAGCAGCTGGAGAACTTTCTGGTGGACAACGTCAACAAGTTGCCGTTGGACGTGCTTTAATGACTGAGCCAACACTCCTCATGTTAGATGAACCAACAGCGGGAGTTTCGCCAATTGTTATGGGAGAGTTTTTCGATCGTATTCTAGAAATAAGAAAAACTGGTGTTGCAATACTTATGGTCGAACAAAATGCTCAACAAGCTCTCGCTGTTGCAGATAAAGGTTTTGTTCTAGTAAATGGAAAAAACAAGTTCAATGACACTGGAAAAAAACTGCTTGGGAATCCTGAAGTCAGACGTTCTTTTTTAGGTGGTTAAAAATGACTGATGCTGCTAATGCCTTAGTTCTCTTTTCCAATTTTGTACTTATCCCTGGTTTAACGTATGGCTCACAATTAGCTCTAGGGGCACTAGGTGTCACACTAATATTTGGAATTCTAAGGTTTGCCAATTTTGCACATGGTGATCTTATGGCTCTTGGAACGATGTTTGTGATTTTAGTTACGTGGTGGTTCCAAGACCTAGGCATATCAATCAACCCATTACCAACTGCACTATTGGCATTGCCATTTGGTATTATTGCAGCTGTTATTGTAAGTATTTTGATAGATAAAAGTGTTTATAAATTTTATCGAAAAAGGAAAAGCCCACCGGTAGTTTTCTTAATTGCATCCATAGGAGTCATGTTTATACTTAATGGACTTGTTCGCTTTATCATCGGTCCGAATGACCAAAAATTTGATGATGGTGCAAGATTTTTATTAAAATTTCAGGATTTTAAAATTCTAACTGGCCTAAAAGAAGGTTTAGCTATAAAGCTTTCACAGGGACTTACTGTTATAGTAGCTATTGTTGTAGTTACAGCACTGTTTTTATTTTTGCAAAAATCTCGTGCTGGGAAAGCAATGCGTGCTTATTCTGATAATGTAGATTTAGCACTCTTATCAGGAATAGAGCCTGAGAAAGTTGTTTTTTACGCATGGTTAATAGCCGGGACACTAGCCGTTATTGCGGGAAGCCTCTATGGTTTGGATAAAAGCTTCAAACCATTTACATATTTTTCTCTTCTCTTACCAATATTTGCATCAGCAATTTTGGGGGGCATTGGACACCCTTTGGGAGCTATAATTGGTGCATATACAGTTGCTTTCTCTGAAGTAACTATTACATACGCTTATAAAAAGTTTTTAAAATATATTCTTCCCGAAAAATGGGAGCCTGATCATCTTGTCCAACTTTTGTCAACCGACTATAAATTTGCCGTCTCTTTTATTATTTTAGTTGTTGTTCTTTTAATCAGACCGACAGGGATCTTTAAGGGGCGAGTTATTTAATGTTCAAAAATCGCCCCTTACTAATCTTTTCAGCAATCACTATTGCACTCTTGGCTGTTGGTTTTGGTCAATCATGGAATGTAAGTCTTACTATTCTAAACTTATGTCTAATTTCATCTATAATGGCACTTGGTTTAAATATGCAATGGGGGTATGCAGGTCTTCCTAACCTTGGAGTAATGGGGTTTACCGCACTTGGTGGTCTTGCTGGGGTATTAGTATCAAAACCCCCAGTTATTGAAGCATGGACAGTAGGAGGAAGTAATTTAGGGCTTGCAGCACTGATGCTTCTTATAAGTGTAGGTGTGATTGTAATAATAAGAAGACTAGTCAAGAATAAAAAAATACGAAACTTATTAACAGTTATTGGTATAATTGCAGGTTATTTTGTTGTGCGTATGTTTTTTAATCCTGCGGTTGAAGCAATTGAAGCAGTCGATAGTTCTCGAACAGGATACCTTGGAGGAGCAGGCTTACCAATCATATTTTCATGGGTGATTGGAGCTATTCTTGCAGGTGCTGCTGCTTGGGTGATTGGAAAAATTTCTTTAGGCCTTAGAGCTGATTATTTTGCTATTGCTACTCTTGGGATTTCAGAAATAATTATAGCTATATTAAAGAATGAAGACTGGCTAAGTCGTGGTGTAAAAAATGTTACTGGCCTTAAACGGCCAGTACCGTATGAGATTGATCTCCAAGAAAGTTTCTGGTTCATAGATTTGAGTTCTTGGCTTGGCTCTAGTGCTGTTGATATATCCATAATATTTGTGAAAATCTCCTATGCGATTATCTTTGTAATAGTTTTATTACTGCTGATTTGGATAAGTGAGCGTGCTCTCAATTCTCCGTGGGGAAGAATGATGAAAGCAATAAGAGACAATGAAGATGCAGCAGCAGCGATGGGGAAAAATGTCAAAAATCGACATTTACAGGTTTTTATTATGGGCGCTGCCATCCTAGGTCTTGCTGGGGCAATGCTTACAACATTAGATGGACAGCTTACACCGGCAAGTTATTCACCTTTAAGATATACATTTGTAATTTGGGTTATGGTTATCGTTGGAGGTGCAGGCAATAATTGGGGTTCTGTTGCTGGGGCTTTTACAATTTGGTTTCTTTGGGTTGAAGCAGAACCTGCAGGACTTTGGTTAATGGAGCAAATTACTTCTAACCTTCCAGATGAAAATAATTTTAGGCAACACCTGATTAAGGGGGCGCCTCATATGCGTGTAATTGTTATGGGGGCCATATTGCTACTAGTTTTAAGATTTAGCCCGAGAGGTTTAATTCCAGAGAGAACCAGACAACAATACGAATAAGATATAATTTAAATAGATTTATTTTGTGTTTCACAATTATGGCAAAGGCCATGCATTTCTAGTGTCTGCTTCTTTACTGTAAAACTTTCTTTTTCAGCAATTTTATCTAAGCCCAGTTCTATTGAATTATCTGATATTTCTTTTACATGACCACAATCTATACAAATAATAAACCCAACCATAGAGTCCGAGTCATCATCTGACCTATTACATGCAACAAAGGCATTAACAGATTCAATTCTATGTGCCATTCCACTAGCAACCAACTTGTCTAACGCTCTGTAAACCTGTAGAGGTGCTCTAAAACCCTTATCTCGTAATTTTTCTAAAATTGAATAGGCACTAACCGGTGATGTAGAATCAGATAGTACTTCCATCACAAGTGACTGATTCTTTGTAAGATTAATTTTTTTTCCAGCTAAATGACCCATAATCCTATCCATTTAACTTTGAATTAAGACGATAATAATACGCTTTCAGACCCCAAATTGGAAGAATACTAATTAAAAACAAACAAAAAGCAGATAATACTATACTCGGCCCAGATGGAGTATCCCATTCTAAGGAAGAAAAGAGCCCAGAAATTACAGCTAAAACACCAACCAAGGATGCAATTATTGCCATTTGCTCGGGACCAGAAGAAAAACGCCTGGCAGTAACTGCAGGGATTATTAGCAAAGCAGTGATAAGTAAAAGTCCAACGACTTTAATTGATATGGCTACTACTCCGGCAACAAGCAGCATGAAAACAAAATCATACAAACGAATGTTAACACCTTCTGCTTTTGCTAATTCCATATCTACTGTGCCGGCAAAAAGAGGACGCCAAATAATAACGGTTATTCCTAAAACAATTGAGCCCCCAACATAAATGATCAGTAAATCAGGGACAGATACTGCAAGAATGTCACCAAACAAAAAGGACATAATATCTACGCGTATCCAAGTAATAAAGGACAGGCTTATAAGGCCTAAAGCTAAAGAAGAATGTGCAAGAATTCCCAAAAGGGAGTCGGCCGAAACATTAGCCCTAGCCTGTAATAACAAAAGGGATAAAGCAATAATGGTAGCTATTATAAAAACAAATAACGTAGTATTCGAATTGAGTAAAATAGCTAATGCAACCCCAAGCAATGATGCATGAGATATAGTATCCCCATAGTAAGCAAGTTTACGCCAAACGATGAAGCATCCTAAAGGACCTGCAACAATAGCCACTCCGATGCCGGCTATTAACGCACGAGTAAAAAAATCATCAAACATTAAATTTTACTATTTCAGTCAACTCAAATGAAGGATTCATTCCAGCTCTATTATGCTCAGTGACTATTTGTATGATGACCATTAGGTTTCCTTTTGTTGTTCCACACTTCCATCGGGTAAATGAGTATGGTCATGGCTATGTTCATATATTGCAAGTTCTTTTACAGCACGAACACCGAATAGCTCTTTATATTCTTTACTGGATGCAACCACTTTAGGCGTGCCAGAACAACAAACGTGTCCATTTAAACATATTACTTTATCAGTCGAAGCCATTACTATATGTAAATTATGAGATATTAAGAGAATTCCAGCACTGAGTTCATCTCTAATATCTTTGATTAGTTCATAAATGGCTATTTCTCCATTAAAATCTACACCTTGCATTGGCTCGTCCAAAACAATCAGTTTTGGCTTTGCTGATATAGCCCTTGCCAATAAAACTCGCTGAAACTCACCACCAGATAAATTTCTAATTTGTTCATTCTCGAGGTGCATTACACCAGCTAAATCTAGGGCTGCATGAATTTGATTTAAATTTATACTATTGGTTAATCTCATAAACCTGCGGACATTCAGAGGTAAAGTCCAATCTATTTTTACTGTCTGAGGTACATATCCTATACCAGTAGTTGTATTACGTTGAACCTGCCCCTCACTCGGATTAATTATTCCTAGAACGAGTTTAGCAGTAGTAGATTTTCCTGATCCATTAGGTCCAATAAGTGTAAGTATTTCACCTAAATCTATTTTTAAGTCAACGCCTCTTACCAACCACCTTTTACCACGTTGAACACCTACATTTGTCAAATCAACTAATAGATTCTTGTTTATTTGCATTGATTTTCAAACCTTAAATAAATTCAAGAGTGTTTGTATAAACAATATGGACAAAATATAATAATAAATGTAATGTTATAACATTACTATTAAAAATTATATAAAATCAATAATCTTTAGTTTAATTTTGGGTGTCAATTATGAAAATATTTTTTCTTATCCTTCCATTAGTGTTTTTTATATCGGGTCAAGCACTAAGTGAAGTGAAAGTTGTAACTTCTATAAAACCAATTCATTCATTAGTAGCAAATATTATGAAGGGTTCAACATATCCAAAGCTAATTGTAGATTCATCAGGCACACCACATCATTACAACTTAAAACCATCACAAGTAAAGGCAATACAAAATGCAGATCTTATTATATGGGTAAGTAATACACTGGAAGGTTTTCTGAAAAAGCCAATAGAGGTAAATGCAAAAAAAGCAAAAAAGTTTGAGATATTAGAGAGTGATAAGATTAAAAGATTAAAAATAAGGGAAAAAATCTACATAACTCGAGTAGAAGATACCCACCATGACGAACATCATGACGAACATAAAGACGAACATAAAGACGAACATCATGACGAACATCATGATGAACATAAAGATGCCCACCATGACGAACATCATGACGAACATCATGACGAACATAAAGATGCCCACCATGACGAACATCATCATGATCATTCAAATATGATTTATGACCCACATATCTGGTTAGACACTGGAAATGCAAAAATTATTGTAAAAATTATTGCAGAAATCTTGGCTAATATAGACCCCGAGAATGAAAATTTATATAGAGCAAATGAGTTAGATACGGTTGAAAGAATTAAAAATCTTGAAAGTGAAATTCAAATACTTTTAGAACCTGTCAAAGATTCAAAATTTATAGCTACCCATGATGCATACTACTATATTGAGAATCAGTTTAATATTGACTCCCTATATCATATTGTAAACGCTCCTGAAGATCTAATGAGTGCATCTACTATAAGAAATGCAATTAAATTATTGGAAACTAATCCAGGTATTTGTTTGTTTACAGAACCAGGCTTTGATAACGCAAGAATGTCTAGTACTTTAAATAAGAATATAAATGAAATAGCAACACTAGACCCCTCTGGCTCCTTAATCGCTTCTGGGCCTGATCATTATTTTGAATTTATGACTGGTAATGCAAGAACACTCAATGAATGTTTAAAAAATTCTAAATGATGATGAGACTTTTTTTAAAAAATAATAAATGATGACTAAAAATTAAATGGTCATAATACTGCCATAGTTATTTATAAATATAAATTGCGAAAGGGTTGAGGCATTTATCTGTAACAAGCAGACATACCTCCCGAAAACTGTTACTCTACTAGCCTCCCCTTTCTCATTTTATGGAAAAAAAATGTCTGATAAAAAAAAAATTGCGTGGGTTACTGGTGCCAGCTCGGGTATTGGTAAAGCATTATGTATAAAACTTATTAATAACGATTGGACCGTAATTGGTTCATCAAGAAATATAAATAACCTAAAGAATCTTAAGTTAGAATTAGGTGAAAATTTTTATTTTATGACTGTTGATATAAAAAATAGAAACAGCATAAACTCTGCAGTAAAAAAAATTTTTTCAGAAATTGGCAACATAGATCTGGCGATATTAAATGCAGGCATCTATCAACCAGAAACTGATGGATTTAACATTGATATATCTGAGGATACTATTTCAACAAATGTAATAGGTACTATGAACTGTCTTTCAGCTATCTTGCCGGAATTTATACAAAGAGGAAATGGACATTTAGTACTAATGTCCTCTATCGCTGGTTACAGAGGTTTACCTAAAGCATATTCATATACATCTAGCAGAGCTGCAATAATCAATTTGGCGGAATCTTTAAAAATTGATTTAACCTCAAAAGGAATAAAAATACAGCTGATTACACCGGGTTTTGTTGACACAGAGTTAACGCAGAAGAACGATTTTTATATGCCATTCCTGATCAACTCTGAAACTGCTGCATCGATGATTATAAAAGGATTATCTAAAAATAACTTTGAAATAACCTTTCCAAGAAAACTAAGCTATATAATGAAAATATTAAGAATTTTACCTTATCCTTTATATTTCCTAATAGTCCGGCAGTTTACAAAAAAGTGACAATTAATGTTTTTTATAAAAAACCCATAGTCTTCCAACTACAATGCCAAACTTGGAAATAGTGGCTCTATTTATTAGAACGTTATCAGTCTGAAGAAACATCCAATCATTAAATTTTACAGTGATATGTCTATTGCCCACCTTTAAGCGAAATTTATAGCACCAATGGAAAGCCTGACCACAGACACTACCAGAGGCCTTTCCAATAACTCCTTCTGCTGAACCATCATATCTATCTTCACCTTTTTTTATTATATACCATTTACGATGGTCAACACCGCCATCTTTATACTTAAATTCCTCCTCTAATATTAATTCTTTACCATCCAATTTTCCGGAAATCTCAACAACAAATTGTTTTGTTATCGATCCCCCAAAAGTTTCAAGAACACCCCATGCTGTACATTTACCAGCAAAATATTCTTCAAGGTAAAACTTTGGTTCAGTGTTTTTAAATTGATTTAATTTCATTAACCCCCCTATTTTAACTAACCAGATAATAGAATTTGGTGAACATTTGTTCGCTTAGTACGAAATCCAGCCTCACAATATGATAAATAATATTTCCAAGTTCTGCAGAATCTATCGTCAAACCCCATTTTTTTTATCTCAGGAAGAGCATTTTCGAATCTTTCTCTCCAAGCTAAAAGAGTTTTAGCATAATCATCTGCGTGGGATTTATCATGAACCCATTTAAAACCATTATTGCTAACTAATTGCATTAACAAAGACCTAGTTGGCAGCATACCACCAGGAAAAATATATTTTTGAATAAAGTCTACACTTGAGCGATAGTTCGAATATGCACTTTCATCAATAGTAATAGCCTGTAGAACTACTTTTCCACCTGGGCGGAGCAGTGACCTAAGTCTCTTAAAATAGAGTTCCCAATAACGTTCTCCAACAGCCTCAATCATTTCTACAGATACTATTCTGTCAAATTGGCCAACAATATCTCTATAATCCTGTAGTAAAAATTCAACTTTTGATGACTCATTATTATTTTTGTGAAAAATAAGTGATTCATTGTATTGAGCAGATGAAATAGTAACAGCCTTGACCTTACAATTTGTTTGTTTAGCTGCATATATTGCGAACCGGCCCCAACCAGAACCAATCTCCAATAAATTGTCCTCAGGTGAAATTTCTAATAGATTTAATAAGCGATCCGATTTACATCTTTGAGCATCCTCTAGACTAATTTCCTTGCCCTCGAACAACCCTGATGAATAAGACATACTATCATCTAGCCATAGTCTATAAAATTCATTCCCAAGATCATAATGTGCTGCAATATTGCGTCTGCTCCCATGTATAGAATTTGGACGAAAATAATGTATAAGCTTATTCAAAGAGAAGTTAAATCTACTACCATTACCGGCTGATTTCCATGCTCTGATATTCAAGGATATTAATTCTAGTAATTTTGCTAGATCATCGCTGGACCAATCGTTATTGATATAGCCTTCAGCAAAACCAATACTACCCCAGAATAATATTCTTCTTACAATTCTTGGATTTAAAATTTTTATCATTGCTTTAGGCCCAGGGTTAGGACCACTGAATGACTCCTTCCCTCCATCTGGCATACAAATAACAAGAGTCCCGCATTGAATTCGTCTTACTAATTTTAATAAAAAAGAATATTCTCCTTTTTCCTGAAGATTAAAACTTGGATTGGAGTCTACAAGGGCATCAAGACTATTTAAAACCATCATTTACCTACCAAATCAGATATAGGAGTATGTTTGTAGAACGGTACACGCTTAATCAATAAGCGTAATGCCTCATAGTGAATGCCAATGATAACCTTAAAAGTCATAACAGGGTCTGTAAAAAATACTTTAAGAAGAGCAAGGTTATTAAGTTTTTTAGGTTTTACTCTTAAAGTTGCCACCATAGAATCTCCTGATGCACTTAAAACTTTAATCAAGATGGAAAAAAAATCATCACACATTGAAACTCGAAAGCTATATTGTGCATCCATACTAATAAATGGCGAGACAAAAAAAACTTTTTTGTCATCGTGAAAAATTACTTTTTCAAGTGCGTTAGAAATATCAATGGGGATAACATAGCAATGTTGTTCCCCAAAGGTATTTTTTACCTCATAAATAATAGCCTTCAATTCTTCATCTTGGTCATAACAGAAATACATACTTAATGGATTAAACACGTAACCAAATATTCTAGGCATGGAAAAAAGATAGACTTTGCCTTTCTTAATATTAACTCCATGCTGCATCAATAGATGATCAACCCAAGGCTTTAGCGGTGACCCATCACGTGGACCATGATCTTTGTCATAGAATGAAAATAAATTAAATCGGTTATATGAAAAAAACCATATTTGTTTTTGTATTTTAGAAATTTGTCTAATATCTAATAATAACGCAGATATCCGATAAGAAAAACTATGCCTTGCGGGTTTTGTCCGAGTATGTCTTACCCACCCGCGAAATAAAGTATTATTCATTTTTTATCGACACGCATATGAAAGAAAATATATACAACATTAAAATAATTACGCTCTAACACCATTTGATTTCCAAGGTGCAACTATACCAAATTTCTCCGATATATTTAATGCTGATAACAACGCATCCTCATGAAATCCATAGCCAAAATAACTACCACAGAACCAAATATTATCTTTCCCCTGAATTATTGATAAATTCTTCCTTGCTCTTTGGGCATTATGATTTAATAAAGGGTGTGAATATAAAAAAGACTTTTTAAACATTTTTGGATCAATCCTTTTTGGTGGATTAAGAGTCAGAAAAATATTTGGTAAATCATTGAATTTATGCAAGTTATTTAACCAATAAGTTACTCCTAAATTATTTTTCTCTAGTCCTGTATCTATTACGTTCCATGAGGACCAAACAGATCTCCTTTTTGGCATTAAATTAACATCCTCGTGTAAAACAGCCTTATTAAGGCAATATTTAAATCCACCTAAGATTTCTTTCTCTTTTAGAGTGGGACAATCTAGAATGTTTAATGCCTGATCAGCATGTGAAGCAATTATAACCATGTCATGAGTATATTTATTACCTATTTGGTCAATCAAAATAACTTTATTATCTTGCCTAATTACGTTTACGATCTGACAATTTAGTTTTATTGGCTTTGGTATATCTTGAACGATTTTTTTTACATAACTTCTACTTCCACCGATAACTGTTTTCCAAACTGGTCTATTTCCTAACTTCAATAATCCATGATTATCAAAAAAATTAACAACACTACTGAAAGGAAAATCAGATGCCTGGCTAATAGGAACTGACCAGATTGCAGCAATCATTGGTAATAAATGCAGATTAATAAAAGAATCAGAATATGAGTTTTCTTTTAGAAAATCTGCAACAGTAAAATGAGAGAAAGATTTTGATTTAATAGACGATAATTTATAAAATCTTAACAAATTAACAATAATTGACCAATGAGAAAATTTGAGAAGATTGTTGCGCTGGGCGAAAAAACCATTTAGGCCTTTGCTACAATATTCAATGTCTAAACGACTAAGGCTTACTGCAAAAGACATATCGCTAATTTTAGTCTTAACCCCAAGATAATCAAATAATGATGTTAGATTTGGGTAAGTTTTATTATTAAAAACAATAAAACCTGTATCTACACATTTCTTTTGATTTCCTAAAGTAATATTAACTGTATTACTATGCCCCCCCACGTAATCATTCTGTTCATAGATTTGAACATCATGTCTTGTAGATAATAACCATGCAGCAGAAATACCAGCAATACCTGAACCAATGACAGCAATATCTAGCATATCTGGTGACATATTTGATTTTGTATTTGTCATATATTAATTTTGAGTCAACTAAGAAATAATATTTATTTAAATTAAATTTAAATACGATGTATTTATTTATTTGGATTATAATTATAAATCAAATTAACTCTTTTCTTAATTTAAAAAATATTAGATATACTTCTAAATTATCGGTTTATTTATGAATGTTTTGTAAATTGGCCTCTATTATGATAATTTATAGCTGTTTTTAACTATCAGAACATAAAATTATGAATTATACAGTTTCATCAGGCAAAAATCTTATTGAAACTATTATCATTTCACACTTTAATAGAATTTATCAGTGAAAAAGGTTTTAAAGCCATAAACTGGGGACACATGAGCCTCTTTATTTCACTAATGTATTTTTTACAATAGCTAACAGAACGGGAGGACGAGCTGTGGCATACGGAAGACCCTCATTTAAAGAACATTATGACAATTTTATTGGTGGCAGCTGGGTTGCACCTGTCGATGGTGAATACTTTGATAATCATTCTCCTATCGACAACAGCCTTATAGCTCGCGTAGCTAAATCTAATGAGAAAGATATAGATTTAGCAGTCAAAGCAGCATGGGATGCAGCAAGCTCATGGAATAAGACTTCAGCTGCTGAGCGCAGTCAAGTATTAATGAAAATAGCAGACAGAATTGAAGAAAACCTTGAAGATCTTGCTTTAGTTGAAACTTGGGATAACGGTAAAGCCATACGTGAAACAAAAGCTGCAGATCTACCTCTAACTGTTGATCATTTTAGGTATTTTGGAGCAGCTATTAGAGCAGAATCAGGAGAAACATCTGACTTAGATGCAACACGAGTAACCCAAGAAATACATGAACCACTTGGTGTAGTAGGACAAATTATACCTTGGAATTTTCCTATTCTAATGGCTGCATGGAAACTTGCCCCAGCATTGGCAGCAGGAAATTGTGTGGTTATTAAACCTGCAGAACAAACACCGGTAGGAATCATGGTGCTTATGGAACTTATAAGTGACCTTATCCCTGCTGGAGTTGTAAATGTAGTTAGTGGATTTGGCCCTGAGGCTGGACAACCTCTTGCAACACATCCAGACATTAAGAAGGTTGCAT
Organism: Rhodospirillaceae bacterium; assembly: GCA_002728135.1. Classification (GTDB taxonomy): domain Bacteria; phylum Pseudomonadota; class Alphaproteobacteria; order UBA828; family UBA828. The sequence goes on from PBVE01000018.1 coordinate 118,321, forward strand.
TTACGGGAGAAACAACCACTGGCAGACTCATTATGCAATATGCATCAGAGAATATAATTCCTGTAACTCTTGAGCTTGGAGGAAAATCTCCTAACATATTCTTTGAAAGCGTTGCAGCTCAAGACGATGAATTCTTAGATAAAGCAATCGAGGGTTTTGTTATGTTTGCTTTAAACCAAGGAGAGGTTTGTACATGCCCTTCGAGAGCCTTGATCCAAGAGAATATATATGAAGAGTTTATTAGCCGTTGCCTCGAAAGAGTTGAGGCTATAACTCTTGGTGATCCATTAGAGGATAATACAATGATGGGTGCCCAAGCTTCCAATGATCAGTATGAAAAAATTCTAAATTATATTGATGTTGGAAAGCAAGAAGGTGCTGAAGTTTTGATCGGGGGTGAAAAATTTGACAACCCAGTTCATCCAAATGGTTTTTATATTAAACCTACCGTCTTCAAAGGCCATAATAAAATGCGAATATTCCAAGAAGAGATTTTTGGACCTGTGGTTAGTGTCACTACTTTTAAAGACGAAGCGGAGGCACTTGCTATAGCCAATGATACACTTTATGGGCTAGGTGCAGGTGTTTGGACCAGAGATATACACCAAATGCAATCAATGTCTCGGGGTATAGAGGCAGGTAGAATATGGTGTAACTGTTACCATGATTACCCATCACATGCTTCTTTCGGAGGTTACAAGAAATCTGGGATTGGCCGTGAAACACATAAAATGATGCTTAATCATTACAGACATACAAAGAACGTAATAACTTCTTATGATAAAAATAAACTAGGTTTCTTCTAAACCTTACCGTATTAGATTAAAGGATGCCTTCTTTTTCAAAGAAGGCATCCTATTCTTAATATTTGGAGGTGCTCATGACTGTAGAAAGGGTTTCAGTCACAGAATCTGCAGCCGCTATAATCGACAAATTACGCGAGAAACATGGCAATTTAATTTTCCATCAAAGTGGTGGATGCTGTGATGGATCAATGCCTATGTGCTTCAAAGAAGGGGACTTCCTAATTGGCCGTAGGGATGTATGTTTAGGTCAAATACACGGCTGTAATTTTTATATGGCCCCAGATCAATTCGAATACTATAAAAATATGCATGTATGTATTGATATAGTCGAGGGACGCGGCTCTAGTTTTTCATTAGAAATTCCTTTGGGACTAAGGTTTATGGCAATTTCAACACTCTTTACTGACGAAGAAATAAATAATCTCACTCCCTTAGTTTAATCCCGAACCCTCAATATTTTTTAGATTATTGATTTTATCTAACGTACATTATTTTAATAAACTATATTAAATTAAAAAAATCCCATGAGGATAAATATGTTCATAGCTATGAATCGTTTTAAAATAGTTATAGGTAAAGAATCTGATTTTGAAAAAATTTGGAAAAATAGAGAAACTTATTTGAACGAAGTTCCTGGATTTATTTCATTTAATCTTTTACGCGGGGATACTCAAGCGGATCATACTCTATTTGCTTCACATAGTACTTGGGCATGCCAAGATGACTTTATAAAATGGACAAATTCGGAATCCTTTAGAAAATCACATAAAGGGGCAGGTAATCATAGAGATCTATATATAGGACACCCACATTTTGAAGGCTTTAATGTAATTTAATAAATTCATAATTCAAAAGTCATGGAATTGTAGTGACCAAATAACATCTCTTTAGATAATAAATTACTTAGAATAATGAATAGTCTAAAAAGGAGCAATAATACATGATACGCCACCATGAAAATGCACCAGGTTTGTGTCAAATAGCTGATGAAGATACTCAATCGTATGTGTTTAATCAGACTATGCTCAGAATCAAAGACCCGGAAATATCTTTAGATTTCTATACTCGTATAATTGGAATGACCTTATATAGAAAACTTGAATTTCCAGAAATGAAATTCACACTCTATTTTCTTGCCATGTCCGGAGATGTCCAGAATGATGAGGTGCCGACAGAAGACAACAAAAGAACAACTTGGACATTCGAACAAAGAGCAATGCTAGAATTAACCCATAACTGGGGATCTGAAACAGAAGCAGGACCGACATATCATAATGGTAATAGTGATCCAAGAGGGTTTGGGCATATAGGTTTTAGCGTACCTGATGTTTACGAAGCATCTAAAAGGTTTGAAAAACTTGGTGTTAAATTTGTTAAAAGACCAGACGATGGAAAAATGAAAGGGTTAGCTTTTATAGAAGATCCTGACGGGTATTGGATAGAAATATTGCAAGCAAATATAATAGAAAAAAATTCTAAATAAGATATTTAAAAAATTGTTTTATTTTAATATCTAGGATATCAGAGGCGAGTTATGCCTTGAGGTGATATTCGCCATAGTATCCTTGTAACTGCGTTTTCCTTTGGAATCTTACCAATATGATCAGACTCCATCGAAGTTATAGATTTTCCAGTGACCGTGATCTCCCTATCATAAACAGACAAGACACTTTTTACCATAGATCCATAATCTGGGTGAATTAATTCAATATACTCTCCTGGGGAAAGATATTCGCCCTTATTTATAACTTTCCCCAGGACATAATCACCATCATCAAGATATGGGGACATACTATGCCCCTTTATTCTTATGACCCTCCAACCAAGTATCGACTTAAAATGGCTCAAAGTACTGGATAAACTGTCTCCAGACTTGGTGGATATGGGCATACGCTTCTTGTTGTTTTAATATCTTTTGTTGTCCAATAAATCTCAGCAAATCTATTGATCAGCTCTACAAAATCTTCAGCATCTTTGCGATTAACTCCTTGCTTGCAGGCACTTCCCTTTAGCATAATATTATGAGTTAATTCATCAATTTCTGGAAAAGCTTCTTTTTGTGGTGTTTTAAAATAGTCACCCCAAATTATACGTACTTCATGTTTAGCTTTTTCTGCTTCCTCTTCTTTTCGCATAACGCAACGAGCTATAGTGTTTTGTGAACTAATACCTGTTTTATCACCGCTAGCAGTTTCTTCCATTATATCAATAAGACGTACTACTGACAAAGCTGCAATTTGTGCAGATGACGGGTCATAGATTTTACAAGGAATATCACAATGTGCTTTTGATGTTGGTATCTCTTTTAGGTTTTCAAGTCCACGCATAATACTGTGAAGCATTTTAGGAAACTCCCATCTGTAGTAAACTATTTCATAAATAAAAAATGAAATATACTATTAAAAAAAAGTATGTATCATCAAAGGATTTAGCAAAGCCTGAATAAAAATCAAGTGATTTCCACAAATCAGCGTGTATATTTTCAAATATAACAATAAAATAAATATTATCTGATGCTTAACAGCAAAATTATATTAAATTTAGGTAAAATACTCAAATCAGCTTGGATATGAAAATGGATGATGAATCAACTATAAATGCAGCCTCGTTGTTATGGGAAATGATGCAAGAAAATTCACAAATTGATGTATTGCCTGAACATTGTAGGCCCAAGACATTAGATGAAGGATATGCAATCCAAAGCCAACTAGAAAACCTAACAGGGTTGACTGTTAGTGGTTACAAAGTTGGAGCCACTAATGCTAATGTACAGAAAGGCTTTGGAATTAATAGTCCTTTTTTTGGCCGTCTATATGATAATTTTATTTATAGTAACAAAGCGTTTATCCACCGGGGACTTGTTAATTCATATGCAATTGAACCTGAGTTTGATTTTATAATTGGTAAAACATTATCACCACGTCATACCCCTTTTACTGAATTAGAAGTTGCAGACGCAATTGATACCGTTCTCCCAGCTATTGAAATTCCAGATTCCCGCTATAAAGACTGGTTTAAGGTTAAGGCCCCAGACCTAGTTGCAGACAATGCAATTAGCGGACTCTTAGTGATGGGTGTCCCCGAACCCTCACTATCTCGTGATGACTTTATCTCACATCATGTTGAAGTACAGATAAATGGTAATACTGTAGCACATGGGCTGGGTTCAAACGTTCTTGGCGGACCATGGAAAGTCCTGACATGGCTAGCTAATAAATTAAACTCTCAAGGAATGACCCTTAATGCAGGCAGTATTATTACTACAGGTAGTGCTTCCGATGTTATTTACTGTGGAGCTGGGGATGCAGTTAAATGTGATTTTGGAACCCTTGGCTGTGTTTCTTTAGAATTTGAGTAACACATTATAAGAAATAACCAGAACCAAAAAGAGCAAAAAGTGCTGCCCCAAATAAAATCAGTGCTAATGTACGTGAAAAAAACATATATTTAGACTCCCTCACATATTTTTTGATTGAAAAAAACCATAATACCTATAAGTATTTATAGTATAATATAAAGTATACATTCAGGTAGGAACGATGAAATTTGTTATTTGGTTAATATTAAGGATTATTTTAGTGCCAATACCTGGTTTTATTCGAAAACGTATAATAAAAGCAATATTAGGAGCATATAGACAATAACTATTATTCTAAAAGATATTAAAAATTAATTGTCTGGGATCAATTATATAAAATTGATGTGTCAACATCACTTAAAGATGACTTACCACAAAGAGCCATAGACATATCAAGCTCACGTTTTAAAATTTTAAGTGTCTGAGTAACTCCAGCTTGTCCATTTGAACCAAGACCGTATAAATATGCCCTGCCAAGAAGAGTGCCACGAGCACCTAATGCAATGGCTTTCAATATATCTTGACCAGAACGTATTCCGCCATCTACCCAAACTTCTGTATCTCCACCCACACGATCAAGAATTGCAGGTAATGCGGAAACAGTGGACAGAGTACCATCTAATTGTCTACCCCCATGATTAGATACCACAATTGCATCTGCACCAATATCAACAGCTGACTTTGCATCATCTGGATCCATAATTCCTTTTATAACAAGCTTTCTATCCCAATTCATACGAAGCCCCTCAATATCTTTCCAAGTTAATGAAGGATCAAATTGGCCGCTTACCCAATCTGATAGCGAGGTCATATCATCTACACCCTTTACGTGACCCACCACATTTCCAAAGTACCTCCGGCGTGTTTTTATCATCTGGAAACACCAATTTGGCTTACTGACAAGATTTATAGTATTTTTAATAGTTAACTTTGGAGGTGTACTTAGACCATTTCTTCGATCTTTATATCTATCTCCAAGAATAGGTAAATCGATTGTAACCATCAATGTAGAACAATTTGCATCTTTTGCACGTGAAAGAAGTCGACGAATAAAGTCTCTATCTCGCATAACGTAAAGCTGGAACCAGAATGGTTTAGAAGTATGCTCTGCAACATCTTCAATTGAACAAATAGACATTGTTGATAAAGTAAATGGAACACCAAATTCCTCTGCTGATTTAGCTGCTAAAATTTCTCCATCGGCGCGGTGCATCCCTATAAGACCAACTGGGCCTAAAACAACAGGCATTGGCAGATCTAATCCAAGCATAGGCATAATCGTATTTCTTGAACTTACATCTACTCCGACTCTCTGCTTTAATTTGATAGACTGCCAATCTTTTTCATTTGAATGGTATGTTGATTCTGTCCAAGACCCTCCATCTGCATATTCATAAAACATGCGAGGGACACGCTTTTGAGCTAATACTCTCTGATCTTCTACACAATTAATTAATGCCATAAGTTTTTCCAGATTATTTATAAGAACTTAAATCAAATTTATAAAAAACTAATCCATAAGTTATTTATCTAATATCTGCTGTGCTGCTGAACTACAGGCAAGAGTATCTTCTTCAATCAAGGGGTTCCCATCAAAATATTCACCTGAATCTTGGAATGTAGTTTCAATAATATCAGAATAAAGATTTGTATAAGTTAATACTTTACTGGCTAGCTGATTAAGCAATGCCTGTTCATTTTTATTATCTTTTTCTAAGTAACTTCTAACAGACATTGTGAAAAATCTTTCGTGCAATTCCTTGACTACTTGCCTTGACTGGGGATCAGAGCCCAGAACTCTAAACTGTGCTGCAGATAAAGCAGAACAACGTAGAGCAAAGTAACCAGCATCATCTGGTAATGATAAATCAAGGCTAGATTTAGATAACGATATTAAATCCTCATACTTAGCTTCACCAGCCTTTGACCCAATACAGACAATTAATATAGAAATGGAAATAATAAATATTTTACCTAACAAAATTCTTTACATAATCACTACCTAAACCAACATTTTCATAGTGATCCCTAGCTAAATCAATTCGTGTGAACACATCATCAAAACCCGTTGCATTTCCATCATTATCTACATAGTGCAAAGATCCCGTAACATGGAAAAAAGTTATCATCTCAGGTGTATGATCATCAACGACAAGTGTATGGGTCTCGCTAGGAGGTTCAAATATATAGGTTCCTTTTCTAGCAATCCAGTCATGCTCTAAATATCTCCATTCACCCTTAATAACAAGGCCGTGTACAGGAGATGGGTGGCGATGACGACTAACAATACCAGCCTTCTTAACTTTAATTAAATGGCACCAACCACCCTGAACAATATTAAACATTAACGGCCTAAACCACACACCCTCTGTCATAGGAACCCATAGACGTTCATCTTCAGGTATAGAATCTAATACAAGTTCACCAGTTGCAAACGGATGAGTCGTATCATAATTTTCAGCGTTACTTATTTTAGAGACTTCACCCATATCATACCCCCGTATTATAATTTTTATGTCTGTGATAAAATATCAACCATTAAATTACAATTCTTTATATAAAGATAATTTATATTTGTATTACTACAATACACATACATTTATAATAAAATTAATAGAGATTTAAATATAAAAATACTCGTGATAAAAATTCAATATATTACCTAATTGTAAATAGAAAGATAAGATTTTGCATCTTTATTCTACTTTGAGAAGTCCTTACGGCCGAATTGTAAGAATAGTTGTTGAAGAAAAAGGTCTAATTAATAAGATCAACTTCACTGAGGTAACCACACGAGGGGATAAAAACCCTTTCTATAAAATTAACCCATCAGGAAGAGTCCCAGTACTCATACTACCAAATGGAGTAATAATAGAAGACTCAAAGTTAATTGCTTGGTATCTCGATAACTTAGAAGGCAAACCAACTCTTCACAAAAACTTGGAAATTAAACGACTTGAAGCTATAGCACGTAGTATGCTTGATGGAACAAGCCTTTGGTGGAGAGAATACCTATATAGGACAGATCAAGAGAGATCCGATACAATCATCAGACATGAAAGAGCCCGGGCCTTAAGATTAGCAGATGTATTTGAAAATCAAGTCGAAAAACCTGTACTATCAGGAGATATTAATATTGCGCAAATTGTATTGGCTTGCGTTTTACATGGTAGAGATCATGCAAATCCAGAAGACTTTCCATGGAGAGAAGGAAGACCAAAATTGTCCGCATGGGTTAATAAAATCGGTCTAAGAACCTCTATATTAAAAACCATTCCACCAAAATAAAATTAAATACAATATATACCAATATTGAATATAAATCGTAGAGAAAGGTAGCCTTTTTGGCCTAAAATTTGTGTTGAAATATAGATACTTGGCCTTTGCAATTAGCAATAAACGATTTCTTGGGTTTGGACTTACTTTAGCTTTCTTTAGCAGTTTTGGACAAACATATTTTATCGGTTTATTTGGTGAAAATATTCGAGATGAATTTGATCTCACTCATGGAACATTTGGAACAGCATATACTCTAGCAACAGCTATTAGTGCAGTAATGTTAATATGGATAGGGAGATTAATTGATAAAATAGATTTACGCTATTTTACTTTGGGGTCATGTTTATTATTGATTGGTGCCTGTTTCATCTTAAGTTTTTCTAATGGAATAATATCCCTTTGTGCTGCCTTATTTGCTTTACGTCTATCAGGTCAAGGGCTTATGACTCATATTTACTCCACAGCAATGGGTCGTTATTTCGATAAAGACCGAGGTAAAGCTATTTCTGTTGCTGCTCTTGGTCATCCCCTAGGTGAAGCATTACTTCCATCTTTAGTAATATTACTAATTAGTATAATCGGATGGCGTGAAACTTGGCTAGCATTTGGTGTTTTTAACGGATTACTACTTTTACCATTTATTTTCTGGCTACTTAAGGGTCAGAAAGAACGGCATTTAAAATTAACTACAGAAGCTTTATTTCATGAAAAAAGTTTAATAAAAAGTTGGACTATTTCTGAAGTAATCCGAGATGTAAGGTTTTATGCCTTTCTTGGAGCAATACTAGCACCCGCATTTTTATTAACTGGGGTGTTTTTTCATCAAGCTCACCTTGCTGACGAAAAAAATTGGTCCATGTCATGGATTGCAACAAGTTTCACAGCTTTTGCCGTGTCCTCTGTTCTTACTATGATTGGATCTGGTGTGTTGATAGACCGAATAGGAGCTGCAAGAACACTAATAATTATGCCTATACCATTGGTGGTTGCAATGGCAATTATTGCTTTTACAGATCAATTGTTTGCCGCTCCGCTATTAATGATTGCATCTGGACTTTGTGTTGGAATGGTTTTCACTTCAGGGGCAGCCCTCTGGCCAGAGATTTATGGTGAAAAATATCTGGGCTCAATTAGAGCCCTAGTAACAGCACTTATAATTGGTGCCTCGGCTATCTCTCCTGCTGTATTTGGGTTATTTATTGATAAAGGTATTACATTTAATCAACTTGCCATTGGTGGAATGGCCTGGAGTATTATTTCAGTATTTGTTTTACTTTTTGTTATAATAAAAAAAGGTTTGAATTGATGATTAAATTTTTTACTTGAGTCATCAAAATAACAACACAAATATGTCTTTTTAATAACACATGAAATTTAACAATGAATACCTTAAATTTGAAACTTCAAAATACTTATAAAGACCTTCCCGAGATATTTTTTTCTAGAGTATGTCCAACACCTGTTCCAAACCCAGAAATAGTCTTATTTAATGATTCCCTATCAAGGTCTTTAGGCTTAGATATAAATGAAACCAAGCCAAGAATTATAGCAAACACTTTTTCTGGAAATCAACTTCCAAACGATATAGAACCAATATCTCAAGCCTATGCTGGTCATCAATTCGGACATTTTTCAATTTTAGGGGATGGACGTGCTGTCGTATTAGGTGAACATATTTCCCGAGATGGACAGCGATTTGATATACAGTTTAAAGGTTCAGGACGCACACCTTATTCAAGACAAGGAGATGGCAAAGCAACACTAACTTCAATGTTACGTGAATATATTATGAGTGAAGCAATGAGTGCTTTAGGCATACCAACCACAAGAAGTTTAGCCGTAATATCCAGCGGAGAAGACGTATATAGAGAAAGTCAGCACCCTGGAGCAATACTAACCCGAATTGCGAGTAGCCACATTAGAGTAGGCACATTCCAATATGCAGCTGCAAGTGGAGATGTTAATAATATTAAAGCTCTTACAGAATATACAATAAAACGACACTTTCCATCTTTATACGAAACAGAATCACCAGCTCTCTCTTTACTAAAAGAAGTTAGAAACAGACAAGCTAAACTTATAGCAGAGTGGATACGTGTTGGTTTTATTCATGGTGTAATGAATACTGATAACATGTCAATTTCAGGAGAAACGATAGATTATGGTCCTTGTGCCTTTCTTGATAAATATGACCCATCCATAGCTTTTAGCTCAATAGATCATGGAAAACGATATGCATTTGGAAATCAAGCAGGAATAGCAAACTGGAATATTGCACGTTTAGCTGAATCCCTACTACCAATTATTCATTCTGATAAAAATATTTCTCTTAAACTCGCTGAAGAAGCAGTTAACGATTTTAAAACAATTTTTGAAAAAGAATGGATTAAAGTTATGAGAAAAAAATTGTTACTTTCGAATCATAACTCCACCGACCCAAAATTTATCTGGGAATTTCTAGAAATGTTAGAGTCAAGTGGAGCTGATTATACAAATTCATTTTATGCATTAACACATGATCAAATACAACTTCTTCCTTTTAGTCACAAGGCTAATTTTATGGACTGGTATAAACGTTGGAAAAATCAAATATCTAATAACTGTACATTAATTAATAATGAAAAACTCCATGATATGAAAGTAAATCCAGCTTATATACCAAGAAATCATATAATTGAAGAGGCACTTACAACTGCTGAAAATGAAGGAGACATTAGTTTAATCAAAAAATTACTTGATGTTATTCGAACCCCCTACAAAAAAAGACAGGATCTAACTGAATATTCATCACCCTGTCCCAATGGACTAGTGGGTTATCAAACTTTCTGTGGAACTTAACAGAAGCAAAACATAATTTTTCCAGGAGGAATATATTGGGTCATTTAAATAATGGGCAATGGGTAGATGAATGGTACGACACCAAAATAACAAATGGTAAATTTGTTAGAAAAGATTCTAGTTTTAGAAACTGGATCACTGCTGATGGCAAACCTGGGCCGTCAGGTGTAGGGGGTTTTATTGCTGAACCTTCACGATATCACCTTTATATATCATATGCATGCCCTTGGGCTCACCGAACATTGATTTTCCGAACACTTAAAAATCTTGAGAAAATAATCTCAATCTCAGTGGTTAATCCATATATGGGAAGTAACGGCTGGACTTTCGAACCAGGTAATGGGGTAATACCCGATAATGAAAACAACTGTGCTTATCTTTATCAGTTATACACATCTGCAAACAAACAATATTCTGGTAGAGTTACTGTTCCCATTTTATGGGATAAAAAATTAAATACTATTGTTTCAAATGAATCCTCAGAAATCATACGAATGTTTAATAAATCTTTTAATAAAATTATTACCGGTAAATCAATAGATTTTTACCCCAAGGAACTTCAAAAAGAAATAGATTCATTAAATGTATGGATTTATGAGAATATAAATAATGGTGTTTACAAGGCTGGATTTGCTACTACACAAGATGCATACAACGAATCTGTCACTGAGCTTTTTCAAGCATTAAATAAACTTGAGACAATTCTATCAAAGCAAAGATACTTGCTTGGTAGGACAATTACAGAGTGTGATTGGAGGTTATTTCCGACATTAATTAGGTTTGATGCTGCATATTTTGGACATTTCAAATGTAACATCAAAAGAATAGAGGATTATCCAAATATCTTTGCCTATGTAAAAGATCTATATCAGATTAAAGGCATAAACAAGACTGTTAATTTTGATCATATTAAGAGTCATTACTACAAAAGTCATAAAACCATAAATCCAACCGGGATTGTCCCAATCGGTCCAATATCAGACTTCAGTGGGTCACACAACAGAGACAAAATCATCCAACACATTGTATAACATAAGGAAATCTGCACGTGGACAAAGTTAGAATACAATTCAGCAGATTCTCTGCATTCTATTCCCCATTAATTTTAACTATAGCTGGTAATTTTCTAAAGGAAGAAGGATTAGAAACTGAATGGTCTATTGCTAACTCACCTGCCACAGCAACAAAAGAATTAAGCGAGGGATCTGTCGATATTATTCAATCAGCAGTTAGTCAAAGCTTCAATAACCCTCCCTCAAACATAATACATTTTGCACAAATCAATCAAATGGACGGTTTTTTTATTCTGTCCAGAACACATCATGAAAGTTTCGATTGGAAAAAATTAGAAAATTCTTACATGATCCTGCAATCAGGAGGACAACCTTTAGCAATGCTCAAATATGCCTTCCAAAAAGCAGGGGTTGATTTTAATAAGATTAAACAAATTATACCAAATGAAGGTCTAGATATGGAGGAAACATTTAAATCAGGGCTGGGCGATTACATTCATCATCAAGGACCTGTGCCACAGAAACTAGAAGATGAGGGATATGGTAATGTAGTAGCAAAAGTAGGAGAAATGGTTGGATTATGTGCATTCTCAAGTCTTGCAGCTAGAAAAGAATGGCTTAAGACCGATACTTCTGCCGCTTTTATTCGTGCTTACACGAAGGCTAAAAAATTTATAATAAACAACGATGCAAAAGTCATAGCAAATATGCAAAGTAAATATTTTCCTAATATAAAAATATCTGTATTAGCTGATTGTATTAATCAATACAAAAATCTTGGTTGTTGGGAGGGTCCTATAAACATTACTGAAGAATCATTTAATGCTTCAGTAAATATTTTTAAATTTAACTGTATGATTGATGAAACTCCAATTTATTCTGAAGTATGCCTAGATAGCTCCATTGTATAAATTTTCAGTTAACATCCATTAATTTTTTTACTTCTTCAACAATTCTCTCATGTGAAGGAATCACTGACCTTTCTAAATCATCGTTGTAAGGCATCGGAGTATGTGGTGCTCCTAAGCGTACTACTGGGGCATCAAGATAATCAAACGCTAGTTCCATTACTATAGCAGATATTTCAGCCCCATATCCCCCTTGAGTACATGCCTCGTGAACAATTAATAGATGATTAGTCTTTTTGACAGACTTAATAATTGTATCTTTGTCTAAAGGATGAAGAGTACGTGGGTCTATTACCTCAACACTAATTCCATAACGTGATAAAACTTTTGCAGCTGCCAAAGATCTTGGAACCATAGAAGAAATAGCTAATATAGTTATATCTTCACCTTCTCTTTTAATATCAGCGACGCCAAGTGGAATTGCATAGAGATCTTCAGGAACTGGCTCCGGTTGACCTAGGTAAAGTAATTTTTGTTCCAGGAAAATTACTGGATTGTCATCTCTTATAGCAGAAACTAAAAGACCTTTAGCATCATAAGGTGTAGATGGAGCCACAACTACAAGACCGGGCACATGAACAAACCAAGCTTCTAGGCTTTGACTGTGTTGGGCAGCTAAACGTACTCCTCCACCTTGCGGCCCCCTAACCACAAGTGGAACGGTTGGTTTGCCTCCTAGCATAAAACGAAATTTTGCTGCTTGATTTACAAGCATATCCATTGTTAAAGCAATAAAATCAAAAATTTGAATTTCTACAATCGGCCGCATACCTGCAATCGCTGCCCCTACACCACACCCTGTAAATGTAGCTTCTGAGATTGGTGTATCTCTTACTCTTTCTGGACCAAAATGGTCGTATAAACCCTTAGATACCTGAAAAATTCCTCCCGTTTCTCCCACATCCTCTCCCATTAAGAAGACATCTGGATCGTTTTCCATTTCCTGCATCATTGCTTCATTGAGTGCATCTGTATAGGAAAGTTTACGATCTGTATTATTGGGGGGTTCTTTTGCATATTTATGTGGTGAATAAACTGAAGAAAGCATTGTTTCAAAAACTGGCTCTTTACTTTGCCGACCAAAATCAATTGCAGTATTGATTTCCTTCGTTATTGAATTATTTAATTCATCAAAATCCTTTTTAGTAAAAATTTTTTCACTATAAATTTTTTCCTCTAATAACTTAAGTGGATCACGCTTTTTCCACTCATTAAATTCTAGTTCTGGCCTAGGATCTCGAAGATTTGCTCGCATAGAGTGCTGCCCCCAACGATAAGTCATTGCTTCAATAAGTGTGGGTCCTTCTCCTGCACGTGCACGATCAATAGCATCTCTTACAACAAGATAAACTTCTATAGCATTATTTCCATCAACTGTTACTCCCGGGATTCCATAGCTTGACGATCTTGCTGATATTTGTGAAATAGCAGTTGTATTTTTATACGGAGTGCTCAAGGCATATTGATTGTTTTCACATACAAATACTAATGGCAAATCCCATATTGCTGCTAAATTCATAGACTCATGAAAAATCCCTTGGTTTGATGCACCATCACCAAAAAATGCTACAGCTACCTGGCCACTCTTACGTAGTTTTGAAGCTAAGGCAGCACCAGTTGAAAGTGGCATTGCAGCACCAACAATTCCGTTTGCACCAACTATGTTAAGATTCATATCTGCTATATGCATTGATCCACCGAGCCCTTGGCAATAACCGGTTTCTTTGCCCATCAACTCAGCCATCATATTGTCTAAACTGGCTCCTTTAGCTATACAGTGCCCGTGACCTCTATGGTAACTTGCAATAAAGTCTTGATCATTAAGAACCTGACAGACTGAGGCCGCTATAGCCTCCTCACCCATATAACTATGTGCAGTACCTTTAATTTCTCCATTCTCAAAAAGATTAATTGCCGCTTCCTCAAAAAAGCGTATTCTTAGCATATTAGTATATATATCTTTAATTGTGTTTGAATCTATTTTTATATTTGTTGCTTTGTCTGACATTGTATTAACTTCCATTTATTGAAAAACAAATGTTGAGAAAATTAATTAAGTTGAGCAATTTTAATTTCTTTTCTCCAGCCCATTATTTTTCATCTTCCAGATAAGTTCCGGAAATCGATCTTGGCCGTAAAAAGGTTCTCCCTCATAAACCATCAATGGTACTCCCCAATGGCCAGCCTTACGTTGTGATTCCTGATTGTGCATAATATCTTCTTCTAGCAATGATTCACTATCGCGGAGTAACTTAACAATTTTTTCCCAATTCAACCCTGCTATACCTACAGCTTGTTTAAGGTTTTCAGTATTATGCCAATTATCTGTTGAACCATCCCACATAATCTTCATCATTGCATTTGCAAATCTAAACCCATCCCCATTACGTGAAGCAGCTGCAGCCATTCGAGTAACAGGAGTTATATATGGTTGTTCACTAGAGAAAATATCTTTATCTAAATCAGATACAACTGGATCAGGTACAGGACGTCGGTAAGGGATCCCCATGAATGATGCTACTCGTGCAGAATCCATGAGATGATAGGCACGTCTTAATGGGTCAGATTTTTTGAAAAAATCAGGATCACGAATAGCTAAAGGATATACAGGTCGTAAGTTAATTGAAACATTCCAACACCTCACAAGTTCAGCAAGTCTATCATTTATTAAATAGCAGTATGGACTTCGAAAAGAATAATAGATATCAATTGAAAATAACATTTACTTTTACCTTAAAATGTTTGTTATCACTTTCAGGCAGCTATTTTTGAGGCATCAAAGTATGGCAGACTATCACGAAGGGAGCAACCAAGCATTGATAGTCTCTCAGCAACTCTAACTGCCTTCTGATATTTTCTTTCTTTTTCAGAGTCTGAGGCCTGCATAAAAGCTGCACCACATAAGGAAATTCCATAGTGTGTCTGTAAAGGCCTAATTAGCCTGCCTGCAAGCATCCCATCAGCGATTAGTGATAAATCAAAATTTTCTTGTTTTTTTATAATAATCTTATTTTCCACTAAATAAGTCCTTATTAATACTTCGGCAGCTAAAGCTGCATCCCAATATTCTGTTTCAGAATTAGTTTCTTCACCTGTAACGTTTGCGAAAGCCATGCAAAAAGACAGAAACACTTTCTCTTTTTCAGTTGCAGTCCTCCATGTTGTATCACCTAAAGTTTCCCATGTAGAGGGATCCATTCTTTCATATGCTTTCGGCACTCGATCAAAAAATACCTTATGTAGTGCCCTCTCGTTAACATTGCTGGCCAGTTTTTGTTCTTTATAAATATCAACGGCTGCATAGCTGCCACATGCGGGGCAAGTGTCATCTTCGTAAGTATTTTTTTTGTATATATGGGAACAACGCATTTTATCAGGCAACTCATTCTTACATAATAGGTA
>PBVE01000019.1 GCA_002728135.1 Rhodospirillaceae bacterium
GCATCTGATGCACTTCCGCCATTTCCACACAATAGTATTTTTTTATCTTGCTCAAAAGCCGAAATACACGCGCCAACAATTTGTTCAATTGTTTGTAAAAGTTGCTGATCGTTAAGCAAATTATTAAAATTCTCTAGTGAGGATTGTATGCATTTTGAGATTCTATTTTTCATTCCCTTTCTGTTTTTTGGCTAAAGTACAAAATTAAAGAGTTGCATAAGCTTGTTTTGTTTACTCTCCAATAGTTTCTAAATTAAACTTTGTTTTTATTGTTTCAACTCCATTGGCTTTTACGCTCTTCATCAAGCTTTCACCACTTAAAATTTGATTGATTTTTTTAGCTAAAGCATGAGCGTTTTCACTTTGGAATAAAAAGCCATTTACATTGTCTTCAATCACTTCTTTAAGAGGAAGTAGATCTGAGGTCAATGCTGGTTTTTCATAACTAAGCGCCATCATCAATACACCAGATTGATATATCTTTTTATATGGCAAGACTACCAAATCACTAGCACAATAATAATGCGCTACATCTGCTTCATCAATAAATTTAGTGTGCAAAATGCAATTTTCTTGCAGATTATGTTGTTGAATTAATTCTTGATAAGGTGCAAAATCATTTTCCCATACTTTTCCTGCAACAACTAAAATTACATCTTTATGCACTTCAATAACTGAGGGTAGCGCTTGTAATAGAACCTCCAAACCTTTTACTTTCTTAATCATACCAAAAAAGAGCAATACTTTTTTGTTCTCAGGGATTCCTAATCGTTTTTTTGATGCATTCTTATTTTTTTGAATATTGATAAAAGGAATGTAATTAGGATGTGGAATGATTTTTATACACTCTTCATCCTTTTTTGTAAGACGTATGATTTCCTTTTTACTGAACTCATTGTGAGTTAAAACCAAATCGGCTAGTTTATAAATCCACTTTGAGAAAAAAGCAGCATCATTATTATTGGCAAAAGCGCTAATATCATGAACAGTGAATACAAGCTTTCCAAATAGTAATTTTACCAAAAGAGCATTTAAAAACATATTGCTTCTAGTTCGAAAAAGATGAAAATGAAAAACAGAGACTCCTTTTATTCGTGCATGAGAAATAGAGATAATACTGCCTATGAGATATTTCAATGCTCTAATAACTTTTGATTTACTCGAAAAAAGCAATCCATATAATGAATAAACGTTCAGCCCTGATATTTTTGGATCTTCTGTTTCTTTATTGGTATATAAGCTTACATCTACACCACTTTTGAGCAAGCCTTTTGCTTGGGAAAACAAATAAAAGTGATGTGAGCTCCCATATGCTCCAAGAGGATCTATTATAGCAACTTTTCTGTCCATTAAATATAGCTGAGCAAATATAGAATCTTTTCCTTACAAACAATTCTTATATTTGCATGCAAACAAGTATCTGAAAATCATTTTATCTTACAAAAAATAAATGCTTTTTAACTCATTACAATTTTTGATTTTCTTTCCTATTGTGGTGAGTATATTCTTCTTGCTTCCTCAAAAAAGAAGGTGGGTATTGCTACTTATAGCTTCCTACTATTTTTACATGTGTTGGAAGGTTGAATATATTGTGTTAATTATTGCATCCACTCTTGTTGATTATTATGTAGCTCAAAAAATGGGAGCAATAAAGGAAAAGATAAAACGGAAAAAGTGGCTCTTTATAAGTGTGTTTACTAATCTTGGAATATTGTTTGGCTTTAAATATTTCAATTTTGTAAATGCAAATGTGCAAGCTCTTTTTGATCAGTTTAATATTTTCTATGGGATTCCTGCATTTGATGTTTTATTGCCAGTTGGCATATCCTTCTATACTTTCCAAACATTAAGCTATACCATAGATGTATATAATGGCAAAACGCCTGTACAGAATCATTTGGGAATATTTGCTGTTTATGTTTCTTTCTTTCCACAACTAGTGGCAGGTCCAATTGAACGATCAAATCATTTATTACCACAATTTTTTGTAGAACATAAGTTCTCGTATGCAAGGGTAAAATATGGATTGCAACAAATGATGTGGGGATTTTTCAAAAAAGTAGTAATTGCCGACAGATTAGCAATAGTTGTAGATGGCGTTTATAATAATTTGGATAATTATTCTGGTGTTGCATTAATCATTGCTACTCTGTTTTTTACTTTCCAAATTTATTGTGATTTTTCTGGCTATTCAGATATTGCAATAGGCTCTGCAAGAGTAATGGGGTTTGAACTCATGGATAACTTCAGAAGGCCTTATTTTGCTAAATCAATTTCTGAGTTTTGGAAAAGGTGGCACATTTCACTTTCTACTTGGTTTAGGGATTATTTGTATATCCCTCTTGGCGGAAATAGAGTTGTGAAATGGAGGTGGTATTATAATTTGTTTATAACCTTTCTGATAAGTGGATTTTGGCATGGTGCAAATTGGACCTTTCTAGCATGGGGTGCGCTACATGGTACTTATTTAATTATGGCAATTGGTTTAAGAAAACCCAAACAATATTTACTTGATTTGTTGAAGTTGAACAATAGCTTTATTCATAAAATTTATCAAGTAGGTTTTACGTTTGCTTTGGCAGTTTTTGCTTGGATATTTTTTAGAGCCAATACTATTACAGATGCATTTTATATAATCAATAATATGTTTGCAGATATTGGCGATTATACTGACTTTGCAAAAATGAAACTAAGTTTAAGAGGGCTTGGAGTCAGCCTAAATCACATCCTAATTAGTACTGGATTGATTTTGTTAATGGAGTGTTACAATTTGTATGAAAGAAGTGGAGATGTTTGGGAAAAATTAGAAGCGAAACCTAAATGGATAAGATGGGGTGTATATTATACTTTGTTGTTTAGCATCCTATTTTTAGCCCCCTATTCAAGAGTAAGTAATTTTATTTATTTTCAATTTTAGATGCATAAAGAAGTAGGCATATTGCTAAAAAAAGGTGTTATTTTTTTACTGCCGATTGTTGCATGGGCATGTATTGTAATTGCTGTAGATCCATTCAATTATTTTAATATTTCTAATCTTATTTCTACAAATGCAAAAGAAAAATCTGCACAGCAGTTGAATTCTTTGCTTTACAATACTGTAAATTTCAAAAACAATCCTACCAACAGCATTATCATAGGCGATTCTAGAATTAGGAAACTACCCACTGAAAGAATAAAAGAATTAACTGGAGATGGCTATTATAGCATGTATTCAAATGCAGCAAAGCTGAATGAAATCATTGATTTATTTTGGTTTTGCACCAGCCATGCTGATTTAAAAAATGTGTTGATTGGCATCAATTTTAATCTTTTCAATGAATATGCCTATGCCAATAGAGTCGCTGATGTAAAAGAGCTAATTGAAAATCCTTTTATTTACATTTTTAATAGCAATACTGCAGAAACTGTTTATTTATCATTAAAAAATGAGTTGTTTGGAATTAAAGAAAAACAACCAAAAGACAGGGATAAGTGGTGGGAATACAACATTCAAACTGTTGCAAAAAATCATTATTCAAAATACAAATACCCTGAAGATGTATTAGCACGATTGCAAGAAATGAACGACTACTGCAATGAACATAAAATCAATCTTAAATTGCTAATAGTTCCCATTCATCAAGAGTTTCATAAGCGATTAGTGGATTACGAATTATCATCAGAAGAAGAAAGATTCAAAAATGATATTAGCGCTATTGGCTCTGTTATTGATTTTGATTATCCAAATAGCATCACAAACAATAAGGCTTGTTTTGGCGATCCTTTACATACTACCGATTCTGTAAGTAGAATTATTGTTAATGAGATTTTTTCTGACTCTCTTGTAATCGGAAGAAAACTATAACATTAGGCCTTGAAAATACGATTTATTGATGAGCCACCAATTAGAAGGTGTTTTTTGAATTTTTGGATTTATAAAAAACCGAATATTGTTTTTGAAAAATAGCCACACTATAAAAGTGCAGGCAAAAACACTCCCTATTTTTTTTAAAAAATAAACATGGTTCCTTGTAGTTTGCTTAAGGAAAAAAGCCCCCCTATAAGTTTTCTTATCTTTTTTTGTGAATGATTTTGTTAAGCTCCCAACTTTATGAAAAAGCTTTGCCTTTGGCACATAAAACATCTTATGTCTTTTGTCTTTCCAAACCCTATAAGAGAAGTCAGTGTCGTCAAAATAGACAAAGTACTTCTCATCCATAAAACCAATATCCGTAAATATCTCCTTCTTTGCAAGCAAACAACAAGTGGGAGCATATTCTACCTCAACAACCTCATCATATTGACCTTCATCTTTTTGCCCCATTCCTCTATGCAAAGGCAAGTAGCCTTTGCTTTTAACAAACCAACTTCCTGCATACCAAATGTGATTAGGATTATCAAAGAACATCATTTTAGGAGTAACTAAGCTGCATGCTTTTTCCTTTTGAACTGCTAATAATCGTGCTATTAAATCAGTGTCAAATTCCACATCATTATTGATGATTAAAAGTTGATCACAGCCATCAGCAATTGCTTGCTGTATCCCTTGATTATTTGCTTTAGCTACTCCAAAATTTGATTCGTTTCTAATGAGTTTTAATCTAGATTCTGTTTCTTTTTCTAATATACATAAAGTCCCATCAGTGGAAGCATTATCAATTACATAAAGGATGATGTTTTGATATGTTTGCTGCCAAACACAATTAAGGAATGGGCTCAGCACCTTCTCAGAATTATAGGTTATTGTAACTAGTCCTATTTTGTCCATTGGCTTAAATCACGATTTAACAGTATTGCTAATTCTTTGATATCATCAGCATACAGTTCATTTAATTGCATTCTCAATTTATCTGATAGAATGGGTTTTTCAGTTTTGCTAAAGAGTATTGCTTTAATCTGTTTTACAATTTGATTTGGTAAGATTTTTCGCAATAGTCTTCTCAATTGTACATATGCATACACATTTCTTATCCAACTGCTTTTTGGCATGCTAAAAGTATTGTGTTTTGTATTTAATTGTGCGACAAAAGTGCTATCTACTTCTAAGAAATCATATGTTTTTTGTACCTGATTTTGTAAATCATTTTTGAAATCATCATAGAAAATGATGTGTACATTTTCTTTTCCAAATGTTTCGAAATACCTTTTTAGTTGTTCATAATAAAGCCCTAGCCTTACGAATTGCTGATAAAATAATTGGTGCTTTCTACCCTTGTCAGCTTCTGCCAAAACACTCTCAAATGATTGGTTAATTAGGCCTAATCTATAATCCATCAAATAATGAGAAAATGCCCTGTGTGCAGGATTTCTGAGCATAATAATAATTTTTGCTGATGCATTATATTCTTTTATTTTTTGAGGAACATCCTCATAAAACAGGTAAGAAACACTTGCTTCACCAACTACTTTGTTTTCATAATTTTCGAAAAGCGCATGGTACTGCTTTAAAGTTGAGATGCGATTTTTTCCATAATACAACCCTTGTTTTTGTAATGATTCATCTGAGAAAAAATCTGTTTCCTTCTGACTACTCATCACTATTTCAGGATGCTCATTTAAGTAATAATACAAAGATGTGGTTCCTGCTTTTGGCGCGCCTACTATAAAAAAATCTACTTTCATTTAACCAAATCTTTGTTTAATCATTTCTGAGATATTGCCAATTCTTTTCAAATTTAATAATAATGCTAGCCCTGCTTTAATTGGAAATGTGAAAAGATAAAAAATAATGTATATGGGAGGGAAAGTAAA
>PBVE01000020.1 GCA_002728135.1 Rhodospirillaceae bacterium
GTTGAACTTGTTTATAATAAGCTTGATGACATGCAACTACTTTATGAGGGTATATTAGAAACCCCTAAGGGAGCAGATAATTTAGACGATTGGGAACCTCGCAAGCAAGTGTTATTTAAATCAACTCATTTTGAAGATGATACAGATAGACAATTGAAAAAAGCTGATGGTTCTTGGACATATTTTGCTACCGATATAGCATACCATTCAAAAAAAATTGACCGTAACTTTGATCAAATAATTAATGTATGGGGTGCAGATCATGGTGGTTATATAAAAAGGTTAAATGCAGCTGTTTCTGCTATCTCCAATGGAAAAATAAAAATTGATGTAAAATTGTGCCAATTAGTCAAACTATTGGAAAATGGCCAACAATTAAAGATGTCTAAGAGAGCTGGACAATATGTGACCCTCAGAGATTTAGTTGATAGCGTTGGGAAAGATGTTGTGCGATTTATAATGTTGACCAGAAAAAATGATGCTCCATTAGATTTTGATTTAAAAAAAGTTCTGGAGCAATCGCATGATAATCCTATATTTTATGTCCAATATGCACATGCACGTATTTACTCTGTAATAAGGAATTTTAAACAAACATTTCCTATAGAAGTTACAAGTGAAGAAGCATTAAATTCTGCGCCTTTAAATATGTTGGATAACCCTAGTGAAATACGTTTGATTAGATTTTTGGCAAATTGGCCTAGGGTCTTAGAAGGTGCAGCAATTAACCATGAACCACATAGATTAGCTTTTTATCTTCAAGAATTAGCTTCAGAATTTCACTCTCTTTGGAATAATGGGAAAGAAGATCTTAGCTTAAAATTTTTAAGGGACGATAATTTCAAAATAACTCAAGCAAGAATTATACTTATAGCGGGTACAGCTAGTATAATTGCATCTGGCTTAACCCTTCTCGGTATTAAACCAGCAGAGGAGTTAAGGTAAAATGAGTAACGAAGATAATAGAAAAGAGCCAGAGCTTATATCAACTAAATCCATTAGTAATAGTAGTGTAGAAGAAAATAATCAAAATAATGAAAGTAAAATGAAAGACTCTGATTCAGAAACAAAACAAAAGAGTTCAATTGTCAAAGCAAAAACAGCTCCAATGTGGATTCTGATTGCTGCTATAATTCTAGTTGCTGTTATCTGGGTAGTAGGTACGACTAATTCTGATTCTGAAAAAGATGCAACTATACCTCTCATAACATCTAATAAAGCTCCTATTAAAGTTAAACCAGAAAACCCTGGTGGAAAACATATAGAAAACAGAGATAAATACGTATATAAAAGCCTTACAGATTCAGACGCTTCATCTTCAGTAGAACAACTCTTACCACCTGCAGAAGAGCCTTTAGTCGTTGATAATTCTCTTTTGGAGGTTCCTAATTCTAATGAATTGGCCTCTGAATTAAATTCAGATCAAGATGAATCTCCTATTCTAAACCAGCATAAATCAACTGACTCTGATAAAGAAATAATAAAAAATGATGTTTCAAACATAGAAGAAGAATCTAATGTAACTAACCACACTTCAACTATTAATTCACATGAGGTGTCAATTTCAGAAACTGAGAATGAAGAGGTGTTTGAAACTGAGGGCGAATTATCTAAAGTTGAGACTAAACAAAATTTAAATGAAAAATATTATCAAGTACAAATTGCAGCTAGTAAAAATAAAAACGCTCTTATCAACGAGTGGACAAAATTAAAAGAAAAAAACCCTGATATACTCAGCTCTTTATCCTATGATTTAGTGCCTGTTAATCCAGATAAGAATACATCTATCTTGAGACTAAGGGTCGGAAAATTTAACAATAAAAATGACGCTTCAGCACTTTGTAAGACTTTAAAACAAAGAGGAACAGACTGCTATACAACCTTAAAGTAGGGGAGTAATCTTTGTATCCAAAAAGATATCCTAAAGCTGTAATTTTTGTTATTGAAGGTTCTGAACTCAAAAATGATGAGTTTGACTTTTTTAGATCTGTGAATCCATTTGGATTTATTTTATTCTCAAGAAATTGTATAAATAGAAATCAAATATATTCCCTTACATCTGAATTAAGGAGTTGTGTAGGTCGTCCAAATGCTCCAATCTTGATAGATCAGGAAGGTGGTAGGGTCACACGTCTACCAAAAAACCTTTTCCCTTCTCCTCCGTCTCAAGGGCAAATTGGGACACAAGCCGAAAAACTTCCTCCTGAAATGATAGAACGTTTTGCTTGGCTTTATGGTTTTCTTATAGGATACGATCTACATAGTCTGGGTATAAATGTTAATTGTGCTCCACTTTTAGATCTATGTTTTAATAAAAAATCAAAAATTATTGGGGATAGATCCTTTGGATCTAAACCGCATTTAGTTACTCTATTAGGAAAATCATATATTAAGGGTTTAAATGCTGCTGGTGTAAATGAAGTCATTAAACATATACCAGGTCACGGTCGTTCATCCATAGATAGTCATTTCAAGTTGCCAATTATTAATACACCAATTCAGAAATTATATGAGACTGATTTTAAGCCATTTAAAAACTTATGTTTTTCTTCATATGCTATGACTGCTCACGTACGTTATGCAACTATAGATAAATTACCAGTAACATTCTCAGAAAAAATTATACAAGAAATTATAAGAGAATATATTGGTTTTAAAGGCCTTTTGATAACAGATGATATATCTATGGGGGCTTTAAAGGGTAATTTATCAAAAAGAGCAGAGTTAGCATTAAATGCTGGTTGTGATTTAGTTTTACATTGTTCTGGAGATATTTCTGAGATGTATAAGATCGCTAGAATATTACCTGAATTTAAATCAAGCTTTGCTAATAAAACAATTATATCTAATATTAGAAAAGATAAAAAAACAATTAATATCAATATATTAAGGGATGAATTTAAACTAATGCTTCATAAATATTGATTCATGTTTGATATCGAAAAAATTCTATTCCTTTTAAGTATTTGGGTCATACCTATCTTAGTAGCTATAACATTTCATGAAGCCGCACATGCCTGGGTCGCATATAAATTAGGTGATAATACTGCAGCAATAGCAGGACGTGTAACTTTAAATCCGATTAAACATATTGATACTGTTGGAACGATTATAATACCCAGTCTTTTAATATTTCTTGGTGCTCCTTATATATTTGGATATGCAAAGCCTGTACCTGTAAATTTTTCTAATATCAAAAATTCAAGAACTGGAATGATTATTGTAGCTATGGCTGGCCCTTTAGCAAATTTTAGCCTAGCTGTTATAGGTACTATTATTTTGCTTCAATTATCAAGTGATGCTTCAGGTTTTGGTAAATGGTTTTTTATTACTTCATATTTATTTGTAAATTTAAATATAGTTTTAGGTGTGTTTAATTTATTACCCATCTTACCTTTAGATGGTGGAAGGATCTTAACTGGTTTACTACCATTAAAATTTGCAACTAAATTTGTTGCATCGGAACGTTATGGGCTTACTTTACTTATAGTATTAATATTTCTATTGCCATTAATTGGTAATATGATTGGTTTTCAATTAAGTCCTCTTACATGGGTTGTTCTACCTATCGTAAATTGGTTAGAGTCTGGTTTAATATATATCTTAGATATATGATTTAGGGTAATTCATGAAAAAACAGGAAGAAAATAGTTCAGTATTTAATGAGTTAAGCCATGAATCACCTATAGAAGATGAAAATATCCCTTTAATTGTTGATATAGATGGGTATGAAGGTCCCTTGGACGCATTACTGAATCTAGCTAGATTACAAAAAGTAGACCTTTCCCAAATTTCAATACTTCAACTTGCAGAACAATATTTGGCCTTTATTCGATCAGCTCGTGATTTAAAAATTGAGATTGCAGCAGATTATCTAGTTATGGCTGCTTGGCTTGCATTTATGAAGTCACGCCTTCTATTACCAGACCCTTCTCCAGATGAAGAGCCAACAGGTGAGGAAATGGCACAAGCACTTGCTCGTCGTTTAAGGATTCTAAGTGCTATGCGTGAAGCGGCAAAAAAAATCTTTTCTTTACCAAGAGAAAATCATGAATTCTATTATCGTGGTGAAGATAGTGATGTCAAGATTGTAAAAATATCAGTCTTGGAGGCCTCTCTTTTTGATTTACTTATGGGTTATGCAGCTCAAAATGCAAGAGTAAAGAAATCAAACTTAGTTATAAAACCACCTGAAGTCTATTCTATGGAAGATGCATATGATCGACTGACTATGGCGCTAGGATCTGTCCCAGATTGGGAAGTGCTAACCAAGTTTTTGCCTAAGGTTACTGATCAACCTTTGTTAGAGCGTTCTGCAATTGCCAGTACATTATCAGCCAGCTTAGAGCTTGTAAAAGAGGGTAAGATAAAACTAAAACAGACAAAACCCTTTGGCACTATTTATCTAAAGAGATATGGGGATGAGCAATGAATCAATTAGACAATAATTTGCAGCAACTAAATAAAGATAAATCTTTAACTCAAGATGAATTTTCAAAGGAATCCAGACAATCAAGGATTGTTGAAGCACTTCTTTTTGCATCAAATGAGCCCCTAAGTGAAGAATTAATATCTCAACAGCTTAAGGAGGAATTATCTATAATTAAAACACTTATTGAGAATCTTAAGGATTCATATTCTTCACGAGGTATAAATTTAGTTTTTGTTGGTCATGGATGGGTATTTAGAACGGCCCCAGATCTTGCAGAGGATTTGACAATTTATCGAAAGGTTAAACGCCGATTATCACGTGCAGCTCTTGAAACACTTGCAATTATTGCATATCACCAACCAATTACTCGTGCTGAAATAGAAGATATAAGAGGGGTCGCGTTAAGTAGAGGTACTTTAGACCATCTTTTAGAGGCAGGTTGGATAAAACCAAAAGGGAAACGTCATACTCCTGGTAGACCATCAACATGGGTTACAACCCAGGATTTTCTTACTCATTTTGGTTTAGGAACTATTGATGATCTTCCTAATTTAGATGAGCTTAATGCTGGAGATTTAATTGATCTAGAAAGTAAGTTAAAAGAAGTCAAAAATATTGAAGATCCCACACTATTTACTAATTCTGAATCTGATACAAGCATGGATGACTGTTAGTTATGTATTGGAGGTTTATAATCTATGATCTTTCTTTTAACTAGTTTTTACATAATCATAAAGTAACATGAAAACACCAAGTATTCGTATAGAAGAAGTAACACATAGGTATGGTGATATTTTAGCTATCAAAAATGCCACCTTTGAGGTGGCAAGTGGTGAGGTTGTTTGTTTACTCTGTCCATCAGGTTGTGGTAAAACAACCATTCTAAGAGTCTCATCAGGTATCGAACGCTTGCAAGAAGGACGTATAATTATTGATGATGTTATTGTTGCTGATGGCAGTAATTCTCAAGTCTCTGCTGAAAAGCGTGGCATAGGAATGGTTTTTCAAGATTCAGCACTATTTCCGCATTTAACAGTGGAAGGAAATATTTCATTTGGATTAAAAGGTTATTCAAAGAATGTAAGACGAGAGATTGTATCAGAACTACTGAAAGGCGTTGGTCTAGATTCTTATGCAAAAAAGTATCCTCATACCTTATCAGGTGGCGAACAACAAAGAGTAGCTCTTCTACGTGCTCTTGCACCAAATCCCAGTGTCATGTTTATGGATGAACCCTTTTCTAGTTTAGATATTAAACTTAGAACACAAGTAAGAGATGATGCAATAAAAATTCTTAAAGACCGAGGTGTAGCTACAATTTTTGTTACACATGATTTTGAAGAGGCAATGCTTACGGCAGATAGAATTATCCTAATGAAGGAAGGAAAAATTATACAGATAGGTAGACCCGAAGAATTGTATAATAAACCAAAAAATCAATTTGTTGCTTCATTCTTTGGAGATATTAATGTTACTCATGCAATTGTTGATAAAAATGAAGCAAAAACCATTTTTGGAACAATTAAAGTTCCTTTTCCACATGGATCTAGAATATGCCTAATGGTTAGGCCTGAAGACTTATTTGTTGAAGAGTTAGATGATTCTGATGAAAATTATGAAATATTTGTTAAAGAGAAACGTGAATTGGGGGCATACACTTTGTTGCAATTAATTAAAAAATCTAGCTCAGATGTTATATTTGCACGTGTTTTAAGAAAAAATTCACCTAAATTAGGCTCAAAAGTGATCATTCAGCTTGACCAACCGCGTGCTTTTGTGTTCCCTGTCAACTAGAAAGTCTTATTTTTTATGGTTACATTATTTATTGTATAGTTCTATTTGATTTTATATTAAACTTTGTAACCAAGGTTCAATTATTATGGGATAATCGGGAGTGCTAACGCATGAGCATCGGTATTTGGCAAATTGTCCTGATCATAGTAGTGGTACTACTCCTTTTTGGAGCAGGAAAACTACCTAGATTAATGGGTGATTTTGCAAAAGGTATAAAGAGCTTTAAAGCTGGAATTCGTGAGGGGGAAATACCACCTAATGAAGCTAGCAAAGATAGCTCTGTTTCAGAGAATTCAAAAGCAATTGATAATGAAACCAAAGTCTCACCTCAAGAGACTGAAGAAAAAAGGGATGATTCTGCAAAGAGTTAATCTAACCCACAACATCTAACCCCGCTTTAGTCGGCCAATCTCAAAGGTTTTATATGTTAGATATCGGTTGGCAGGAGTTGCTGATCATTTTAGTGATCGCTCTCGTTGTTATAGGTCCTAGAGACCTCCCAAAAGTTGTTCGCACTGTTGGCCAATGGACTGGCAAGGCACGTTCATACGCACGCGATTTTCAAAGATCTATAGAGGGTTATGCAGATGAGTCAGATCTTTCAGCTATTCAAAAAGAAATTGCTGAAGCAAATAAAGAATTAAAAGAAGTCCGTCGAGACTTAGATAACGAAGGTAAGAAACTCGATGAAGAAATGAGCGAAGTCGAGAAGGGCTTGCACAATAATGAATCACAAGAAACTAATTCAGTTACCAATGTTAAAGAAGAATTTATAGATGAAAATAATAAAAAGAGTAAGAACTCTTGACTGAGAATACAGCAGAAGGTGCACGTATGCCGTTAATGGAGCATCTAGTCGAGCTTCGACGCCGAATGATGTACTCTGTTGCAACTGTTATTATTGCTTTTATCGGCTGTTATTTTGTAGCTGAAGATATTTTTAATTTTCTTGTTGATCCACTCAGAACAGTCCTAGAAAGTAGGGGGTTTGATGCTAAAGTTGTTTATACCCATTTGCTAGAGGCATTCTTCACACAATTGAAAATTGCATTTTGGTCTGCTCTGTTTTTAGCTTTTCCAGTTCTTGCAATACAGTTCTGGCTGTTTGTTGCTCCAGGCTTATACAGAAAAGAAAAGAAGGCATTACTTCTATTCTTATTTGCAACGCCAGTTTTGTTCTTTGCTGGTGGTGCAATGGTTTATTATTTTATTTTTCCACAGGCTTGGGAATTCTTCGTCTCTTTCCAACAAGAAGGCACAGAATCATCTATTGAGACAGAATTACTACCAAAAATGAATGAGTATTTATCTTTGGTGATGAAGCTTATATTTGCTTTTGGTATATGTTTCCAATTACCTGTTATGCTTACTCTTCTTGGCCGTGCTGGTATGGCTACTTCTGATGGTTTGAAAAGAAAACGTAAGTATGCTGCAATTTGTGTTTTTATTATGGCAGCTATTTTGACTCCACCTGATTTAATTAGTCAGGTTGGTTTAGCTGTCCCTTTATTGATTCTTTACGAAGTTTCAATCTTCCTAGTAAAAATTGCTGAGAAAAAGAGAAAAGAGAAATTAGAAGAAGAAGAGGCAGAAATGGCAAGACTGGATGCTATACTTGCTGCTACAGATGATAGTGAGGAGACTGATTTTAATCTTGGTCGCTAGTGATATATTTATATAATATTTCATAAGATCAATTGTCATCATACACACAATTTTAAGAAATATTTAATATACAAGGTCTATTCCAATGCATGACATCCATTGGATCCGAAAGAATCCTAGAGAATTTGACACAGCTATGGCTAACCGTGGTGCCGATGGTACATCACAAGCTATATTATATTTAGATGAGAAAAGACGTAAAATTCAAACAGAGCTGCAAGGTTATCAAGAGCTCAGAAACACAACTTCAAAATCAATCGGGAAAGCAATAGCCGATAGAGATAAATTGCAGGCAGAGGCCCTGAAACAAGAAGTTTCTGCTATAAAGCACTCAATACAGAACCTTGAATCCCAAGAAAAAATAATTGTAACTGAGCTCAATGATTATCTTTCATCATTACCAAATATTTTGGATTCTGATGTTCCAATAGGTCCAGATGATTCACACAATGTAGAGTTACGAAGTTGGGGGAGAATACCTAAGTTTGATTTTGATATAAAACAACATTTTGATATTGGTATAAATTTGGGAATGATGGATTTTGAAGAAAGTTCACGTATTTCTGGTTCTCGTTTTGTCATTCTATCTGGTTTACTTGCTCGTTTAGAAAGAGCTCTTGGAAATTTCATGCTTGATATTCATATTAATGAATATAGTTATACTGAAATTTCCCCCCCACTTATGGTTCGTGAGGATGCTGCGTTTGGGACAGGTAATTTACCTAAATTTTCTGAAGATTTATTCTTAACTAATAGCAATCATATATTGATTCCAACAGCTGAAATGCCCTTAACAAATTTAGTTGGTTCACAAATAATAGATAATCTTGATAATCCAATTCGTTATGTTGCTTATACTCCGTGTTTCAGAGCCGAGGCTGGAGCAGCAGGTAAAGATACTCGTGGAATGATTCGCCAACACCAATTTAACAAAGTTGAACTGGT
The DNA here is from genome assembly GCA_002728135.1 of Rhodospirillaceae bacterium. Taxonomy (GTDB): domain Bacteria; phylum Pseudomonadota; class Alphaproteobacteria; order UBA828; family UBA828. Next base: position 8,837 of record PBVE01000020.1, read on the forward strand.
TAGTATTACAAAGCCTCATGATTCTACTAATGAACACGAACGTATGACAAATTGTGCCGAAAGTATTTTGCAGCGCTTAGAACTTCCATACAGAGTAATGTTGCTAGCAACTGGAGATATAGGATTCTCAGCAAGGAAAACTTACGATTTGGAGGTCTGGTTACCAGGTCAGGAAACATATAGAGAAATATCTAGCTGTTCTAATTGTGGAGATTTTCAGTCACGTCGGATGGGGGCAAAATATAGAAGAAAAGGTATTAAAGAGTCTGAATTTGTCCATACACTTAATGGATCTGGAATCGCAGTAGGGCGTGCTTTAGTTGCTATCCTTGAAAACTATCAATTGCCAGATGGAAGAGTTAAAATACCATCTGTATTAATTCCTTATATGGGTGGACAGGAGATTATTGGATGAAAGATAAGAGAATACTAATTGTTAATGACGATGGTATCTCTTCTCCTGGGATTAAAATTTTATATAGGATAGCCCTATCTATCAGTAGAGATGTTTGGATAATTGCACCAGAAACAGAACAAAGTGCTTCATCACATTCTCTAACTTTACATAGACCTCTTCGAATTAGAAAATTAAGTTCTCGTAAATATGCTATTGATGGATCACCAACGGACTGTGTTTATCTAGGCTTTAAGAAAATACTCAAATCAAAGCTCCCTGATTTAGTTTTATCTGGAATAAACTATGGAGGAAACCTTGGTGAGGATCTTAGTTATTCAGGAACTGTTGCTGCAGCTATGGAGGCTAGTTTATCAGGGGTATTAGGTATTGCTCTTAGCCAAGAGTACGCTGATGGAAAAGAGATAAATTGGAAAACAGCAGAGAAGTGGGCACCACGGATCATAAAAAAAATAGTCCAAGATGATTGGAGCTCTAAAGTAGTTTTTAATGTTAATTTTCCAGATATTACATATGCTAAAGTCAAAGGTATCCAAGTTACTTGTCAGGGTCAGCACCACGCTCGTGACCTTTATAATGAAAGAGTTGACCCCCGCGGCCGAAAATATTACTGGATTGGAGCTTCTGAAAGAGCTCTAAAAAAAGGCAAACTAGGAACAGACGTTAGAGCTGTATATGATAATTATATATCAATAACGCCTATAGATATGAACCTAACTAACAAAAATATCATAAATAAAATGAAAAAATCTTTCAGGTAAATCTGATGGAAGCTCGAAAAATACGTCTTCTTTTGGAGTTAAGACGTCAGGGTATTTCCGATACTAATGTACTAACAGCGATTGAAAGTATACCCAGAGAGCATTTTGTTGATGAGCCATTTCTAGATCAGGCATATGATAATATTGCATTACCAATTGGATCTGGTCAAACAATAAGTCAGCCATTTATAGTAGCTAAAATGACATCTGCTCTAGAACTTGGCCCAAGGATGAAGGTCTTGGAGGTAGGTACAGGATCTGGATACCAAGCTGCAATTCTATCTAAACTTTGTCGAAGGTTATATTCTATTGAAAGACATCAATATTTAGCTGAAATTGCATCAATTAGGTTTAATAATCTTAGGCTTACTAATATAGTTCAAAAAGTTGATGATGGTAATCAAGGTTGGCATGAGCAGGCCCCCTTTGATCGTATCATTGTTACTGCTTGTGCTCCTACTTTACCTTCTAAACTTATTAGTCAATTGAGCAGTGATGGACTGATTATATTTCCATTAGCGGACATATCCAAAAAATGTCAGCACATTGTTAAAATAAACTTAAATAGTGATGGTGAAATAGTTCAGGAAAAATTACTAGAGGTTAGATTCGTACCACTTTTACCTGGTGTAGTGCCTAATAAGACTAAAATATAGATAGAGAATGCTAAATAAAACTACCTTAAAATTATTGACTAAAGAAGATATAAATTGGATGTATATTTCAAAGTTTTCTTTTTTTTCTATCTCTAAAATAATCCTTTTATATTGCTTTATGGCTATTATAATGACTGGATGCATTGAATCCTTCAGGAATTTTGATGGAAGCAATTATAATTTTATCAATTCTTTCTCAGAAAATATTCTTCCTGACCCTTCGCCGGTTAGGCCGATAGAAAAAATACAAAATTCAGATATCTTCCTGCCACCAGTGAGGCCAGATATTCTCAAAAAGGATGAGTTTCCCAAAATTATAAAAGTTATTGAGGGAGATACTCTTTACAGAATAGCTCATAGGTTAAAAATTGATGTTGAAGAAATTATCAAATTAAATTCTCTACAGTCACCATATACTTTACACGTAGGCCAAAAATTAGAGATACCTAGTATGGTAGTCTATAAGATTAAATCTGGTGATAGTCTCTTTAAAATATCTAAAAATTTCAATACAAAGATAAGTACACTAATCAAGCAAAATAATTTAGTTGAACCATACCGTTTGATGGTAGGTGATAACTTGCTTATACCTAAATTTACCTCAAATAATGATTATTCAAATCTAAATCGTAAAATTCCAGTTAATTTTATCTGGCCAGTTGTTGGAAAACTCATTAGTAATTATGGAACAAAAAAAGGTGGTATTTATAATGAGGGAATTAATATTAATGCACCTGAAGGTACAACTGTAGTTGCTTCAGCTGATGGTGTTGTTGTGTATGCAGCGGATGAATTGAAAGGCTATGGAAAACTTATTTTAATCAGACACAAAGGAGGCTGGGTGTCTGCATATGCACATAATGCCAAAATTTTTGTCCAATTGGGCCAATCAGTAAATTCAGGCCAAAGAATTGCTTTTGTTGGAACTACAGGTGATGTAACAGTTCCTCAATTATATTTTGAAATACGTAAAAGGGGCTTGGCTGTAAACCCAATTCCTAAGTTAGTTAGATAAATTTGTTATCTTTTAAGAGGTATCCCATGTTGACCAGCTAAATCTTGAACAAATTGCCACGCCACTCTTCCTGAACGACTGCCTCTGGTTGCTGCCCATTTTAGTGCTGCATCTCTAATTATTTTTGGAGGAAGGTCTATTTGATACCAACGAGTATAGCCATTAACCATTTCTATAAATGTTTCTTGATCACAACTATGAAATCCTAGCCAAATTCCAAAACGATCTGACAATGAAACTGATTCCTCAACAGACTCACCCCTATGAATGCCTGTTGCTTGTTCATTTTCAATCATTTCTCTAGACATTAAATGCCTGCGGTTAGATGTTGCATAGAATATTACATTATCTGGTCGACCTTCGATTCCTCCTTCTAATAATGCTTTAAGGGATTTATAAGATGTATCATCCTTTTCAAATGACAAATCATCACAAAATAATATACACCTATAATTAACACCCCTTAGTATTCTGAGTAATATTGGCAATGAAGGTATATCTTCTCTATGAACTTCAATAAGAATTAGTGGATTATCAATATTTTGGTTTGTAGAAAAGTGAACTGCTTTTACTAAAGAACTTTTTCCCATTCCTCTAGCACCCCATAACAGGGCATTATTTGCCGGTCTACCCATAGCAAACCTGGATGTATTCTCCATGAGAGTTTCTTTAGCTTGATCTACACCTTTAAGTAAGGTGATATCGATTCTATTAATGTTTATTACTGGTTCGAGATATTTTGTTTCTGGATTCCAAACAAATCCAGAACTACTTTCCAAGTTTATTTCCTTATGAGTAGGGGGTGAGAGTCTTTCAAGTGCTTCTGCAATCCTAATTAGCACTAAATTGTTTGAATCAGATGTTTTCTTTGAGGAAGTCATTGTTATTTACTTATCCAAATATTTGAAGAAATTTCTTTTAGACGTTATCATAGAGCTAAAAATCGTAAATGTAGTGTTTTTTTTATTACATGAGATGTTGCTCATCTGTGAGTTCAAGCGTATCTTGCGCAGCAATTAAAACATTGCCCGATAATAATTGGGCTCCCGTTAAAAGATCTTTGGAGAAACCAATGAGAAAACTTGCAACTCTTGGCACATCAGCCTTGATATTACTTAGTTTAAGCGCTTGTATGCCAGGCCAGCAAGGTGCTGGAGGTGCCGAAGGTGGTGGGGGAGATATGTTAATGTCAATCTTGCCGCTGATACTTATTTTTGTAGTCTTTTATTTTCTGCTAATTCGTCCACAACAGAAAAAACAAAAAGCACACCGTGAAATGTTAAAAAATGTTGGACGAGGGGATGAAATTGTAACTTCTGGTGGTGTTGTGGGAAAGGTAGTTCGTACAAGAGATGAACAAATCCTACTAGAAATAGCACCCGATATACGTGTTAAACTGATGCGTACTGGTGTCGCAGAGGTTGTAAGACGTTCTGAAGTTGACTTTGATGAAGATGATGACTTTGAAGATGATTTAGAAGATCATATTGAAGAAGATATCGATAATGAAGATAATAAAGATAATGAAGATCAGGAATCAAAATCAGAAAAATAATCATCAAAATTAGAGCGTAAAATGTTGAAAGTTAAACCTTGGCAGTTAGTCACCGTCATACTTGTTTGTATTGCGGGTCTATTGTTCATGGTGCCTAATTTTTTCGACCGTGAAATATTAAATTCAAAATATCCCTCGTGGTTACCGAGCCAGCAAGTATCACTTGGTTTGGATTTGCAGGGAGGATCTCATCTGCTTTTACAAGTAGAACTGGATGGTTTAGTTCAAGAAAAAATGCAAAAGCTTGTATCAGAAGTTAGAAGGGAACTAAGAAAAGAAAAAATTAGGTATACAAAGCTAAGTGCGGCAGACAATTCAGTAACTTTTAAAGTCACAAATAAAACAAATCTATTAAAATTAGATACTGTTTTGTCTGCTATTTTATCAGATCATAATATTGATAAGTCAGAAAATGGACTTGTTAAAATCATGTTTACTGATGAAGCAGTTAGGAAACTTCAAAATTCTGCTCTAAGTCAATCAATTGAAATCATAAGAAGACGTATTGATGAAACTGGCGTCCGCGAACCAACAATTCAACGGCAGGGAGATGATAGAGTAATAGTTCAATTGCCAGGTATTGATGACCCCGAACGTATGAAGGAATTGATAGGTAAGACGGCACGCTTGACATTTCATCTTGTTGACCATAGTGCAACAGATGAAGATATAAGAAATAGGAACATTAGTCCCGGCACTAAATTATTGCCTTTAGAAAGGGATAGCTCTGAATCAGATAATTCACAACCATCTCTAGAAATGATAGCAGTTAGAAAAAGAGCAGAACTTAGTGGCGAATCTCTAGAAGATGCACAAGCAACTTTCCAAGATAATCAACCTGTTGTCAGCTTTAGATTTGATACTGCTGGTGGCCGTAAATTTGGAAAAATAACCAAGGAAAATGTGAATAAATCGTTTGCCATTGTTTTAGATGGAAAGGTTATTAGTGCACCTAATATAAATGAGCCTATACTGGGAGGTTCTGGTATAATCAGTGGTAATTTTAGCGTTCAATCTGCAGATGAATTAGCTATATTACTTAGAGCAGGAGCACTTCCTGCACCAATGAAGGTACTTGAGGAGAGGACAGTAGGGCCAGGTTTGGGCGCTGACTCTATCAGAGCAGGTACAATAGCCTGTATTATAGGTTTGGTCGCAGTTATAATTTTTATGTTTATTTATTACGGACTCTTTGGGTTGGTTGCTGATATTGCACTAGTTTTAAACTTGGTAATTATAATTGGCTTGTTGTCATTATTACAGGCAACTCTGACACTCCCGGGCATTGCTGGTATTGTTTTAACAATAGGGATGGCTGTAGATTCTAACGTTTTAATTTTTGAGAGAATAAGAGAAGAATATAAAACAGGTAGAACTCCGTTCTCTTCCATGGAAGCAGGTTATAAGCAAGCATTTAGAACTATTTTAGATTCTAATTTAACAACTCTAATAGCAGCGGTTATCTTATACCTCATTGGCACTGGTCCTGTGAAAGGCTTTGCTGTAACTCTGGGTCTCGGAATTATAACTTCTATGTTCACAGCTATGATAGTTAGTCGTTATATATTAGTTGCATGGCTTCGATATAGAAGGCCATCTAAGTTGCCATTATAGCTAGGATATATTATGTGGCGCATTCGTTTTATACCTGATCAAACAAAATTTCCTTTCTTAAAATGGAGAAAGGGGTTTTTTGTACTTTCAGCATTATTGATTATTGCTTCAGCAGTTTTGTTGGGTGGAAAAGGTTTGGATTTTGGAATTGATTTTTCTGGAGGTGTGCTTATTGAAATCGAGACTAAAACTGCGACCGATCTACCTCAAATTAGATCAATACTAGGTAATTTAGAACTAGGAGATATTGCACTTCAAAAATTTGGCGAAGAGACTCACGCTTTAATTCGAATTGAAAAGCAAGATGCTGGTGGGCAAGCTCAACAGGAGATTATAGCTCGCGTTAAGCAGGCCTTAACAGTTTATCCTGAGTCAATTTCCTACAGAAGAACTGAGTCTGTCGGGCCAAAAGTAGGTGATGAACTAATTCAGGCAGGTATTATTGCAATTATAGTCGCTGTGGCACTTATGCTAGCATATATCTGGTTTCGTTTTGAGCTTCCTTTCGCTATTGGAGCAATAATTGCACTAATACATGACATTGCGTTAACACTGGGCATGCTCTCCCTTACAGGTTTTGAAGTAAATTTAGCATCAGTGGCTGCAGTTTTATTGATAATTGGATATTCCATGAATGACACGGTTGTAGTTTATGACCGAGTTCGTGAAAATTTACGTAAATATAAAAGTATGTCTTTAATAGAGCTGCTTAATCAATCAGTAAATGAAACACTCTCGCGTACAGTTATAACATCTGGAACAACACTGCTGGCACTTCTGGCTTTATTCATCTTCGGTGGTGAAGTAATCAGAGGATTTAGTTTTACAATGATTTGGGGAGTTATTGCAGGCACATATTCCTCAGTATTCGTAGCTGGTGCTCTCTTATTATATGTTAAACCACAACGAGGAAATAAGTCTAAGTCTGATAGCAAGTATGCGAATGCTGAAAGACTTCAAGCTGATGCTGACCTTCAAATGTCTGATTTTCTTTCTAAACAAAATACCTCTGGGAGTAGTCTAGAAAATACTATGAGCAAAGAAGAAATTAATCCAGAGATTAAACGAACCGGAGGCAAGAGGTCCTCTAATAAAAAAAATCGTAGGAAAAGACGCAATCGCCGTAAAGATTGATGGTAAAATGGAAGTTACACCACTCTTAACAATAAATAAGCAGGTTATTAAAGCATATAATTCTAATGGGTTTGATGTTAATGGTGAGCATTTTACTGGGAATATATTTGTATTGCCAAACAAAACAGAATACTGGGAGGTTTCTGTTAATGCAGATAAACTAGAACCTACTGACTTTGAAAAACATTTAAGCAATCAATTAATAGATGTTTTATTAATTGGTACAGGAAATACATTCATTATGGTTTCAGAGAATATTAGATCTAGTATGCGTAAAATTGGTATAGGTGTTGAGAGTATGGATACTTCGGCAGCATGCAGGACATACAATATTTTACTCTCTGAAGGAAGAAATGTAGCAGCTGCTCTGATTGTTTCAGAGTAATTCATAATCTATTTTTTCAACATTATATAAATTTAGATATAATTTTTTACATTTTCCTTCTTGCACGGATGGCTGCTGTAAGTCCAGACTTGACAGAACCTTCTATTGTTGCGGGGAGCCCAGTATTTGTCCAGTCTCCAGCTAAAATAACATTCTTCCAAGGTGTTTTCGCATTTGGCCTAGATTTCGTCGATCCAGCAGTTTGTGCAAATGTGGCCCTTTTTTCTTTTACAATCTTAAATGGCGGGAGTGGGCTATTTTGTATACTTAATGCAGTACATAGGTCTTTCCAAAGAGATTTTGCAAGTAATTCATTCTTTTCATCTATTAATTCATCAGCAGCACTAACTGTTACAGATAAGACTCTATCACGTAAAAAAACCCAATCCGCAGTTCCTCCAACTATACCAAGAAATTTTGATTTGCCCGGTATTTTAATTGGGTGTTGAGGTCGAAAATGTGCATTTAAGATTGAACGTGTTTCTGATGGATATAAAATATCTGGTAGCAGCTGTGATGCTATATGTGGAGGTACAGCAATAATAATTTGATTTTTTTTGCCAACATCTACTGAGTATTCACCAAAGTTTAAAGATATTGCCTTTTTATTATTAAATTCTATATCCTTTAATCTACATCCATATTTGATACTACCATTATTCTTTGTAATGAAATCAATAGCTGGGTCTATTAATGCAGATGAAAGACCTTCTCTAGCAAAGAATGGTTGAGACCCTTTTGCACCATTACCAAAAGCAATTTTAATTACTGGCCATAATAATTTAGCTGAAGCTAAATGCATCTCTGTATTTAATACAGCTTTAGTAAGGGGTTCCCAAAGCATTTCAGACATAATGGTATTTCCACCTAAACATTCTTTTACAGTAGTAGAGTTGGAGGCAAACATTAGTTTTAAAATTGATAAATAATTAAACCAACTACTATTTGGAACACGCCGGGAATCTGAAAAAATCCACCATGGAATTTTCCCATAGTTTGGACGAATTGCCCATCTTTTTCCTGTGCGGAGGTCTATAAAAGGAATTCTCACATTTGATTGACCTATTAAACCACTTTCATTTCCAATGACCTTAAGATAGGCAAATACACTTTTGTTTGATCCTAATATAAGATGATTTCCATTATCAATAATAGAATTAAGTTCATGATCCCAAAAAGATCTACACCGTCCCCCTGCTTGAGGAGAAGATTCATAAAGTGTGGCTTTATATCCTGATGCTGTTAATGCAACCGCAGCTGATAAACCAGATAAACCAGCACCAATAATGTGAGTTTCAGATTTGTTCATAATTATACGATAAAGAATATTTTAAAGTAACTTATATATAAATAATTTATAATTTATTTTGTTATATGACATGAATCTACTCAAATATATATAAGAGGTAATGTTATTGTTTAAACAGTCACAAAAAAACACTAATAATCCATTTAATAATATCGATCAGGGTTTATTAGACTCGATAGCTTTAAAAAGCCGAAAGTCTGATTATGAACGATATGTATTATTAGGTTTTAGCCCTTTTCATTACAGACAAAAACTACTTATATGTCTGGCATTTAATATTGAAATAGCTGAAATTTCAAAAAAAGTGTCAGAACCCATGCTTGCAAATATCAGATATCAGTGGTGGCGAGATGCATTAGAATCAAGTCATAAAGGGGAACATTATGGACATGATTTATTAAAAAACCTGATGCCAATATTCAGATCGCATGACAATTTACAAAATTCATTATTAACTCTTATTGACGGGCATGAGATGGAAATTGAGGTTGATTTACCCATAGATACTAACGAAATATTTAATTATGCCGAAAAAACTGGTGGTATATTGAATCAATTATTTGCAGAAATATTACTTGATGATGAACATGAAACATTAGAGGTAGCAAAATATTATGGTACTTTATGGACTATAATAAACGTTATGAAATGTATTGCCAGAAAAGACTTAAAAACAAGATTATGGCTTCCAGAAAAACAATTAATAAAGGAGGGGGTCGAACCTAGTCTTATACTTGATATTAAGAATAGGGAAATACTTTGCAAAATCGTTAAGGAGGTATTACTAGAAGGGCAATATTACCTCAGCAATATCCCTACAAGGTTATCTGGGAACCCAAACGCTCGTTCAGTTTTATTACTTAGGGGAATCATTGTTAAGGAGCTTCACAATTTTAGAAAAGTAAATTACGACCCTTTTTTAATGAGTTCATCTATTAGGCCACTAGCTACATTAGTTATCCTTTCATGGTGGTTAATAATGAGAAAGTACTAATTATCTATACAAAAAATAATGGAAAAGCTGTTATTAATTCAGCCATATATTAAGGTCTGAAAGTGCAAGTTTTGATATGGTTTCTCTTTTTTCTTTTTTCTTAAGTTTTTTGTTAGGAATTTCTGGTATTAAACCAAAATTTATATTCATAGGTTGATATCTTATATCTGATATACTTAATCCACCGTTGACTACATAATTAAGAAGAGATCCTAAGGCTGTAGTTTTAGGTGGAGGTTTAATTTCGTAACTTGATATTTCTGCAGCTAAGAATTTACCAGCTAATAGACCAATAGCAGCACTCTCAACGTATCCTTCAACACCTGTGATCTGTCCTGCAAACCTTAAGTTTTTAGATTTTTTTAACCGTAAAGTAGAATCAAGTAATAGGGGACTATTTATGAATGTATTCCTATGTATACCGCCCAGTCTTGCAAACTTACATTTTTCCAGTCCAGGTATCATAGAAAAAATACGGATTTGATCTTTATGGCTAAGCTTAGTTTGAAAACCAACCATATTATACATTGTAGCTGCTTCATTATCTTGTCTAAGTTGAACTACCGCATGGGGCTTTATGTCACTCCTAGGATTACTTAGTCCTACTGGTTTCATGGGCCCATATCTTAGTGTTTCTTTTCCTCTTTCAGCCATGACTTCTATAGGAAGGCAACCCTCAAAATATGGTGTCTCTTTTTCCCACTTCTTAAATGGAATGGATTCTACAGTACAAATTTCTTTAATAAATGAATTATATTGTTGTTCATCAAGAGGGCAATTTATATATGCTGCATTGTTTCCTGATGGCCCAGGTTTGTCATATCTTGATTGATACCAAGCCTTTGAAAAATCTATAGTGTCTTTATATATAATTGGTGCAATTGCATCAAAAAAATCTAACGAATCTTCACCTGTTAACTTTAATAACTCTTTACTGAATGTTTCAGATGTCAATGGTCCAGTAGCTATAATAAATTTTTCTTTATTTGACTTTGGTATAGTTGTTTGTTCTGATCTAATTAATTCGAATGATTTGTGAGAATATAAATTCTCCTCGACTATTTGTGAAAATTTATTTCTATCAACAGCTAATGCTGATCCTGCAGGAACTTTAGTAGTATCAGCAGCTTTCATGATTATTGAATTGCAGAGCCGCATTTCCTCATGCAGAAGGCCTATTGCACTATTACATTTATCATCAGACCTAAAAGAATTTGAACATACAAGTTCGCATAAATTATCAGTTGAGTGTGCTGGTGTTGATTTTATTGGTCGCATCTCAATAAGTTTTACATAGATACCAGCATTCAATAATTGCCATGCAGCTTCACAACCAGCAAGGCCACCCCCAATAATCGTTACAGATTTCTGCTCTTTCATTAAATCCTCTAATGTAATTTTCATAAACTTTAAGGTTATTCAGGTTGAGTTTGTATTTTTATTTAAAATCTTTTTAAGATAAGAACCTGTATAACTTTTATTTTCCTTTGCTACAGTTTCAGGAGATCCTTGGACAATAATTTTACCTCCCTTATCACCTCCATCTGGGCCAAGGTCAATTATCCAGTCTGCAGTTTTAATTACCTCTAGATTATGCTCTATAACAATAACAGTGTTACCTGAATTAACTAACGTATGTAAAACATCTAAAAGTTTTTTAACATCTGCAAAATGTAATCCTGTCGTTGGTTCATCAAGAATGTAAAGAGTTTTCCCTGTGGCTCTTCGAGAGAGTTCTTTGGCTAATTTAACTCTCTGTGCTTCTCCTCCTGACAAAGTAGTAGCTTGTTGGCCAATATGGATATAACCAAGTCCGACACGTTGTAATGTTTCCATTTTGGATCTGATTGAAGGTACAGCTGAAAAGAAAATCAATCCTTCATCAACTGTCATATTAAGAATATCCGAAATTGATTTACTCTTATATTTTATTTCTAGAGTTTCTTTATTATACCTTTTTCCTTTGCACCCATCACATTGCACATATACGTCAGGTAGGAAGTGCATTTCAATTTTAATTAACCCATCCCCTTGACAGGTTTCACATCTTCCACCTTTTACATTGAATGAAAATCTACCAGGTTTATATCCCCTTGCTTTTGATTCAGGAAGTCCAGAATACCAATCTCTTATTGGGCCAAATGCCCCAGTGTAAGTAGCTGGATTTGATCTTGGAGTACGTCCAATAGGAGATTGGTCAATATCTACAATTTTATCAAATTTTTCTAGATTAACTATTTCATCATATTTCCCAGATTGGGTTTTAGAATTATTGATATACATGGCTGCAGCATTGTATAAAGTGTCAATAATTAAGGTGGATTTGCCACTTCCAGATACTCCAGTAACGCAAGTAAAAGTTCCAATTGGTATTTTTGCATTAATGTTTTTTAAGTTATTTGAACTGGCCCCTGATATAATTAATTCTTGTTGATTTTTTGCAGTTCTTCGTTGCTGGGGGATATCTATTACTTTTCTTTTTGAGAGGTATTGGCCAGTAATACTATCTTTACTGTTCATAATATCTTTAGCAGTGCCTTTTGCTATTATATGTCCTCCATGAATTCCTGCACCCAAACCCATATCTATAACGTAATCGGCTGAACGAATTGCATCCTCATCATGTTCAACAATGATAACGCTATTTCCAAGATTTTTAAGATTTGTAAGAGTTTCAAGCAACCTAGAGTTATCTTTTTGATGCAATCCTATGGATGGTTCATCAAGTACATATACTACCCCTGTTAAACCAGAACCAATTTGAGATGCCAATCTAATTCTTTGACTCTCACCCCCTGACAAAGTAGCTGAAGGTCTTGATAATGATAAATAATCGAGTCCAACATTCATGAGAAAATTTAGACGGTCATTTAATTCTTTAAGGATACGTTTTGAGATTATCTTTTCTTGTTTTGTCAGGTTTTTTGGAAGATCTTGAAACCACCTTGATGTTTCAAATATAGATAATTCTGAGATTTGACCTATATGATAATTATTGATTTTAACAGATAAAGCCTCAGGTTTAAGTCTATAACCCATACATTCTTTGCATGACCTGTTTGTTTGGTATTTGGTTAGCTCTTCTCGAACCCATGTACTGTCTGATTCTCTCCATCTTTTTTCTAAGTTATAGAGAACACCATCAAAAGGTTTTGTTAATGTGTATTGTTTCTTTCCGTCATCATAGTTAAATAAAATTTTATCTTCTTTGGAGCCGTCCATAATTAATTCTTTAAATTGTGATGATAATTTTTTCCAAGGCTTTGACATTGATATTTTATAATGTTGGGCAAGACACTCCAAAGTTTGCATGTAATATGGTGAATGATTTCTATTCCAAGGTACTATCGCTCCCTCATTTATAGATAGATTCTCATTGGGTACAACTAGCTTGGTATCAAAATATAATTCAGTTCCAAGTCCATCACACGTTGGACATGCTCCATGTGGACTATTAAATGAAAACAATCGTGGCTCAATTTCTTCAATTGTAAAACCAGAAACAGGACAAGCAAATCTAGCTGAATATATTTCTTGATCTCCGCTATCAGCGTCTTCAGAGATTAGCAGTCCGTCACTTAATTCTAAAGCTGTTTCAATACTATCTGCTAACCTACGCTCTATCTCATCATTAATAATTATTCTGTCTACAACTACTTCTATAGAGTGTTTTTCATTTTTATTTAGATTAGGTACTTGGTCAATTGAGTATAAAACACCATTTACTTTAATCCTTGCAAAACCTTTCTTTATCAAAGTTGCTATTTCTTTTTTATGTTCTCCTTTGCGGTCACGTATTAGAGGTGCTAGCAAATAAACCTTTGTTCCATTAGGTTTAGATTTAATTGCATTTACCATTTGAGTTACACTCTGACTACTTATTGGGAGTCCTGTTACGGGAGAAAAAGGAACTCCTATTCTTGCGTAAAGTAGTCTCAGGTAATCAAAAACTTCTGTTACGGTACCTACGGTAGATCTTGGATTACGACTAGTTGTTTTTTGTTCAATTGATATGGACGGTGACAAACCTTCAATGGAATCTACATCTGGTTTTTCCATAAGCTCTAAAAACTGACGAGCGTATGCTGAAAGGCTTTCTACATAACGACGCTGTCCTTCTGCATAAATAGTATCAAATGCTAAAGAAGATTTACCTGATCCAGAAACACCTGTAACAATGACTAATTTATTTCTGGGTATTTTAACATCAATATTTTGTAAATTATGCTCACGTGCACCTTTGATTGTTATATCATCGGTGTTTATACTTCTTTTAGTTTTGATTACCATATATACTATTTAATTATGATCCGTTGTGTATGCAAATATGTTTATTTATGGTTTATGTTAAAGGCGTGTTAAATAATTTATTTATATATATACAATTTTCTAATCTAGTTATGTGACGACTTGGGGGCATAAAAATGGCAGGAAGCGTTAATAAAGTAATATTAATTGGAAATTTAGGGCGAGATCCAGAAATACGCCAAATGCAAGATGGAAACCCAGTTGTAAATTTATCCATTGCTACTTCAGAATCATGGCGAGACAAGGCTAGTGGCGAAAGGCGAGAGAAAACTGAGTGGCATAGAGTAGTAATATTTAACGAACGCCTTGCAGAAATAGCTGAAAAGTACTTGAAAAAAGGTCTTAGAATCTATGTTGAAGGACAACTTCAAACTCGTAAGTGGACAGATGCAGCGGGAATCGAAAAGTATTCAACTGAGATTGTTCTAAATAGATTTCGTGGAGATATACAAATGCTTGATCGGGCAGGGGACTCTTCTGATCATTCACGTGTTTCTGATGGAGACAGTGCTATGGATGAGACGAATCTCTCAAATTCGGAAACTAGTACAGACTCAGCTAATAATCTTGATGATGATATTCCTTTTTAAGTTAAACTATATATTAAATGAAGTAGATATAACATAATTTTCGAATTAATTATGTGTAAACAATCCCATTACGCCATTGTTGAATGTAATAAATTAGTTTAAAATGAAATATGTTTTTTTATTCAACGATTCGTTTCTTTAACTTAATTTCAAAGGCTTAGAGCACGTCATTGAGTAACGAGCCACCAGCCCAACCGCCTGCAGATACGCCGGCTTTCGAGCCTAAAGATTTTCGTCCTGTATCTATCGAGGAGGAAATGAAACGCTCGTACCTTGACTATGCAATGAGCGTCATAGTTTCAAGGGCTTTACCTGATGTTAGAGATGGATTAAAGCCAGTTCATCGCCGAATTTTATACGCTATGCATGAAAGTGGCTATCTATGGAATAAACCTCATCGCAAATCTGCACGGGTTGTAGGAGATGTGATGGGTAAATATCACCCTCATGGTGATGCAGCTATTTATGACGCAATGGTTCGCATGGCTCAAGACTTTTCTATGCGGATTCCTCTCATTGATGGCCAGGGAAATTTTGGCTCAATGGATGGAGATCCACCTGCAGCTATGCGCTACACTGAAGTTAGGATGGCAAAGCCATCTCAGACTTTGATTGCGGATATAGAACAAGATACTGTTGATTTTAATGATAATTATGATGGATCTGCTCAGGAACCATCAGTGTTGCCTGCAGAATTCCCTAATTTATTGGTTAATGGAGCAGGGGGTATAGCTGTTGGTATGGCTACTAATATACCTCCGCATAATCTTGGGGAAGTTATAGATGCATGTTGTGCATTTATAGATAACCCTTCCATTACCTTGGAAGAATTAGTAGAAATTGTCCCTGGCCCAGATTTCCCTACAGGTGCACAAATTCTTGGTCGTGCAGGTATGCGCCAAGCATTAATGACTGGTAGGGGATCAGTTGTAATGCGTTCTCGAACACATTTTGAAGAAATCCGTAAAGATAGAGAAGCAATAATAGTAACTGAGATACCATACCAAGTTAACAAATCCCGTATGATTGAGCGTATTGCTGAGTTAGTCCGAGACAAACGTGTTGAGGGCATAGCAGATCTAAGAGATGAATCGGACAGAGATGGTGTAAGAGTTGTTGTTGAGCTGAAGCGGGATGCAGTAGCGGAAGTAGTACTTGCCCAATTACACAAATATTCTCCTCTACAAACTAGCTTTGGAGTAAATATGCTTGCACTGAATGGTGGCAAGCCAGAATTAATGAATTTAAAAGACGTTATTAAAGCTTTTATTAAGTTCCGTGAAGATGTGATTACAAGACGCACAAAATTTCTTCTAGGTAAGGCAAGAGATAGAGCACATATATTAGTTGGTTTGGCAATAGCTGTAGAAAATATCGATGATGTAATTGCCACGATACGTAAATCAAAAGATCCCTCAGAGGCTCGGTCAACGCTTATTGCACGTGAATGGCCAGTTCGTGAGGTTGGTGAATTGGTAAATCTGATTGCAGACCCAAGACAGGTAATCGACAAAACTAAAAATACAGTACGACTAACCGAAGAACAAACTAGGGCTATTCTTGAGCTTAGGTTACAAAGATTAACGGCTATGGAAAGAGATAAGATTGCTGGTGAACTAGAAGAAATTATGTCACAGATACAAGCATATATTAAAATTTTGCAGGATCCTGATACTCTTAAGGGTTTATTACTTAAAGAACTAAAGACTGTAAAAGAGGAATATGCTGATGAAAGGAGAACTGAATTAATTGATCAAGAATTTGAAGCAGATATAGAAGATTTAATTCAAAGAGAAGAAATGGTTGTTACACTATCTCACACTGGTTATGTGAAAAGGGTAGCATTATCAAAATATAGGTCACAAAAAAGAGGAGGAAAAGGCCGCTATGGTATGCGCCTTAAGGATCAAGACTTTGTGAGCCGTGTTTTTGTAGTCAATACTCATACGCCAGTATTATTTTTCTCTACAGCAGGAAAAGTATACAAATTAAAAGTATATCGTTTGCCCCTAGCGGAGCCGCAAGCCAGAGGTAAGGCATTAATCAATCTCCTTCCTCTATCTGATGGTGAAACTATTTCGACAATTTTACCGATGCCAGAAGATGAGGGTTCTTGGGGAAATTTACAACTGATGTTTTCAACATCTAGCGGCTATGTGAGAAGAAATAGTGCATCTGATTTCACAAATGTGCCGTCAAATGGGAAAATAGCGATGAAGCTTGCTGATGGAGATGGAATAGTTGGTGTTTCAACATGTAAACCATATGATGATGTATTGCTCGCAGCTTCTGGAGGCAAATGTGTTAGGTTTGCAGTACCTGATGTAAGGCTTTTCAAAGGTAGAAGTTCACAGGGCGTTCGTGGGATGATGCTTGCTGAGAACGATCGTATTGTTTCTATGACAATTTTAACACATGTAGATCTAAGCTCTAGTGACCGTGATGGTTATTTTCGTAGAAAAAGAGAAGGAGAGGTCCCGCAGCTTTCAGAAGAAAGACGTTTAGAGCTTGAGTCAATTGAACAATTTCTCTTAACAGTACGCTCAGATGGTTATGGAAAAAGAACATCTGCGCATGATTATAGGCTAACTAAAAGGGGTGGTAAGGGTGTTATTAATATAGATTTGGGAAAAGAGAGTCATGTTGTGGCGACAACACCTGTTGAAGATGAGGAGGGTGTAATGTTGGTTACAGATGGTGGGCAAATGATCCGTTGTGCTGTATCGGATATTAGTAAGGTTGGACGTACGGCAAGAGGAGTAAGGATCTTTCGATTATCCGAAGAAGAGCATGTAATGGCTGTTGCACAACTCGATGATCAGGAAGAAAATGTAAATGAAACAGAAACTAATATTCAAGAGAATCAATCTACGGAACAAAATAATTCGTGAATATCCGACTTCCTAGAACTAAAAATTAATAAAAATTGTGAATGAAGGGTTTGATTGATGAATGATATGCGTATTGGTGTTTACCCAGGTACTTTCGATCCAATTACCAGTGGCCATACAGATATAGTTAAAAGAGCACTAAGGGTAGTAGATCATTTAGTTATTGGTGTTGCAGTAAATACTGGAAAATCACCATTATTTAATGTTGATGAGCGAGTTGATATGGTTATGAAGGAATTAAAACCAATTTGTGGAGATAGAATTTCTGTTCGAAATTTTGATAATTTATTAATGCATTTTGTGGAGGAGGTCCAAGCTTCTATTATTATTAGAGGGCTTAGGGCCTTATCATACTTTGAATATGAATTTCAAATGACTGGAATGAATGCGAGGCTAAATAATAATGTTGAGACAGTTTTTCTGATGGCATCTGAAAACCATCAATTTATAGCTTCTAAACTTGTGAAGGAAATAGCAGCTTTAGGAGGAGATATTAGTTCTTTTGTTTCACCTGAAATTAGTGCAAGCCTGATTAAGCGCATAAAATCGAAAAATAGTTAACTGTTATGCAAGTTAATAAATGAAAGTTGATCAATTCAATTATGAACTTCCTAAAGAGCTAATTGCTAAAAGTCCAGTAGAACCAAGTGACTCAGCAAGAATGCTCGTTGTTAAAAATTCCATTAAAGACTATATAATCAAAGATTTACCAAATTTTCTATCGGAGAATGACATCTTGGTCTTTAATGATACTCGTGTGATTCCTGCACGTTTAATTGGTTTTCAAGAGAAGACAAAAATAGAAATTACTCTTATAAAAGAGGTAAATCAGAAACATTGGCGTGCATTCGCCAAACCTGCTAGACGTGTAAAAGTTGGTTGTCAAATAATATTTTCACCAAAATTTAAAGCAGATATCTTAAAACGAAATGGTCAAGAAGTAGATCTTCTATTTAATTTTAATAGAGAAGAATTTTTTGACAATCTAGATCTTCATGGAAAAATGCCTTTACCGCCTTACATAAAAAGATCTGATGATTATAACGATTCAGACAGAGAAAATTACCAAACTATTTATGCCAAAGAACCAGGAGCAATTGCTGCACCTACTGCAGGCCTTCATTTTACAACAGATCTTTTCGATGAAATTCAAAGAAAAAAAATAAAATATGTATTTACAACTCTTCATGTGGGCGCAGGAACATTCGTACCTGTTAAGGTAGAAGATACAGATAACCATGTGATGCATTCAGAGCATTACAGAATAGATGAAACCGCTGTTGATGCTATTGAGGAAGCCCGTAATAAGGGCGGGCGTGTTGTCGCTGTGGGAACAACCTCACTACGTGTATTGGAATCTTCTACAGATATTAGCGGTAAGTTATTTCCTACTGAAGGGATTACAAATTTATTTATTGTTCCTGGTTATAAATTTAAAGTAGTTGATATTTTACTTACAAACTTTCATCTACCACGATCAACTCTTTTAATGCTTGTGTCAGCCTTTATTGGGTCTGATAAAACAAAATTAGTTTATTCTTATGCTATAGAAAAAAAATATAGATTTTTTTCCTATGGAGATGCATGCCTTCTATACAAGAAAGAATAAAACTTCATGGGAATTCAATTTGACATACTTGATACTGAAGGTTTGGCTCGACGTGGACTTTTGAAAACTTCAAGAGGTGTCATTCACACTCCAGCATTTATGCCTGTGGGTACTGCAGCAACAGTAAAAGGTCTTTTACCTTCTCAGGTCGAAAATATTGGAACAGATATTATACTGGGTAATACTTATCATCTAATGCTAAGGCCAGGTGTTGAGATAATCGACCAATTTGGAGGTTTGAATAATTTTATGAATTGGGAAGGACCTATTTTAACGGATTCTGGTGGCTTTCAGATTATGTCATTAGCTGGGTTAAGACAAATTGACAATGATGGAGTTACATTTAAATCACATATAGATGGTTCTTTACATAGGCTCACTCCAGAAAAGGCGATAGAAATTCAAACAATTCTTGGTAGTGATATCTCAATGGTTTTAGATGAATGCGTTTCATTTCCTGCAGATTATAAAACTGCTGCAGATGCAGTTAAAAGGTCCACTATATGGGCTAAGCGCTGTAAAACAGCCTACTATGAAAGTCCTGGTAGGGGCTTATTTGGTATTATTCAAGGTAGTATTTATAAGGACCTTAGGATGGAATCTTTAGAAATGCTAAACCAATTTAATTTTGATGGAATTGCTATTGGTGGACTAGCCGTAGGTGAGGGGCAGGAAAATATGCTTGATATTTTAAAAGGAATCTCTTGCTCACTACCTGATTTAAAGCCCCATTATCTAATGGGTGTGGGAACTCCTGATGATATCGTAAATGCTGTTTCACTTGGTGTTGATATGTTTGACTGTGTATTACCAACAAGATCAGGAAGAACTGGTCGTTTATACACACTTCATGGGCATATTAATATTAAAAATTCTATTCATAGCAAGTCAGAAATGCCAATTGACTTAGATTGTGACTGTAAAATTTGTAATTCATTTTCCAGAAGTTATATTCATCATTTATTCCGCTGCAAAGAAATGTTGGGTCCAATAGTTTGTAGTATCCATAATTTATATTTTTATCAAAATTTGATGAAAAAGATCCGGATTTCACTAGAAAAGAATAATTTTAAAGAATTTCATCAAATATGGAAAAAAACTTATAAGAAATAACAGAACCAGCTTGACCCAGCAGTTAAGCGTTCTTATGTTGATTTTGTGCGCTCATAGCTCAGGTGGTAGAGCAACTGACTTTCGATTGGGAGCCCTCCTAGGAAACTAGGGGGTGAAAAGACGTCAAATTCGGGGAACCCTTAAGATTTTTTATCTTTGGCAATCCCGAGCCAAGCCCAGATAAGACATTTTTTGTAATTCTGTGGAAGGTGTAGAGACTAGACGGCGTCCACCTTCGTCTTGATAAGGACATGGTGAAGGGATAGTCCGGGCTACAAACCCTTTTGGGGCGACGAAAGTCGTGGTAGTGGAGTAATCAGTGGGTCCCAGGTTCGAGTCCTGGTGAGCGCACCATTTTTTTGAACTTTTTAAAAGCGGGTTTTATATAACAAAAACAATATCTTAGAAGCACCCTTTGAGAATGAGGGTGCATTTTTTTTGCCTATTTTTTAGGCATATGATACACAGATGATACATTTTTTTTTAAAATGGATTCTTAGTCGTAAGAAAATTTGTGTTGAACGTAAGAAAAATGCTCTACCTCAAATTTACTTTGGCTATTACAGATATACAAATTAACTGTCGTTATAGCCTTGGGTTTTAGAGGCAAATAAGACATGATTTATTACAAAGACAAAATATACTCGTTATATTATACAACTTCTTCACAGAGGCAAAAAAGATGGCTTTTACTTACAAAGGATTTATCAAAGATACGGACCCTCTGTTAGAGAAAGGGTCAAGAATTTTGTCCGGGGCAAACTTGAACAGCGTCTCAAAGATCTCATCATCATCATCATCATCAACGCAGGAGTATAAAATAAAACAAGGCAACGCTGTAAAGAAATCAGATCGAAACCGGTTTATTATTGAGGAGTTTGAGGATGGGGCAAGAATCATTGATATTGCTGCAAATCCATTCGTGAATATAAAATATGCTGCAGTCCGTAGAGTGATTATCAACAGCATGGGGTATAATAATTACAAGAGAATTCTTCATGGGAGAAGCTCCTCATAAGGGAAGAAACCGCTAAACTAAGGATTTAAATCATCAGATGAGGCGGGAGTTATAATTGGATAATCAAATAATATTGGCTTGATTTTTAAAATAAATACGATTAAATAATAAGCATGTATCAAGATCGGTTATGCCCGAGCCAACCGAGGCAACCCGCCCACGGTGGATAGATGATACGCCACAAGGAAAAACGAGGGACTCCATGTTAAATCTTACTGTTTTAACTCCATAGCAATCACTACACATCCATTTTTACTTCAAGGCTATTTTGCCTTGTAGGAGTTGCGTGGTGAATGGTTCGAAAGTTAGTAGAGCGAAATTGAACGCTATAAGGTTCATCGGTGATAAAGGTTCATCGATGATAAGGCTCATCGGTGGTGCAAGGCCCACGGTCTAGACCTGGTAAAAAGGGCAGAAAATAATTCCACAAAAACGATCCATAAATCCGCGCACTATGAATTTTATAACAATGCAGATTAATGGAGAATAAAAAATGACATTATGTACTAGACGCTTTTTTTTGATTGGATCCTCTGCAGGACTTGCCTCTGCGACCTTAACTCGCTTTATTTCATTTTATGAAAATAATGGTGAACCAATCATCGAAACTCCACAGGTTACTGAAAACACTCTTTACATTTGTGCTGATCAAGAATTTCAGATTGGTCTAAACAGACACCCATTAAAAATTGATCCTCCTAATGGGAGTCTTATTGATTATCTTGTGAAGAATCGTGGGGAGAAATATCCCAATAACCCAGAAGATTTTGAATATTATGACATGGAATATGGATACAGCCATACTGATTTAGGGGGCAGCGTTCCATATGACCTTTGGATTGATGATGCAGCTAGAACAGGACCATCTGCTGATGCTTATACTTTTTTACAACCATTAAATATTGGTGTTGATACTCATACAGATGGGAAAACATACAACGGACTTGAATTTTATGATGGTCCAGTGATGGGCAGTGATTATCTTGGGGTTCATGCTGTAGATGGTCCCAGCATTTCTCTATTGCAGCACCGTCTTAATTTATTGGGTGCTAATGTTTTAATTAAATTAGTATAGGGAGGGGCGTTAATGTTTGGATTACCAAAACATTGTGTGTGGGAAGCACGAGAGTATTTTAATTATTCTAATGATGATCTAAGTGAGTTGAGAAAGTTTATAGTTGATACTTACTACAATGCTTTTGTAAGGCATCGCATTCAAGATGAGATGCTCACTGGGGATTACCGACAGAGAAAAGTCATTGTTAATGGAAAAGTGCGAGATTGGAGAAGTCTTGTATGGAATGATTTTCATATGGAAGAAAGAGACGGACTTCAGGTGATTGAGATCAGGCCTGACGATGAATATGATCTGATAATAACTATGAGTAATTGGGAATTAGAAAGGTTGTGGAAGGAGGCTTGCCATTAGTAATAAATTAACAGATTCTTGTGTGAAATATAACTACTTTAAAACGACAGTCCAACTGGGCTGTCGTTTTTTTAAGATAGTTGTCAATTTCTAAGCCACAGGATATTAAGTGTTATGCAAAATTGTTCAAAGTATGCCAATCGTTAGGCCCATCCCTTTCATACAGATTTGTAGCCGTGAGGCTGCCCGAGAGTCTGACATCAGTGCGTATGATGGTGTAATTACTATAGAAGATACGACTGAGAAAAACCCCTTTCGTGTTGAACTTGATTACCCATTACAGCTAGTTCTGCGTTTTGATGACATTCAAATACCTATTGATCAGTGGGTAGCTGCAGATGAAAGTCATGTGCTCTCTGCACTTAACTTTGCAAGACAGTGGGATCAACCATCATTACTTATTCATTGCACTGCAGGAATCAGTCGATCACCTGCGATCGCATTAGCTATTTTGGCGGATTTTTATGGTAAGGGGAGGGAGGTAGATTCTATTGAGGAACTTTTAAAAGTAGCTATTTTGTGTAAGCCAAATAAAAGGATTGTTGAAATTACGGATACACTACTTGTTCGAGAAGGAAAATTATTAGAAGAATTAAGTCGTGTTCTTGATTGCTAATTTTATTTTAAATAAAAATATAAATTTGCATCAATTATTTTCATAAGTCTATCTTCTAAAAGCTTCCTTTAGGTTATATCATAATGTTAAAGATTAATATATTCATATAATTAAAGGTTGGAACAAATATGGCTAATCTTCAACCAAATATAGATACAATCAAAAGTGGAAATTTAGTTGGAGCAGACCTATCTGGTATGGATTTGCGTAGTTACAAATTTCGTAAGGCAAACCTTAAAGGTGCTAATCTAAGTCATTGTAACATTGTTGAGGTTGACTTTTGGGGTGCTAACCTACAAGGGGCAACTTTAGATAATGCGAATGCAAGATTAGCCTCTATGCAGGGAGCTGACCTGTCAGGTTCTATGTGTGTGGAGGTTAATTTTTGGGGTGTGAATTTTAAAATTGCTAATATGAGCGGAGCAGTTCTTCATAATTCTACCATTGCTCAAGCAGATTTGCCCGGTGCAATTTGTGATGCAGCTAATTTCAGTAGTTCTAATATGTTTGGGGTGGATTTACGTTTGGCATCACTCAAAGAATGTAATTTTGGTAAAGTAGATCTATCTGGTAGTCGTCTCGATAGTGCAAATTTTACTAAATCAAATTTTAGAAATAGCGAATTAATTAATGCTACTGCTCGAGGTGTAGATTTTTCCTATTGTGATTTTAATAGTGCTAATCTCGAGGACGCTAATCTACGGGGAGCAAACCTTTCACATGCAGATTTTACATCTTCTAATCTAAGAGATGCTTCTTTTCTTGATTCAATTATGAAAAATACTGTAATGCCTGATGGTACTATTAACGATCAATCTATTAGAACATGGTCAAACTAAATATGGGATGTTCATCATTATTTAAGGCTTAAAAATGGGACCTAACATTGCTTTTCTTGGTACTGGGCTGATGGGTGCCCCTATGGCAAGGAACTTAATTTTAGCAAAATATAGTCTAAAACTGTGGAATCGTTCTCAAGAAAAATTAATTCCATTAGTTAACATTGGAGGAGAAGCTACAGAATTTTCTGAATCTGTAGTTAGAAATGCCGATATTATTTGCATGATGCTTGAGAATGGACCAGTAGTTGAGGAAGTTTTATTTAATCAGAGGTTACTAGATAATATTAAAAAACATGCCGTTGTAATTGATATGAGTTCTATACCTCCAGAGCTGGCACAAGAACATAGCAAAAAACTAGGACAATTAGGGATATATCATATAGATGCCCCTGTTTCTGGAGGAACAACAGGTGCTGATGAAGGGTCACTAGCCATTATGGCTGGTGGAGATTTTGATGTTTTTAATAAAATAGTAGATTTTTTTACTCCCTTAGGGACAGCCACTTATGTGGGGCCATCTGGTTCAGGTCAAATAGCAAAACTTGCAAATCAAATAATCTGTGGTGGATATCTTACCGCTGTTGCTGAAGGCCTTACTTTAGCTGCTGCAGGAGGTGCTAATATTGCGAAAGTAAGAGAGGCCTTAATGGGTGGATTTGCAGACAGTAAGGTATTACAAATACATGGTAATCGTATGGTAGATAGAAAATTTGAGCCGGGGGGGAAATGTCATATTTTCTTGAAGGACTTAAATACAGTTCTGTCTACTGCGAACAAGCTAGATTTAGATTTACCTACAGCAAAACTTGTCAATGAAATTTATACTGAGGTCTGTAATCTTGGTTGGGGAGATCTAGACCAAGCTGCTTCTTTACTTGCTATTGAAAATAAAAATTCTAGCATAAAAAAATAACATATATTTTATAAAGACTTATATTTATGAATTAGCTTTAGTTGTTTTCATTCATATAGTCATCAATATATTGATGAATTATGTCTTCAAGTTGAGAACACTTTGTGATTCCAAGACCACTAGCCCTATCAAAAAGCACTTGTGCCGGCCATTTTTCACAAATATTTTGAATTGACATATCAGGTTGATCAATAATTTTACCTAAAGGTTTATTTATTTTAACTTTTAATAATGCATCTATCATTTCTGATACGCTTGTACTTATATTGGGAAAGTTTATTGTTCTATCATCACCCATAAAATTTTTATCAACTTCATGAAGTTTAACAATTCCCTCTACAGCATCTTTGTAACCACCAATTGCAATTTTTGTACTCCTGCTTACGGGCAGAAAATGATCTTTTCCTGCAAGCGGTTCCCTGAATAAACCACTTGCAAAACTTGAAGCGGCTTTATTCGGCTTCCCTGGTCTTATTATTATTGTTGGTAATCTTGCTCCTCTTCCATCTATATAACCTTTCCGTGAATAGTCGTTAACAATTAATTCGTTAATAGATTTTGTCATACCATAACTATTCTGGGGTACAATTTTAGTGTAATCACTGACAGAATTTGGCATAAATTCACCACCAAATACTGCGAAGCTACTGGTAAAAATAAATTTTGGTTTTTCTGAAAGTTCACGGCAAGCATTAAGTATATTAAGTAATCCTGTAATATTTACCTCAATTGCCCTATCTATGTTTTGTTCCGCGTCAGCACTCACTATCGATGCTAAATGGAATATGGATATTGATTTACCATTACCTATAATATTTATTATTTCTTTAGTGTTACTTAGGTCAGATATAAAGAATTTTAATCTAGAATCTTCATTCCTAATTCTATAAGAGGTTTTATTCCTATCAATTAGTAATATTTCTTCAATAGACTCTTTTGATCCATTGGATGATGTTAAAAATCTCGTTTTGAGTAATTCATCTGCAAGTTTAGATCCAAGAAAACCTGCTCCTCCAGTGATAATTATTTTCATAGTTTTGTGATCCTAGTCATTTTAAATATCTTATGTATTAAATTTATTTTATATTAAAAATAAAAAAAGTTATTCTGTTTTAAACAAGAATATTGGAGTTTATTATGTCTGAGATCTATCCTCTGCAATATAATAAAGGCCTGATAGGAAAGCCTGGTAGCATAAGTGAATTAAATACACCTGCTTTAATCTTAGATTTAGATATTTTAGAAAGTAATATCTTGAAAATGGCACAATTTGCAAAGGAACATCATATTTATCTTAGACCTCATGCAAAAACTCATAAAAGTATTAAAATTGCACATAAACAGCTTACAGAAGGAGCCCTAGGTGTGTGTTGTGCTACTGTAGGTGAGGCGAGTGTGATGACAGAAAATGGAATTTCAGGGGTTCTAATAACATCTCCAATTGTGACATCACAAAAAATACAAGAACTTATGCGCCTTCAATCCTATGGAAATTCGATTATTGTAACTTCTGACAATAATAAAAATATAAGATTACTTAATGATATTGTTGGTGAAGCTGGCCAAAAGTTGGATGTGATTATTGATATTGATGTTGGTTTAAATAGGACGGGTGCCAGTGATATAGAATCATCTATATTATTAGCTAAATTAGTTAATAGTTCTAAAAATTTGAATTTTGTCGGTATACAGGGCTATGCAGGTCATCTTCAACATCTAAAATCATATAATGAAAGAGTTGAGCTAGTTAAGAAAGATTTAGAAATATTACGGAAAGTTCGTGATACCTTAACATCAATTGGACTTAAACCCTCTATAGTAACGGGTGGTGGTACTGGAACACATTTTATTGATGCTAATATTGATATATTTACCGAACTCCAAGTTGGTTCATATTCTGTGATGGACGTTGAATATTTAGAGATTGAACCAGAGGATATAAAGTGGCCTTATGAACCAGCCTTAACATTGCTCTCAAGTGTTGTAAGTTCTAATCAACCGGGTATAGCAACAATAGATGCTGGCCTCAAAGTGTTTGCTACTGATGGTCCGGAGCCAACTATAATAAATGGTGCACCAGAAGACTCTAAATACCAATTTTTTGGTGATGAACACGGAAAAATTATTTTAGGTCAGACAAATTCTTTTTTAACCCCTGGGGATTTAATTGAGCTAATAGTCCCTCATTGTGATCCAACTATAAATCTTCATGATTACTATTATTGTGTAAGAGGTGATACATTGGTAGATACATGGAATGTTGATGCACGAGGTATGCATTGATTTGATGTCACCAAACCATTATGCCTCTAATCAGGTTTTCTGAAGTAAATCAATTAGACTAGATGTATCCCAGCGTCCACCACCACGTTTTTGAACATGACTATAAAACTGATCAATAAGTGCACTGCTTGGTAAAAGAGAACCGTTATTTTTTGCCTCTGTAAGGCATAAATCAAGATCTTTTCTCATCCAATCTACAGCAAAACCAAAATCAAATTTTCCATCCAGCATCGTAGATCCTCTGTTTTCCATTTGCCATGATTGTGCTGCACCTTTTGATATAACATCTAATACAAGGTTTCCATCTAGGTTTGAGTTTTGTGCAAAGGCAAGCCCCTCCGCTAAACCCTGTAATACTCCTGCTATACATATTTGATTTACCATTTTCGTGAGTTGTCCATTTCCACTAGGACCCATATGGGTAATATTATGTGCATATGAGTTCATAATGGGTTGTGCCTTTTTAAAAGGTTCTAATTCTCCTCCAATCATAACAGTAAGTTTTCCATTTTCTGCCCCAGCTTGTCCGCCAGAGACAGGAGCATCTAAAAACTTTACATCAATTCGATTCATTTCCTGATGTATTTCCCTTGCTATATTTGCTGAAGCTGTAGTGTGATCAACAAAAATTGTATTAGTACTTATTCCACTTAGTATTCCAGAATCATTGAATATTATTTCCCTGAGGTCATTATCTGCGCCCACACATGTGAATATAAAATCTTTATCTTTGCTAACTTCTGCTGGTGTTTCTGCAATATTACCGTTGAAGTCTTTAGCCCATGATTCTGCACGTTTAATATTACGATTGTAAACAGTTACCTGATGACCTGTTTTTGATAGATGTCCAGCCATTGGATAACCCATAACTCCTAAGCCTATAAATGCTAACTTTCGTGAAATTTGATCATTGGGCATATTGTTACTCCATAGTAAATTGGTTACTGGATAATGTTTTCTACAGCAGATATAAATCTTTGAATATCTTTCGGGTATACATTTCCTATACAGCCAACTCTGAAAGTTTGAGCTGATGTTAATTTGCCAGGATATATAGTAAATCCATACTCTTGGAGGTCATTATAAAAATTATTGAAAGTATATGAATTTTTAAATTCATCGTAGAATGTGACTATAACAGGTGCTTGAGTTGAGTCAGATAATAATGTTTTAAAACCTAACTCTCTCATTCCTTGTACTAGTTGATTGCAATTATCTCTATAGCGGGCAAATCTACCTGCTACACCGCCTTCTTTATTTAAACCGTCAAGCGCAGTCAATAAACCTGCTACAACATGTGTCGGTGGAGTAAATCTCCATTGTCCTGATTTTTCAAATTCAAGCCATTGTGCTGATAAATCCAGACTCAAACTTTTTGAATTTCCTCTTGAGCTCTCAACTAAATCTTGTTTAGCAAGAATAAAACTAATTCCAGGTATGCCTTCCAGACATTTGTTGCTAGAAGCTATTATTACATCAATATTTAAATTTAATAAATCAATAGGAATTCCACCAAACGTGCTCATAGCATCAACTAGAAAACATAATTTAGCTTCATTAGAAATTTTTGAAATCTGTGCAAGGGGGTTCAGAACGCCAGTAGTGGTTTCGCAATGAACCATAAAGATATGAGTTAAGTCAGGGTCTTTTAAAATAAATTGCTGAACTACATTAGGTTCAATAATTGTTTTTTCATCAAATTGAAGCTCTACAAAGGGGTGTCCTAATAATTTTAAGATAGATGATGCACGTTTGCCATAAGCACCATTTGACAAAACAAGAATTTTAGAGTTTTTGTTTGTAAAAGTTGTGAAAGCTGCTTCTAAACCAAAAGTTCCACTTCCTTGAATCGGAATACATGTGAAACTCTCCGGTGCCCTGACAATCTTTAAAATATTTTTCCTTAGACTCATTGTCATATCAATAAAAACTGAATCTCGTGATCCCCAATCTTTTAGCAATGATTGTTTTACTTCCACGGATGTAGTTAGTGGGCCTGGTGTAAGTAAAATATGGTTTTTTTGTTGCATACTATTATCTTGCTATAAATCACAGAATATTTTTATTAATTTTTCTAAGGTTTTCTGGTGTATCTATATCAGTGATGACTGATTTATCGCACTCAATTTCATATACACCTTCACTAAACTCTCCTATAAGATGCTTTGCTCCAACATCACCAGAAATTTTTTCAATTTCTTGGAAGTATTGCTTTGACCATAAAATAGGGTTACCTCTTTTTCCTTTTGTAACAGGTACTCCTATTGACTGACCTGCTTGAGGATTGAAATTAGTAATAAGACGTTCAATAATAGAAACATCTACTAAAGGCATATCACCAAGTAGTATTAACACAGCATCAATTTCCTCTGGAAGTGATCTTAATCCCGCTTTAATTGATGTACTCATGCCGTTTTCATATTCTGGGTTATGCACAAAAGTAATATCTTTATTTTTAGTTGCCACTGCAAGAATTTCTTTTTCCTGATACCCAGTAATCACATGAATTGGATTGATTTTTGCCAACAAAGCAGAGTCTATAGAGTGATTAATTATTGGTTTATCATTAAAGTATTCTAGGAGTTTATTTTTATCTCCCATGCGACGAGATTGTCCTGCAGCTAAAATAATCGAAGCAATTTTTTTCTTTCCTGAGTTAGATATATTTTTTTCATTTTTGTATTCAATATGTTTTTTATTTTCTCGAGGCATTGGTCTAGAAGCTATTTCAATTAACAAACCACCCGAACCCATTGACATGATTTCATTAGATCCAACATTAACCCCTGCTAATATTCTATTTAAAACTAAATCAAAACCATTTAGCTTTGGTGAACGTGCACAACCAGGGAGACCAATAATTTTTACATCATTAATGGACCCAAGAAGTAATAAATTTCCTGGGTCTACGGGCATGCCAAAGTGTTCTATTGTGCCACCTGCTGCTACTATTGCAGAAGGTATAATATCTCGTCTATCAACAATGGCAGATGCACCTGCAATTATTATAAGTTCCTGATTTTTTTTAACCTCTGAAAGAATAGAACTTCTAATTTCATCGATATTATGTGAACAACGTATTTCTGAATTAATAGAATTATAAGTTTTATTTAATCGACATTCTAAACTTGCTGTTGTTGAATCTAAAACACTCTCCTTAGTTCCAGTTAACCTGCTTTGTATAAGTGAAATATTTAGTTTGCTCCATTTATTAACCCTTAGTTTTTGAATTGTATTTTTTGCAGTTAAAATACATTTATCTACAATTTTTTTTGAGGATGAAAATGGAATAACTTTAATTGTTGCAACCATTTGATCTGTTGATACAGCAGTGCAGTGAGGAAGTGTTCCAACGGTTATAGTCTCATTAACAGAATTTATAGAGTTTATGAAATTACTCTCGCCTAAAAATAACCCGTCTTTTTTTGAAAATAAGTTACACCTTCCGGTAAATGGTGATCCAGCATATATTCCATTTCCAGAAATAGAGTCTGCTATATTTTTTGCTGCCATATTTTCTGCAATATCATCATTTTCAAGGACAGCACCAACTATTTCAGTCAGCCCAAAATCTTCAAGATCCTTAACATCTGATTTTGTTAAAACATGACCTTTTTTATAAATATTTTTATCTACACGTATTGTATGTGCAAGAATTGCACCAATAGATTCTTTTATGGGAATTGGTCCAAAATGCATTTTTTATCCAATTTCACGTGTACGTTGATTTTTGACAATTTCTGCTAATGCTGAGAGTGCTATTTCTTCAGGAGTTTTTGCATTAATGGAAAGACCCAAGGGAGAATTTATGCGATTAATTTCTGGTTCTATAAAACCTCTTTCTAATAAACGTTTTATTCTTTTTGAATGTGTCCGGGTGCTGCCAAGTGCACCGATATAAAATGCATTTGAACGAATACCTATTTCTAATGCAGGATCATCTATTTTTGGATCGTGAGCAAGTGTCACTATTGCATAATTATTTGTTAATGTGATTTTCTTAAAATAGTCATCTGGCCATTCATTTAAAACTATGTGATTAGGAAAACGATTACCGGTGCTAAATCCTTTTCGTGGATCAACTAATGTTATTTTGAAACCTAATTGGTTTCCTAAATAGCATAGTGACTGTGCTATATGAGTTGCTCCAACTATTATAATATGTTGAGGTGCTTTATGTGTATGTAAGAAATAAGAATTTTTAGAAGTTTCATATAATTTACTATGGTTGTTATTTAATGTCTCTACAGCAGTAATCATACATTCATTGCTAATAGTTGATCCCTCATAGCTACTGTCACGATATACTAGTGTTTCATCCCCATTGTTTATATTTATGCAATATAGGACAGCTTGATCATTAGCTCGGTGTTTATTTAAAGTTTGTAAAATATTAGATCTATCGTTCCCCAAAACATTCACTAATACTTTTATCGTTCCACCACAGGCTAGACCTACTTCCCATGCTTCTTCATTCGAAACTTTAAACTCAAGTATTTCAGGCATCCCGGAATCAATTACTAATTGTGCTTTATCTATAACAACTCCTTCTACGCAACCTCCTGATACGGAGCCCTCAAAATTTCCATCTTTGTCAGTTATTAATTGACTTCCTACTGGTCTTGGTGAAGACCCCCAAGTTTTAATAACTGTAGCAAGGGCAAGTTTTCGCCCTTCTTTTAACCAAGTTTCTGCAATTTTAAGTATGTCGGCTTTGCCATTATTCATTTAAGTCTCAAAAGTATTAAATTAATATCATAGAATATATAATTCATTTATGAATTTAATTGTTTTGTAAATAAGTCACTATTTGTAAGCGTATGAATATCATCTTGATATTTTAGTAGTACACCCATTGTTTCATTAATTATTTTGATATTTAATTTCTGTGTTTCTAAAACAATTAGAGATTTGGCCCAGTCTATTGTTTCAGCTATCCCGGGAGATTTAAAAAGGTCAAGTTGTCTAACAGACTGAACAAATTCAATTATTTCAACAGCAAGTTGCTCAGAAATATCTGGTAGTTGTGTCTTCAATATTGATAGTTCTCTAGATGCCGTAGGATAATCAAGCCAATGATACAAGCACCTACGCTTAAGAGCATCATGTATTTCGCGCGTTCGGTTAGAAGTAATAATGACTATTGGAGGTTTATCTGCTTTGATTGTGCCAATTTCTGGAATTGTGACCTGAAATTCGGATAAAAGTTCTAGTAAGAAGGCTTCAAATGGTTCATCAGCTCTATCAAGCTCATCTATTAATAGAATAGGTGGGCCATTAGCTGTTGATTCTAAGGCTTGGAGTAAAGGTCGTGATATGAGATATTTTTTTGAGAAAATATTTTCATTCAATTTTTTTTGTTCTTGGTCACCAGAAGCTTCTGCTAACCTGATAGCGATCATCTGTCGTGAATAATTCCATTCGTATACTGCACTAGATATATCAAGTCCTTCATAGCATTGAAGTCTCACCAGGTTTCGCCTTAAGGCAATACTAAGTACTCTTGCGAGCTCTGTTTTTCCAACCCCAGCTTCTCCCTCTAAAAAAATAGGTCTTCCAAGCTGGAAGGATATAAATAGGCTGGTGGCAATACTTCGGTCTGCAATATATAGGTTCTTTGAGAGCATCTCTTGCGTCTCGTCGACAGATTGTGGAAGAATTTGATTCACTGGTTAACTCCAGAAATATTTTTATTTATCAGGTTTATAATTTTTTCATCATCACAATTTAGTGGACTAGTATTATTATTTATAGAGAAATCTAATTCGCCAATATTATTTAGCTTTAGGGTATAATCAAATTGAGTTTCACTGTATCCACATACTAATGTTAGATCGCTCTTATTAAAAAATATTAGGTCATCATTTAATTTTTTATTTTTATGCCTCTTTCCGAGAACAACGTGTTTATTAGGAGAAGCGGCTATAGTAATTGCTGCACCTGCCGCTTGATGAGATGAAGTGTCTTTTTTATTTTGATCAATAGATGTAAATGGTTCATATAATAATACATTGATTTTTAAGTTATCATTCACCAAGTATTTTATAAAAGTTGCAAGAGAATTCTTGTGTCTTATATAATCACCTATTAATTCTATGAGCAGCAATTTATTTCCAATATTATAAAGATAAAATTAATATTATTATTATTGCGGCTCCAGATAATAGAAATGTCCATAATCTGAATGGAATTTTGATGTTCTCAATAAAATTTCTGCTTTCAGATAAATTCTCATTTTCAATTTTTGGTTCAATTTTATTTAAATTTTCTTTATCACCCTCCTGAACATTTTCATTATTATTTGATATTTCATCACAGAAGTTTACAAAAAACTGGTTTGATATTTTTTTTGCACTAGAATCAATTAGCCTAGATCCTATTTGTGCAATCTTACCTCCGACATTGATTTCTGCATGATATATTAGTTTAGTGTTCTTATCTTCTTCGATTAAAGAAACACTAGCTGAACCTGAAGCAAATCCTGCAGCACCTCCTTGACCTTCACCACTAATAGTATATTTATTAGGCGGATCTAAATCTGATAAAGTTACTTTTGCCTTGAACTTAGCTTTTACCGGACCAAGTCTAGTAGTTATTGCGGCAGTAAACTCTTTATCTGAAAGCTTATCAAGTTCTTCACATCCAGGAATTGAAGCCTTAAGGATATTAGGATTATTTAGCCCCTCCCAAACAGTTTGCTTTATCGCTGGTATATGGAATTCTCCTGAAATTTCCATAGTTAATCCTCTTTTATAAAAAATTAAGATATAGACCTATTTTTGATTCAAAAAAATTCTTACCTAAATATAAACTTTTTAAATAAAAAAAATGAATTTAAAATTATTATCACTTTATAAATAATAAATCAGCAAGCACAAGCAAAGTATTAACAATATCCATAGTGTAGCTACACCTGCTGGAACACTTGAGGTCTTAATAGCTGCCCATGACCCTTGTTCTGAAAAAACAACTAGAAGTCTATTTTTAAAATTGTGAGCTCTTATTTCTTTTTGATGCATCCATTTTTCAGAAAACGATTGAAAGCCTTCTATAAGTAATTTTGCTGCTTTTCTGTAAAACCAATCTGTATCAAGTGTAATTGTTAGAGTTCTTTTCATTTGTGGAAGGAAAATGAAGAATGCAAGTCCAGAAAAAAGTAATAATTGAAACTGTGTCCCTATATGAGTACCAGTATATGGTTCATAGTAAACAGGGTATGGTAAAATATCATAAAGAAGATTTGGGACAACTCCAATCAGGATACAAAATATAGATAAAATAATCATTGGAGTACACATCCAGAATGATGGATCTTTTGCTTTTAAGCCAGAATCTTTCTGGAAGAATACAAACCATGGAAATTTAATACCAGCATGTAAGAATACACCTGCGGAAGCTGCGATTAAGAGATACCAGACTACAGCTAAATGTTCATTCGAAGCAGCATCTGTAATCATTGATTTTGATATAAAACCAGATGTCAATGGAAAAGCTGAAATTGATAAAGCTCCAATTATACCGCATATTGCAGTTAGTGGCATAGATTTATACAAACCACCAAGATCAGTACATTTTCGTTTATGTGTTACATGCAGAACTGCTCCAGCTGACATTAATAACAACGCTTTGTAAAATATATGACAAAAAGCATGTGCTGCAGCTCCATTAACAGCTAATTGTGTTCCTATACCAGCAGCTGTAATCATAAAACCAACCTGATTAACGATGCTATATGCAAGTATTCTTCGCATATCATTTTCAAGTAATGCGTAAATAATTCCATAGAAAATCATAAATAAACCAAAATAAATTAAGATTTCTTCTCCCGCAAAACTTCTTAAAATTACATAAACTGCTGTTTTAGTAGTGAAGGCAGATAAAAAAACCATTCCTCCAGGGCTAGACTCTGGATAAGCATCAGAAAGCCAGGATGATAGGGGTGGGGCTCCAGCATTTATTAGAAATGCAGCTAAAATCAAGAATTCGGGAGCAGTATTTAAATTCATTACAGTAAAGCTAATTGTGCCAGTACTTATCCAATATCCTGCAATCCCTCCAAGTAAGAGGGTTCCGCCTAATAGATGAATTAGAAAGTAGCGTTTGGCTGAAAAAGCTGATGAATTTGTTTTCCCACTTAAAACTATAAAAGTAGATGCAAGTGCCATTATTTCCCAAAAGATAAAAAGTGTTATTAGATCACCAACAAAACATACGCTAATAGCTGCACCAGCATATATATATCCAACACCTAATTCTAATTGACTCATCTTTGATCCAAATCCAAAAATAGATGCAAGAAGTGCCATAATTGAGAACACAGTTCCAA
The DNA here is from genome assembly GCA_002728135.1 of Rhodospirillaceae bacterium. Classification (GTDB taxonomy): domain Bacteria; phylum Pseudomonadota; class Alphaproteobacteria; order UBA828; family UBA828. Next base: position 44,613 of record PBVE01000020.1, read on the forward strand.
AAAGTTTTCCCAGAGGATTAAGTTCAAGGAGAATAATATTTAACTCTATCCAGTTGAATTGAATTGAAGTGTCATCAGGCATTGACCAGATAAATAGTATGGAGATTATTGGAGCAAATATTGATAATGCTTTGTTGAGAATAGTATTAGGTGAACTGGCAATTAAGATTCCAGCAAGTAAAATAATCAATCCTGGCGGAAAACACATTTTTAAATCCTCCCGCCGTCGTCATTCTTATTAATGTGTTCATTTGAATTATAATAATCTTCTTTTCTTTTAAGAAATATGCCAAATAATTTAGCTGCAAATATCATTACAGTACACGTTCCTAATCCATACCAAACACTAAAGCCAAAAGTATTGTTTGCAACAAAATGTCCATGTGAACTAAATAGAAAATCTGAAAATAAACACAAAACGAGTATTACAATAAATATGACCCATAACCTTATTATTGTTAGTTTCAATTTTTTATTTTCAGTTTTTTTCTGAATAAAATTTTTCAATCTAACCTCCAGTTGCCATTGTAGCTAATTTGATGGCAATTTCTGGATAGAAAAATAACCCAAGTGCCGTAAAAGAAGTAATTATTATGGCCATTGTCATAAAAAATGATTTAGATCCAAGCTCACTAGAAACCTCTTGTGCATCATTTTTTTCAGTATAATCGCTCTTTTGGAACGATATAAAGATTATAGGGATTAAATAAGCAGCAGTTAATAAAGTTCCAATAATTAATACCGCTAATGCAAACCAGTTCTCATGGGAAAAGGTAGCATTTAAAAGTAGCCACTTTGAAGGAAAACCACCAGATGGAGGAAGTCCTATCATCACAAGTGCTCCTACTATAAATGCAGCCATAGTTAAGGGCATCTTTCTCCCAATTCCATATAACTCGGATATACGAGTTCTTCCGCTAGCCGTATAGATAGCACCAGCACAAAAGAAGAGTGTAATCTTTCCAAAAGCGTGTGCAGCTATATGAATTGTCCCTGCGGCAATAGCATGACTGTTTGCTAGTGCTGCAGCTAAAACTATATAAGCTAACTGACCAATTGTTGAATAAGCTAATCTTAATTTTAGGTTGTCTTGTTTAAGAGCAATAATTGCTGCTAGTAAAATAGTTACCCCCGATACATAAATGAGCCAGTCTCCAGAGGCCGTATTTGAAATTGTTTCAAGGCCAAAAATATAGACCGTTAACTTGATAATTGTGAAAACACCTGCTTTCACAACAGCAACTGCGTGTAATAGTGCACTTACAGGTGCAGGAGCAACCATTGCAGCAGGTAGCCATTTATGAAAAGGCATTATTGCGGCTTTTCCGACACCAAATATATATAAAATAAACAAAATCGTAGCTGTTGTTGAAGATACCTGATTAGTGAGAAGTCCACCTTTTATAAAATTTAATGAACCAACTTCTACCCAAGTCCATAGCATTGCAAGTAGGAGAAGCATGATAGAAGTAGATAAAAGTATTCCGAGATATATACGGCCAGATTTTCTGGCTTCTTCCGTCCCAGAATGTGTAACAAGTGGATAAGTAGATAAGGTTAAAGCTTCATAAAATAGGAAAAGTGTAAACATATTTCCCGAATATGCTATCCCAGCTGTGCAACCTAAAGCGATACTAAAACAGATATAAAAACGAGTTTGATTATTTTCAGAATTTGCACGCATATATCCTAAAGAATATATAGTTGTAACTAACCATAGAAATGAACCAATACCTGCAAATAGAGCACCTATCGGTTCAACAGTAAAATTAATAGGCAATCCTGGGGCAACTTCCCAGATAGTAACTGTCAGATGATTTCCTGAAATTATATTTTCAATAACTAAGGCTGAGGAAATACACATGATTATTGATGCTAGGATCGAAGTGATTTCGCGTATATTTGGATTATTCTTGAACAGAAATAATAGAGGTACAATTAAAAATGGTATAAATATATTCAGGAGTATCAGAATTTGGCCAGACATTACTTTATCCCCAAGAGTAAGGTAGCAGCATTTTCAGCTACTGATATAGTAAAGTCTGCATGCAATCCGAAATATATTGAAGCAGCTAAAAGAATCCAAACAGGAATATGAAGTAATAATGGTGCCTCTTTTATTTGGGGTGCTGATTTATCTAATGGTGCAAAATATAATATTTCAATTAGTCGACCTATATATACTATTGTAATTAGTGAACCTAATAATACTACCACTGCAACTGGCCATAAATTAGACTCCAGTGCAGCCGTTACAAGGTACCATTTACTGATAAATCCAGATGTCCCGGGTATGCCAACTAATCCAAGACCTCCAATTACAAGTGCTGCTGCACTAAATGGCATTTTATTTCCTAAGCCCTTAAGTTTCTTAAGATTTGAATCACCCAAACGATAAACAATACAGGCTATGGCTAAAAACATGCTCCCCTTTATAAGTCCATGATTGAAAATATGAACTATTCCACCGGTAAGACCTGTTACTGTCGGGATGCTTATTCCTATAACTAAATAACCAATTTGTGCGATACTTGACATGGCTAATAAACTTTTAATGTCTTTCTGAAGAATTGCAGCAAAAGATCCAATTAGGATAGCCAAAATAGATAGAGCAATCAGAACTTCTGAAATATAAAAATTATCTAATCTTGATGAAATATCAAAGACTGAATAATTTAGCCTTATTAATAAGTAAGCAGCTACTTTTGTAGAAACCATTGCAAGAAATGCAGATACTACTGATGGTGCAAATGTATAGGCATTTGGAAGCCAGAGGTGTAATGGAAATAAGGCAAGTTTAATAAGAATTCCTGCAGTCATAATAGATATTCCAGCAAGGACTGGGCGTGTATCTATTATTGGATCAAGAAGGTTTCTCATATCGGCCATGTTTAGCGTCCCAGTTGCACTATACAAAAACCCGATACCAATAAGAATAAATGTAGCACCTATTGTCCCTTGTATAAGGTATCTATAGGCAGCTGTTAATGCTTGTCTCTTTTTGCCTAAGCCAATAAGAACATACGTCCCAAGAGAAGAAATTTCTAAAAATACATAAACATTAAATATATCGTTCGTTGCGACTATTCCCATTAAACCAGTAAGGGTTAGTAAAAAAATAGCATAGAAGAAATGTCTACGATTCTTATCTATCTCTTTTTCAATACTATTAGTTATGAAAGGAAGTATTAATGCTGCTGAACCTGAAATCAAAAGAAGAACAAAAATGTTTAATGTATCTAAGCGATATTCAATTCCAAAAGGAGGGGTCCACCCGCCAAGTTGATAATTAATCGGTCCATTCTCAAGAATAGCTACCATTAGAAATGAAACTATTCCTAGGATTGATATTGTTGCAACGTTTGCAATAAACCACGAATAACGATCTGAACGTAACAGGATACATAGAGGTGCCGCAACTAAAGGAATAATTATTTGTAATATTGGTAATTGCGAAGAAATCATTAATTTTCCTCCGCCTTATCAATAGACTCAATTTCATCATCTTCGATTGAACCGTATGTGCGTTTAATTAAAATTGCCAGACCAATACCAACTGCAAGTGTTGCTACTGATACTACTATTGCCGTTAAGATCAAAACATGGGGCAGGGGACTAGAATATGATGAGAAATTTGGATCAATTATTGGAGCTGTTGCACCCCTAACTTTTCCAATTGTTATAAAAAGCAAAAATACTGAAGTCTGAAATATACTTAATCCAATAAGCTTTTTTATTAAATGACCTTTGGAGATAACAGTATAAAGACCAATCATAGCTAATGCTATGGATACCCAGTAATTAAATTGCCCTAGAATTTCCATGGTCTAACGTCGGCCAGCTAAACTAAAAAATATTAAAAGAATTACGGCGGCAACAGCTATTCCAACACCAATTTCAATTATTAATATGCCTATATGGTTACCAGAACTGGGTATTGACGAGAGAACTCCATATTCTAAGAAATTACCGCCATAAATTAATGTAGCGATACCAACACCACAGTAAAGTAGAACACCTACACATGATAAAATTGTTAAAAGCCACATAGGCATAACTTTTCTTGCTATACGAACATCAAATACAATTGCATAAAGAATAAAAGCAGAAGCGAAAATGACACCTGCTTGAAAACCGCCACCAGGTCCATAATCACCATGCATTTGAACGTAAAGGCCAAATAACAAGATAAATGGAATTAATAACTTTGTTATTACCCGAAGAATAAGGTAATTCTTCATTCTTGTATTACTCCTTTCTCTCTTTTTCTTCTTTTTCTAAATCCACTTAAGAGTGCTAATACTCCGATACCTGCAGTAAAAATCACTGTTACTTCTCCTAGAGTATCGAAACCTCGATATGAGGCTAAGACTGCAGTCACAGCATTTGGGGCTTTTGTTTCAGCTAAAGAGTTTTGTAAATAATAAGGTGATATATGGATTTGAGCTGGGGCAGATGGGTCTCCAAAATCAGGCATACCAATAGTACCGTATATTAATAAACTACCGGTTAATATTACTCCCAAGATAGCTCCCCATTGTATACGGTTAACTTTCTTTTCAGATTTACCAGTAAGCCATATTGCAAAAAGTAAAAGTGCCGTGGTTACCCCAGCACCAACAGCAGCTTCTGTAAATGCAACATCAACTGCATCAAGAACCACCCAGATTGTTGCCATAATTAAACTGTAAATACCAAGAATTATTGTAGATGCTACTAAATCTTTTAACCAGATTGCGAAACAGCCGGTGACAAATACAAAAATCAAAAGCAGAATATTTATATAAAGATCTATGATTTCTTCTCCTCTTTTGCTGTCTTAAGCCAAGGCCTTTGGCCTCCGAGTATTGCTGCATTAGCAAGTGCATGAGAAGCTGTTGGGCTTGTAAAAATTATAAATATCATTACAAGTGCTAATTTTAAGGTGACAAAACTTAATCCACCTTGAAGCATTAAGCCTAGAATTATAAAGCCTGCCCCGAGTGTATCTGTTATACCTGCAGCATGAATTCGAGAAAAAACGTCGGGTAATCTTATTAAACCTAAACCACCTGTTATTACAAAAAAACAACCCGTGATGACACTAATCCAACTTAATATATTTAAGGTTAAAGACTCAGTCATTAATTATGTCCTTGTTGTCTGCGAACATATTTGAGTACTGCTATTGTCCCTATAAAATTTAAGAGAGCATATAGCAATGCTATATCAGTGAAGTCTGGGCGACCCATCAAAAATCCAAGAGCGGCAATTATCAATACTGTTTTGGTACCAATACTGTTAACAGCCAAAACTCTATCGTAAATTGATGGTCCCAAGAAAGCTCGTGTTAGTCCTAGAATGATTGTAAAAAGTAGAGCTGCACATAGAACAAGATAAATCATAATTCATCTCTTGAATTCTGTTCAAGTTCGCAAACTTTATTGCCCATTTCATCACTTTTTAAGTCTTCCATTAATGTATGGCTTAATGCATGTATTTCAAAATAATTATCTTTTAAGGAGGTTGTTAATGTACCTGGTGTAAGGGTAATAGAATTTGCGTATGTAACTAATCCTATCTCAGTCTTTTGCTTAGTATAAACTTTATCAACACAAGGAGATATTGGCATTCGTGGATGCAAAATCAAATAAGAAACATTTATACCAGACTTAAATATCTCAATGGTTAGCCACAACCAATAGATAGGAGCTTTCCAAGAAATTTTTATAAATGGATGAAATTGATCAATAAAGTCCATTCTTATACTAATAAGTGCACACAACAGTGCACAAATCCCACCAGCGATAATAAGTAATGGAGTGTAATGCCCTGACAAGGCCAGCCAAATTCCAAATAACATTATAAATAAACGTATCGTGTGTAACAAAATTTACGCCTTCACAAATAAAAATAGATTTTCAGTCAACATAGAATCGATGAAAAATATTATATTAAATTTATATGTGTTTTAGCTCAATCAACCAAGAAGGTTGTTTTCTGGAATAAGTGCTAGCTTTATGATTTTAAAATAATATTTAACATTAGTATAATCTCTTAGTTAATTATTTCTATTGCATAATTATTAATATCTAATTCATTTTCTATTAATCCACTCCTTAACATAAAATTTTCAAATCTTTTATACCTTGAATGATCTAACGCACTAGGACGCAAAGCAAACCTTGGAATAGTATCATACCAGGCAAGCTTATTGAGTTCATTCTCTAATTCTGGATAGTTTTTTATAAATAAATCCCAACTATTTTTTGGGTGATTAATTATATATTGTGACCCTTTTTCGATTGCATCTAAAAAACTTTTTAAAATTTTATGATCTATAATGTTTGTATTTGCTACAAATATTAACTCATCGTATGGAGGAACGCCTTCTTCTTCTGGGTAAAATGCTCTTCCTGTGTATCCCTCAATTTTAAGCTGGTTTAATTCAAAATTTCTGTATGCTCCTATAACTGCGTCTACTTGGCCGCTAAGTAGTGCTGGAGATAGAGAAAAATTAACATTTATTAGTGTTATATCTGAAATTTTAAGGTCATAATTTTGAAGCATTTTTGATAATAATGCTTCTTCAAAGCCAGCTACAGACACACCTATTTTTTTTCCTTTTAAGTCAGAAAGCTTTTTAATTGGACCGTCTTCTAAAGTTAACAAGGTATTGAGTGGAGTGCTTATCAAAGTACCAAACCGTTTAAGAGGCAGGCCGGCTGCGGATTGAAGGTAAAGCTGCGGTTGATAAGTTATAGCAATATCACCTTGTCCTGCTGCTACTAATTTTGGAGGATCATTTGGATCTGCTGGAGCGATTAGCTCAACTTGTAGATTTGATTCTCTAAAATATCCATTTTCTTGTGCTATGATTAATGGACCATGATCAGGATTAACGAACCAATCTAACAAAACTGTTATTTTTTTTATACTAGAGTTATCAGAAGCTGTTGATATTTGTGGAAAAATTAATGAAACAATAAATACAGAACATAAAAGAGTTTTTAATGAAAAAGTCTTAATTAATAAATGAAAAAACATTATTTATTTTCCTTGTAATCTGTTAGTAAGGATTCTGGCTGCCAGGTAATAGTACGACGCATTATAAAATCGATTGAGAAGTAAATAATTAAGGCGACAATTGCTAAAACTAATAATGATGCAAACATTAGATCCGTTTGCATTCTACCGTTAGCGTGTAACATAAGATAACCAAGCCCAGCACTAGATCCAACCCATTCTCCGACAACAGCTCCAATTGGAGCAACAGCTGCTGCTACTCTTAATCCTGATGACATAGCTGGCATAGCAGCGGGTAGTCTAATGTGTATTAAAATAGATAATTTACTTGCCCTCATACTTTTAGCTAATTCAAGCCAGCCAATATCTGTACGTCTTAACCCATCATATAAAGTTGCAGCAACAGGGAAATATATTATGAGGGTAGCCATGGCTACTTTTGATGCTATTCCATATCCAAACCATAATACTAATAAGGGTGCTATAGCAAAGACAGGTATAGCCTGAGATATTACTAAGAGTGGTAATAACCATCTTCGAATAGTTCTAAACCATATTAAAGATAGTGCACTTATAAATCCAAAAGATATTCCAAGAATCAAACCTAAAATTATCTCTAAAACTGTGACCCCCAAATTCTGGAGTAAAATTGAATAGTTTTCCCAACAACTCTCTAACACCCTTAATGGGCTTGGAAGAATATAATGAGGTACATTAGTTATCGAAACAATACATTGCCAAATAATGATAAGTATGAAAATTGATAATAATATTCTTAAAAAGATCATGATGTAGAATCTAGAAATAAGGAGTTTAATAATTTAGCTTGTGCATTTAGAACTTTTTCATCGCTCGTATCTCTTGGAACTTTAATGTCTAGGGGAAAATCCATTTCATATATTTCAGCTGGATTGCCAGCCATTTTGAAGATTCTATGACCTAATCTAAGAGCCTCTAAAGGATCATGTGTGACTAAGAGTACAGTTTTATTTTGTAAAAGCTTTGCTGTAAGTGTTTGGAGTTTATGTTTGGTTAGTGCGTCAAGAGATGCAAATGGCTCATCCATAAGAACAAGAGAACTATTTTCCATAAGAGTCCTAGCTAAAGCTACTCTTTGACGTTGGCCGCCAGATAAACGGCAGGGTTTTTGCTGTGCATATTTTTCTAATCCAACTTTTTCAAGAATCTCCATCGCCTTTAAGACATCTTTTTTTTCTCCTCTTAGTTTTGACCCGAGAAGAGTATTATGAAGAACATTTAACCATGGTAGTAAATTATCTTGCTGTCCCATATATGCAGGTTTTTCTTGAAAACCTGAAAATTTAGAAGGGGGAATTAAATCAACCAAACCGGCAAAACACCTCAACAAGGTTGATTTACCAATTCCGCTAATACCTAACAAGCAAGTAATTTTATCTTTAGACAACTCAAAGTCTATATTTTCAAAAATAATACTCTTGCCATATGAGAAGTGCAGATTTTCTAATTTAATAGATTGGGGAGTTGTTTTTATTTTATCATTATTTTTTTTCAAAGCTCATTTCCTACGCCGGTATAATCCGGTTCAGGTTCAAGGGGTCGTTGATAAAACCTCTCAGCCAATTTTGGCTCCCCCAGGGCTAGGCCAGTATAACCTATTATATATTAGTATTATAAATCATAAATTAAACTAATTAATGATATTTAGAAAACATTTTATCAACACTTTTACTAAATAGTTATCTGTATTAGCAATATAAATACATATATTTTCATTAATATATTATATCTTTATTAACTTGTCACAGTGTTCTAGTTGCACTAAAAACAACATTAAGGAAAATATAACTTCGGGGTGTAGCGCAGCCTGGTAGCGCATCTGCTTTGGGAGCAGAGGGTCGGCAGTTCGAATCTGTCCACCCCGACCATCTTAAAACTTTTCCGCTAAAACATGGAGCATAACTAATGAATCATGCAAAACTATATCGCCCGAGCAAAACTGCTATGCAATCAGGTCTTGCTAATTCTAGGAAATGGGTTTTAGAGTTTGCTAAAACAGGTGAACGTAATACAGATAAACTTATGGGGTGGACGGGTGTTAATAATACTCTTGGTCAAATAAAACTTTCTTTTGAAAATCAAGAAGCAGCTATTGCATTTGCAGAAAGAAAAGGTTTAGAAATTACTTTGGTCAATCCAAAGGAGCGTTTGTTCGCTCCAAAATCTTACGAAGAAAATTTCACAAAAAATATAAGTTAACCCTTCTAAATGTATAATTTATATATGTTTTATAAAATGCGCCCCTAGCTCAGCTGGATAGAGCGGCGGCCTTCTAAGCCGCAGGTCAGAGGTTCGAATCCTCTGGGGCGCGCCACTTCACCGCCTAACTATAGGTATTATTATATAATTTTATTTTTGCACAAAATCTTTTAGTTTCTTTTAACAGAAAAATTTATTTCTATAACTTTTAAACTTATACTGAGTGAAAAATATTACCAGCTTTTATAAGCCTAAAATTTACATAAGTTATTATTTTTTTTGTAAAATTTTAAAGGATTCCTCTAGGTCGTCAATGAGATCATCTGGATTTTCTAGACCTGCATGTATGCGTAGATGGGGAAAATCAGGATCCCACCTTGAAACGTTTCTTACCTTATTTGGCCATGTTGGTATGGCTAAACTTTCATATCCTCCCCAAGAGTAACCAAGGCCAAATAGTGATAGGCTCTCAAGCATTTTTGTGATACTTTCCTCTGTATGAGGTTTTAATATTACTCCGAATAAACCTGAAGCTCCTTTGAAATCTCTTTTCCATATATCATGGCCAATTGTTGTTGATAGAGCAGGGTGTAAAACTTTACTAACCTCAGAACGAGATGCAAACCATTCAGCTAATTGGATACCTGTTTTTTGATGTTGTGCAAGGCGTACAGATAAAGTTCTCATACCTCTAAGTGCAAGGTAACAGTCATCAGGACTAGGGCATGCTCCAAGGTCTTCAAAAGACCTTTGGATTGCTTCAGAAGCATTTTTATTTGCGCTTGCAACACCTAACATAACATCTGAGTGGCCAACAATATATTTAGTCCCAGCTTGAATTGACACATCAACTCCTAATTCAAATGGGTTACAATAAAGTGGTGAAGCCCATGTATTGTCAGTTATAACTGTAAGACCTGAAGAATGTGCAACTTCAGCAATAGCAGGAAGGTCTTGTATTTCAAAAGTGAGTGAACCTGGAGATTCTGTGTAAATAACTTTAGTATTTGGCTGTATCAAGGATGCAATTTCATTTCCTTGTGCCAGTGGGTCATAAAAAGTTGTTGTAATCCCACATCTTTTGAGCAGTGATGTGGCTAATAATCTTGACGGACCGTAAGCACTATCGACCATCAACATATGGTCACCACTATCCAAGAACGCAAGCAGTGAAGATAGTATAGCTGTTTTTCCTGAACTGAACAAACAACTTGTGTCAGCACCTTCGATCTTAGCTATTGTTTCTGAAAGAGCAAAAGTTGTAGCAGTACCGTGCCTACCGTAAGTTATTTTTCCAGGTTTTTTAATATTACTATTTTTAAGTTTTTCTACTGAACTGTGTAATATTGTGGATGCACGAATAACAGGTATATTTACTGCACCGTCAAAACGTTCTGGATTGCGACCGAGGGTTAATAAAAGTGTTTCAGGTTTATATCCATTTAATTTTTTTGACGTCAACCTTATCTCCAATTCTTATCATTTATGTTAGATAATTGACGCTAAAATATTTTTCAGAGTCTATCCAAGACTTTTTTAAATGCCAACCTGCTTTTTTAACCATTAACTTAATTTCATCTAGCGTATATTTATATGAATTTTCTGTATGAATAGTTTCTCCTTTTTTAAAGAAAAACTTATTCCCTTTGATAATGACTTCTTGATTAAGTTTACTTATTAAATGCATTTCTACTCTACCCATGGATTTATTCCAAATAGCTTTATGATCAAATAAATTAACATGAAAATTAGCACCCAGTTCATTGTTGGCACGTAGCAAGATATTACTATTAAATTTAGCAGTTATTCCTTTTTTGTCATTGTAGGCAGCCTCTAGTAATTGAATGTCTTTTTTTAAATCAATGCCGATTAAGAAATTACAATCGGATCCAAGTGTTTTTCTTATATGCGACATAAACTTAATTGCACAACTTGGTGAAAAATTTCCTATAGAACTACCTGGAAAAAAAATTAATTTTGAATTATCCAACTCATTATCAGGTAAAACAAACTTTTTTGTGAAATCAGCATGGACAGGAACAATATTGATATCTTGATAATTATTTTGGAGTTCTTTCGATGAAGAAAAGAGATATTGATGAGATATATCAACTGGGATATATGAATAAGGAGGAGTTAAAACATCAAGTAGTATTCTGATTTTTTTTCCATTACCGCTTCCAAGTTCAATTAATGAAGTGCCGGGTTTAATTAAATCTACAATATGTTTGATGTTATCATGAAGTATTCTTATTTCTGTCCTTGTTGGATAATATTCTTCTAGTTCGCAAATCTCTTCAAATAAGGATGAACCAGTTTCATTATAAAACCATTTAGATGGAATCTCTTTTTGCCTTTTTCCCAAACCTGCAAGAATTTCTCTAAGAAATTCACTTTGATGTTCATCAAAGTTACCTGCTCCTATTTTGTTCATAAATCACTCGCTAATCTTAAACCAGTAAACTGCCAGCGTTGAGAAGGATAAAAGAAGTTCCGATAAGTTTTTCTACTATGGTTGTCTGGAGTCACACAGGAAGCTCCCCTTAGAACCATTTGGTTGCTCATAAACTTGCCATTATATTCACCAATTGCTCCATTAACTGCCTTAAATCCTGGATAAGGTGAAAAGGAGGATTGCGTAAACTCCCAAACATCACCAAACATTTGATTCATGATGTGAGTATTATCTTCATATGCCGCTGGTAGTGGTTTATAAAATTCAGAACCTAGAGTATTATTACTTGAATGAGAGTTCTGAGATGCAATTTCCCATTCAACTTCAGTTGGAAGTCTATTTCCTGACCATCGGGCAAAAGCGTCGGCCTCATAGTAACTAACGTGGCAAACAGGTGCGTTAGGTTTTATTGACTCCATCCCACATAGCGTCATATGCATCCATTTGTTATCATTCTGACACCAATATTCTGGACAAGTCCATCCATTATTTGTCTTTATATCCCATCCATCACTAAGCCAGAATTCGGGTCTTTGGTAACCAGAGTTTTCTATAAACTCAAGCCATTGCCCATTTGTTACAAGAGTATTACTGATTTTAAAATCAGGAATAATTACCTTATGCTCTGGACCTTCGTGGTCAAACCCAAAACTATCACCAGAATGGCCAATGGAATAGGTATTACCTGGAAAATGAATCCATTTATTTGAATTAACATCAGAATCATTGAATGTTTTCGTTTGCTTCCATGCCGGTGATAAAGGATTTTTAGAAAAGAGGTGTAAAATATCTGTGAAAATTAGTTCTTGGTGTTGTTGTTCATGATTTATACCAAGCTCTATTAGGCCTAAGTAATTTGATTGTTTATCTGCATTAGTTATTAGTTCTGAAATAGCATTGTCTACTTGCGATCTATAATTCATAACTTGATTTAAATTAGGACGAGTTAATAATCCTCTTATAGGTCGAGGATGTTGTGAACCGATTTGCTTGTAATATGAATTAAAAAGTTGTTTAAAGGCCTTGTTAAAGAGTTTGTAGTTATTTTTGTATTTTTCCAAAATAAAGGTTTCAAAAAACCATGTTGTATGTGCAAGATGCCATTTTGTCGGACTTGCATCATCCATAGATTGAACAGTCATATCCTCTTCAGACAGTCCATCTATTATAGAAATTGTTTGTTTACGGACACGTTTAAATTCTTGCAAAAGACGTTTTTGATCGTATTCGCTGTTAGAGTTTTCAAGACAAAAATTAGAGTGAATCATCTATAAACCAATTTAATTTTAAAATTTATTTGATTAGAAATTTATTTTTAGATGTTTTGTTATTGGTTAATTATTGGTTTTTTAATGTAGTTATTTATTTTTTATTGTAAAGATATGGGCTAAATTTAGATTTTTTGAGGCCAGAAATATGGTAAATAAAATTTATAATGATGCACTGACAGCTTTGGATGGGTTATTGTTTGATGGAATGACTATTATGGCTGGTGGTTTTGGCCTATGTGGAATCCCTGAAAATTATATTACTGCAATTCGCAACTCAGGTGTGAAAAATTTAACTGTAATAAGTAATAACTGTGGAATAGATGATTTTGGCTTGGGATTATTACTTAATTCTAATCAAATCAAAAAAATGGTTTCTTCCTATGTAGGAGAAAATAAAAAATTTGAAGAATTATATTTGAGTGGAGAACTTGAGCTTGAATTTAATCCTCAGGGAACTCTTGCTGAACGATGTAGAGCAGGTGGAGCGGGTATCCCAGCGTTTTATACCAAAACAGGTGTGGGAACCATGATTGCAGATAAAAAAGAAACAAAAATTTTTAATGGTGAAACATATATAATGGAAACTGCATTGAAAGCTGATATTTCTATAGTAAAAGCCTGGAAAAGTGATAACGATGGAAATCTAATTTACCGAAAAACAGCCAGAAATTTTAATCCTGTTATGGCAACAGCTGGACGCATTACTCTAGCTGAAGTTGAAAGTATCGTTAATACAGGTGAATTAGATCCGGATAATATCCATACACCAGGAGTGTACGTCCATCGGATTATACAAGGAGATTCGTACGAAAAACGTATTGAAAGAGAAACTACAAGTGACTAAACAAAATTAAATGCTCATCTACTGGAGATAAATATGGCTTGGACAAGAGACAAAATGTGCCAAAGAGCTGCACTAGAATTGCAAGATGGCTTTTATGTCAATTTAGGCATTGGAATGCCTACATTGGTAGCAAATTTTGTTCCTCAAGGAATGAATGTAACTCTGCAAAGTGAGAATGGGATGTTGGGAATGGGACCATTCCCTAAAAGGCAAGATTTAGATCCTGACCTAATCAATGCAGGCAAACAAACTATAAGTGAATTACCTGAGTCAGTTTACTTCGATAGCTCAGATAGTTTTTCTATGATTAGGGGGCATCACATGGACTTATCGATATTAGGAGCTCTCCAAGTTGCCCAAAATGGGGATCTTGCTAACTGGATGATACCTGGGAAAATGGTTAAAGGTATGGGCGGTGCTATGGATTTAGTTGCTGGAGTTAAGAAAGTAGTGATTTTAATGGAGCATGTTGCAAAAGATAATTCACCTAAAATTGTTGAATCTTGCACCCTCCCTTTAACTGGCCAAGGTGTTGTTGACTTAATAATTACAGATCTAGGTGTTTTTAATTTTGTAGATAATAATATATCTCTTATCGAATTAGCAGATGATGTAACATTAGATGATATTTCAATGAATACAGGTGCAAAGTTTGAGGTTAATTTAAATTAGTCCTTTTATCATTGACAGAAGAAATTTTATCCTTATGTAAAGGGGACTAATTTAGTCTTCTTTTTGTATTTGGGGATATATATGTTGCGCGTTAGCCGAATGGCTGATTATGCTGTATTACTAGCGACCTATATTGGGCGCCATGAGAATGACCTCCATTCATCGGCAGGTTTATCTAGTGCAACTGGTATACCTGCCCCGACTGTTAGTAAATTATTAAAACATTTAGCTAGAGATAACATTCTTATTTCACAACGTGGAATACTTGGTGGTTACTCACTTGCACGTGCTGCAAAACTTATATCCGTTGCAGAAATAATAGTTTCCATTGATGGTCCTATTGCTATGACTGATTGTCTTTCAGCTGATAAAGATTGTGATCTACAAGAAAGTTGTAATGTTAAAGAGCCTTGGAAAAAAATTAGTGATGCAATTAATAGTACTCTTACAGAATTGTCCCTAGAAAATATTATCCAAGGTAATGATCTAAAAGATTTTGCTCATACTTATGGGGGAGCGAAAGGTAAATGAAAGATTCTGAAATTATTGGCAGAGACGAAGCTGAACTTATAGCGAATAAACCATATGAATATGGTTTTGTCACAGATATTGAGGCTGACTCTGCACCTCCTGGATTGAACGAAGATATTATTCGTTTTATTTCTTCTAAAAAGTCTGAACCTGAATGGTTACTTAATTGGCGTTTAAATGCATTTGATAAATGGAAAAATGCTGTAGATAGTGAACCTGATTGGGCTAATGTGAGTTACCCTCCCATAAAATTTGAAGAAGCTTGTTATTATTCTGCACCAAAATCTAAAGTTGATGGGCCAAAAAGCCTTGAAGAAGTTGATCCCGAACTTCTTAAGACCTATGAAAAACTCGGAATTCCATTACGTGAACAAGAAATGCTAGCAGGGGTAGCTGTAGATGCCGTCTTCGATAGTGTATCTGTGGCAACAACATTTAAAGATAAGTTGTCTGAGTTAGGTGTTATTTTTTGTCCTATTTCTGAGGCAGTAAAAAACCATTCAGATTTGGTCAGGAAGTATTTAGGATCCGTGGTTCCGGTTACTGATAATTTTTACTCAACTCTTAATTCAGCAGTATTTACAGATGGATCTTTCGTTTACGTTCCTGAAGGCGTTAGGTGCCCAATGGAATTATCTACATACTTCAGGATTAATGCCGCTAATACTGGACAGTTCGAGAGAACCTTAATTATTGCAGAGCCTGATTCATATGTGAGCTATTTAGAAGGTTGCACAGCTCCTATGAGGGATGAAAATCAACTCCATGCAGCTGTCGTAGAGCTAGTAGCTTTAGATAATGCAGAAATTAAATATTCAACAGTACAGAATTGGTATCCAGGTGACGAAGAAGGTAATGGAGGAATATATAACTTTGTAACAAAAAGAGGGGCTTGTAGAGGAAATAACTCTAAGATTTCTTGGACTCAAGTTGAGACAGGTTCGGCAATTACTTGGAAATATCCAAGTTGTATTTTACAAGGAGATGGTTCAGTTGGCGAGTTTTATTCGATTGCGATTACCAATAATCTCCAGCAGGCTGATACAGGAACCAAGATGGTTCATATTGGTAAGAATACAAAAAGTAGGATTATCTCAAAGGGCATAGCCGCCGGCAAATCAAATAGTACTTACAGAGGTTTGGTAAGAATGCAGTCTGGAGCATCAGGTTCGAGGAATTACACACAATGTGATTCTCTTTTGCTCGGAAATCAATGTGGAGCACATACAATTCCATACATTGAGTCAAAAAACCAATCATCTGAAATCGAACATGAAGCTACAACATCCAAGATTAATGAGGATCAACTCTTTTATTGTCGCCAAAGGGGGATTGGTGAGGAAGATGCAGTTGCCTTAATTGTTAATGGTTTTTGCCGAGAAGTATTACAAGAACTTCCAATGGAATTTGCTGTTGAAGCACAAAAACTGGTGGCTATTAGTTTAGAAGGAAGTGTTGGTTAATTATTTTTTCTGGGGGTTAAAGATTTTTATGCCGTTATTAAATATTAAAGATTTATCCGTAACAATTGATTCCAAACCAATACTAGATCGCTTAAATCTATCTGTGGGTGAAGGAGAAGTCCATGCAGTTATGGGGCCAAATGGTTGTGGAAAAAGTACACTTTCCCAAGTTTTAGCTGGGCGTGATTATTATGATGTAACTAATGGGAAAATTGAATTTTATGATAAAAACTTGTTTGATTTAAGTCCTGAAGAAAGAGCTGGAGAAGGTATTTTTTTAGCTTTTCAATATCCTATTGAGATACCCGGTGTTCCTTGCGGAACTTTCCTGAAAGAATCCGTAAATGCTGTTAGGAAATATCGTAACGAACAACCTTATGATGCTATTGAATTTTTATCATTAATGAAGGATGCCTGCTCAAAAGTAGGTATAAACTCTGAAATGATGAAAAGAGCACTTAATGTAGGTTTTTCCGGAGGTGAGAAAAAAAGAAATGAAGTTCTTCAGATGGCTCTACTAAACCCAAGACTTGCAATCCTAGATGAAACAGATTCAGGTTTGGATGTGGATGCTCTTAAAATTGTTGCTGATGGAGTTAATTCTCTTCGTTCGCCCGATAGGTCAATTATAATAATCACACATTATCAACGTATGCTTGAATATATAGTCCCTGATCATGTCCATGTTCTTTCCAAAGGAAAAATTTCTCATAGTGGAGGAATGGAATTAGTTGAGATTTTAGAACGCGATGGATACTCAGGTTTGGGTATTGACACAAAATCTCAAGGATAAATTTAAATGTCTACTGGTGTAACAAAATCAAAAAAGATTGAATTTCCATATGCAAATGCTGCATTACTTAAACTAGGTGTCACTGAAGGTGGTTTTCTACCATCTACAGCGGAAGAATCCTGGAAGTATACAAACCTTGCGAGACTCGCAAAAATACCCTTTGAAAATGGAAATACTACAAATTATCATTCAAATTTAGATCCTTCTTCTTCTGATAAATTCAATAACTTTTCTCATCAACTTTTCTTCATAAATGGTAAATTTATTAGCCATGATAATTTTTTCCCACCGTTACCAATGGGTATTAAAGTTGATTTGCTCGATAAGAAATCAAATAACAATGAATATAAAAATAACTCGCTCCTATTCATGAATCAGAATCTTTGTAGTGACAGAGTAAAAATTACAATTGGTGCTAAAATAAAATTTAATGAACCTATATCACTAATTTTTTATAATTATACAAAAGATAAACCTCTGGCTATTTACCCTAATGTTGAAATAGTTTTAGAAGAAGATTCTAATATAACTATCATTGAACAACATTTATCAGAGACATTATCTACATATTGGGAGAATTCGTTTATTGATATTGATTTGCATAAAAATGCTGAATTAAAACATTATAAACTTAATAATGGTTGTCCAGATACCTTGAGCACTTCTTATTCAAATGTTCTTCAAGATTTGAATTCTAAATATTTATGTTTCAATTTGGCTTATGGATCTACTCTCTATCGAAATGAAACCCATGTATCGTTAAATGGCGAAAATTCTGAGTGTAATTTATATGAGGCACATTTGCTTAATCATAAGCAGCATGCTGACACAACTAGTATTATCTCTCACAACGTACCAAATTGTATTAGTAAGAAATTATACCGTGGTGTTTTGAATGATAATTCTAGAGCTGTAGCTCAGGCTAAAGTTAAAGTTTCAAAATTAGCTCAGCTAACAGATGCTCAACAATTATTTAGAGGTATTCTTCTCTCCCCCAATGCTGAAATTAATACTAAACCTGAGTTAGAAATCTTTGCAGATGATGTCAAATGTAGCCATGGAGCAGCAGTGGGCTCCCTTGATGAGGAACAAATTTTTTACTTGCGTAGTAGAGGCCTTAATGAATCAGCTAGTAAGATACTTCTTATTGAGGCTTTTATGAATGAGCACTTTGCCATGATTGAAAATCCAAGGATAAGAGAATTGATGCTAGGTGTATTTGATAATTGGATAACTATTCACAGAAAGCATAATTAGATATGGCTAATGAGATAAGTGACCAAGTTAATTTAAGGTTTAATAATTGGAAATCAGATTTTCCTTTATTATCATCTAATGCTACCAGTAAAAAATTAATATATTTAGATAGTGCTGCAAGTGCTCAAAAACCTCAAATTGTTATTGATAGTATGAAAAGTTTTTATGAATCTGAATATGCTAATATTCATCGTGGAGTTTATGAATTAAGTGAAAAAGCAACAATTGCGTATGAAGGGGCAAGAAAAAGTGTTTCAGAATTCATAGGTGCTTCAAAAGTAGAGGAAATTGTTTTTACAAAAGGTGCGACTGAATCAATAAATTTAGTTGCTTCAAGTTGGGGTGCTCAAAATTTAACAAGTGATGATGAGATTTTAATTACAACAATGGAACACCATGCAAATATCGTGCCCTGGCACCTTTTACATAAACGCACTGGTGTTAAAATAAAAGCTGTAAATATAGATGAAAATGGAGAATTAGATATTGATCACTTTCACCAACTTTTAACTAAAAAAACTAAATTAGTTTCCATTACCCAAACATCAAATGCATTGGGAGTTAATACTCCCTTGAGTGAAATAATAGATACTGCACATTCTCTTAATGCTCTTGTTCTAGTTGATGGTTGCCAAGGTATAGTTCATAAACGTGTAGATTTGCAGCAACTAGATGCTGATTTTTATGTTTTTTCTGGACACAAACTTTATGGTCCAAGTGGTATTGGTGTTTTGTATGGAAAATATGACATCTTAGAATCTATGCAACCGTATCAAGGTGGTGGAGATATGATTGTAACAGTCACTACCAATGATAGCACTTATGCCAAGCCACCATACAGATTTGAAGCTGGGACACCTCCGATTGCAAGTGCAGTTGGATTAGCTCAAGCAATTAAATACATTTCTAATATTGGCATGGAATTTATAGCTCTACATGAGCATAGTCTTATGAAATACGCATCAAAATCATTGCAGGACGCTAATATAGTAAAATTATTTTCTCAAATAGATGATAAGGCGGCTATCATCTCTTTTAATTTTGATGATGTACATCCTCATGATGTTGGAACTATCCTTGATAATGAAGGTATTGCTGTGCGTGCAGGTCATCATTGTGCTCAACCTACAATGAGCCATTTTGGTGTTTCTGGGACAGTTAGGGCATCATTCGGTCTTTATAATGATTTTAATGATATTGACGCTTTAATCTCGGGTTTACATAAAGTTAAGGAGATTTTTAAATAATGTCAGAGTTGAGGGATTTATATCAAGAGGTGATATTAGATCATGGAAAATCACCTCGTAACTTTGGTAAATTAGAGTCAAAAACTGCTGATGCACATGGCCATAATCCACTTTGTGGGGATACAATAACTATCTACTTAGAATTAGATAAGGATGTAATTAAGGATATTTCATTTGAAGGAAGGGGATGTGCCATCTCTCTCGCATCGGCCTCTTTAATGACAGGCCTTTTAAAAGGTAAAAATATGGATGATGCTCAGGTTTTATTTGCACATTTTCATAAACTTGTATCGGATAGTAACAAAACTATGAGTGTTAACATTCCTACAGATGATCTGCAAAAGCTCGATGTTCTTGCTGGAGTACGTGACTATCCAATGCGTGTAAAATGCGCAACATTAGCTTGGCACACATTTAATGCTGCTTTACAGAATAACACTGAAGAGGTCACTACAGAATGATGAAAGTTTTACGCAATATACTAAATCATAAGCCAAGTTCTATGGATATAAATAGTACCTCTGATAAAAAACAGACTTATACTTCATGGACCCCAACTGAAACTGAAGATATTTCTAACATTGAAAATAATACAAACGAATATAATGATGATAATTTAGAAGAAAAAATAAATTTAGATGAGGTAAACGAATTCAAAGAAAAAAAATCTGAATCTGAAGGCACAAAATTAGAAACAAAAATTATTGATGCAATACGGCTAGTTTATGACCCAGAAATACCCGTAAATATATACGAATTAGGATTAATTTATGATATTGATATATCTGAAAAGAATGATGTTAATATTCAGATGACCTTAACGGCTCCAGGTTGCCCTGTAGCCGGTGATATGCCTCATTGGGTTTCTGCAGCAATTGAAAGTAACGTTGATGAAATTTCTGAAGTAAATGTAGAAATAGTATGGGAACCACCTTGGTCGACAGAAATGATGTCAGAAGCAGCGAAACTAGAACTGGGATACCTTTAGTAAGAGGTTGAGATGAAAGCACTTTTATCAGTAACAGAAACTGCACTTAAACGTATTGAAAAACTAATGTCTTTATCCGATGACAATGATGTTATAGGTATAAAAATAGGAGTTAATAATGCGGGATGTTCTGGCATGAGCTATACAATGGACTATACTTCAGAGATTGCACCTCATGATGAAGTAATCGAATTCAATGATACTAAAATCATTGTAGAAGCAGCAGCTGTAATGTTTCTTATAGGTACAGAACTTGATTACAAGGAAGAAAAATTAGAGAGCACATTCGTTTTTAATAACCCAAATGCAACCAGCACATGCGGTTGTGGTGAGAGCTTTTCTGTAAATTAGCTACTCAAGAAAATTTATATATTAATAAATATATTCAGTTATATCTGAATTGGTCTAAGAGCTATAATACATTTCAAACTCAACTGGATGGGGCGTTAAGTCATATTTTTCAACTTCTTGGAATTTTAATTCTAAATAACCATTTATTAGGTCGTCTGTGAATACTTCTCCCTTTTTTAGATATTCACGATCTTCATCAAGTGAAACTAATGCCTCATGAAGAGTTCCACAAACAGTATCAATATTATCTAGACTCTCTGGAGGTAAATCATAAAGATTCTTGTCCATAGCATCACCAGGATTAATTTTATTTTCAATCCCATCTAACCCAGCCATTAACATTGCTGAAAATGCAAGATATGGGTTCGCTGTTGGGTCAGGAAATCTAACCTCAACCCTTTTACCATTAGGACTTGATGCATGTGGAATACGGCAAGATGCTGATCTATTACGTGCTGAATATGCCAGCAATACTGGGGCCTCAAATCCAGGGATTAGTCGTTTATAACTGTTCGTGCTTGGGTTAGTAAACGCGTTGAGAGATTTTGCATGTTTAATAATACCACCTATATAGTGGATCGCTGTTTCTGAAAGGTCTGCATATCCTGTTCCAGCAAATAATGGTTTCTTATTTTTCCAAATAGATTGATGTACATGCATTCCTGAACCATTATCCCCAAAAATTGGTTTAGGCATAAAAGTTGCTGTTTTTCCATATGAATGAGCGGTCATTTGAACTACGTACTTGTATATTTGAGTCTGGTCTGCAGTTTTTAGCAAAGTATCAAATGTAAATCCGAGCTCATTTTGACTTGGAGCAACTTCATGATGATGTTTTTCGACCTTAATTCCCATAGAAAGCATATGAATAACCATCTCAGCTCTCATATCTGCCATTGAGTCTACAGGTTGAACAGGCAGATAACCACCTTTTATTCCGGGGCGATGCCCTGAATTACCGCCTTCATATAAACGGTTATTGTTATATGCACCTTCTTCTTGGTCTATTTCATAACCAGTGTTGTTTGATGAAACATTATAACGTACATCATCAAATACAAAAAACTCTGCTTCAGGACCAAAATAAGCTGTATCACCTATACCTGAATATTGAAGATAAGCTTCTGCTCTATTAGCTACTCCCCGTGGACAACGAGAGTAAGATTGCCCTGTTGATGGCTCTATAATATCACATATGACTACAATAGTTGGTTGAGCTGCAAATGGATCAATGCTTGCAGACCTTAAATCTGGCATAAGTATCATATCAGATTCATGGATTTCTTTCCATCCAGCTATAGAAGAACCATCAAATAATATTCCATCAGTGCACATATCTTCGTCAACAGTTTTAATATGCTGGGATGTGTGATGCCATTTACCGCGAGGATCAGTAAATCTAAAATCTACAAATTGAATTGCATTATCTTGTATAAGTTGATTAAAATTTTTAAAATCGCTCATTAATTAGGCCTTCTATTTAAATGTAGAATGTGTAGATAAATAAAATCGATAATTGTTATTTTATTAGTATTAACAATTACCTAATTTTGGATTTAGACTAATCTCAAATAGCTTCCTTACCTCTTTCGCCAGTTCTAATCCTAATTGCATCTTCAATTGATGAAATAAAGATTTTACCGTCACCTATACGATCTGTTCTTGCCGCTAATTGAATTGCTTTGACTGCCTGTTCAACAAGATTATCATCGATTACAATTTCTACTTTTACCTTAGGCAGGAAGTCTACCACATACTCCGCACCTTTATATAGCTCAGTATGTCCTTTTTGACGACCAAAACCTTTAGCTTCAGTCACAGTTATACCCTGCAAACCTAATTCATGAAGTGCATCTTTTACCTCGTCTAGTTTAAAAGGTTTAATAATAGCCTCGATTTTTTTCATTAGATATCTCGCATATCCAATTAAATAAATTTTTTGCAAAAATAATGATTGTTTAAACCCAATCAGGTATGCCCACAATACTAAATTCTAAAAAATATATAAACTAAGTTCCTATAGTACGTATAGTTATTAAAAAATAATAGGTATATTTAATAAATTAATTAAAATTTAATTTTTAAACTGAAGGTAACCCGTGAGAGTAGCAAACCGAATTAAGAATTTAGGCACTGAGTCAGCATTCAATGTACTTGCCAGAGCAAATGAACTTGAAAAACAAGGAAGGTCGATAATAAATCTAGGTATTGGACAGCCAGATTTTAGAACGCCTGATAACGTAGTTGAAGCTGCAAAAAAGGCGTTAATTGATGGACATCACGGTTATACACCTGCAAATGGTATTATAGAGCTTAGAGAAGCTGTTAGTGCAGACATATTATTACGGAGAAAAGCAAAGATAAATCCAGATAATATAATGATTTTACCAGGTGGGAAGGTAACAATATTTTTTTCAGCTTTAATATTTGGACAACCTGGAAATGAAATAATTTATCCTGACCCAGGATTTCCAATCTATAAATCTGCCATTGAATTTTCAGGATCTAAACCTGTTCCCTTCCGTGTAGATGAAAACAATAATTTTTCTTTTAAAGCTGATGACATACTAGATAAAATCACTCACTCAACTAGTTTGATAATTATTAACAGTCCTGGCAACCCTACCGGGGGAGTAGTAAGCCAACAAGAGGTTGATTCTTTAGTCAAAGGTCTGGAGGATTTTCCTAATGTGTTTGTGCTTAGTGATGAGATATATTCTCGTATTACTTATGGGTCAGCAAAACATTATTCACTACTTCAATACCCATCTATACGTAATAGATTAATTTTACTTGATGGTTGGTCAAAAACCTACGCAATGACTGGCTGGCGTATAGGTTATAGTGTGTGGCCAAAAAAACTTATTGAAACTGTCACACGACTTTCTATTAATAATCATTCTTGTGTTAATGCAATGACTCAATTTGCTGCATTGGAGGCTTTAAATGGACCTCAAGACTCAGTTGATCATATGATAAAGAGTTTTGAGGAAAGAAGAAAAATTATAGTAGAAGCATTATCAAGCATTAAAGAATTTAAATGCTCTAATCCTGAAGGTGCATTTTATGTTATGCCAGACATTTCTGCCACAGGTAAAAAATCTAAAGATTTACAAGATAATTTACTTGAGAACGTTGGAGTAGCAACAATATCTGGCACAAGTTTTGGTGATTTTGGAGAGGGTTTTCTAAGATTTTCTTATGCTACAAGTAAAGAGAATATTTTGGAAGCTGTTAATAGAATAAAACAATACTTAGATTCTGTAATTTAGTAGTGTTATAGTTAATGCAATTTCTTGACGATAGCTTATCGTTGCATTAATCAATAATTAATTGCATTTATATTTCTTTAGGGCGGGCGTAGCTCAGCTGGTTAGAGCACCTGATTGTGGTTCAGGGGGCCGTGGGTTCAAATCCCATCGCTCGCCCCAGTTATGCAGATAATATAGTTGTAGATTCCTGTTTAAATTCTTATTCATGTGACAAATATATATCATGGCAAGAAATAGCTTTTTAACTGATATTAATTTAGATGTTTCTAGTTTCTTGGATACATCTCATAATTTTACATTGGTAAAAGTCAGCAATGGTTTTCTGTTAGTTAATTTATCTACTAATCAACAATTAGGCCCTATAACACAATTAGAATTATCAAAAATTCTACAAACTCTTCCCATTACAGTTGATAACTGGCCTAGTATTCTTAGCGAACAACTTTTGACTTCAAATTCTGAAAGTATTCAAATTACTGAAATTGAAGCTGGTTTTATTGAGACTATAGAAGGTACTGTTACTGCTACTCATACAAACGGTGAAATTAGAAAGTTAATTTCAGGTGATGCAGTTTACCAAGGGGAGATATTAATAACAGGAGAAGATGCATCAATAAATATTAGTTTTCTTGATGGTTCAGATTTATCTCTTGGTTCAGAATCAGAGATTGTAATTGATGAGTTTATATATGACCCAGATGCAAGTTCGGGAACTCTTGGCCTTGATATAGTTGAAGGGGTATTTGTATTCGTCAGTGGGGAAATAGCAGAAAATGATCCTGAAGGTATTGTGCTTAATACCCCAACAGCATCATTAGGTATAAGGGGAACGACAGTAGCGGGCAGAATTTCATCTGAAAATTCTGGCACTACAATCTCATTATTAGAAGATGAAGATGGTGCTGTCGGTCAAGTTGTAGTTACAAACGATGCAGGAACTGTCGTACTTGAACAACCAAACGCAACAACTCATGTTCTATCATCCGCTGCAATACCAAGAGAACCTATTGTGTTGCCTAATAAAGCAATTGGTATCTTATACCAATCATCATTAAGGTCCTCTGGATCTAATGAAAGAACGATTGAAAGTACTGCGGATACCGGTGGAGCAGAGAGCCAGGAGGATACTCCTGCTGACATATCTGTAGAAAATGATCCTGAACAAGAAAAATCTGATGCTCCACCAAGTCAAAACCAAGAACCTGATGGAGTTCTTGATCCTGAAAATATAGAAGAATTAGAAGCAAATGTTGAGAGAATTAATGAGGATGCTGAATTTGTTGGCTCAGCAACATTTGATGATGATTTAAATATTGATGATGCCAATATTCAGGTGTTTGCTGTTGATGAAAGCACTCGTTTAGAGAGGCCTAACGGAGAAGCAATCACACAAGAAGATTTTGAACAACTACAGGAAGATGCCAAATGGGAAGAACGCGATAAACTTTATGATGCCATTGATGGTGAAGCTAGTCTTATAGTAGCTGCTCTAGCAGATGAATCTGCAGCACCTGAAGCTATATTTCAGTTAGTAGAATCTTCTGCCGAGCGTCTTTCTGTAGAAACTGGTTTTTCAGTTGAAAAATTTGAATTAGGTTCTTTCGATAAAAATTTTTATATTGCTGAAGAAGGTTTTATCCCTGAATCATGGGATGATGAAGGCTCAAACCCTGATAAATCTGAGAACTCTGACAGAGAAAGAGAAAAAAGTTCAGAAGAAGATGATTTTGAACAAGGAGATAAGGGGCCTGACCGTGAACCATCTATTGCAGAAGTTGCATCTCATATAAAAAATGCTCTCATTGCAGAGAGCTTAACTGGTGTTGATAAACTAAACTTTGGTGGTCCACTTACAGTAGATATTGAGAGGGAACTTGAGTTTTTATTTCGTCTTATCTCAGGTGAGGAAGATTTTGATGACGGAATTACAGCGGCTGAAGATGAAGCACGTGCCAGAGAAGATGATAATTTTGTTGTTAGCGGAGATGAATTTGATGTTGACCTAATTATATCTGGAACAAATGGGGCAGACATTATTAATGGAACTGATGCAGGAGATGGAATTGATGCAGGTGCAGGAAATGATACAGTTTCCTCAGGCCGAGGCGATGATGCTGTATTAGGTGGACTTGGAGATGATACATTAACATTAGGTACAGGTAACGACAGAGCTGCAGGTGATGGTGACTTTTCTTTCCCAGCAGGAAGTGCATCATCCTCTTTAAGTGCCGCAATAATAAGCATTACAGAAAGTGCAGGAGATGGTGATGATACTATAGACGGTGGAGATGGAAATGACGATATTCTTGGGCTTGGTGGTGATGACTTATTAATAGGAGGAGAGGGCGATGATGTTATAAGTGGTGGGTCTGGAGATGACCAAATTAATTTGGGAAATGGAACTAATGAGGGTGATGGAGGTGATGGGGATGACACTATAACCGGAGGTTCTGGGGTTGATGAAATTATTGGTAGAGGTGGGAATGATACGCTTACGGGAAATGGTGGTGATGACATAATTACTGCGGGGACTGGGAACGATATACTAGACGGTGGAGATGGTAGTGATGAGCTCGACGGCTCTGATGGTAATGATACCATTACTGGCGGCTCAGGGGATGATACACTATTTGCTGGTAGTGGCACAAACTCACTTAATGGTGGAGATGGTGACGATATAATTTTTACAGAAAACGATACCTCTTCAAGAAATACAATCGAAGGCGGAAGTGGTAATGACACTATTAACCCTAGTGGGGGAGTAGATATAATAGACGCAGGAATTGGCGATGACTTTGTAGATGGGTCAAATGGTAATGACACAATAACAGGTGGTAATGGATTAGATCAATTGTCAGGTGGTGATGGAGATGACACTATAACTGGTGGAAGTGGTGAAGATACTATAGATGGCGGTAATGGAGCAGATAATATAAATGGGGGTGATGATGCGGATTTAATAACAGCAGGTGAGGGTGCTGATATTATAGACGGAGGAGGTGCAAACGATATTATACAAGGTCAAGCAGGAGCAGACACAATCACTGTGGGAAGTGGAGATGATACCCTATTCTATAAGTTCAATGATAATGCACTCAATGTAAATTCAAACGTTACAACAGCAGCTAATTCAAGTGATAAAATCCTAGATTTTGGTACAGGTGACAATAATTTTACTTTTTCTAATTCAGACTTCCTAGGCGGAGAGCTATCAACTGGAACTCTATCCAGTTCATTATTTTTTTCAATATCACAGCAATATGATGGTACCAATTCAGGTGCATCTTCGTCTCAAGGGATTTTCATCTTCGACTCTGTGAAAAACCTATATTTTGATGAAGACCCTGCTAATTCTGCTGGTTACACTCTAATTGCAACTGTAGAAAATTCAGCCACAATAACAAATAGTGACATTATTATAGTATCTTAGTCATTTTTTTTAATATTCTTTATTAAGAAAATTTTGACTTTATAACGAAATTATATGGCTTGTCATTTATAGGCAAATGCACAATTGCTGCAAAAACTCCTAGTGCAATAGAGATATACCATGCAAAGTCATAGGAAGAAGTAAAATGAAAAAGTTTTCCTCCAATCCAAGCACCAAAAAAACTACCAACCTGATGACTCAAAAATACTATTCCAAATAATGTTCCTAAATATTTTGATCCAAAAATATTTGCCACTATTCCACTCGTTAGAGGAACTGTTCCTAGCCATAGAAGACCAATAAGACCAGCAAATAATAAAACTGATAATTCAGTTTTTGGTGACATAACAAAACATAAAATCACTATAGACCGGAATAAATATAAGCCACTTAGTAAAAGTTTTTTGCTATAGTAACCACCTAACCAACCAAAAATTAGTGTGCCAGCAATATTTGCAAGACCAATTAATGCTATAGCTTTAGCACCTAGCATTTCATCTAGACCAAGGTCAGAAACATATGAAGGAAGATGTGTAGCGACAAATGTAACATGAAACCCGCATACAAAAAAACCAGCTATTAAAAGTAAATAACTTTTATGGCGTACTGCTTGATTTAAGGTTTCAGTTAAATTAGTTGACTCTTGTATTTTTTCACTTTGTTGATTTTTGCCCTTGAGTGCAAAGGCAAGAATAACAGCAAGGCCAGTAATAACAGCTATTATAAATAGAGCTGTCGACCAACCTTCTGTTTCAATTAACCAACCACTTAGTAGAGCCATAGAAAACTGACCAAATGAGCCGCCTGCAGTGGCTATACCTAAAGCAAGGCTTCTACGATTCTTTGGAACAACCCTTACAACTGGAGCTAAAACTATAGCAAAGCCCATAGCACTCGTCCCTAGACCAACTAAAGCTCCTGCACCTGTGTATAGATCTACTGGGCCCGATGACAAACCCATAATTGTCAAACCGCATGCATATAAACCTGCCCCTAAAACTATTACTTTTGCAGTGCCATAAAGATCTGCTATGGCTCCAAAAATAGGCTGTCCAAACCCCCATACCAACATTTGAATAGCTATTGCAATTGAGAAAACTTCACGACTAATCTGCAAGGAATTTGTAATAGGTGTCATATACAAACCGAAGCTGCCTCTGATTCCTATACTTATAACCAAGATAAGACTAGCTGCTCCAACAACGACTATAATGTTTGTTGTTTTTTGATTCATTAAGTTTTTATACATAAGAGAGTTTGATCATTTAGATTTTTATAACTTTTAAGACTATATATAGTTGTCTACTTTTATAACGTGCACTATACATGGTGCATTATTATATTTTTAAACATTGAGTTTCATCATTATGGCTGACACATTGGATCTCTTCACTACAAACCATGATGCTCCTGTATCAAGGGGTGACAAGCGTTTGAATAAAATAAAAAAACATAAGAAATCACAAAAAAAATTAATACAAGCTAAATCTAACAATGATGATGACTATACGGCGAAAGATATTGAGGTTCTAGAAGGTCTAGAACCGGTCAGAAAACGTCCTGGAATGTATGTTGGTGGCACCGACACACAAGCACTTCATCACCTTTTTACTGAAACCTTAGATAATGCTATGGATGAAGCCATTGCAGGATTTGCCTCAATTATTCAAGTTAAACTAAATGACGATAATTCTATCACAATTAAAGATAATGGACGCGGTATACCTATAGACCCGCATCCAAAGTTTAAAAATAAATCCGCACTTGAAGTTATATTTACTACATTACATTCTGGGGGAAAATTCGGAGGAAATAATAGTTATGTAACTGCAGGTGGACTTCATGGAGTAGGGATTTCGGTAGTAAATGCATTATCTGAAGATTGCAGTGTTGAAGTAATTAGAAATAATATGAGTTGGCAAATTTCATTTTCACGAGGAGAAGTAGTTAAACCTCTTAAGTCTGAAAAAGCTCAGAAAGGAAAAAAAGGAACTAGTGTAACTTTCAAGCCAGATATAAATATTTTTGGCAATAATGCAAAATTTAACCCAAAAATAATCTGGAATATTATAAGAGCTAAGGCATATCTATTTAAAGGTGTTACTATAAATTGGGAATGCCCTAAATATCTCCTTGAGGCAATAGGAGATAACAATACACCCATTAAAGCAAAAATATCATTTCCAGATGGATTGATTAACCACTTAGAAGATCATTTTGGAAAATCACAAAGTTCTTCTGTCAGATTATTTTCTGGCGAGACTAATTTAAATGATAATAAAGGAAGAATAGAGTGGGTAATTGCATGGGATTATAGCACAAAAAACGAAATTCTTTCTTATTGCAATACAATTTTTACCCCACTAGGTGGAACACATGAAAATGGCTTAAAAAATACATTGTTGAAAGGATTTAAGGGATATGGTGAATTAATTGGTAATAAAAAATCTTCTTTAATAACAGGTGAAGATATATTGGCAAGTACGTGTGCTATTTTATCTTTGTTTCAAGAGAATCCTGAATTTCAAGGTCAAACAAAAGAAAAACTTACATCTTCTAATGCTGCTAAATTAGTTGAGACAGGATTACGTGACCACCTTGACCATTGGTTATCTGAAAGTCCTCCACAGTCAAATTCCTTACTTAATCATTTTATTGAAAAAGCTGAAGAACGTATAAGAAAAAGAAAAGAAAAAGAGGTTTCTAGAAAACAAGCATCTAGAAAACTCCGGCTCCCTGGAAAACTAGCTGATTGTTTAAATGAAACATCTGAAGGAACAGAGTTGTTTATTGTAGAAGGTGACTCAGCTGGCGGATCAGCAAAACAGGCAAGGTTAAGAGAAACTCAAGCAGTATTACCATTAAGAGGAAAAATATTAAATGTAGCAAGTGCTAGTAGTGAGAAATTAAGAACCAATCAGGAATTAGCTGATTTGATCCAGGCTTTGGGATGTGGGAGTAGAGATAAATTCAATTATAATAATTTAAGATATGAAAAAGTCATTATAATGACTGATGCAGATGTAGATGGTGCCCATATAGCATCATTACTTATGACATTCTTTTATTTGGAAATGCCACGTCTTATTGAAAAAGAACACCTTTTTATCGCCCAGCCACCTTTATATCGGCTTACACAAGGAGGAATTACAGCATATGCCATGAATGACTCACATAAAGAAGAGTTATTACTAAAAAGCTTTAATAAACGCGGTAATGTTGAAATAAGCCGCTTTAAAGGTCTAGGTGAAATGCCTGCAAGTCAATTAAAACAAACTACCATGGATCCAGCAATAAGAACATTAATCAAAGTTGTAATCCCTGCAGAAACAAAAATTAAAACTGATAAGAGAGTTAATGAACTAATGGGTCGCAAACCAGAATTAAGGTTACGTTTCATTCAAGATCAGGCATCATTTGTTAAAGATGATACTCTTGATATTTGATTATGAACTTTTATTAGAGTAGTTATAATTTAAATAAAAACATAATTTGTTAAATCTAAAGCTTAGTAGATTATTTTAACTAATAACACATTTTATCATTAAGCTAGTTGTGTCTGCCAATTAGTTTTTCAACAAATATTTATATCTAAACAAATCATAGATATTTTAAATTGAGGATACTCTTTATAAAGTGACAGTTGATAAAACTCCAACTTTTCTAGAACTTGGTCTTAGCACCGATCTATTAAAATCATTAAAAGAAGCTGGTTATAAAACCCCAACACCCATACAAGAAAAATCAATACCTATAGTGTTAATGGGGCGAGATGTTCTTGGCGGAGCCCAAACTGGCACAGGCAAAACGGCTTCTTATGCATTGCCAATAATTGATGTTTTAGCTTCTGGTAATTCTAAGGCGAGAATGCCACGAGCTTTGGTCTTAGCCCCAACAAGAGAATTGGCACAACAAATAGAAAATAATTTTAAAACTTATGGTAAGAATCATAACCTTAAGCACGTGATTTTAATTGGTGGAGAATCGATGGGTGATCAGGAGCGTGCCATTGCAAGTAATCCAGACATAATTATTGGAACTCCAGGCCGACTACTAGACTTGTTTGAACGAGGCCATCTCATATTAAGTGGAATAAAATTTTTAGTCATAGATGAAGCAGATAGAATGCTAGATATGGGCTTTATTCCAGACGTCGAAAAAATTGTTGCTTTGCTGCCTAAAATCAGACAAACATTGCTTTTCTCAGCAACATTGGGAAATGAAATCCAAAACCTTGCACATAAGTTTTTGATTAATCCCCGTGAAATAAGAGTATCTCCCTCTGCATCAGTCGCGGTGACGGTTGACCATACAATGGTATCGGTTACTGTAAATGGAAAGAAAAACACCTTAAAAAAGATTATTAAGAGCCTAAATATTAATAATGCAATAATATTTTGTAATCGTAAAAAAGATATCGATGTTTTAGCTATTTCTCTACAAAAGTCTGGGTTAAATGCACGTGCATTACATGGGGATATGGCTCAGAATATTAGATCCAGTACTTTATCCGATTTTAAAAAAGGCATGATAGCTTATTTAGTATCCAGTGATGTTACTGGTAGAGGAATAGATATAGATAATGTTTCACACGTTTTTAACTATGATGTTCCAATTCATGCAGAAGACTATGTGCACAGAATTGGACGCACTGGACGTGCAGGAAAAAAAGGTACAGCTTTCACCTTGGTAACTAAAGAAGAAGAAAAATTTGTAGATTCAATTCGTAAATTGACTGGTCAGGAATTAATAATTAAAGATTATTTTTCCACAAGAAAGCCTATAAGTAAAACAGCACAGTCAAAAGAATCAAAAATTATTGGTATGGGAGATCATATCCCAGAATTTATGAAAACTTCCAAAATAATTAAATAAATATATTAAAAACGAAGGCTGACAGAATATTTATTCTGCCAACCTCCATGTTATAATTAGAAAATCAAATTATAATGCTTTTCCCTCTATGGTATTTAATTTTCTATCGTCAATGTGTACTTTCCTAGGTTTAAATTCATCTGGAATATTTCGTTTAAGCTCTAAAACTAGAAGACCGTCACTAATATTTGCATTCTTTACTTCTAAAAATTCTGCAAGATGAAAGCTTCGTTCAAATGATCGTGCAGCAATACCACGATGCAAAAAATATGAATCATTAGTTTTGAGAGCTTTAGGTTCTCCCTTTATTATGAGGTTTCCATCATGCTCTGTAACTTCAATATCTTGTGCGGTGCACCCTGCAACTGCCATAACAATTTTATAATTATCATCAGATAACTTTTCTATATTGTATGGTGGGTAAGTTGATCCATTGGTATGAAATTTTGAAGCTTGATCTAATGTGCTAGTTAAACGATCAAAACCTACGGATGAACGAAATAATGGTGAGAAATCTATTGTATTTAACATATTTGATATCCTCCTATGAGCAATATCAGCGAGTACAAAGGGACTAAAATTTTTAAAAACGAGCCTCAGGGCCTCGCCGTGTTAGTGGTCCCAGGATTGGCAACCACACTATTTATTTATAATCAAATTATTATTTTTCAAGTTACAAATAATAATTATATTTATTAATCATAATGAGGTGTAATTAGATTCTAGCCATTTTGCAGTAATCACAAGTTCAGAATCAAATCTTGGAAGTCCAATTATTTGTAGTCCTACAGGAAGTTTATTTTCACTTTTTACGATTGGCCAATTAATGACTGGTAATCCAAATGTTGATGCAGGTATCATTGGAACACGACTCCCTGTATATTTTAATCCTTTTGGGGCATCTCCAAGAGTACCAGGAGTAATAATTCCATCGTATCCCTCAAATAATTCTATAATTTTCTTATTCATTAATTTTATCTCGGCAGTTGCAAATTTGTAGTCATCTTCACTAATAGCCAAGCCCAATGCTATCCTATCCATGAGAAAATCAGACGCCTCAAATGATTTATTCTTAAAAAATTTTTTCAGGTTTCGTGAAGATTCAAAAAATACAATTGTGTTATGGATTTTCTCGAGGTTTTCATAAGATTCATCCAAGAAAATCTCATCTGTACAAAAATTATTTCTAATTTTTTCAAATGAAGCACGAGTGACTTTATCTAATGCATGCCAAAAATATGGCTTAAGAAATATTAATCTTGGGGCAGATCTTTTAGCATGTAAATTAGAAAGAATATTTGTTTGCTCGATTCCCCTTGATGCTGGATCTTTACTGTCACAGCCGGATGTAGAATCGATTGCTCTGGCAATAAATTCTACATTACTAGCAAAAAAACCAGGATGATCAAAACTTTTAGAAAGTTCGAGCATGCCAGTTCTTGGAATGCAACCATATGACGGTTTTATCGCCCAAACACCACAGTAGCCTGCTGGTCTTATTATAGATCCTGAAGTTTGACTACCAACTGCGAGAGGTACTTGTCTTGCTGAGACTGCAGCAGCTGATCCACTAGAAGACCCTCCTGGAGTACGGCTTAAATCGTGTGGGTTACGAGTTTTACCACTAGCTCCAAAGGCACATTCAGTTGTTACGGTTTTACCCACAATTATTGCACCAGCAGATTTAAGCCTAGAAACAATAATAGAATCTATATTCTGAGTGCTTTGTGGAATT
Source organism: Rhodospirillaceae bacterium (assembly GCA_002728135.1). GTDB lineage: Bacteria > Pseudomonadota > Alphaproteobacteria > UBA828 > UBA828. Next base: position 79,040 of record PBVE01000020.1, read on the forward strand.
AATTTAATTCCATACCTAGTTGGCATGTCTGAAGTTAGAAATATATCCTTAACACCTACAGGTACATTTAAAAGCAATTTATTTTCATTTATTTTTTTAGGAACTTTAATACAAATATCTTTAGGATCTATTCGAGTTTCAAAAGCACCAATAGGGTCTTGAAATTTTAATAATTCGTCAATATTTTTTGAGGAATATGAATAATCATCATAAGTAATCAAAGGTATTGCCAACTTTCATATCGATGTTATTTAAAAAATTTAAACTAAAAAAAAACTTTTAGTTTAAACACCTGTATACTGCATTTATAAAAACTTTTAATTACAACATTATATAAAAATTAGAATATGCAGCCAATATTTTCAATCGATGAAATGATTAGAACAGACACTAATGCTATTGCATCAGGCATATCTGGTGAAACTCTTATGGAGAATGCTGGAAGGGCGGTTGTAGAAGAAATAACCAGACGTTGGCAAAATAAAAAAACAGTTATTTTATGTGGGCCAGGAAATAATGGTGGTGATGGATATGTAATTGCTCGACTGCTGAGTGATTTAAATTGGCCTATAAAAATTTTATCTACAATTGACCCATCTAAATTAATTGGCGATGCAAAAAAGGCTGCATCAAAATGGAATGGTGAGGTTGATTTAATATATGATATAAAAAAATATCCAAAATCTGAACTATTAATTGATTGTCTGTATGGAACGGGTTTGTCTAGGACAATTGAAACAAAGATAAAAAAATTAATAAAACATTACAATTCTAGTAAATCAAAAATTATTTCAGTAGATATACCAAGTGGCATTCATGGTGACACAGGTCAGGTTTTAGGTGCTGCAATATGTGCTGATTTAACAGTTACATTTTGTGTCCCCAAAAGAGGACACTTTTTACTTCCGGGCAAAACATTATGTGGAACAATTATAATAACTGATATTGGTATACCAAAAAATATTATCAATGATATAGATACAAATGTTAGACTCAACTTGCCTAAAAACTGGAAGGCACATTTACCAAAACCCAAACCAGAAACCCATAAATATAGTAGGGGACATACATTTGTTTTAGGTGGTAGTGTATATTCTACAGGAGCATCTAGACTTGGTGCTGAGGCTGCTTTGCGAATTGGTTCAGGAGCTGTTACTATTTTGGCTGACAGTAAATCGCTAGATATATACGCTTATCACACGACTTCAATAATGCTAAAAAAAGTAAGTCAACTTGAGTCTATTCTTTCATATAAAAAACACCCGAAATCAATCTTAATTGGCCCAGGCTGCGGTGTAGACTATCACACAGAAGAATACTTGAAGAAAATTTTAAAATCTAAAACACCGTGTGTAATTGATGCAGATGCTCTCACACTTATAGCTAATAAACCAAATTCTTTTATACCTCAATTGCATCCTAATTGCGTGTTAACTCCCCACGAGGGAGAATTTAAAAGGCTATTCGATCTATCTTCTGATAAAATTACCTCAACACAAATAAGCTCTAAAATGACTGGTTCTGTGATTGTGTTTAAGGGTGCTGATACAGTTATATGCTCACCCTCAGGTAGAGTTTGTATAGATAATAACTCAACACCTTGGCTTTCAACTGCTGGATCTGGAGATGTCTTAGCAGGATTAATTTCAGGATTATTATCACAGGGCATGGATCCATTTGATGCAGCCTGTGCAGGTGTATGGATACATGGGGAATTAGGAACAAGATTAGGCCCCGGGTTAATCTCTGAAAATATATGCACAGGACTCCCAAAACTTCTTAGCGACCTTATTTAATTAGATTAAAATGACTTATTACATTTAGCTAATCTTGATAGTTATCATTTTTAATAAAAATATTGATGTAAATATATTTTTTCTAATATAAATCCCGTTATAGTAGGACTTATAATATTTTAAATTTAATATAGAGCACATATCAAAAACCTATGCTATATGCGTGCATGATTAGAATGATTGAACTGAAATTGCTAAATAGATTATTAAACGATGAGCGGGCGTGGCGAAATTGGTAGACGCGCGTGGTTTAGGTCCACGTGGTGAAAACTGTGGGGGTTCGAGTCCCTCCGCCCGCACCAACTTAATATTTAATAAGGGTATATTTGCCCAACAACTAAGAACTTGGAGAAAATGAATCCATGCAATTAAATGAAACTAAGTCTGACGGCTTAAAAAGAGAATATAAAATAGTTGTTGAAAGTGCGGAATTTGACTCTGCAGTTGATAATCGCCTTAAAGAAATTGCAAAAACTGCAAATATAAAAGGGTTTCGCCCCGGCAAAGTGCCTATGAGTATAATTAAGCAGAAGTATAAACAGGGTATTCTAGGAGAAATTCTTCAACAAACCGTTCAAGATTCCACGCGTCAGGCTCTAGAAGAAAAATCCATTCGTCCAGCCATGGAACCAAAAATTGAAATTACAAAATTTGACGAAGGCCAAGATCTTGAATTCACTGTAGCAATTGAAGTTATGCCTGATTTTGAGATAAGTGATTTAAGTTCCTTACATTTAGAAAAACTTAAGACTGATGTTTCAGAAGACTCTATAGAAGACGCTTTAAAAAGAATATTAGAAGCTGAAAAAAGATTTGCAAAAACTACAGAAGAAAGAGCTGCCAAAAATGGTGATGCACTATTAATAGATTTTTCTGGACAAATTGACGGTAAAACAACTGAAGGCTTAAGTGCTAAAGACTATGAATTAGAACTCGGAAGTGGTTCATTTATTCCGGGCTTTGAAGATCAGCTAATTGGAAGTAAATCTAATCAGGATCAGACTGTCTCTGTTAAATTTCCAGATTCATATGCTAATGAAGAGATGCAAGGGAAAGAAGCAATCTTTAATGTTTCCATTAAGGAAGTGCGTGAGAGAATTACATCTTCACTAGATGATGAAATGGCAAAACGACATGGTTTTGATGATTTAAAATCATTGAGAAATGGTGTTACAGAGAGATTAAAACAGGAATTTGAGCAAGCTAGCCAAGCACGTTTAAAAAGAACTCTTCTTGATAAACTGGCTGAACAGCATGACTTTAACGTACCTCCTAGTATGGTTGATCAAGAATTCCAACAAATTTGGAAACAAGTAACAGCTGATGTCGAGCGCGATGGGCGTAGTTTCAAAGAAGTCACTGGAGATGATGAAGATCAGGCTAAAGAGGAATACCAGCAAATTGCGACTAGAAGAGTTCGATTAGGCCTAGTTCTCTCAGAAATTGGTCAAAAGAATAATATTACAGTATCACAGCAGGATCTTGCACAGGCAGCAATGGCTAATGCATCTCATATGATGAGCCCAGAACAAATTGCTGAATTTTACAAAGCTAACCCTCAAGCCTTAGAGCGATTCCAGGCTCCAGTATATGAAGACAAAGTTGTAGCTTTTATCGTAGAGCTTGCTACTGTTTCAGAACGTAAAGTTAGCCGAGACGAACTATTCTCTGATCCTGACGATGCAAAAAATACAACAAAATCTGAGAAAAATAAAAAGAGTAAAGTGAAGGATAAGGATGTAACCAAAAAAAGTAAAAAAAATGAATCCTCAGGTCGCAAAAAAAAATCAAGTAAAATTTCAGATGGTAAAGTCACAGAGAAAGAAAAAAATAACCCTAAGAAGACAAAGGCAAAAAAAGCTACATCAACAAAATCGAAACCTAAAGTTAGCACTAATCTAAAAAAATAAAGCGATCTGAATTTAGGAGATATTTCATGGCCGACATTTTAAATACATATGCGAATACACTCGTGCCAATGGTTGTCGAACAAAATAATAGGGGAGAGCGAGCCTATGATATATATTCTCGTTTACTGAAAGAACGTATAATTTTTCTTACAGGCCCTGTTGGAGATGAAATGGCATCACTGATTACCGCTCAACTATTATTTCTAGAATCAGAAAATCCTAATAAGGAAATTTCTATGTATATCAATTCACCAGGAGGACTTGTAACAGCTGGCTTAGCTATATACGACACAATGCAATATATAAAACCTGAAATATCAACACTTTGCGTTGGCCAAGCAGCGTCAATGGGTAGCCTTCTATTATGCTCAGGTAATAATGGTAATCGTTATGCCCTTCCAAATTCTAGGATAATGTTGCACCAGCCATCCGGAGGTTTTCAAGGGCAAGCTACAGATATAGAGATACATGCAAAAGAAATTCTTTCATTAAGACAAAGGTTAAATGAAATATATGTTAAACACACCTCACAAGCCATTAAAACTATTGAAGAAAATCTAGAAAGAGATAAATTTCTTACACCAGGTGAAGCAAAAAAATTTGGCTTAATTGATGAAGTGGTTACCAGCAGAGAAACGGGACCAAATTCTTCTACAGATCAATCAGAAAACTAAGATTAAGTAAAATTTAATATATACTCAGAGTATTTGAAAAATATCAAAATTATTTTTAATCAGGTTAGAATTTTAATTATTAGGGCTGGACAATACTGTTTAAGACAGCCAACCTGTTTGGCTTTAAATCGATTCGTTTTTGTTAATGTGCTTGAGTAATTGTCACAAAGACATATTTGGAACATAAATGAAGCTTATGCTCTAAACTGAATTTAACCACTTTATAGTGGGGTGAATATGAATAAAAGTAATAATGGGAATGGTGACTCAAAGAATACACTCTACTGTTCTTTTTGTGGGAAAAGTCAGCACGAAGTTAGAAAACTTATAGCTGGACCAACAGTATTTATCTGTGATGAATGTGTTGAGTTGTGTATGGATATTATCCGTGAAGAACACAAATCAGCTAAAGTTAAAAGCAGAGATGGAGTTCCCACACCAATAGAAATAAATGAAGTTTTAGATGATTATGTTATTGGGCAGAAACACGCAAAACGTGTCTTGTCTGTTGCTGTTCATAATCACTATAAACGTCTGGCTCATGGAGCAAAAAATGTGGATGTTGAATTAGCAAAATCTAATATAATGCTGATTGGACCAACAGGTTGTGGTAAAACTCTTTTAGCCCAAACCTTAGCAAGAATTCTAGATGTTCCCTTCACAATGGCAGATGCAACTACACTTACTGAAGCTGGCTATGTAGGTGAAGACGTAGAAAATATTATTTTGAAACTTTTACAAGCAGCTGATTATAACGTTGAAAGAGCCCAAAGAGGTATTGTTTACCTTGATGAAGTAGATAAAATTGCACGAAAATCAGACAACCCATCCATAACACGTGATGTATCTGGAGAAGGAGTTCAGCAGGCTCTCTTAAAAATAATGGAAGGCACTGTCGCATCTGTTCCGCCCCAAGGAGGACGTAAACACCCACAGCAAGAATTTTTACAAGTAGACACGACAAATATCTTATTTATATGCGGGGGGGCCTTTTCAGGTCTTGAAAAAATTATTTCAGAACGTGGTCAAGGTACGTCCATAGGGTTTGGTGCAAACGTCCGTAGTCCAGATGATCGTAAAACTGGGGAACTACTTAGTGAGGTTGAACCAGAAGATATGTTAAAATTTGGTTTAATTCCTGAATTTATTGGTAGGGTACCTGTGTTGGCTACCTTAAATGACCTTGATGAAAAAGCTCTGATTGAGATCTTGACAGCACCTAAAAATGCTCTAGTAAAACAATACCAAAAGCTTTTTGATATGGAATCAGTTCAATTAACTTTCACTGACGATGCATTGTCAGCTATTGCTCAGAAAGCTATAGCAAGAAAAACTGGAGCCAGGGGTCTACGTTCAATACTTGAGAGTATACTGCTTGACCCAATGTTTGACCTGCCAGCCTTTGAAAACGTTCAAGAGGTAGTTATAAACAAAGAAATTGTAGATTCAAAAGCAACACCATTATTAATATATGGTGAAAGTTTGGACGAAAATAGCTCTTCAGCATAGCTTAAACTACTTGATATCTAAAAAATATTTATTACCTGTTTGAATATCCGTATACTATTAATATACGTTTCAGAAGGTTATGATATTTTAATTCAAAAGTTATCAGAAGAGGACTTATAAATTGGTATCTTTACAATCTTATCCTGTGTTACCTCTCAGAGATATTGTAGTATTCCCGCATATGATTGTACCTTTATTCGTGGGTAGGGAAAAGTCTGTTCGTGCACTAGAAGACGTAATGAAACATGACAAAAAAATTCTTCTTCTATCTCAGAAAGATGCGTCTAATGATGACCCAAATTTTGATGATATACAGAAAGTTGGAACAATAGGATCGGTCCTTCAATTATTAAAGCTTCCAGATGGAACGGTTAAAGTTTTAGTTGAGGGAGATGTCAGAGCAGAAGTTGTTGAATTCACAGAAAATGAAAATTTTTTTCAGGCTTTTGCACAGGAGATTATAGAACCAGACGAAGAAAATGATGAGCTAACAGCATTATCGAGGACAACAGCAGAACTATTTGAACAATATATAAAACTTAATAAAAAAATTCCTCCTGAAGTAATATCTACAGTTAATGAAATTGAAGATTCATCTAAGTTAGCTGACACAATAGCTTCTCACCTTGCAATTAAATTACATGAAAAGCAGAATCTTCTTGAAATTTCATCAACTTCTGAGCGTCTTGAAAAAATATGTAATCTTATGGACTCAGAAATTGGAGTTTTACGGGTAGAGAAAAAAGTACGCGGAAGAGTTAAGCGCCAAATGGAAAAAACTCAACGGGAGTACTATCTCAACGAACAAATGAAAGCTATCCAAAAGGAGTTAGGTGAAGGTGACGATGGCAAAGATGAAAATGCAGATCTTGATGATAAAATAAAAGAAACAAAACTTTCTTCAGAAGCTAAAGAAAAGGCAGAATCTGAATTAAAGAAATTAAGAACTATGAGTCCTATGTCAGCCGAAGCAACAGTTGTCAGAAATTACCTTGATTGGCTTTTAGGAATTCCTTGGAAAAAACGTACAAGGCTCAAAAAAGATCTTCTACTAGCAGAGAATATTTTAAACGACGATCATTATGGACTTGAAAAAGTAAAAGAAAGAATTCTTGAATATTTAGCTGTTCAACAAAGGGTAAAAAAATTACGAGGTCCTATACTTTGTCTAGTAGGCCCTCCTGGGGTAGGAAAAACTTCATTAGGCAAATCTGTTGCTAGAGCTACTGGAAGAAACTTTGTTCGTTTTTCCTTGGGTGGTGTTAGAGATGAAGCTGAAATTAGAGGACACAGGAGAACTTATATAGGCTCTATGCCTGGTAAAATAATTCAATCAATGAAGAAGGCCAAATCTTCTAACCCATTATTCCTTTTAGATGAAGTTGATAAAATGGGCTCAGACTTTAGGGGAGATCCTTCCTCAGCATTACTGGAAGTTCTAGATCCCGAGCAAAATAGTTCATTTAATGATCATTATTTAGAGGTAGATTATGACCTCTCAGACGTTATGTTTATAACGACTGCAAATACTTTAAGAATGCCATCACCTCTATTAGATAGGATGGAAATAATTAGAATACCTGGCTATACCGAAGACGAAAAAGTGGAGATCGCAAGAAGACACTTAATACCCAAACAAACAAAAGAACATGGCCTGAAAGATAAAGAATGGAGCATATCAGACGATGCTCTAATAGACATTTTACGTTATTATACGAGAGAAGCTGGAGTAAGAAATTTTGAACGTGAAATTGCAAGATTAGCAAGAAAGGCGACAAAAGAAATTATTCGTGGTGAAAAAACCAACATCAAAGTAACAAAAAGAAATTTAAAATCTTATCTTGGTGTTACTAAATACAGATATGGTCAAGCAGAAGAAGAAAATCTTGTTGGTGTTACTACTGGTTTAGCTTGGACAGAAGTTGGTGGAGAATTATTATCAATTGAAGCAGTTACTGTGCCAGGAAAAGGGAGAGTAACAGCTACTGGCAAGCTTGGTGAAGTTATGAAAGAGTCTGTTCAGGCTGCTGAAAGCTACGTTAAGTCACGAGGTGCAACTTTTGGTATAAAGCCTCAAGACTTTAGCAGACGTGATATTCATGTCCATGTCCCAGAAGGGGCAACTCCAAAAGACGGTCCCTCTGCAGGTGTTGCAATGGCTACTTCAATAGTATCTGTTTTAACTGGAATTGAAATTAGTAGTACTATAGCAATGACGGGCGAAATTTCTCTAAGGGGAAGAGTTTTGCCTATTGGTGGTTTAAAAGAAAAACTCTTGGCAGCTCTTAGAGGTGGAATAGAGACTGTTTTGATTCCAAAAGATAATGAAAAAGACTTAGAAGATATTCCTGAAAATGTAAAAAAAGATCTATCTATAATATCTGTAAATACTCTAGATGAAGTATTGAAAAATGCACTAGTAAAACCTTTGATTCCCACCGAATGGAGTGATGGTGATTTAGAAGAGGCTGGATCACTACCAGGTTCTAAGGAAAATGATAGAGATGGTGTCTTTAAACACTGATAGATTAACCCGAATCGATTAACTTTTTCTGAAATCTGAGCTTGTTTTCATACTAGTTTGTGATCATTTGCCTAGAAATCACATATTTTCCGTGTTTTTTTTAAAAAATCTGAGGATTCTTTCTAGTTTTTATGTTTCGATCATTGACGCTAAACTACCTCCACCCGTAAGATACAAATACTCGAGCATTTGCCCTGAGTATATTTTTAGGCTGTTTTATTATGGCCACCACCCACCACTCACTTATGGGGGCTTCAACGTGAATAAAAATGATTTAATTAAAGCAGTAGCAGACAGTGCTGATCTTACCAATGCCCAAGCAGGCAAGGCAGTAGATAGCGTAGTAGGTTCAATTACTGGTTCTTTGAAAAAAGGACAGGAAGTAAGACTTGTTGGATTTGGTACATTTAGTGTTGCAAAACGTAAAGCCTCAAAAGGACGCAATCCGCGTACTGGAGAGGAAATCAAAATTCCTGCTTCAAAACAACCAAAATTTAAAGCAGGAAAAGCTCTTAAAGAGGCTGTTAATTAGTTCATAGACTTTAAAAGAGTGGCGTCAGCAATATACCAACTGCTGGCGCCATTCGAATTTAAGCTATTAATGATGTTAAAGAAATTAAGGGCGATTAGCTCAGCTGGCAGAGCGTCTCGTTTACACCGAGGATGTCGGCGGTTCGAATCCGTCATCGCCCACCATTTTTAAATTAATTTCTCTATTTTTATATCTTTATGACCATTTATCTTGACCGATTATCGGGTCTGTTTTAAACCATACTGCCGATAATATTAAAACAGGGGCATAACACTATTGGGGGTGTAGCTCAGTTTGGTTAGAGCGCCGGCCTGTCACGCCGGAGGCCGCGGGTTCAAGTCCCGTCACTCCCGCCATAGTATTATTATAATTATATTACTGTTAAGGGGGAAATAATCAATTAAATGACTGCATCTTCCTCATTATTGCTGGAATACCTTCCAATACTTATTTTCCTAGGGCTCGCCGCTTTTATCGCTGTAGCTGCAGTGGTTGCTCCTTTACTTCTGGCACCAAGAAAACCAGATAAAGATAAAATAGCAGCGTATGAATGCGGATTTGATGCATTTGATGATGCAAGAGGAAGATTTGATGTGCGTTTTTATCTTGTTGCAATATTATTCATAATTTTTGACCTAGAAGTTGCATTCTTGTTTCCATGGGCAGTATCTTTTTCAAATATCGGATTATATGGTTTTTGGTCAATGATTGTATTTTTAGGTATCCTTACAATAGGTTTTATATATGAATGGAAAAAGGGTGCATTGGAATGGGAATAACTTCTAAAATTACTGGTTTTCCCAAGAAAAGTTTGGAACCTGGAAAAGAGCAAGATGATACCATTAAAATGGTTAGCGATGAACTAAGTGATAAAGGTTTTCTTGTAGCAAATCTAGATAAACTGATTAATTGGGCAAGAACTGGTTCACTATGGCCCATGTCGTTTGGACTAGCCTGTTGCTCTATTGAATTTATGCAGGTTATTGCACCACGCTACGATATAGAGAGACTTGGCATGGTACCTAGAGGAAGCCCAAGACAATCAGATGTAATGATAGTAGCAGGAACTCTCTGTAATAAAATGGCACCTGCGTTTAGGCGAGTTTACGACCAAATGCCTGAACCACGTTGGGTAATATCAATGGGAAGTTGTGCAAATGGTGGCGGCTATTATCATTATTCATATTCTGTTGTGAGAGGATGTGACAGGATTGTACCAGTTGATATTTATGTTCCCGGTTGTCCACCCACTGCAGAAGCACTTTTATATGGAATAATGCAATTACAAAAAAAAATTCGCCGAACCGGCACTATCGCCCGTTAAGTAATAACTTTAAGATTTTCTGATTCAGATAATGACCAATTTAGAAACTACTGAAATAAGCGAACACATTACTTCTGCAATGAGTGATTCTATAACACGTACAGAATTAATTAATAATGATTTAACTATTTACACCTCAGCAGACAACATTGAAAAATTACTTAAATTTCTCAAAGACGACACACAATGTAGATTTGAAATTTTATTAGATATATGCGGTGTTGATTACCCAGAAAGAGAATTTAGATTTGAAGTTGTCTATCATCTGTTAAGTATTTCGAATAACCAAAGGGTTAGAGTTAAAGTTTCTGTTCGAGAAGGTGAATATGTTCCTTCTATCGTTTGGATTTTTAGTTCAGCAGGTTGGTTTGAACGAGAGACTTGGGATTTATTTGGTATTTACTTTGATGGCAACCAAGATTTAAGAAGAATCCTAACAGATTATGGTTTTGATGGTCATCCCCTGAGGAAAGATTTTCCCCTTACTGGCTTTGTTGAACTTAGATACGATGACGAGCAAAAAAGAGTTGTTTATGAACCTGTCCAATTAATGCAGGAATTCCGTAGATTTGACTTTATGAGCCCATGGGAAGGTGCTGAATATATACTCCCTGGAGATGAAAAGGCCGAGGATAAATAACTAAAATGAGTGAACGATTTATTGACAATTATACTATTAATTTTGGCCCACAGCACCCTGCTGCACATGGTGTGCTTCGTTTGGTTTTAGAAATGGACGGTGAAATTGTTGAACGTGCTGACCCTCATATAGGCCTTCTTCACAGAGGAACAGAAAAACTAATAGAACATAAAACCTTTCTTCAATCAGTACCATATTTTGACCGCCTCGACTACTCATGTCCTATCAATCAAGAACATGCATTCGCACTCGCCGTTGAAAGTTTGTTAGATTGCGAGGTCCCAAAAAGAGCACAATATATAAGAGTGTTATTTAGTGAGATTGGAAGAATAGGTAATCATTTATTAAACCTTAGTGCTATGGCTTTAGATGTAGGAGCTATGACACCATATTTTTACGGATTTGATGAAAGAGAAGAACTCATGCAGTTCCAAGAGAGGGCCTCTGGAGCTAGGCTACATTCCGCATATATTAGGCCTGGGGGTGTAGCAATAGATATACCCGACCAGTTACTTAAGGATATATATACATGGAATAATAGATTCCCAAAGTTTATTGACGACTTTGAGGGATTGCTTACAGAAAACCGCATCTTCAAACAACGTACTGTTGATGTGGCACCAGTGACAGCTGAGGATGCATTGGATTGGGGATTTACTGGTCCAATGCTTAGGGCAGCAGGCGTAGTATGGGATCTTAGAAAAAATCAACCTTATGAAGTTTATAATGAGCTTGATTTTGATATTCCAGTAGGCAAAACAGGTGATTGCTACGAAAGGTACTTAGTACGGGTTCAAGAGATGCGCCAATGTGTACGTATTATAAACCAGTGTATTGAAAAAATACCTGATGGACCCATCAAAGTAGATGACAATAAGATAGCTCCACCTAAACGTGAAGAAATGAAGAAATCTATGGAAGCATTAATCCATCATTTTAAACTATATACAGAAGGATATCATGTGCCTGCTGGGGAGGTATATAGATGCGTGGAAGCACCCAAAGGTGAATTTGGAGTTTATCTTGTGACCGACGGATCAAATAAACCCTATCGATGCAAGATAAGAGCACCTGGTTTTGCCCACCTACAGGCTATGGATTATACAAGTAGAGGAACAATGTTAGCAGATACAGTAGCAAATTTAGCCAGTATGGATATTGTTTTTGGAGAAATTGATCGGTGATTGAAACTAAAGAAAAATTTGAATTTTCTAGCAAAAATCAAATAAAAGCTGACCAATATATATCTCGTTATCCAGCTGGCAAACAACAAAGTGCAGTGATGCCTTTGCTATACCTAGCACAAAACCAAAATGGTGGCTGGTTAAATCAGGCCGTTTTAGAATACATTGCTGATTATTTATCAATGTCAGCCATAAAAGTATACGAAGTTGCTACCTTTTATACTATGTATAATTTAAAACCTGTTGGCAAACATCATATTCAACTTTGCAGAACAACCCCATGCTGGCTTAGAGGGGCAAATTCAATTGCAGAAGCAATTTGTGAAAAACTTTCTATTAAACATGGTGAAACGACACCAGATGGAAAATTTACACTTACAGAGGTTGAATGTTTAGGAGCTTGCGTCAATGCACCAGTAGTTCAAATAAATAACGATTTCTATGAGGATCTAGATAAAAAAAGTATGAAAAAAATATTGGAATTGCTCCAAGAAAACTCAACACCTTCTTCTGGTTCACAAAAACAACGACATACGTCGGCCCCACAGTCAGGCCCCAAGACCTTAATTACTTTAGGTGAAAAATAAAATGTTAAAAGATCAAGATCGTATATTTACTAACTTATATGGCTTGAATAACTGGTCACTCAAATCTGCCCTTATAAGAGGTGACTGGGATGGAACAGCTAATTTAATTTCAAAAGGACAAGATTGGATTATTAATGAATTAAAAGATTCAGGGCTACGTGGACGAGGGGGTGCTGGGTTCCCAACAGGATTAAAATGGTCCTTTATGCCTAAAGAAGAAAAAAATGACAGACCACATTATTTAATTGTTAACGCAGATGAATCTGAGCCAGGGACTTGCAAAGATCGCGATATAATGAGGCATGACCCACATAAATTGATTGAAGGATGTCTTTTGGCGGGGTTTTCAATGAGAGCACACATAGGATACATTTATATAAGAGGTGAATTTTACGAAGAGTCGCAAAGACTACAAATTGCCATTGATGAAGCATACGATGCAGGCTTAATAGGCAAAAATGCATGCGGTTCAGGATGGGATTTTGATCTATACTTACATCGTGGAGCTGGTGCATATATTTGTGGTGAGGAAACTGGACTGATTGAGAGTCTTGAAGGAAAACCAGGCCGACCTAGGTTAAAACCACCTTTCCCAGCAGGTGCAGGTCTTTATGGATGTCCATCTACAGTAAATAATGTGGAAACTATAGCTGTCACGCCAACGATACTTCGTAGAGGTGCCGGGTGGTTTTCAAGTCTAGGAAGGCCAAAAAATTCAGGAACAAAATTATTTTGTATTTCTGGACATGTAAACGAACCCTGCAATGTTGAAGAAGAAATGGGCATTCCTCTTAAAGAATTAATCGATAAACATGCTGGTGGAGTTCGTGGTGGTTGGGACAACCTATTAGCAGTGATCCCAGGTGGTTCATCCGTGCCAGTAATTCCAAAATCTATTTGTGATGAAGTACTAATGGATTTTGACAGTCTCATAGAGGTCAAATCGGGTCTCGGTACAGCAGCAGTTATTGTTATGGATAAATCTACAGATATTATTGAGGCGATTGCCCGATTATCACATTTTTATATGCATGAAAGTTGTGGCCAATGTACTCCATGCCGTGAAGGAACAGGATGGGTTTATAGACTAATGCAGAGACTTATAATTGGTGATGCTAATATAAATGAAATTGATAAATTAGAAGATGTGGTTGGTCAAATTGAAGGTCATACTATATGTGCTTTAGGAGATGCAGCAGCTTGGCCTGTTCAGGGATTAATTCGTCATTTTCGACCAGAACTGGAACAGCGTATAAGGAAACGGGCAAATGACACCATCTAAGGAAGGATCTAAAATATGCCAACCTTAATTATAGATGGCAATGAAATTGATGTACAAGATGGCTCAACAGTACTTCAGGCCTGTGAAGAAGCAGGCATAGAGATACCGCGATTTTGCTATCATCAGAAACTTTCAATAGCGGGTAATTGCCGCATGTGCCTTGTTGAACTTGAAAAGGCACCCAAACCAATAGCTTCATGCGCCATGCCTGCTGCAGATGGAATGATAATTAGAACCAATACGCCATCAGTAAAAAAAGCAAGAGAAGGAGTAATGGAGTTTCTACTTATCAATCATCCTCTTGACTGTCCAATTTGTGATCAAGGAGGAGAGTGCGACCTTCAGGATCAGGCAATGGCATATGGACGTGATTCTAGTAGATTTGGAGAAACAAAGAGAGCAGTAAAAGACAAAGATATTGGGCCTCTGGTTGGTACTATTATGACACGCTGTATTCATTGTACAAGGTGTATTCGGTTTGGGGAAGAAATCGCTGGGGTGGAAGAGATGGGTGCTATCTATAGAGGAGAGCATATGGAAATTGGAACATTTCTCGAAAAATCTGTCAAATCTGAATTATCTGGGAATCTAATTGACCTATGTCCTGTAGGAGCTTTGACTTCTAAACCGTATGCATTTACGGCTAGACCTTGGGAACTAAAAAAGACAGAAACAATAGATGCAATGGATGCAGTAGGAAGCAGTATAAGAATTGATACTAGAGGAAGAGAGATAATGAGGGTTCTTCCTCGATTAAATGAGGAAGTAAATGAGGAATGGATTTCTGACAAAACAAGATTCTCATGTGATGGTCTAAAATATAGCAGATTAGATAGACCGTGGGTTAAGAAGGATGGCCAACTTACAGAAGCAACTTGGGATGAGTCATTCAATGCAATAAAAAATAAACTATCAACTTTAAAACCTACTCAAATAGCAGCTTTGGTAGGAAATATAGTTGAGTGTGAAAGTATTTTTGCACTTAAACAACTAATGACAAATCTTGGCAGTCCACACATTGACTGCAGACAAGATTCAACCCCTTTTGATAACGAATATAGAGCCAGCTATATTTTTAACACTGGGATTGCAGGTATTGACCAGACAGATGCAATACTCTTAGTTGGTACAAACCCTCGTCTAGAAGCACCCATAATAAATGCAAGAATAAGAAAACGATCTCTTCAAAGTAATTTTTCTATTGGTCTAATTGGAAATGACGTAGATCTCACATATAAATATGATAATCTTGGAAATACTCCTGCCATCCTTGATGAGATTATTAAAGGTAACAACCCATTTTCTTCAATTTTAAATAAAGCAAAAAAACCAATGCTTATAATTGGACAAGGTGCTTTGTCTAGAGATGATGGCCGAGGAATTCTTCAAAAATGTAGAATAATAGCTGAAGAAACTGGCATGATACAAGAAAATTGGAAAGGCTTTAATGTTCTTCACACAGCTGCTGGTAGAGTTGGTGCATTAGATATAGGTTTTCTGCCTGGTACAAATGGTTTCAATACTAATGAAATTCTAGATCAAGCACAAAAAGATTCAATAAAATTAGTTTATCTACTCGGTGCAGATGAAATAAAAACTAATACATTAGAAAATACTTTTGTTATTTATCAGGGACATCATGGCGATGCAGGTGCAAAGGTTGCCGATGTTATCTTGCCCGGTTGTGCATACACTGAAAAAGATGGAACTTGGGTTAACACTGAGGGACGAGTTCAAAAAGCAACTGCTGCATCACAACCACCGGGTGATGCAAAAGAAGATTGGTCTATAATTCGTGCTTTATCTGACTATATAGAAGGTGAATTAAGTTTTGATTCCTTGACTGATATCAGATCTACAATGACAAAGGAAATTAGAGTTTTAGGTCTTATAGATAAACAAAGCCCTGGTAATTGGGGTACATTTGGCGAAGATTGTACAATTCAAAATAAGTTACCTTTTAAGCTACCTATTGACAACTTTTACCTGACTGACCCAATTACTAGAGCTTCTCCAACTATGACAAAGTGCACAGAAACTTTCTATTCTAACCGAATTCGAGAGAATGTAACCGATGGCTGAAACAGGCTTTTGGTCAGGCTACGCATTACCCTTCCTATTAATACTTGGGTATATTTTAGCTATTGTAGTGCCGTTACTAATCTCTGTGGCTTTTGTTACCTACTTTGAACGAAAAATCTTTGGCCTGATGCAAATCAGAAAAGGACCAAATGTAGTAGGGCCTTTTGGTCTATTACAGCCCTTCGCAGATGGCCTAAAGATGCTAATGAAAGAAACTATTGTTCCTGCTGGTGCAAACCGCAACTTATTTCTTCTAGCACCGATAATCACCTTTACTCTTGGCATGATAGGTTGGGCCGTTATCCCATTTGATGAGCATTTAGTTCTTGCAGATATAAATGTTGGAATATTATATCTATTTGCCATTTCCTCGTTAGGAGTTTATGGAATAATAATAGCTGGGTGGGCTTCAAATTCAAAGTATGCTTTCTTGGGAGCCCTGAGATCTGCTGCACAAATGGTGTCATATGAAGTTTCCATAGGTTTTGTACTCGTAACTGTTCTCTTATGTGCCGGCTCTCTTAATTTAAGTGAGATAGTTCTTGCTCAAACAGAACTATGGTATTTTATTCCATTAGCTCCCATGTTTATTATTTTCTTTATTTCTGCGCTGGCTGAGACAAATAGAACTCCATTTGATTTACCCGAAGCAGAGGGCGAATTAGTTGCTGGTTACCAAGTAGAATATTCTTCCCTTGCTTTTACATTATTTATGTTAGGAGAATATGCAAATATTCTATTAATGAGTGGACTCTGTGTAATTTTATTCCTTGGAGGTTGGCTTGCTCCATTTGACATAGAACCATTTACTTGGCTTCCAGGTATAGTCTGGTTCTTTCTCAAAACTGCAGTTGTAATGTTTCTTTTCACATGGACACGAGCAACTTTTCCTCGTTACAGGTATGATCAATTAATGAGACTAGGATGGAAAGTCTTTCTTCCTATATCTCTTGCATGGGTTGTAATAACAGCTGGTGCTCTACATGTTTTTGGTTGGATGCCATGATACTTATATATAAATGGGGGATAATTAGATAATGAGTCTGGTTACTAATAGTGTAAGGTCTTGGTTCCTAACAGAACTTGCCTCAGGAATGTCTATAATTTTCAAGCATATGTTTCATAATAAAGCTACCCTTAATTATCCATATGAGAAGGGAGCAATAAGTTCGCGGTTTAGAGGTGAACATGCATTAAGAAGATATGCTAATGGAGAGGAAAGATGCATTGCATGTAAATTATGTGAAGCGGTGTGCCCTGCACTTGCAATAACAATAGAAGCCGAGCCACGTGACGATGGTAGCAGGCGAACAACAAGATATGACATAGATATGCTTAAGTGCATATATTGTGGGTTTTGCCAAGAGGCATGCCCTGTAGATGCAATAGTGGAAGGACCAAACTTTGAATTTGCTGCAGAAACACGTGAAGAACTTTATTATAATAAGGAAAAACTCTTGGCAAATGGCGATCGCTGGGAAAAAGAAATAGCTGAGAACTTATCTCGAGAAGCTGCCTATAGATAAGTATTTTAAATAACTAAATACTCATCAAGTCTAAAGATGAATTGTAAACATGTATATGAAATGAATGTGATTAAATGATTGTAGAACAGATAACTTTTTATATCTTTGCGGTTATAACTGTAATATCTGGGGTTCTAGTAATTGGCTCCCGTAATCCTGTTCATTCTGTGCTCTTCCTTATACTTGCTTTTTTTAATTCCGCGGGATTATTTGTACTGATGGGTGCAGAATTTATTGCGATGATTCTTATCATAGTATATGTCGGAGCAGTAGCTGTTTTGTTCCTTTTTGTCGTAATGATGCTTCATATTGATTTTTCAAAACTAAGAGCGGGATTTACTAGATATTTACCAATAGGCTGCGTAGTAGGTATCATTTTGCTAGTAGAATTAATTCTGGTGTTAACAACCGGTACAGTAGATTTTAATATTCCAAAAAATGTCATTTCCCAAATCCCCAATCCAGAAGCAATTTCTAATACTGAGGCGTTAGGGAATCTACTCTATACTCAATACGCCTATTTATTTCAAATAGCTGGCTTCATTCTCTTAATTGCAATGGTAGGAGCAATTGTTTTAACGCATAAAAAACGAAATGAAGTTAAAAAACAAAAAATATCAGATCAGGTTAACCGGGATCCTAATACTGCAGTAACATTACATAAAATTGAGACTAAGGAGGGAGGCACATGGAAATCGGATTAACGCACTATCTAACAGTAGCTGCCATCCTTTTTACACTGGGTGTTTTTGGTATTTTTTTAAACAGAAAAAACGTCATTACAATCCTCATGTCAATAGAACTAATGTTGTTAGCCGTGAATATTAATCTAGTTGCTTTCTCCACATACTTAGGAGATATGGTTGGCCAGGTTTTTGCTATGTTAGTGTTAACTGTAGCAGCAGCCGAGGCCGCAATCGGACTAGCAATTCTAGTTGTATATTTTAGAAATCGTGGAACCATTGACGTTGAAGATGTCAATGTAATGAAGGGTTAAAAATACTGTGGCGTTATACGTTTTACCTATTTTTTTACCATTAATTGGTTCGCTCATATCAGGCGTTTTATGTAGAAAATTAAGTGATCGACAAGCTCAAGTTATCACGTGCCTGCTGATGGGTACTTCTGCTGCATTGTCTATAGTAATATTTCACAACGTTATTTTAGATGGAAATATTCAACAAATTAAATTATTTGATTGGATTTCTTCTGGTTCTTTTTACGTAGATTGGTCAATTAGAATTGATGAACTAACAGCTGTAATGATGTTTGTAGTAACATCAGTTTCTTTTTTGGTTCATATTTATTCTATTGGGTATATGTCTCATGATGCACATATCCCAAGATTTTTTAGTTACTTATCACTATTTACATTTTTTATGTTAGCTCTGGTTACCTCAGATAACTTCCTCCAACTGTTTTTTGGATGGGAAGGTGTGGGTTTAGCTTCATATTTGTTAATTGGCTTTTGGTTTAAAAAACCAACTGCGAATGCTGCAGCTATTAAAGCTTTTGTTGTAAATCGTGTCGGTGATTTTGGTTTTGCTCTTGGAATATTAGCAATATTTCTTACTTTTGACTCAGTTTCTTACGATATAGTATTTAATGCCGCACCAGATATCTCTGGAACAAATTTTGTATTTCTCGGTCATAGCTTCGATGTTTTAACTGTTATCTGCATACTTTTATTTGTCGGGGCAATGGGCAAATCTGCTCAATTCTTACTACATACATGGTTACTTGATGCCATGGAGGGACCAACTCCAGTATCAGCCCTAATACATGCAGCGACAATGGTAACTGCTGGTGTTTTTATGGTTGCTAGATGCTCACCAATCTTTGAATTTGCCCCAATAGCATTATCAGTAGTAACTTTCTTCGGTGCTACAACTGCAATTTTTGCAGCTACTGTAGCACTTACTCAAAATGATATTAAGCGTGTAATAGCTTATTCGACCTGCAGTCAGTTAGGTTATATGTTTTTTGCTTGTGGGGTATCCGCTTATTCTGCCGGAATTTTTCATCTAACTACTCATGCATTCTTTAAGGCTCTTTTATTTCTTGGTTCTGGGGCAGTAATACATGCAATGTCAGACGAGCAAGACATGAGAAAGATGGGCGGAATATGGAAAATGATTCCGCTAACTTATGTTATGATGTGGATCGGTAGTTTAGCATTAGCAGGGGTTCCTTTTTTCTCTGGTTTTTTCTCTAAAGATATCATTCTTGAGAGTGCCTTTGCAGCTGAAACAGGTTTGGGACAATATGCATTCTGGCTGGGTATACTTGCAGCAGCATTAACTGCACTTTATTCTTGGCGTCTTATAATTCTTACTTTTCATGGGAAACCAAGAGCAGATGAAAAAGTGATGGCTCATGTCCACGAGTCACCTAAAACAATGACTATACCTCTAGTATTATTAGCACTTGGAGCCATACTCTCAGGGTATTTCTTGTTACCTATGGTGAGTGAATATCACGATTTTTGGGGCACATCTATTCTTGTTTTACCTGAGCATAGTGCACTTCATGATGCTCATCATGTTGCATTTTGGGTTAAAGCTTTGCCTACCATTGCAGCAGTTATTGGTATAGGTTTAGCTTATTACCTTTATATGTTTAGGCCAGACCTTCCTCCAAAAATTGCCAAAACATTTAGACCTCTTTATTTGTTCTCATACAATAAATGGTATTTTGATGAACTCTATAACTATTGCTTCATCAAACCTGCAAAGTATCTAGGTTATGGACTCTGGAAACAAGGAGATAAAGCACTGATAGATGGTATAGGCCCTGACGGTATGGCAAATGCAGCTGTTCACATAGCCAAACGTGCTATCAAGTTGCAATCAGGGTATGTATATCATTATGCGTTTGCAATGTTAGTGGGCCTAGCTGCAGTCATCACTTGGTTCCTATTTTCAAGAAGTTGAGTGAAAAATAATGAGCGATTGGCCAATACTTTCTACAATCACATTCCTCCCCTTGATAGGAGCTGCATTTATATTATTTATTCGTGGGGATAAGGAAACAGTTGCCCGTAATGCACGTCATCTAGCTCTATGGACTTCTGTTGTTACTTTTGGTCTTTCCTTACTTCTTATCGCTTACTTTGATATATCGACTGCAGACTTCCAATACGTTGAGTCAGTCCCTTGGTTAAGTGATTATAATATTGGATATCATTTAGGTATAGATGGTATATCTATATTTTTTCTCCTACTTACAACTTTTTTAATTCCAATTTGTATTTTAGCCTCCTGGGATGCCATCAAAGACAGAGTTAGAGAGTTTATGGTTGCGTTCCTTATAATGGAAACACTAGTTGTAGGTGTCTTCTCCTCACTTGATTTTTTGATGTTTTATATTTTTTTCGAGGGACTACTGATACCCATGTATCTAATTATTGGTATTTGGGGAGGTTCTAGAAGAGTATATTCTGCTTTAAAGTTTTTCCTATACACATTAGTGGGATCTGTTCTTTTTCTCATAGCCATACTCTGGATTTATCTAGAAGTAGGAACAACAGACATACCAACAATAATGCAATATAATTTCTCGCCAGAAGTCCAGATATGGTTATGGCTAGCAATGTTTGCGTCATTCGCTGTCAAAGTACCAATGTGGCCTTTCCACACTTGGCTTCCCGATGCCCATGTTGAAGCACCTACTGCCGGCTCAGTGATTTTAGCTGGTGTACTTCTAAAAATGGGAGGTTACGGCTTTTTAAGATTCTCATTACCAATGCTTCCAGAAGCAAGTGAATTTTTTACCCCCTTGATATTTACTCTCTCAGCAATAGGGATTATTTACACTTCACTCGTAGCATTAATGCAAAAAGATATGAAAAAGCTCATAGCTTATTCTTCAGTTGCTCACATGGGAATAGTAACCATTGGCCTCTTCACCTTTAATCAACAAGGTATTGAAGGTGGAATTTTCCAGATGTTAAGTCACGGTATTGTTTCAGCTGCATTATTTCTCTGTGTAGGAGTGGTCTATGACCGAGTACATACCAGGGAAATATCTGCCTATGGTGGGGTTGTGGGGAGAATGCCAGTGTATGCAGTTACTTTTTTGGTATTCACTTTAGCATCTATAGGATTACCAGGAACTAGCGGCTTTATAGGTGAGATGTTGGTTTTTGTTGGAATTTTTAAAGTAAATACGTGGATTGCCTTACTGGCACTTACTGGAATTATTTTAGGTGCTGCATACATGCTTTGGTTATATAGAAGAATTATATTTGGTGAACTAACAAAAGAAAATCTTAAATCTATGAGAGATATGAACTGGAGAGAAATTAGTATATTCGTTCCTCTCATTGCCCTTGCTCTTTTAATGGGTATTTATCCAAGCCCATTTTTGTCTGTTCTGCATACTTCAGTTGAAAATCTTTTAATTCAAATTAATCCAGACACTACAACAGAGGTATTAAGTTCTATTGATATCCACTCTATTTTTAACCCAGCTACAAATATTGATAAATGAAGCCATGACAGAATTTTCAGCACCAGATTATTTACCTGCATTACCGGAAATATTTCTTGGCGGTATTTCACTTATATTGCTGACAATTGGAGTTTTTGTTGGAAATAGAATTACAACATTACTTACTTGGGTTACTTCATTAGTACTTATTGCTGCAGTAGTTATAATTCTCTCTCTAAATATAAATGATCAGATAACCTTTGGCGGTTTATATATTGCAGACACTTTTGGAACTTTTATGAAATGTTTAGTTTTAATAGGTGGAGCAATAACACTCATAATGGGTATGAGCTATGTCAAAAATGAAGGGATGAAACGTTTTGAATTTCCAATTCTAATTCTCTTTGCAACAACAGGCATGCTGTTAATGATTTCAGCGAACGACTTAATATCTTTATATGTAGGATTAGAGATGCAAAGTCTAGCACTTTATATTGTTGCTGCATTTAAAAGAGAAAGTATCAGATCTACAGAGTCTGGATTGAAGTATTTTGTTTTAGGAGCTTTATCATCTGGATTACTGCTTTATGGCGCTACATTAGTATATGGTTTTGCTGGAGGAACAAGCTATGAGGCAATTGGTAATATTATAGAATCTGGAGATTTATCATTAGGGTTATTAATAGGACTGGTGTTTATTGCATCTGCATTAGCATTCAAAGTTTCTGCAGTTCCATTTCATATGTGGACACCTGACGTATATGAAGGTGCTCCAACCCCAGTAACAGCCTTCTTTGCTGCTGCTCCAAAAATTGCAGCAATGGCAGTATTAATTCGTGTATTAATAGGTCCATTTTATGATGCGTTTGATCAATGGCAGCAGATTATAATCTTTATTTCTATTGCTTCTATGGTATTAGGTGCTTTTGCAGCGATAATGCAAGCTAATATTAAACGTCTTTTAGCATATAGTTCTATTGGACATGTAGGATATGCTCTAGTCGGTTTAGCGTCAGGGAATGAAGAGGGCATACGTGGTGTAATTATATATTTATCAATATATATGGTTATGACACTAGGAGCATTTGGTTGTGTCCTTGTTATGCGTAAACGGGGCCAAATGATTGAGAATATTAATGACCTTGCTGGGCTTTCAAGAAGCAACCCACCTTTAGCATTGGTTTTCTCTATATTTTTGTTCTCTATGGCAGGGATTCCACCATTAGCAGGTTTTTTTGGAAAATTTTATGTATTTATGTCAGCAGTTAATGCTGACTTAATTGGATTAGCAGTTATTGGCGTTCTAACTAGTGTTATTGGAGCTTTTTACTATATACGCATAGTCAAAATTATCTATTTTGATAAACCTAAAGACTCTTTTGATAAGCCAATTAATATAGAGATAACTGCAACACTTACTTTAACAGGTATTATAACAGCCTTCTTTTTTGCATATCCTTCCCCGATTATTTCAGGTGCAGCGATAGCTGCCCGATCACTTCTACCTTAGTCAGGAAGAGGCAGTAATGCCGAAACCTATAATACCTTCAAATTTTTCTATTAAATATTTTAATTCTGTAACCAGTACAAATAACACTGCTTGTCTAGAAGCTGATCAAGGAGCAGCAGCTGGAACTGTTATTCTTGCGAAATCACAAACTTGTGGAAGAGGAAGGTATGGTAGAAATTGGGAATCTCCTGCAGGTAATTTATATGCATCAATTTTATTGAGGCCAGATTGCCCGGTAATTGTTGCTGCACAAACATCATTAGTTACCTCTATTGCTGTTTGGGAAACTGTATCAACTTTTCTTCCTAAAAATTGTGAAGTTCTATGTAAATGGCCAAACGACATACTTGTTAATCAAAAAAAAATATCCGGAATATTATTAGAATCACAAATTCTTAAAAATGATACATCTAATCCAATTATCGAATGGTTGATCATTGGCATTGGAATTAATATTTCAACTTACCCCAGAATTAAATCTAATTACAAAGCTACTTCTTTATCAAAAGAATGTGGATTTCAATTAAACGTAGATAAAGTTTTAAGTTTATTATTATTAAATATGGAAAAAATGTTAAATCTTTGGGCAAATAAAGGGATGAGTCCAATTATAAAATTATGGATTTCAAAAACATGCCCATTTGGACAGGCACTAATAGTAGAATCACCCAATGGAACAATTTCTGGTAAATTTAATGGCTTAAATAAGCAAGGGGAATTAAAAATTATAACACATAATAATCTTGAAAAAATAATATCTGCAGGTGATGTTCACTTTTCAAGCTCAAGGAAAGATAATGCTTCTAGCAATTGACGTTGGTAACACAAACACTGTTTTTGCTGTTTACCGCGATGAAGAACTTTGTGGACAATGGCGTGCAGCTACAGATCCACTTAGAACAGCTGATGAATATGCGGTGTGGTTAAATCAGTTATTTAAAGAGTCAAATTTATCACTTAGATATATTAAATCTTCAATTTTATCTACTGTAGTACCACAATGCCAATACGCTGTTGTAGATATGTGTGAACGATATTGTTCATGTACTCCAATAAATGTGGGTGATGAAAACGTAAATCTTGGCATAAATATTCATGTAGATCGGCCATGGGAGGTCGGTGCTGACCGTCTAGTTAATGCAGTAGGTGCACATAAAACTTATGATAAAGCTGCTATCATTATAGATTTTGGTACTGCTACAACATTTGATGTTGTAGGAACTGATGGCTCATATGAAGGAGGAGTGATTGCTCCAGGAGTAAACTTGTCACTTGAAGCATTACACCAAGACGCTGCACAATTACCAAGGGTGGCAATTAGAAAACCTAACAGAGTAATTGCTCGTGAAACTGTAACTGCAATGGAAGCAGGAGTTTATTGGGGTTATTTAGGCCTCATTGAAGGAATTGTAAGCCGTATGCAAGAAGAATATAATATACCTACGATGGTTATTGCGACAGGAGGATTAGCATCACTTTTTTCTAACGGAACATCAATTATTAATACAGTAGACCTTGATTTAACAATAAGGGGACTACTAGAAATATATAAACTGAATAGCGACCAAAATTAATTATGCAAACTAATTTATCTGAAGTGCCAGCTCTTTCTGACGATCATATATATTTTATTCCTTTAGGTGGCACTGGTGAAATTGGAATGAATCTTAATGTTTATCAGTTAAATAACTCACTCATTGCCGTTGATTTAGGAATGACTTTTGCGGACGAATCATTACCTGGTATCGACCTATTAGTTCCTGATCCAGAATATCTAGTTAAAAATAAGAAAAAACTATTAGGACTCTTAATAACACACGCTCATGAAGATCATATTGGAGCAATACCTTACATATGGCCGGAATTACAATGTCCAATTTATGCAACTCCCTTCGCCGGAGAACTGATTTCTCAGAAGTGCAATGAATTCTCTAATATAGAGAACATACCCTTAAATATTGTTTCTAATTCTAAGCCAATAAAACTAGGCCCTTTTGAAATTAGTTATATTCCTATTACTCATTCAATACCTGAAGCCAGGTCACTACAAATTAAAACTCATTTAGGAACCTTAGTTCATACAGGTGACTGGAAATTGGATAAAGATCCCTTAATAGGCCCAAAAACTAAAGAAAAAACATTTCGTACTATAGGCAAAAAAGGTGTGATAGCGGTTATAGGTGATTCCACAAATGCGCCGCAGGAAGGTTGGTCAGGCTCTGAACTTACAGTTAAAAAAACTTTCTTAGAACTCTTTCAAAATAAAAAAGGAACTATTGCTGTAACACATTTCTCATCAAACATTGCGCGTCTAGTATCTATCATAAGCTCAGCACATTCAGTAAATCGAGAAGTAGTTTTGGTTGGTCGTTCTCTTAAAAAATATTTTAACGCTGCTAAAAAAACAGGGGTTATAAAAGATCTAAGAGTTTTATCAGAGGAAGAGGGTAAAAATCTTCATCCTGATCAAATCATACTTGTTTGTACGGGATGTCAAGGTGAACCTAGAGCCGCCATGTCAAAATTAGCTGGTGAATATCATCCATGCTTATCGTTAGAATCTGGTGATACTGTAATTTTTTCTTCAAAGATTATTCCAGGGAATGAAAAGCCTATTGCTGTTCTAAAAAACAAATTAAACCAAAAAGGCATCAAAATAATAGATGAAAATTTTAAAGGTATACATGTATCTGGTCATCCTCATAAAGATGAGATAAAAGAATTATATAGTTGGTTAAAACCAAAAGCTGTAATTCCAGTCCACGGAGAAAATCGACACTTACAATCTCACTCTAATATTGCATTAGATGCTGGAATTCAAACATCTCCTATAATTAAAAACGGAGATATATTAAAAATTGCACCTGGCAAAGTTGAAGTTGTATGTAGTATTCAATCAGGAAAACTTGCTGTTGATGGCTCTAGACTTTTAAAAGTAAACCACCCCTCCATTAAACGAAGGAATAAACTAAAAGAAAACGGTATTGTTTTAGTTGCTATGGCAATAACTAAAACTGGCAGATTACTTGGTGAGGTTTCCATTACTGGCCATGGGATATTTGACTCAGAAGATGAA
This sequence comes from Rhodospirillaceae bacterium, assembly GCA_002728135.1. Lineage (GTDB taxonomy): Bacteria > Pseudomonadota > Alphaproteobacteria > UBA828 > UBA828. The sequence continues at coordinate 105,627 of PBVE01000020.1, forward strand.
ACATTATTAATAAATAAAGCTAGAATATTAGCAATGAGAATAATAAACGAGGATAAAAAATTAAGTATTTTTTGTGCACAGAATACTAAAGAAAAAATTCGTTTGGCATTAAAAAAATTTTTTAAGGACCATTATAATAAAAAGCCTCGTATAGAGGTGCAGCTAATTTTAACAAAACACACACATATCTAAATACTAAATTGGAGACTAAATATGATCGGACAACTTAACCATGTGGCTATAGCTGTCTCAGATATTAAAAAAGCATCTAATTTCTATCACTTTAATTTAGGTGCTGATATTTCAGAACTGCATGAACTTCCTGAACACGGTGTCCAAACTGTTTTTGTTGATCTACAAAACACTAAAATTGAATTAATTACCCCGCTAGGAGAAAACTCACCTATTAAAGCTTTTCTTGAAAAAAACCCTGAGGGTGGAATTCATCATGTTTGCTATGAAGTCTTAGACATAAATAAGGCCACTAAAAAATTAAGTTCTGAGGGATATAGAATACTTGGAGATGGACAACCAAAAATAGGTGCTCATGGTAAGCCAGTTATATTTCTTCATCCAAAAGATTGTTTTGGTTGTCTTATTGAACTTGAAGAAAAATAATTAAAGGAAAATCAGTGAATATTTTTACAGCAATATTAGTCTTTGTAGTTGTATGGTGGTTAATATGGTTTATAGCTTTACCAATAGGAGTTAAAACATCAGAAAATGTAAAAATTGGCAACACTGAGAGTGCACCCGATAAGCCCAGACTTTTATTAAAAGCTTCTATTACTACTTTTTTATCACTCATAATAGCTGGAATTATTTTATACTTAATTAAATCTGGTGTATTTTCAATTATAGATTAAAACAAAATTCTTTATCTCTGTAGTAATTTTGGTGACCTTTGCTGTTTGCTAAAGATAAAAGTATCTGTTTATGATGATCTATTGTTGATGCACAGTTTTGCCTAGTTTTAAAACAACTATTAGGTATAAATACTTTATAGTAGTTAAAACTTAATTAATTTAATAAAAAAAGATTATTTCCATGAGGTTATCAAAACTATTCTTACCGACTCTGAAGGAGAATCCAACAGAGGCACAAATACCTTCACACAGGCTAATGCTCAGAGCTGGAATGATTAGACAGTCATCAGCAGGAATTTATACATGGTTGCCACTAGGCTGTACTGTTCTAAAAAAAATAGAAACTATTGTAAGAGAAGAAATGAACCAGACTGGGGCACAGGAAGTTCTTATGCCAACAATACAGCCTGCAGAAATATGGAAAGAAAGCGGAAGATATAACGACTATGGTAAAGAAATGTTAAGAATTTCAGACAGGCATAAGAGAGAACTATTATATGGTCCAACACATGAGGAAGTAATCACTGATGTTTTTAGAAACACAATAAAAAGTTATAAAGATTTACCTTATAATTTATATCAAATTCATTGGAAGTTTCGAGATGAAGTAAGGCCACGTTTTGGTGTAATGCGAGGCCGTGAATTTTTTATGAAAGATTGCTATTCTTTTGACATTGATAAAAGTAGTGCCAAGCATTCATATAACAAGATGTTTATGGCATATCTTAGGTGTTATGCTCGTCTTGGGCTTAAGCCCATACCAATGCAGGCAGATACAGGAGCAATTGGAGGTGACCTATCACATGAATTTATTGTACTAGCTGATACAGGAGAGAGTGAAGTTTATTGTGATGTAGATTGGTTAAAGATGGATCCGCTTAGTCTGGATATAAATTATGAAAATAATTTGGAGCAATATGTCGAAGAATGGACAAAATTATATGCTGCTACCGACAATAAACACTCTTCTACAAACTGTCCATTACCAGATTCAAGACTGCATAAAGGGCGTGGCATTGAAGTTGGTCATATCTTCTACTTTGGCACTAAATATTCTGAATCTATGGGAGCAAAAGTAACAAATGTAAATGGTCTAGATATTCCTGTTGAAATGGGTTCATATGGGATAGGTGTATCCCGGCTAGTTGGAGCAATAATTGAAGCAAATCATGATGATGCAGGAATTATTTGGCCAGATTCTGTAACGCCATACAAGATTGGAATAATTAATATTAAATATGGTGATTCTAAATGTGATCAAATGTGTGAAAAAATCTACAAAGAACTGAAAAACAAGAATATTGAGGTTCTTTATGATGATCGACCAGAAAGAGCCGGCGTGAAATTTGCAAATATGGACTTAATAGGACTTCCATGGCAAATTACAGTCGGACCACGTAATACTAAAGATGGCTTGGTTGAACTTTGTAGACGTGGAAACAATGAACAGAAAATAACTTTATCTATTGACTCAGTTCTTTCAAGGACATACTGAGAATAACCATGTTCTCTTTATTTGAGCGTACAATTGCTTTTCGCTACTTACGATCACGTAAATCAGAAGGTTTTCTGTCTGTAATAACAGCCTTTTCTCTAATTGGAATAGCCCTTGGTGTAGCTACTTTAATTGTTGTTATGGCTGTCATGAATGGCTTTCGCGATGAATTAATTACCCGTATTGTAGGCCTAAATGGTCAGATATCAGTCTATGCTACAACCCCAGAAACCTCTTCAGACTTTAACTCTCTTGCAATAAAAATTCATAGTTTAGATTCAGTAAAAAACGTTACCCCAATTCTACAAGGTCAAGTGATGGCTTCAAAGGGAAGAAAATACACCGGAGCTATTGTTAGAGGCTTTCAAGGTTCTGATATTGAAAATTTTAAACTTTTAACTAGTAATATAATTTCAGGATCAATTGAGGAATTTAAGGCAAACAAAGGTATTCTTATAGGTTATGAGTTTGCACGTAAACTCAATGTGAAAACAGGTGATAATTTAGGTATAATATCCCCACAATCAACATCTACAGCGTTTGGTTCAGTTCCCAGAGCACGCAATTATAGAATTGCTGGCGTATTTAATTCAGGAATGTTTGAGTACGACAGTGGGTTTATATTTATGCCCTTATCATTAGCTCAGCTACATTTTAAAATGCCAGAATCAATTACAAGAATTGATGTAGATTTGAATGACTCTAGAAATGTAGAGAAAATAAGTTTACAGCTACAAGAAATAGTTGGAAAAAATTGGTTTATCCAAAATTGGAAACAAAGACATTCGCAATTTTTTAATGCACTAAAGGTAGAGAGATATTTAATGTTTATAATTCTTGCCCTGATTATCCTGGTTGCTGCATTTAATATAATTTCAGGATTAATAATGGCAGTTAAAGATAAGGAACATGACATAGCAATACTCAGAACAATGGGGGCTACTCGTGCTCAAATAATGAAAATATTTTTTATTAATGGTGCGTCTATAGGCGTTTTTGGAACCTTAATTGGAGTTTTGCTAGGAATTGTTTTTGCGATTAATATAGATTCTATAAGAATCTGGGTTGAAAGTTTGACAGGAGTAGAGTTATTTGCGGCTAAAATCCGTTTCTTATCTGAATTACCAGTAACAATTGCTTGGGAAAATATATTACCTGTAATATTGATTTCTCTATTATTATCCTTCTTAGCAACGCTTTATCCTTCTTGGAAAGCTTCAAAAGTTGACCCTGCGAAAGCCCTAAGAGATGAATAATAAAACTCTTGCATTAAACATGAATAAAATTACTCATGTATATAATCAAGGAGATACTGAGATTCGGATTTTTTCGGAGGCAGATTTCTCTCTTAGACTTGGTGAAACCGTAGCATTAGTTGGACCATCAGGGTCGGGTAAATCCACATTTCTTCAAATTGGGGGTTTACTAGAAAAACCTGATAAAGGAGATATCTTTATATCTGGGCATAAATCTTCTCTAACTTCAGATAAACAAACGACTTTATTACGTTCAAGATATCTTGGTTTTGTATATCAACATCATCATTTATTAAATGAATTTAATGCATTAGAAAATGTTATTATACCTCAATTATTATTAGGGAAGTCAAAAAAAGACTCTACTCATAAAGCAAGGTTTCTTCTAAAACGATTAGGTTTAGGTGATAGAGAAACTCATAGACCAAATAAATTATCGGGTGGTGAACAACAACGGGTTGCTATAGCAAGAGCACTGTCTAATGATCCACAAATTATCTTAGCAGATGAACCGACAGGGAATTTAGATCAAGATACAGCTGATCTGGTTTTTGATTTCTTACTAGAAACTATAGATGAAAACGGCTTATCTGTAGTATTTGCAACACATAATTTGGAATTTGCAAAACGTATGAATCGGACAATAACTATCACCAATGGTAAAATTGCTGAAGTCTAAAGCATACTGTTAATAAAATTTAGTAAGCTTTTGTTATATTTAATACATCTCTGTTTTATAGTTCTCTTCTACAAATTCATCTGCCTCTATAATTTCTTGTTCACTTGGAGGATTATCGTCTGAGGCGGTCTGCTCCAAAATCATTTTAGCTAATGAGGGCATGGCAGTGCGATCCTGCTTACTAGATTCATCCCATAATTTAGAGCGCTTGAACGCTTTAGCACAGTGTAAAAATGCCTCATTTACTTTGACCAAAATGCCTGCCTTTGGAATCTTTCCGTTTACAATACATTGATTAAGAATTTCTTGATCTTGCACTACAGTAGCATTACCATTTACTCTAAGTGTATCATCAAAACCTGGTATAAGAAAAAGTATGCCCACATTAGGATTCTCAATGATATTTGTCATTGTATCTAGTCTATTATTACCTGGTCTATCAGGAATAAATATTGTTTCACCATCCAGCACTTGAACAAAACCAGGGGGATCGCCTCTTGGAGAAACATCTGCCTTGCCATCACTATCTGAAGTACCCAAACATAAAAAAGGTGATTTTGATATAAATTCTTGGCAGTATTTATCAAGTTTTGGAAGACATTTTTGCTCAGCTATATCCATAGTCTCCCCATATGCCAAACGTAACTCACTCTCTGTTCCTATTTTTACATTACTTGGTTTGTCACTCATAAAATAGCTCCAATCACAACAATAACTCACTGACAAAAATTATTTAATATATACTATAACAGTATAGATTAATTTTAAGCTACATCTTAGATTCTACAACGGCTGAAATCATATTAATTATAAAATTAAAAATCACACAATGCCTCACGGAAATTTTGTACATCTTCGGACACATTCAGCATACTCCCTCTCTGAAGGAGCTATAAAGATATCTAATTTGATTGAGTTAGCTCTTCAAAATAATATGCCTGCAATAGGCCTGACAGATAAAGGTAATTTATTTGGGGCGATGGAGTTCTCTGAAAAAGCAAAGGAATCTGGCTTACAGCCAATACTTGGATTAGAACTTGCCATTACAGACAAAAATAAAGGGAGCCTCGTCCCTTCAAAGAAAGAAGAAAACTTAAAACCAAACTGGATTGTATTATTAACACAAAGTGAGATAGGTTGGCAAAACCTTATGGCACTTTCAAGTAAAGCATATCTAGATACCCCTCCAACTGAAGTACCACAAGTCAACTTTGAAAAACTATCCTGCCACTCAGATGGATTAATTGCACTATCTGGGGGACCCGATGGACCGATAGGCCAACTGATACAAAAAAATAAAATTAAGGAGGCTTATAATATTACTGAATCTCTTTCAAAAATTTTCAAAGACCGTTTTTATATCGAGATTATGCGTCATGATAGGCAATCTGAGATAATTACAGAACCACATTTTATAAAAATTTCTCAAGAATTAAAGTTACCTATCGTTGCGACCAATGATATTTACTTTTCCGACACACAGATGCATGAAGCCCATGATGTGTTAATGTGCATTTCACAAGGAGCACATATAGATCAGCCGAATAGAAATAGAGTAACACCCCAGCATTACTTTCGCTCAACTGAAGAAATGGAAAAGTTATTTTCAGATATTCCTGAAGCTATAGAAAATACTTTAACTATCGCTAAAAGAACTGCGTATGCAACTCCATTAAGAGACCCAATATTACCTAAATTTGAAGTTAGTCATGGACGTACTGAATCACAAGAACTTAAGTATCAAGCTCAAAAAGGTCTGGAATCTAGATTTTCTGAGAGTTTTTTCTGCAAACAAAGCAAAGATAAAGGGAATGAGAATATAAAGAAAATTTATGTTGAGAGACTTAATTCTGAACTAAAGATTATTAGCGATATGAATTTTCCTGGTTATTTCTTAATTGTGGCTGACTTCATAAGATGGGCAAAAGAAAATAAGATTCCTGTTGGTCCAGGTCGTGGATCTGGTGCAGGGTCTCTTGTTGCATGGGCACTTACTATAACAGACATTGACCCTATAAGGTTTGGATTATTATTTGAACGTTTTCTAAACCCCGAGAGAATATCAATGCCTGATTTTGATATCGATTTTTGTCGTAATCGCAGGGATGAGGTCATTGATTATGTTTGCCAACGATATGGTCAAGAAAAAGTTGCACAGATTATTACTTTCGGAAAGTTGGAAGCCCGAGCAGTTATAAGAGATGTTGGCAGAGTCTTAGGGCTTCCCTATGGGCAAGTAGATAAAATTAGTAAACTGGTTCCATTTAACCCTGCAAATCCGATTAGGCTTGAAGAAGCCATTAGGGAAGAGCCCCTTTTTCAACAAATGAAAGATGAAGATCCTAGTGTTGCACGATTATTAAAAATAGCTCTAAAACTCGAAGGTCTCTATCGACACGCTTCAACACATGCCGCCGGACTGGTAATTGGTGATAGACCATTAAATGAACTTGTGCCTCTCTATAGGGATCCGCGCTCTAGTATGCCTGTAACTCAATTCTCAATGTATTTTTCTGAAAATTCAGGTCTAGTAAAATTTGATTTTCTTGGCCTAAAAACTCTTACCGTGATTGATAATGCATGTAGATTAATAGAAATCGATGGTGAAATTATAAATCTTAGTAATATTCCTTTAGATGACCAACTTACATTTCAATTGCTAGCATCAGGACATACTGCTGGGGTATTCCAACTTGAAAGTACTGGTATGCGTGATGCATTAAGAGGATTAAGACCTGACAAATTTGAAGATATTATAGCTATAGTTGCACTATATAGACCAGGCCCAATGGAAAATATACCCCAATACGTTGCAAGAAAGCACGGAACAGAAAAACCAGATTATCTGCATAAAATGCTTGAAGGTATTCTACGAGAAACTTATGGAGTAATTATTTACCAAGAACAAGTAATGGAAATAGCCAGAGTTCTGTCTGGCTATAGCCTGGGATCTGCTGACATTCTACGTAGGGCGATGGGTAAAAAAATCCAATCAGAAATGGATGACCAAAGAGAAATTTTTGTAAATGGTGCAATAAATAATGGAGTAGAAAAAACACAAGCCTCACAAATTTTTGACTTAGTAGCACGTTTCGCAGGGTATGGATTTAATAAATCACATGCTGCAGCCTATGCTTTGGTCGCATATCAAACTGCATACCTAAAAGCTAATTATCCAGTCCAATTTATGGCAGCGACTATGACTCTTGACCTTAATAACACTGACAAATTAAGTGGATTCAAGCAAGAACTTGATAGATTAGGGGTTACATTACTTCCCCCAAATATTAATTATTCAAATTCTACATTTAGTGTGGAGAAAATATCTAATGGAAAAAATGCAGTCAGATATGCACTAAGTGCCATAAAAAATGTAGGTGAACAGGCAATGGAGATCTTGGTAGAAGAACGTAAGAAAAATGGCTTGTTTTCTGACATGTTCTCTTTAGTAGCTAGGGTAGGGTCACATGCTCTCAATAAAAGACAACTTGAAAATCTTACAAAAGCCGGAGCTTTTGATGATCTTAATAAAAATAGGAAACAAATATTTGAATCAATAGAAATACTTGTAAGATATGCTGAATCAGCAAGAAGAGATATTAATCAGGCTTCATTATTTGACAATGCCAAATCTGGCACAATAGAAAAACTTACACTACCAACTCAAACTGATTGGAGCATTAGCAACAAACTACAATTTGAGCAAGACTCTCTGGGTTATTTCTTATCTGCTCATCCACTTGATAATTTTGAAAAAAAACTAGAGAAATTAGGTGTGATACAATATGCATCATTACAGCAAGATAAGACTAACCTGACCACAGTTAGGCTTTCAGGAGTTATACTAAATATCCAAGAAAGATCTAATGCAGATGGTAAATTTGCATTTGTTAGATTTTCCGATCCATCTGGTAGTTTTGAAATAGCCTTCTTTAGAGATATTTATACACTTTATAAAGAACAACTCAAAATAGGGGAAAAATATTTAATTAAGACAAACGTTAGAAGAGAAGAGGATCAATTTCGTTTGACTGCAGAGAAAATAGAAAAACTCAACTCAATAATGGCACTTCAAAAGAATAAATTTGAATTACATATAAATTCAAATCAATCCATAATTAAATTACATGAAATTTTAAAACGCCAGTGTGTCGGTGACACTACTATTTTGCTGATTATACATTTAGAAAATCAAATAATAGAAATTTCAATTCCCCAAAAATACAGTATAACCCCAGATATAATAAGTGAAATTGATAACCTAGAAGGTATTATAAAGGTAATTGAATGCTAAATAAATTTTTTTTAAATCTTTATGCTTGATTTCATACTATTAAAAAGATATCACACACTAATATTTAGTTAAAATTCTCACGCGAAACTGGGCTAAAATTATTAGAAGCCCGTCCGGTGCCCATACTAAGGGACGATATTTCGCGGATGTATAACCGGAAAAAGGAAAATATCTATGGCGTTACCAGATTTTACTATGCGTGAACTGCTAGAAGCAGGTGTTCACTTTGGCCATCAAACCCGTCGCTGGAATCCAAAAATGTCAAAATACATCTTTGGTGAAAGAAGCAACGTGCATATTCTAGATCTACAACAGACAGTCCCTTTATTACACCAAGCCTTACTGGCAATAAGCGATACTGCCTCAAATGGAGGTAGAGTACTTTTTGTAGGAACTAAACGCCAAGCTCAAGAACCTATAGCTGAAGCAGCTCTACGTTCAGGACAATATTTTGTTAATCATCGTTGGTTAGGGGGCATGCTTACAAATTGGAAAGCTGTTTCAAGTTCCATAAAAACTTTAAATGAACTCGATTCTACGCTTGCTCAAGAAGAGATCGGACTCACAAAAAAGGAAACCCTTCAACTCACAAGACGACGAGATAAACTTGAAAGAGCTCTTGGGGGCATACGAGAAATGGGAGGTGTCCCAGATATCATAATAGCTATAGATACAAATAAAGAAGAAATAGCTATATTAGAAGCACGCAAACTTGGAATACCCGTTGTTGCTATTTTAGATAGTAACTGCAACCCAGATTTAATTAATTTTCCTATACCAGGAAATGATGACGCAATTCGCGCAATTCGACTTTATTGTGATTTGTTTGCACGTTCTGTACTTAACGGGCTCCAAAAAGAAATGGAAGCCTCTGGGGTTGATACCGGAGCAGCTATTGAGACAGCTGAAGAAAACTTACCTAATGAAGTTTCAACTGACCCTAAAGAAGAAGTTTCAACTGACCCTAAAGAAGAAGTTTCAACTGACCCTAAAGAAGAAGTTTCAACTGACCCTA
>PBVE01000021.1 GCA_002728135.1 Rhodospirillaceae bacterium
GGCGGTATATTCAGCCTGATTATCTTTCTGACTTGTTGCCATAAATTCCTCTCATTAAGTTTTACTATCTTTTAATCGTCTTGTAATATGTGCTATGTTTGCTTATACAGATACATTATTTTAACAAAATAGATATATACAGTCAAAGTAATAAACACCAATATCTGTACTTAAGCGCTAAGAATGCACAATATATGGTATTGAATGGAGAATAATGATAATACTAGGAATAGAGACGTCGTGTGATGAAACAGCTATATCTGTTGTAGAAAATGGTTCAAATCTATTGTCAAATGTAATTCGATCTCAGGTAGAAATCCATGCTCAACATGGAGGAATTGTGCCAGAAATCGCATCACGGGCACATGTTGCTGCAATTATCCCGGCTCTACAACAATCTCTAAATAATGCGAACGTAAAAATTGAAGAAGTGGATAAAATAGGAGTAACTTTTGGCCCAGGGTTGGCTGGATCGCTTTTGGTAGGTGTAAATCTGGCAAAAACGCTAGCCTATATTTATAAAAAACCCTTATTGGGTATTAACCATATAGAAGCACATATATATAGTTCTTGGCTAGAAAAAGACAACTTTTCTCCAAAATTTCCTTTGATTTGTATGGTGGCTTCTGGCGGTCATACAGAATTAATACTGATGAAAAATCACGGAGAATATCAGATTTTAGGACAGACGAAAGATGACGCAGCAGGAGAAGCTTTTGATAAAGCAGCTAGGGTGCTTGGCCTCAGTTACCCTGGAGGGCCAGAGATACAAAAACATGCATCAGATGAATTAGATGTTTCTGATTTAGGCATGCCAAGGCCCCTTTTAAGAGAAGGTTTGGATTTTAGCTTTAGTGGTTTAAAAACAGCTTTTTTAAACAAAGCTAGGTCAAAATCTGCAGAAATTGGTTTTGACCTAACACAAGACCCCCAACTTGTCTCAAGGATGGCTTGGGAATTTCAAGAAGCTATTACAGAAGTCTTGGCAACGAAAATTGAACGGGCTGTTAATTTATCTGGGGCAAAGATGGCTATTGTTGGAGGCGGAGTAGCCGCAAATGCAAGGTTAAGACAAAGAATTGAAGATCAAATTAAACAAGTACCCGTAGTGATACCTCGTCCTGGATTATGTATTGATAATGGAGCTATGATAGCTGCATGTGCCTATTTTAAAGGGTATGAGCATAATATAGAATTAGATGTTAATCCCGGTCTATCCATAGAGGATAATCCAATTAGTAATTATCTGTAGATATAGGCACACCAAGGCCAATACTGTGGCTATATATATAGTTAATAATTTCTTCAGAGTCTTTTAGTGCTGTTTTCGACATTAGGTCAATAATAAGTTTGTTTGAGTTAGTGTTTACAATTAATTTAGGAATTTCATGGGTTGCAAAATAAGAAAAAAGATTAACGCCAGAATATCCTGCAATTCCCAATAAAATTAACCAAGTAAGAATAGATGTAAATCCAAAGGCAAAAGAAAACCATACCCAAACAAGAGAAGCAATACCAAAAATTATTCCATATATCAAATCTGTAAAAGTTTTTTTTGGTAAAGATAATTCTGTACTCGAAATATCATTTGTTTTAATTATTTGAGTTAGATCTTTTTCATCTGTAAAGGATTCATAGATAAGGCGAAAATTAGTTAATGTTAAAAATTCTGAGTCGTTATTATCAGTAATGCTATATCTACTCGTATGAATTTTTCCAGTTTCATTGCCAAAAAGATAGACAACTTTTTCGTTGTCTAGTAATAAAAAATGACGATGTTTTTCCAATTAAGTCACCCAATCCTAATATATTTATAATTAACTATACAAATATATTTCTGTAATCTCAACTAATTAAGTTTATAAGAAAGTTTTGGGGAAATAATTGATTTTATTGTAGAGATTTTTTTTGAGAATTCTGTATTCGAAATCAATTCGTTTTTTACCCAGTTATTTGAAGCCCTAATCGTTTTTGTTGTCCAGTTTCCACAAAGTGGAATTACCTCTTGGTATCTTAGTTTTAAGGTTTCCAGCGCTAAGTACATTACAACTTTTTGTGGTTCAGAGGCCCTGCCACTTTGTTTAGTTTGTATTTTTTCCACGCTGATCTTGTAATATTTCGACACAATGGATATCAAATCCTCAGGAGAAACGTCAATGATAGGCAAATTATGCGATTCAGCATCAATACCCAGTGCTAATTTTGCCAAATCTAAATTTATGTTTAGTCCAGAAAATTCTGAGTATGCAATTAATTTATTTAAATTACCTTCCAATTCTCTGATACTGTGAGTATATAGAGTTGCAAGCAAGCTAGTTACATCTTCTGTGATGGGTATATTTGCCTGCTCTGCTTTTTTTAAAACAATAGCAGCTCTAGTTTCAATTTCTGGGCTTTGAATATCTGTGACCAATCCCCATTGAAATCGAGACAATAAACGGTCATGGATAAAATCAACATATTGAGGATGTCGGTCACAAGCTAATACAATTTGTTTGTTTGAGTCGTGTAGATCATTAAAAGTATGGAATAACCCTTCTTGGGTTTGTTCTTTACCTTGGAGAAATTGTATATCATCTAAAATAAGTGCGTCAGTATTTCGATACTTAGAGCGAAACTCATCTGTTTTTCTTTTCTGTATGGCTGTTACAAATTCGTTAGTGAATTGTTCAGTTGTTACGTAAAGAATATTCTGACTATTTTTTCTCATTCTGTCTGCAATTGATTGTAAAAGGTGAGTTTTGCCTAATCCAACACCTGAATAAATAAATAGCGGATTAAATCTTCCTCCAGGTTCTGTTGCCACACTTAAAGCAGAAGAATATGCAAGCTTGTTAGATTCACCAACCACGAAATTGTCAAATCGATAAGTTGATTTATCAAATTTCGAAGTTATTTTTTTGGTTGTTTCCTTTTCTGTATTGGTTGAGTCGGCTGACGATTTTTTAGGGACTTCTTTATTTTTTGCAACAGTAAAAACAACCTTCAGTTTTATTGAGCTCACTTCTTTGATAGCGGATTCTATTTGCGTTTTCATTTTTTTGTTCAGCCATTCTGAAACAAATAATGATGAAACGCCAATAGTTAAAACATTATTTTTTGAACTCAAAACAAATGTGTCTTTTAGCCATGTTTCAAAGCTGGCTTTTGGAATTTTCATTTCAAGTAAACCAAGAGTTGCTGACCAGATATTATTATGTTCCGGGATATTTTGTGTCATAGTAAACATAATTCCGATGTTAGTTAGGGCCGGAAAACTAGGATATCATTTTTACTACATCCTATTGCAAGAGAGAAGAAATGCAATTTTTGTGAATTTTGATGTATTCTGTACCAAAGTAATGATAAAAGGCAAAAAAAAATGAAATCAGCAAAAATCAAGATAATTTATTTTGGAACTCCCGATATATCTGCCCATGTACTTGAAAAAATTAGCCAAGAAGAGATTAACATAGTTAGTGTTTTTACAAGACCAGATAGTTTTTACGGAAGAGGAAAGAAATTATTTGAAAGCCCTGTAAAGCAAATGGCAAAAAAGTTAAACTTGTCCGTAGTTGAACCAAAATCTCTTAAGAACAACGACATTGTTCAACAGATTATAGGATTATCTCCAGATTTAATAATTGTAGCAGCGTATGGGTTAATAATACCTAAGGAAATATTAGATATACCTAGATATGGAGTTATAAATATACACCCATCTTTGCTACCTAAATATCAAGGTCCTTCGCCTGTTGCCTCGGCATTGTTGAGCGGGGATTTGATAACAGGAGTAAGCATTATGCTACTTGATGAAGGTATGGATACTGGACCAATACTTGCAACCGAGAAACTAACTATATCAACTGAGCATAATACACAAACATTGACTGAAGAGTTATTTCAAATTGGGTCTAAGCTTCTTGTTGAGACAATCCCTTTATGGGTTTCTGGTGAAATAATTCCTATACAACAAAATACAAACGACGCAATAATTACTAAATTATTAAAAAAAGACGACGGAGAGATACATTGGAATTTTAATTGTGAATTTATCGCTAGGCAAATTCGTGCTTTTAATCCTTGGCCAAGCACCTTCACAAAATTTGATTCAAAAAGATTAATCATTGAAAAAGCTTTTTCAATAACTAGCCCACATCTTGATTCGGGGCGCAAAAACTGTCCAGGTTACGTTACTCAAACTGAGATAAATGGCGAAATTTTTACAGGGGTTGTATGCGGAGAAGGGTTTCTTGTAATTTCTAAGGTCAAATTAGAAGGAAGTTCTTCTCAGGATATTGTGGATTTTATTCGAGGTAAGCCAAGTTTTATAGGCACAACCTTAGGATAGTTTATTGACCTTCTGTAATTTCTTCTTCAGTGCCTTCATCTGAAGGTGCTACGTCTGAAGTTACTTCTTCTTGAATTTCACCACCACCAGCAGTAGTAGTTGCAGCTCTTCGAGGTGCAGATATCCTAACTACTATAGATTCCGAATCTGTAAGCAAAGTAACATCGCTAGAAATTTCAATATCAGATACTCGTAAAACTTTTTCGAACCTGTCTAGAGATGACAGGTCTATCTCTAGCCTTTCAGGCAGGTCTTTTGGTAGCGCAGAAACGCGTATAGTCCGCATAGTCTGGTTTACTCTCCCTCCATAAGATTTAATGGCTGGTGATTCTCCAATCAAACCTACAGAAATATTAGATATAATTTCTTCAGTAGTAGAAACCTCAAGAAAATCTACATGTAGAACTTTTTCAGTCACAGGATGTTTTTAAACTTCTCTTAAGTATGTAAAACGAGGCTCGCTATCATTATCAATTGTTATCGATACTGGTGTGTTTGGGCCGGCTCGATTTAAGAGCCTTGTTAATTCATCAGTTTCTATTTCCAATGAAACTGATTCCACGCCATTACCGTAAAGATGTATTGGTGTTTTGCCATTTTTTCGTAGAAAACGAACATTTTTCCCAACAACATCTCTTGTTTGAACTTTTATCTCTAAAACTGAATTTGCCATTTCTTTATATTTCCTGCGATTCTTTCATTTATTAATCTCTAAGAAATAACTATTCTAAGAAGTTTATAAATTATGTCAACCTTTAACGATAAAGAGGGCTTGGTTTTGCTATTTTACATAAAGCTAAGATATCATGTATAGTCTATACTTCATAAGAAACAAAAACTTTTGAGGGGGCTGTGATGACTCAAGGCAAAGCGTTAACGCCTGAACAAGTCAATAGGTATAGTAGACATATAATTATGCCTCAAATTGGCAGTTTGGGCCAAAGAAAACTGATAAATTCAAAAGCAGTTGTGATTGGTGCTGGAGGACTCGGTGGTCCAGTTGCTCTCTATCTTGCCTTAGCTGGCGTAGGTACTATTGGTATTGTTGATTTTGATACTGTAGATCTAACAAATCTACAAAGACAGGTTTTACATGATAGCGAATCAATTGGAATGCCCAAAGTAGAATCCGCATCTAAAACACTAAAAAGATACAACCCAAATGTTAATGTTGTAACTCATGAAACTCCAATAAATTCTACAAATGCCATGGAGATTTTAGGCCAATACGATATTGTAATAAATGGCGCTGATAATTTTCCAACACGCTATCTCGTTAATGATGCTTGCTACTTTTTGAAAAAACCTTTAGTAGATGGAAGTATACTTATGTTTGATGGTCAAGCAACAACTTATATACCTGGATCCGATAATGCCTGCTATAGATGTTTATTTAAAGAACCTCCACCTCCTGGGTCCGTGCCAACATGTGCCGAAGCTGGTGTTTTAGGTGCGCTTACTGCAACCATTGGAAGCATACAGGCAACTGAGGTAGTTAAAGTATTATTGGATATAGGAACTCCTTTGGTAAATAGACTCCTATTGTATGATGGTTTAAGTTTAGATTTCAGAGTTGTTAAGTATAGAAAAAATAAAGAGTGTCCATTGTGTAATGGATCACAAACAGAACTTATTGATTATTTAGAATTTTGTGGATTGCCCGCTTCAAGTGAATTGGTTGGCTAATTAAGATAGGTAAAATATTGTCTTCTAAGGAATTAAAGTCAAAGAATAATAACCAAACTGATCGTCCTGGGATTTTGAAAGCTGTAGGAAATACTCCTTTAGTTGAAATGCCAAATATTTCTATTAATGAAAATGTGAGACTTTTTGCTAAATTAGAAGGAACAAATCCAACTGGAAGTGTTAAAGACCGAATAGCTTTAAAAATGATCGAGATGGCCGAAGAAAAGGGTGAAATCAAAAAGGGTGACACCGTTCTTGAGCCTTCAAGTGGTAATACTGGAATAGGTTTAGCGATGGTTTGTAAATTAAAAGGCTATAAACTTGAAATTGTGCTTCCTGAAAATGTAAGTCCAGAGAGAGTACAATTATTGACTGCCTATGGTGCAAAAATCCATTTTTCTGATGGTGAAAAAGGTACAAATGGTTCCATAGAAGTTGCTAAAGAAATGGTATCTTCAGGAAATTATTTCTTCCCTTATCAATATGGTAATGAAGCAAATCCTTTAGCGCATTATTACGGAACAGGTAAGGAAATAATAGATCAATTGCCAGAGGTGGATATTTTTGTTGCGGGTTTAGGCACAGGCGGTACATTAATGGGTACGGGTAGAAGGTTGAAGGAATTTAACCCAGAAATAAAAGTTGTTGCAGCTGCTCCACAGCCTGGGGACGCCATACAAGCATTAAGAAGTATAGAGGATGGATTTGTTCCACCAATATTAGATCTCGACCTATTAGATGCAAGAATAATGGTGTCTAGTGAAGAAGCTTTTAAGGCAACAAAAATGCTATTAGATGATGAGGGAATATTTGCTGGAATATCATGCGGAGCTGTTGTGGCAAGTGCATTAAAGGTTGCTAGACGTTTAGATAAAGGAAACATTGTTTGTCTTTTGGCCGATGCTGGTTGGAAATATTTGAGTACAAATCTATGGACTAAAGAATATTCGGACCTTCAGGAGGAGCTCGAAAGTAAACTTTGGTGGTAATATTATAAATGGAGAGCAATGTTAAATTTATTCGTTATTTCAACAAATGGTAAAATATCTGAAGAATTAGAATCTGCACTTAAGGCAGAAGATATTTCATTTAATTCTGATTATGGACCAAATGACTCTTCAGATGAACACGATGGAGTTCTCCTTGAACTTACAAAAATAGATCATGAGCTCATAAATCAAGCCGAAGATATATCTACAAATCTGAAAGTACCACTATTTTTGGCAGTAACAAAAGAAGTTCTTCCTTTTTATGATAACTCATGGGGTGGTCGCGACTTTTTAACAAATCCGTATCATTTAGGTGAATTTACCGCAAGAATAAAGCAAAAATCCGAAAATAACTCAGGACCAAATCAATCTATACCAACTATTATTACAGCACAAAATTTAAGAATTGATACTGAGAAATATGAAGTTTTTGTCGCAGACGTAAAAGTAATGCTAACCTACAAAGAATATAGATTACTTTGTATTTTGGCAGCAAATCCAGGCAGGGTATTTTCTCGAGAAGTTTTATTAACTGATATTTGGGAATACGATTATTATGGTGGGACCCGTACAGTTGATGTTCATATAAGAAGGTTAAGAAGCAAGATAGAAATTAACGGTAATTTTTTTATAGAAACTATACGAAATGTCGGGTATAAGTTCATCTAAATATTTTGCTGAATTCAATTAATAAATTTACACATAATTAACATTTAATTAACTTCTGTGTAATTATTTCTTTATTTTTTTTACCAATATTTAACATTCAAGAAATAACTATGTAATTTTACCGATGCATCATTAATTTAATTATTTCACTAATGTCGATGTTTATTATTCGGCAATTCTATTTGGAGGTTAAAATGAATGATACTGGTAATTTAGCATGGATGATCACCGCGAGCGCATTAGTCCTATTAATGACGCCCGGGTTAGCTTTTTTCTATGGGGGTTTGGTACGAGCTAAAAACATAGTAAATACCATGATGTTCAGCTTTATTTCTATGGGTCTTGCAACCATTGTATGGGTTCTCTGGGGGTATAGTTTAGCATTTAGTGGTGGCGGTCCTTTTATTGGTAACTTAGAAATGATTGGATTAAACGGTTTAGACGTAACTGATGGAGATGCAATTATATTTGTGGCATTTCAAGGTATGTTTGCAATTATTACCCCTGCACTAATTACAGGAGCATTTGCTGAAAGATTTAAGTTTTCAACATATATGGTTTTCTTAGTTCTTTGGCTAACTTTTGTATACGCTCCTATTTGCCACTGGGTTTGGGCTGCAGATGGTTGGTTATTTAAGAGAGGTGCTTTAGATTTTGCGGGTGGTACTGTAGTTCATATCAATGCAGGAATTGCAGCAGTAGCGGCAGCATGGCTTCTGGGCCCTAGAAGAAATATAAGTTCGGGGGTTGAGCCACACAGTGTACCCTTTGTTTTATTAGGAGCAGGATTGCTTTGGTTTGGATGGTTTGGTTTTAATGCAGGGTCTGAACTCGCATCTGACGCTCGGGCAACTATGGCCTTTTTAGTGACCAACATAGCCGCAGGAACAGCTCTAACTGTTTGGGTGATATTACAATACATAAAGACCGGCAGATTTAGTGCTGTAGGTGCCGCATCTGGGGCTGTAGGTGGTTTAGTAGCTATTACTCCTGCCTCAGGTTTTGTGAACCCATTAGGAGCACTTGTTATTGGTGCAGGCGCTGGCGCTCTTTGTTATGGTGCAGTTATAGTACGCTCAAATTTTAATCTAGACGATGCTTTAGAGGTTTTTCCTGTTCATGGTATAGGTGGTATTTGGGGAGCAATTATGACTGGAGTTTTTGCAGTCGAA
>PBVE01000022.1 GCA_002728135.1 Rhodospirillaceae bacterium
TCTAGCCCTTTTGTCCAATTACTGACTGAAGACATCCGTAATCCCGTGAATCAAAAGAAATTTTTTGCCTCGTTTGATAGTTATGTTAAATCACTTGAAGATTTAGAGCATAGGTCTACAAATTTCAGAGCCATACTGGCATCAAAAGTAAGAAAAATTTTGTCTATACGATGATGAAATCATCACATAGTGCATTGCCATAAATAAGTTAGTTTCATCGTCCTTATCAAGTTTTGTTGTAATGGGATTTTTTCAGATATTTTAAATTTTTGAAAATAATTTTCGTCTGTTTTTTTGTTTGTTCGACTCAATTAAAGGGTACTAAAACCCTTGGTATTAGTTTAATATGTAAATTCATTTGGTAATTTTTATGGATGGGTTAAATAAGCTAATAACATATTCCCACAAAGTATTGTGTGTATTAAATTATGTGTATTTATAGGAAGAATTTAATTGTCTAAAAGAGTGTTAATTACTGGGATAACTGGAATGGTTGGGTCCCATTTATTGGATTATCTGTTGGATCATACAGATTGGACAGTGTTCGGCATGTTGAGGTGGAGAAGCCCATTGGCAAATTTGTCTGGGAGGATGGATGAAATAAACGAAGGGACTAGGATAAAGTTGCTATACGCGGACCTGAGAGATGCTATGTCTGTTGATAAAGCTGTTGAATTAGCAGATCCTGACTTTGTATTTCATCTTGCTGCACAAAGTTACCCGAAGACTTCTTTTGATGCTCCATTAGATACATATGATACCAACATACTTGGGACGGAAAGACTGTTGGGTGCGCTTCGGAAATACGCTCCTGATGCTGTCATACATGTGTGTGCATCGTCAGAAGTTTTCGGTCGTGTAAATGAGGATAAATTGCCAATAGATGAAGAGTGCTCTTTCCATCCGGCCTCACCATACGCAATTTCTAAAGTGGGAACGGATTTGGTAGGCCGTTTTTATGCTGAGGCATATGGCATGAAGATAATGACAACAAGGATGTTCACTCACACGGGACCGCGACGCGGAGATGTGTTTGCAGAATCTTCATTTGCCAAACAGATTGCGATGGTTGAACACGGACTCATACCTCCTGTTGTAAAAACAGGTAACTTGAATTCTCTACGTACTTGGGCGGATGTTAGGGACGCTGTACGAGCATACTATATGCTGGTTACTAGTAATCCGATTGCGGGTGCCTACTATAACATCGGGGGCACACATGTGTGTACGATTCGAGACATGTTGAATACGCTTCTCAGTTTCTCTACTGTAAAAGATATTAAAGTAGTGGAAGATCCAGGGCGAATGCGCCCAATCGATGCTGATCTACAAGTGCCTGATTCATCTAAATTTTCCGAACACACAGGTTGGGTGCCTGAAATCGACTTTGAAACAACTATGAAAGATCTATATAAATATTGGCTAGATCAACTGAAACGTGGAGAAAAATATTTAACCCGTTAGAGAATTAAACGACTGGATTGGTTTTTGATGCAGAAAAATGAAACGGTATTAGTCACAGGGGCTAAAGGGTTAGTTGGCTCAGCTATATGTGACTATATGAATAATCAAGGATTCCATGATGTTATAGGGATTGGCAGCCAAGATTGTGATCTGAGAGATCCAAACCCAACAATTAGAATGTTTGAGAAGTATAAACCTAGATATGTTTTTCATGCAGCAGCAAGAGTATATGGGATTATGGGCAATATTCTTAACAAAGGGTTATCTTTTTATGACAATGTCATGATTAACACCAATGTTATAGAGGCAGCAAGACTCGTAGAAGTAGAGAAAATCACGGTAATGGGTACCGGTGCTATATATCCTTACCCATCTCCAAGGATTCCTTTAAATGAAGAAGATATCTTTTTAGGTGAACCTCACCCGTCGGAGAATTCCTACGCCCATGCAAAACGTGCCATGCTTGCAATGCTGAAATCTTATCAAGAAAGTTACAATATGAACTGGGCTTACATAGTTTCATGTAATTTATATGGACCAAAAGATAAATTCGATACAATAAATGGTCATGTTATTCCCTCATTAATAAAGAAGTTTTATGACGCAAAGAAAAGCGGGGATAACGTTTCAGTGTGGGGGAATGGAAGTGCCAAACGAGATTTTATGTATGTTGAAGATACAGCTAGGGTAATATTTGAAATCATGCGTCGTATTAATGGCCCAGTCAATATTGGTAGTGGCCAAGTGGTTAGCATTGCAAGAATCGTGGAGATACTATGTAATGTATCTAATATGAATGGACGTGTTGAATGGGATGATGGTAAACCAAATGGTCAAGATTATCGTGCCTATGATTTGTCCAAGATAAACTCTTTAGAATTTGATTGTTTATACAACATGGAACAAGGGCTCAAGAATACTTGGGATTGGTACGTATCTCAGAAAGGTGCTATTTAAACATGGATTTGCAGATCGACGCTCCTAGAATCCTATTGATTTCACAGTTTCCTAAAGTTTTAAATGGTGAATATGAACTTATTGAAAAAATTAAGCATACTGGGTACAAAATCACAGTTGTAGATTACTTAGGGTTTGATATTGATACAGGTGTTTGTCTTGATTCCGCAACCTTATCGCAGGATTATGATTTTGCTATTTCGTTCCATTTCGATACGCCTACATATGTGAACACACCTACTTTTTTGTATGTGGCTAACCCGATAGAATTTATGCATTTGCGTGGTGATTATAGAGATTTTTTAATTGGCAACCTAAGAGGATATGATGGGTATTTGTTGAATAGATCTGATGTATTAATTCAGCATATAAAAAAATTGGTTGGTGATGATCAGATAAAATATGATATGGAAATGTTCCCCTCCATTTCATCAAAGGTTATACGGAGCCCTGACTTTGATAACGCTTCAGAAAGCTATGGTAACGGCAGGATATTCTACTGTGGGGTGAATTGGGAACGAGGTCTTGATCAGGAAGGCAGATCACAAGGCTTACTTTCTATGCTGCAAGATAAAAATTTAGCAGATTTTTACGGACCGACTGAACTTGACGGTGTTGATACATGGGCTGGGTTCACGTCATATAGGGGAGAAATCCCTTTTGATGGAATAAGTATGTTGGAAAAAATGTCAGAGTATTCGGCAATATTAGCTGTGTCTTCTCCAGCACACCTTCGATCCAGAACGTCATCTAGCAGAGTGTTCGAAGGAGTTTCTTCAGGGGTACCGGTCATTTCTGATAACAACCCTCATGTTAGGAAATTATTTGGCGATTCTGTCTATTATTTTGAAGGAGAAGACGATCAATCCAGACTAGCTTCTATTGATGAGATATTGTCAAATATTTTACAAAATCCAGCGGAGGCAATCGCAAAAGTTCAGTCTGCTCAGAAGCTGATTAAGGATAATTATTCTTTTGAAACTTCTTTTCACACTATAACTAAATCAATCAAGATCGTTGAAGAATCTGATTCAAATATGTTTGAATCAGATTTTGATACTCCCACATTAGATATATTTTTATTTCATCATGACCATGGGGCAAAATCTTATTGTAAGGAAGAACAATTCTCGAACCTACCCTATGTTATAGTCGCGGCAGAGCAAGCAGCAGACAGATTTAAAATCCCAGTACAAATAATTTTAGTAGATGATTATGAAGAGAAGCTTCAAAATCATGAGTTTTCCGGTATGGTTTCAATGATCAGGAAAAAGACTGAAGAAGTGGTTACTGGTAAATGGGATAAATTTACTTTAGGAGAAAAAATCTCTTCACTTAACAAAAAATCTGAGTCTGACTATAAAATATTTTTGACCCAATTTGATTACATAGATCATGACCATTTGACCAATGCTATTAGGTGGTATGGGGAAGAACCTCAGAGATTTATTGATGGGAACGTATATGTTTCAGGGTTCTTTGTAAGTGACATGACAATGGATGCAGACCCTATCAGAGACCGTATGATAATTAGAAATAATAGGTCTAATGGTTTATATCAGTGGTCTCAGAATAGTATTGCTGAGCATGAATTGAGTTGCTTTGTTTTCACGAAAAATTCAAGTTCGCTATTGACTGAAGAATTGTGTGCAAGGTATGACGTCATGTTACCAATTGTGATGATATTAAAGGCCCAAGAATTGGGATATGAGATCCATCGCAGTAGATTTATTAGCGCACGAATCCTTGTTGGTTCTTTTCATCGCCACTTCGAGGCGTACCAGGAAGCTCTTTCTAAAGGGTTTTGGGCACAGCATTATGAACTAGTTTCGAACTATACGCATGAACTAAATGCTATGTACGATGATTTTATAGATTCATATCCATGCATTGAAGCTGTGGATAAAGTTGCAGGCCGTATAGTCTCAACGAGGAGTTCTGAGGAAGTAATTGTTGACCCCGCAATAAAAAGGGTTAATGAATTCATTGATCAAATTAGACCTTTATATAGACTTTACGTTCGCGTGAAAAAGTTATTTAAGCTCTGACTCTTATGTTCAAATGCATCTTAGGTCAATTAGTTCGGTGTATTACGTTAAGTCGAAACCACAGAGCCCAATTCGATTTGGGAAAGTTCAATATGTGTCAGGTGCAGAATATATTGCTACTATCCTATTATGTCCCTTGCATAGGCCATGCGGGTGGATTACGTGTTTTGGATCTGTATCGCAAAATTAGAGAATTAGCACCATCTGTAAACATAACTCTTCTTGCTAGAACTGATAATAACATTGACTGGGGATTTGACGAGATCTATGAAATTTTTGATGAAGTTTACTTGGTCTCAAAAGACGATTTTTCGCCCAGTGTTTTAAAACGATTTGTTGATGGAAAATTATTTGATTGTATTGATTTGCAATTTCATCAATCAGGTAAATTCGTTTCGCTAGCGCGAAATATGTTCGTGAACGCGAGAATAATATTTAGTCCCTTAGAGATACAGAGTAGGTGGCTGTGGGAAAGAGTCAGAACTAGAGCCGTCCATTTAGATTTAATAGGCCTCATTGAATCCATTTACCTTACTATTCAAGAAATATACTACGCAAATAACACGGATTTGGTTGTTTGTGTTTCACCGGTAGATGAAAGAGAAATTAAGAAAGTACTGCCTCACTTGAAAAGTATTTACTTGCCTACATGTGTGCCAAATCACAACCCAAAACCGGCTGAGGATCATGATATAGATGGGCCTGAAAGAGGAACTTTTAATCTTAATGAAACTTTGACTGTTGTATATTTCGCTCATTGGGGATCCGGTGAAAACATGGCTAGTTTACAGTGGTACATACATAATGTTCACCCACTGGTGAAGGCTGAGGTGTTTAATTATAAATTGGTTATATTAGGCAGAGGGATGATCAGTGAGGCATGTGATAAATTGGTTAAGGATTCGGCTATTGAGCTAATTGGTGAGATTGAAGACCCGAGCGCGATATTTCAAAGAGCTTCTGTAGGAATTTCCCCTTCCGTAATTGGAGGAGGAATGAAAGGTAAAATTCATCAGTATGCACGATATCGCCTTCCATGTGTCGCCTCATTTAAGCTTGGTGAAGACCTATTATATGAACAGGGAAGTAGCATTTTGTTCGCAGATAATGCAGGCGAATTTGCAGAACATTGCGTAAAATTATTGAATAACCCTGAACTTAGAAACGGTATTGGTGATCGAGCTTATGATGTGTGCAGTAAGAGTTATTCGTGGGAGAGTTATTCAGCAGATATAAGGAACATTTATGGTCTCTGATGAGAATATTGCCACTTATCCAAATATCGTAAGAAGTAGAGCTCCCCTAAGAATCGGCTTGGCTGGAGGAGGCTCAGATATTGCTCCGTACCAGAGGGTGTTTGGAGGATATGTGATAAACGCTACAATTGATATGTATGCATATTGCGTAATAAGAAAATTAACCGATAATAATTTAGTCTTCTCGGCTAATGACTTAGGTGAAGAGGAACGACTTGAACTTGATGCATGCTTAAGCTATCGTAAATCTGATAGCCTTGCTTTAATTAAGTCTGTATACTCGAAGGTTATAAGTGAATATAACAACAATGTGAGAGTCCCTATACATTTGACCACGCATTGCGATGTATTACCCGGTTCAGGATTGGGGTCATCTTCAACTATTGTAGTCTCAGTTATCAAGGCTTTAAGCACGTATCTAGGTATCCAAATCTCTACGAAAGAAATGGCTGAATTAGCCTATCAGATTGAAAGAGTGGATTGTAGCCTTCCAGGTGGGATGCAGGATCAATATTCTGCAAGCTATGGTGGACTGAACGAAATGACTTTTTATGAAAACGGGACAGTTTCAGTTGACGGACTAGAAATCCCCCAAACTATACTTGATGAATTGGAGACTTCGCTAATATTGTTTTATACAGGAACTTCTAGAGAATCAGGCCATATAATTTCTGATCAAGTGAGTGGGTTTGAATCGGGATCTGATGTGGTTCTGAATGGCATCCATGGTATTAAAGAAGAAGCAAAAAAAATGAGGAGACATTTGTTGGATGGAAACCTTAAGGGAATCTCAGATTCTTTGAATGCCGGGTGGAGAAATAAGAAATTAACTGCTAAAACGATAACAAACAATCATATCGATAGAATGATGTCGGTAGCGTTGGAATCGGGGGCTTTGGGAGGTAAAATATCTGGTGCAGGTGGAGGAGGGTTTTTATTGCTTTTGGTTGATGCGGCTCAAAGACCAACAGTTATTGATAAAATGAGAAATTTAGGCGGAGATATCAGGAATTGTCATTTTACGTTTAGGGGGGCTCACTCATGGATCGCTCAGTAGAGTCTTTTTTAAGGTCTGAATTAAGTAAAACAGATGTGATGATTCGGGATATACTTGCTGATCAAGACTTTGTGAGCAAAATTGAGAAATTAGTTGAGATTTGCACAAAATGTTTTTTAGAGGGCAACAAATTAATATTTGCCGGTAATGGAGGTAGTGCGGCGGAAGCACAGCATATGGCAGGTGAATATGTTAATCGATTTAGATTTGATAGACCTCCATTACCGGCTATTGCGTTAACCACTGATACCTCGATTTTGACTGCTATTTCAAATGACTACTCTTTTGATGAGATTTTTTCACGACAAATTCAGGCATTGGGTAAATCTGGGGATGTTTTTTTAGCTTATTCAACATCGGGAAATTCATTGAATATTTTAAAAGCTTTGAATGTAGCTCATGAAAACGGATTGGTCACCGTGGGGTTTACTGGTACGCATGACAAAGAGATGTCCAGATATTGTGATTTGGTAATATCACTACCGTCGGGCGACACTCCCATTATTCAACATGGCCACACGATGCTTGGGCATTTGCTGGTAGAAATAGTAGAATTGGAAATTTTTGAGAATATATAATAAATGGAAGCTGTGATTTTAGCTGGCGGGCAAGGAACTAGACTTAGGTCCCTTGTATCTAACGTTCCCAAACCAATGGCACCAATTAACGGTGTTCCGTTTTTGCAAATATTGTTGGATATTCTCAACAAAAATCTGTTTAGTCATGTGGTGATATCTGTAGGATATTTATCGCAATCTATAATAAATCATTTCGGATATCAACATCGTGACCTAAGAATATCATATAGCATGGAAGAATCACCTTTAGGGACAGGCGGAGCAATAAAATTGGCCCTAGATAGGTGTGAGAGTAATGAGATATTCATATTGAATGGGGACACATTTCTAGAGTTGGATTATAAATTGGTGACGAATTTATGGGAGAATACTAAGAGTCCTATTATTGTTGGCAAGGAAGTCTGTGATACTAGTAGATATGGGGCAATGATTGTTGAAAAATCAAGAATCATTCAGTTCGAGGACGTACAAGAAAAGCGGCCAGGCGTAATCAATGCTGGAACATATTATTTTTCTAAGGAATGGTTAAAAGAAAAATTGCCTCAGGAATCCAGATTTTCATTTGAGACTGATTTCTTGTTGGATAGCGTCCGCACTTATTCATATGCCACACACTTAGCTGAGGGAGTATTTATAGATATAGGGATACCAAAAGATTTTAATCTAGCACAGAGTATTTTAAAATATTATGGACAGTAACGTTGCGCTGTTTCTGGATAGGGATGGAGTTATTAATTATGATTTGGGTTATGTACACAACATAAATGAATTTGAATTTGTGCCTGGGGTGTTTTCAATGTGCCAGAATGCCTCAGAATTGGGGTATAAAATTATCATTGTAACTAACCAGTCTGGTATTGGTCGTAGATATTATTCAGAGGACCAGTTCTTGGCTTTAACAAAATGGATGCTGAGGCGGTTTGAAGAACATGCTGTCAAAATTACAGCTGTTTATTATTGTCCTACCCATCCAGTTTTTGGAAAAGGGGCTTTGAAAAGAGAGTCTTTTTTTAGAAAACCTGCTCCAGGAATGATATTACAAGCTGTCAAAGACCATTCAATTAATTTGAGTAAATCTGTTCTGGTTGGGGATCGAGAATCTGATATCATTGCTGGGATGAGTGCGGGAATAGGTACTAACTTACTGTTTGCACCTTTGGTAGATTTGAAAATCAAAACGCAGGCAGATTCGATCATTCATGATTTGAATTCAATTAATGTATTCCTTTAGTAATGTGTTTATTCGTTGAATTTTTTGTACTTATCAAGTATCTCATCAGTTTTCCCAAATTCCACCTGGCTACCTTCATGCAGCCATAAAGTCTTATTGCACAATTCAGATATATGGTCCAAATTATGGGAAGAAATTACCACGGTCAAAGAAGATTTAATTTTTTTGGTAATTAAAGCAGACGCTTTTTTGCTAAAGGATATATCGCCTACGCTCATGACTTCATCTAATAAAAGAAGGTCTATGTCTGTTTCCATGGCCGTTGCGAAGCCTAATTTGGAAATCATACCTGTTGAATATGTTTTTATTTGTTCATGAAAAAATTTACCCAATTCCGCTGTTTCCTGAATTTTTGGTAACAATTTTACAGCTGTTGATTTATCAAGGCCGTATAGCATGCAACTGATGAGGGCATTATCTCTGCCACTTAGTTCTGGCTTGAACCCTAGCCCGATTGTAAGTAGTGTAGGATTGCATTCGTCGTCGATTTTCATTGAGCCAGAGGTGAGCCTATAAATACCGGTGAGTATTCGTAGTAGGGTAGTTTTTCCAGATCCGTTTCTTCCGATTACACCCAAACAATCTCCTTGGTTCACTCTTATAGAGATCCCATTCAGAGATTGATGTTTTTTTCTGATAAAAGGATTGTTACCTATTTTATATTCGTGGGTTAAATTACGCGTTTCAAGGATTGTTTTCATATTAAAAAGCTCAACGTAACATCCAAGTCGTCAACCGAGAGCTGAATTTCTCTGTGAGGATATGTAACGATATAGTGGCCAGTATGACGCAGATTCCAAGCATTAGTAAATGTTTTAGATTGTAAAGTTGCTGTTCTATTAAGATTTGCCTATAAGAATCAATAAGAAATGCGATTGGGTTGAGTGCGAAAATTAACGACACCAATTCAGGGTTTTCTATATTCCTGATATCCCAAAAAACCCCTGATGAAATGAGTAAAAATAACATGACGATGGTTATAAGATTTGAGAAGTCAGCAATAAGGCTGACTAATAAAGCAGCTGCTAATCCACAGGCCATAGTTAATATGTATTGAGTGAGTAAAAGAGGTAAGAGGAACACCCAAATTGTAGCAGGTTTACTACCCAGCCATGTGCATAGTATGACAATTACTAGCAAGGATAGGATCTCTTTGTAAAAGGCTGAATGAACAGCAGAATATGGGAACAAAGTTTTTGATATCTTTACCCGGATGAAGATATTTGTGTTGTTTTTTATTGCCATGGAACTAGCAATTACAGACTTAGAAAACCATAGGAACATAAACTTTCCACATATTAGAAATAGTAAATAGTCTTCTGTTCCTATTTGAATTCCATACTTGAAAACGTAATAGAATATCGCCACATAAAGGAGAGGTTCAAAAACCCACCATAGATATCCCAAATAAAACCGTGATGCTTCAACTTTGAGGTTGAATCTTGCAAGTGTATCTACAAGTTGTAGGAATAAGGAGATCTTTTTCACGATGCTATAATTTATTAATCAAATACAGTTTGGGATTCTATGATCAAATGTCTAACATTGACGACAATAGCATAGTTCGCTGTCCGAAATCCAACCTTTTTTATACAGGATTGTCAAAAAGAATTTTGGATCTGGTAATTGTTATTGTTGCATTGCCATTTATATCGGTAGTCTGGGTGTTGCTTTTTTTTGGTATAAAAATAATATTACGGCAACATCTTATTTTCAGACAAAATAGGGTTGGTATGAATGGTAAGGTTTTTACTATTTACAAATTTAGAACATATTCGGAATCAGGGACTTCTAAAAATGTTAATAGAGTCACCAAAAAGATTTTTAGATTTATCAGAGCTAGTCATATAGATGAACTACCTCAGGTAATTAATGTTCTGTGTGCCCATATGTCCGTAGTTGGACCACGACCTTACACCTCCGAAGAGTGTGAAGTATTGACCGAGCAGGTCCCATATTTTGGTTTAAGGCACGCTGTAAAACCTGGATTGACAGGAATGGCACAAATTTTTTACACACATGAAAATAGCGGTGAACATGCGTTGAGGAAAATCCATTATGATTTAGAGTACGTTGATAAAATCGGGTTTATTTTTGATTTACGAATTATAGTTAAAACGTTTATTGAACTAGTGAAAATGCGAGGTATATAACGAGTTCTAGGTTTTGGAATACCAACTGCATTTATATTTAATAATATTTTGGATTCCGGTTTTTTCTCCTAATTTAAATATATTCGGTATATCCTGGGGAGTGGTTGATTTCATGCAATTCACAGTGCGACCATAAAATCACATAGATCCGGTACCCTAAAATATTAAAGTCATATTTACAGGGTTGAAAAACGCAAATCTATTCGATAAGTCAAATCTAATGATTTATTGAGGTATCGAATTTCCTAGTTCGTCACAATTCAATTTTTGTGTCCCAAGAGCGTATGATTTATAAATCATACCCAAGCAATTAATGCTGCCGGGTTGTAAATTATCAAAGAAAGTTATTCCCATATATCCGTCTGCTTCAATATTGACAATGTCTTTGTAAGTGACGAAGAAAAACCATTTTGATATTTGATATTCTGAAGAATTCCCTTCAAGCCAATCCAATATTTTGATTAAATAATTTCCCATCACATCCCATCTATAGTCACCAAGGGGTATAAAATTGCCAGAATTAACTGAGTAATCGTCGTATCCGATGTGGAGACCCAGTTCTGTTATCCATATGGGAGTATTCTGATATTCTGTTATTTGATCAAGGTGAGCTCTCATTTTCTTGATTTGATTTATGACGATATCTGCATGTGAAGTATCATTGGGTGTTGTTTCCCAATCTAACGGATAGACATCTATTGCCCATGCGTGAACCATTGGTTTGTACCCATAGGTGTTTTCATGCGTATTAACAAAGTCCTCAAACCATTCCTTACCGCATTCATAGCCTCTAACATACGTTGAATTACAGACGAAATAGCCACCACATCCAACGCATGTGTAATCCCAATTTAAAAGACTAGGACCTACAATTTTGGCAGTATTGTCTCCAATTTCAAGTTGCGTTTTGTAGTAATGAAATACATAAGCAAATTTATCTCCTGTTATGGGAGGATATCTATTTGGTTCCCCAAACATGTACCAGAATGACCCCGGATTATTGTTGGCCATAGCCTGAATTTCAGTTCGAGAATGGAAACCCAGTTGTACGATTTGTTGATTTGTTAGAGTGTTTATATTTTGCAGATCAACAGAATTCCACGCTTGGTTACTCGTTGGGAAGTAAATAAATGGTAATTTTTGTGTTCCTCTAGGGATTCTAGTCATATCTGTATTGAAAGTAAGATACCATCGCACACCCAATTCATCCGTAAATTGTTTAACCATTAATTTTTCATCTGTATGTGATATGACCCCATAACTTAGGTTTCCAGTGTATGGAACAAGAGTTGGGGTAGGAGTAGGAGTAGGGGTAGGACTGGGAGTGGGAGTGGGAGTGGGAGTGGGTGTAGGAGTGGGTGTAGGTGTTGCTGTCGCTGGGCGACCTTGAATTAATATTTTTATTGCGCTGGAGGTGCGGGTATTGGTTGGAGTCGGAGTTGGAGTTGGAGTCGGAGTCGGAGTCGGAGTTGGAGTCGGAGTTGGAGTCGGAGTTGGAGTCGGAGTTGGAGTTGGAGAGCCTATACTTTTAATGTCTATTTCAGTATTACTCTCCGAAGTAATATACGATTTATTTGTGTTTTGCGGGTCTGTATTGGGTGTATGAGTTGGAGTAGTTGAGGCTTGTGCACTTTTTCTTATTTCTGCTGCATTTTTTTCTCTTAATGTTGAAAACTTGTTAAAAGGTGTTACCGTCTCAACCGGCACGCTTTTGGGTATAGTAGATTCGCTTGGTATATTTATTGCAGGAGGTGTTTCCGGGTTATTGGTGATCTTTATATATACTGATTTGTCAGTTTTGTTTTCTTTCTTGCTTGTATCAGAGGTGCCATCTGCATAAGAAAGTGCGGAGGATTGCAATTTTGCATTATTTGAATTAGTTTCAGGTTTGATTTTGTTTTCTTTGGGATTGATAGTAGCGGAGTTGGTATCAGAATTAATGTTCTCTTTTGTCTGGGTTTGTACTTTATTTGGTCTCTCAATCGCATTGTTTGGGGAACACCCAATCGATGACAAAGTAATAACACATAAAAGACAAATTGTTAATGGATTGAAGAGTTTTGGCATATATTTTAAATATTATTTGATATGCGATTAAATATTTATTTACTTTAGGGTTATTATTCTCGATATAAAGAATAAAGATTTTTTAAATATTGATTTGAGAATATATCCATGAGTATGTTTTAGATAGTCCTTTTTCTAATGGATAATTTGGAGCCCATCCCAGTAGGTTTTTTATTTTAGAATTGTCACTATTTCTACCTCTTACTCCCTGTGGTTTAGATAAATCAGTTACTTTAGAAAGGGTTTTTCCCGATATTAAGCAGATTAAATCCACCATCTCATTTATACTTATAAGATGGTCGGTTCCTAAATTTAGAGGTTCGCTTACATCAGAATTTACAATTCTAGTGATTCCTTCGATGCAATCATCAATAAACATGAATGATCTGGTTTGTCTCCCATCCCCCCATATTTCGATTTTGTCCCCATTAGAGGCCATTGCGATTTTTCTGCACAGTGCAGCGGGGGCTTTCTCTTTACCACCAGTATATGTTCCCAAAGGGCCATATACATTATGAAGTCTGGCTACTCGAGTTCTGAGGCCGTAATCTTTACTATAGTATTCACATAATTTTTCACTAAATAACTTTTCCCATCCATAACCTTCTTCAGGGTCCGCTGGATAAGCATCAGATTCCCTTAGAGAAATATTTGCAGTGTTTTTTTGCTTTTCAGTTGGATATATGCATGCGGATGACGAGTAAAAAAAAGTATCAATTTCATTAACCCGACTGGCCTCAAGCATGTGTGAGTTTATTAGAACGTTGTTTCTCGCAATTTCGGCGAATTTAGATGTGATGTAGCCAATGCCTCCCATATCTGCTGCTAAATTGTAGACTTGACTAATGCCTTTAGTTGCAGCGATACAGTTTTCATAGCTCCTGAGGTCTGACAAAATGAATTCACTAGCTTTACTAGTTTGGAATTCTGGGTATTTTATGTCAATCGCTCTGACTTCATGACCCATGTTAACGAGTTTTGTAACCAGATGATGACCTATAAATCCTCCTGCGCCTGTTACTAAAACCTTACGATCCATTTGTATGTTCCTTGTTTTTCTAAAAATTTTCCATAAAAATTCTATTTAAATTAAACATTATTTATGTCCTACAATACCTATCTGAGAATCTGGTTATATCATCTTCTCCTAGATAAACTCCTTGTTGGATCTCGATAACTACCAGTTTGACATTAGATTTATTTTCCATTCTATGAATTTCTTCTTTCCCTATAAATATATGTTCCCCTGTTTGCACTTCCATTTGATTTGATTGATTTCCCAAAATCACATTTGCAATACCTGATACGACGATCCAATGTTCAGATCTATGTATATGAGATTGTAATGAAATGCTTTGTGCTGGGTTTATGACCAACTTCTTCACTTGGTAATTTATATCACTTAGAATTATTTCATAAGTTCCCCATGGTTTATTGATTTTCATAAGTTCCTCACAACCGCCAAGCGGCATTTACTAAACTTAACTTTTCAATATGTTTTCGTCCTAATCAAGTTTTTTAATGCGACGATAGCTACAAATAAACTGGTATTTTATCAATGCTAAATGTATGCTGATTATAAACGATAATGAAGAAAACATTGATCATTTCTTGTCCGATTAGACAAATTACAGTATCAAGAGTACTGTGGGTCGCTTGGATGAAGAACAATCGTCTTTGTTAATAACAGGAGATATATCATGTCACCAAATGGTCGGATCGCTGCGGTTACCGGAGCAGGGACAGGAATTGGTAAGAGTGCAGTTATTAAATTGTTGGGTGCAGGCTATTCTGTCGCGTTGGCGGGGCGTAGAATGCAACCACTTTTAGAAACGATAGAAGAGTCTGGTGCAGACGACTCTACGGCTATCGCGGTTTCGACAGATGTGTCAAAGCCGGACTCAATCTACTCATTTTTTCATCAAGTAAAAGAGAGATTCGGTAGATTGGATGTCTTGTTTAATAATGCTGGCATAGGAGCTCCTCGAGTTGAGTTCGAGGAACTATCTTTGGATGATTGGCAAAAAGTGGTAGATACGAATTTGACTGGCAGTTTTCTATGTGCGCAACAAGCGGTAAAAATAATGAAATCTCAAAGCCCTATGGGAGGAAGGATTATAAATAATGGTTCTATATCTGCCTATGCCCCGAGACCTGATTCGGTGGCTTATACATCAACAAAACATGCGATATCCGGTCTAACAAAACAGATATCTCTTGATGGCAGGAAATACAATATTGCTTGTAGCCAAGTTGACGTGGGGAATGCAGCGACACCTATGACTATGAGAATGCAAAATGGAGTGCCTCAAGCCAATGGTGAGATTATGGTCGAACCAACATTCGATGTAGACCATGTTGGCCAAACTATTTTGCAGATTGCCGATTATCCACTAGAAACTAACGTCCAAAATGTGACTATTATGGCTACAAAAATGCCGTTCGTTGGTCGTGGATGAGCGCTTAAATCACCAGAAAATTAAGTGTGTATAAGATAAAAATATGGGTCTGAGAAAGTTTCTTACTGGTGAACATCGCGACTGGATGCGACACACAGTAGAGTTACTGATGGTTAAAAGAATAGTGCGACGTGGCGCGCTCCGCTTAACGTAGATTAATAATCAGTATATTGTTTGATAATCATCTTGGTGAAAAGTTGGTAGAGTTATTGCAGTAGACCTAGGTTCTGCAGGTGATTTAGTATCTGGAGCGCATTCTCTTCAGGTGGAAAGGATACTGTATCTAGGGT
Source organism: Rhodospirillaceae bacterium (assembly GCA_002728135.1). Taxonomy (GTDB): domain Bacteria; phylum Pseudomonadota; class Alphaproteobacteria; order UBA828; family UBA828. Next base: position 15,561 of record PBVE01000022.1, read on the forward strand.
GATTTCTGCTTTACATGGAGATTCATAAGGATCATCAATCCCGGTGAAGCCTTTAATTTCTCCTGCTCTAGCTTTTGCGTACATGCCTTTGGGGTCCCTTTTCTCACATATTGCAATAGGTGTGTTAACAAAAATTTCTATGAAAGAATCATTACCCATCATATTTCTAACGGAATCTCTTGTTGAGGCATATGGACTTATTGCAGCACATATAGCAATTCCGCCATGAGTGACTATTTCTGAGGCTACATAGCCTATTCTTAGGATATTAATGTCTCTGTCTTGTTTACTGAAACCTAGTCCTTTCGAGAGATTGGTTCTTACAACATCTCCATCAAGAATAGTAACTTTCCTGCCATGCTCCATAAGTAAGACAGTAAGAATGTTGGCGATAGTAGATTTACCTGAGCCACTGAGCCCAGTAAACCAAAGACAAACTCCGCGTTCTTGTTTAGCGGGGTATGCTTCTGCCAGTATTTTGGCGACTTCAGGTCTTGTGAACCAAGTAGGCAAATTGATCCCTTTGTCCAAGTATTTTTCTCTAATCTCAGTACCAGATATCGTTTTGGTAAGGGTATTAGGACCTATTTTCGAAGATTCTTCATATCGACCTTTTTCTGGCAAATAGGCAAGTTCAGTGAACTCTATAGGGGTCACTCCAGTTTCCACTGCATATTTCTTAACTAATTCTTGTGAATCATAGGGACCATAGAAAGGCTCACCTGAAGAATTTGTGCCTGGGCCTGCATGATCCCGACCAACTATTAGATAGTTAGCGCCATAATTTCTACGTATAATCGCATGCCATAATGCTTCGCGAGGACCTCCCATCCTCATTGCTAATGGTAGTAACGCCAATAAAACACTATTGGGTTTGTAATATTTCTCCGTTAATTCAATATATGTCCTGACTCTAGTGAAATGATCTACATCTCCTGGCTTGGTCATTCCAACGACCGGATGGAGTAGCAAGACCCCATTTACATTATTAGCTGCTCGTTTTGTTAACTCTTCGTGCACCCGATGAAGTGGGTTTCGCGTTTGGAAGGCGATCACGTTTCTATTTCTGAACGCAGTTAGTTTTTCCCTCGTTTCAGCGGGATCTAATCTGTATTTTTTGAAGTCATGATGTGTTGGTAAATTGATAATACTTATAGGTCCGGATATGTTAACTTTCCCCCAATCGTTCATTTCCTTCACGATTGGGTGTTTTATATCAGTTGTCTCAAAAACTTTTTCTGATACCTCTCTGATATCCCATTCATACATATCTTCTATTTCCATGATCGCAAGCACGTCATTCGTAGAACTTCTTAACGTGATTCTATCTCCGTAACTCAGACCTTGTTTTTTGATTTCCGATTTGTCAATAGGCAATGTTATGGGGATTGGAAATAACGTGCCATCTTTCAATCTCATTTTGTCGAGTACAGACTTGTAATCTTCCTCCCCCATGAATTTGTCTAAGGGAGAGAAAGCACCCGTTGATAGAAGTTCTAGGTCACAGACTGCCCTTTCACTTATTTGCAAAGATTTAGTATCAGGGATTTCCCCCAAAAGTTCTTTACGAGTAAGGTCTTTTAAAACAAGATTAGTAAGTTGTCCTCCGTAAGGACTTATTAACTGTTGAGTAAGATCATCTGACATATAACGCCAACACTTCCATTTTTTAAGTTGAACTGTTTCTCAAATTATTCTACTAAAATATCAAACTGTTTATCTATCAAACATTGTATGTGTGGAGTACGTGAAAGTTCTTCTGGTAGGGGAATTTTAAAGAGACCCGTCTATAACTATATCAATGACAGAAGGCATACCAGTAGCTAATGCTCTCTCGACAGCTCCCTTAATGTCCTCAGGTTTTTCAACCCTTTCGCTATCAAGTCCCATTCCTTTAGCTATTTCCGATATATCGAAAGGGGTATCAAAATTGGAATACAAAAGATTTTCACCCGCGGTTTCTTTTTGTTCTAGAATTTCTTCTTGGTAAACATTAAAATTTACTTTCAATACTCTGTACATACCGTTGTTACAGATTACAAAAATACAGGGAATTTTATCATTCGCTGCTGTCCATAAGCCTTGTATGGTCATCATGGCGCTGCCATCCCCAATGATTCCAAATACCGGTCTGTTAGGATTTGCACACTGTGTACCCATAGTGGCTCCTATCCCACCACCAATTGACTGGCCTCTTACTCCACGTATATCCCCTCGGGATTCACCATGAAAATAGTGCCTTAACGCTGCCCTATTGCTAACAGCGTCATCAATAATTATTGCATTTTCAGGAACAGATTTGGATAGTTCAAACATCATTCGAGCAGGAGACATGGGATAAGTATTCCAACCGTTTTCAACGGATGTTTCGTAGCTTAACTTGGTTTTTTCTACTTCATCTGTTACTTGTTTGGTTCGTGATTCAGCCAGCTTGTAATCGAGTTTCGGCTTTATATTTTCAATGATTTGGTCTAAAGCTTTCTTACAATTTGCAATTATGCCTACATCTGTCGGTTCAGATCTGCCAACCCTTCCTGGTATGGGATCTATATGAATAAGCCTTTGTGATTTTGAGAGAATCACATCACCCCAGTAAAATAATTCATCAAAAGTATCCATACCTACAGCTAATATCACGTCAAACTCTTGTAATGATTCTCTGTCTTTTTTTACTCTCAATGAATGGAGCCCCATGTATTGTGGGTGAGTAGTAGGGAATGACACCTCACCCCCACGGTTTTGGAATACTGGCAATCCA
>PBVE01000023.1 GCA_002728135.1 Rhodospirillaceae bacterium
AAAAAACTTGTTGCCGCTTCATCCATAGATAAAGGAGTTACTCACTAATGTTTATTCTTTTAAGAACTCAATGATATTAAAAACAAATCAAAATGGCGTTATGGGAAGGTGGATTGCTACCATAGGTGGTTATACTATGGGATCTCGTCTATTAGGCTTTTTAAGGGATATTCTTATCGCTGCAAGCTTGGGAGCAGGTCCATATGCAGACGTATTTATTGTGGCCTTTAAATTTCCAAATTTTTTTCGACGTCTTTTTGCCGAAGGTGCATTTAACGCTGCTTTTGTACCTATGTTTGCAAAGGAACTTGAAGGTGGTGGGCGAAAAACAGCCTATGACTTTGCAGAAGAGGTTTTGTCCGTACTTTTGCCTTCACTTATTTTATTAGTTGCTATTGCACAAATCTTTATGCCATGGGTGATATATTGTATAGCTCCCGGTTTTTCAGAAGATACTGAAAAGTTTGATATAGCTGTTCATTTAACTAGATTAACGTTTCAGTACATTATATTTATATCACTAGTATCAATGTTGGGTGGAGTACTGAATTCTCTTTATCGTTTTTCGTCTGTTGCTGCTACCCCAATGATACTAAATATCAGCCTTATTCTTTCGCTTGAGTTAATTAGCCATTGGACCGAAACCCCTGCTCATGCTCTTGGTATAGGAGTATCTTTAGGAGGAATCCTACAGCTCATTTGGCTTTTAGTTGCTTGTGAGCGTGCTGGCATAAAATTGAAATTACGTTTTCCTAGATTAACTACAAGAGTAAAAAAATTGATATTACTTGCGGCCCCAGCAGCGATTGGTGCTGGGGTTGCTCAGATAAATTTATTAATTGATATTATAATTGCTTCTTTCCTTCCAGAAGGCTCTGTTTCATTTTTGTATTACGCTGATCGTGTTAGTCAACTTCCACTAGGTGTAGTAGGTGTGGCAGTAGGAACAGCTTTACTCCCACTTTTATCTCGACAACTCAGGTCGGGTGACTTTGATGAGGTTCATAAAAGTCAAAATAGAGCCCTAAGGGGTGCTTTACTTTTGACTATTCCTGCTACAGTTGCTCTAATTGTTTTAGCAGAACCTCTAATTATCACGCTATTTGAGAGAGGCGAATTTACCTCAAGCGACTCAGTTGCAACTGCTAATGCTCTATTAATTTATGCTATAGGTCTCCCAGCATTTGTATTGATCAAAGTATTTGTACCAGCGTTTTTTGCAAGGGAAGATACAAAAACACCAGTTATAATTGCAGCATTGTGTGTGCTTGCAAATGTTATACTTAATATATTACTTATGAAGGCTTTGGGACATCTTGGTATTGCATTAGCTACCAGTATATCTGGGTGGTTAAATGCTATATTTTTATGTTTTTTCCTTATAAAAAGGGGAAACCTTATTATTGAATTTCGCTTGATTTTGCGTTTAATCTCAATATTTTTTGCAAGTGGACTTATGGGTATATGCATATGGCTAATTCATAAAAATTTAATAGAGCCTCTATCTTCAGATTTGGGGTTGAGAGTTACTGGGCTATTAATATTAATTTCAGTAGGGGTTCTAATATATTTTTTAGCAGCATATTTCTTAAAAGCTTTTACGATATCCGAGGCAGTTTAAATTTTTAAAAATACAAAAACAAAAGGTTGAGATTGCATAAATCTAATAAAATACTAATGTATTTAGTTCCATGACTTGACCATTTGCTAACAGGGGGTCATAAAGCGAACGCTCCATATAATTAGCCTTTAAATAAGAGTAAATTATAATGAAAAGGGTTTTTTCGGGTGTTCAGCCCACTGGTAACTTACACTTGGGAAATTACCTTGGTGCAATTAAGAATTGGGTGGCGATCCAAAATGATTATGATTGTATTTATTGTATAGTAGATCTTCATGCTGTAACAGTCGCCCAAGATCCTAAAGAGCTCAGGTCAAATACAAGGGAGGTCACAGCAGGCCTTTTAGCCGCAGGTGTTGAGCCTAAAAATTGTATTATATTTAATCAAAGTAGAGTAAGAGAACATGCAAACCTAGCTTGGCTTTTCAATTGCATTACTCCCCTTGGCTGGTTGAATAGAATGACTCAATTCAAAGAAAAGGCCGGTAAGAAAAAGGATAATGCTTTCCTCGGTCTCTACGCATATCCAGTGCTAATGGCTGCAGATATTTTATTATACAAGGCTACACATGTCCCTGTTGGCGAAGATCAAAAGCAGCACCTTGAATTAGCTAGAGATATTGCTGGTGCTTTTAACAACAACTTCGGTATGGAATATTTTCCTTTACCTGAACCTATTATTCTAGAAGAAGCTGCTCGTGTTATGAGCCTCCGTGACGGTAAGAATAAAATGAGTAAATCAGATAGTTCTGATATGTCGCGTATAAATCTTACTGATGACGCTGATACAATTAGGAAAAAAATAAGGAAAGCCCGAACGGACTCTGTATCTGGCATGTCATTTGATCTAGTTAATAGACCCGAATCAACTAATTTACTAGAAATTTATTCTGCACTATCTAACGAGTCAAAAAACTCTGTTGCAGAAAGGTATTCACATATTCAGTTTTCTGAGTTTAAAGATGAATTAGCAGACCTAATTGTTGATAAAATTTCTCCAATAAGTATGGAAATAAAAAGACTATCAGCTGACTCGAGTTATATTGATTCGGTGCTGGATGATGGTGCTAATAAGGCGACTGCAATCGCAGAAGAAGTTTTATCAGGAGCACAGGAGCTTTTTGGCTTTTTAGCACCACAAGAATAAAATTTTGGTCCTTATAAGAAGGACCAAACAGGTTACTAAAATGGATATTTACCTCCCAATAGCAGAATTATCGACTAATTTGTTCGTATTGCTAGGTTTAGGCTTAGCAGTAGGTTTTTTATCGGGAATGTTTGGTGTTGGAGGGGGATTTTTGATGACCCCTCTTTTGATTTTTATTGGAATTCCTGCAGTTGTTGCAGTAGGTACAGGTACAAATCTAATAGTTGCATCATCTATATCAGGAATGATCGCACATTGGCGGAGAGGGAACGTTGATTTTCGTATGGGTTCGCTTCTCTTTTGCGGTGGAATAGTAGGTTCATGGTTGGGTGTAGAATTATTTAAGGAATTACGTGAGGCTGGCCAGATAGAATTAGTAATATCTTTGTTCTATGTTATTTTTTTGCTTGTAGTAGGTATTTTAATGGGCTTAGAGAGTACCCGTGCATTATTTTACCAAAGTAGGCAAATACAAAGAAAAGCAAATTATCATACTTGGATACACGGACTACCAATTAAGCTTCGGTTCCGCCAATCTAAGTTATATGTTAGTGCGATCCCTCCTGTTGTAATTGGTTTTACTATGGGTCTTCTGGCTTCATTCATGGGAGTTGGTGGGGGGTTTATAATGGTCCCAGTGTTAATATATTTAATCGGGATGCCAACAGCTGTTGTTATAGGAACTTCTTTATTAAGCATATTAGTAATAAGTGCTATGAGTTCTGTTGCTCATGCAATAAGTAATCAAAATGTTGATATAATTTTAACTTTAATTCTTGCGGTTGGAGCTGTAATCGGCGCTCAATACGGTACGAGATTTGGACTTCGTTTGAAAGCAGTGCAATTGAGGGGATTATTAGCACTTATGGTCCTAACAGTAGCTGGCCGTCTCATTTTTGGCCTTTTAAACAGACCTAGTGAACTATTTTCAATAACAGTTCTTGAAAGTAGCATTTAATGTTTGCCGTGATGATTATAATAAACCTACGATGGCTCAAAAGATTTTGGCTAACAGGTTTAGTTGGCATGTTTTGTGTTTGCTTAATGTCAGTCGATTCTAAATTTGTTTTTGCCCTAAATGAGCCTTTACATATAGATATATCTAGCAAACAAATCGAAATTGATTCAACTTTTTCAGGAACATCAATCTTACTTTTTGGAGCAAAGGATAGACCTGGAGATATAATAGTAATTTTTCGTGGACCAAATAAAGAAATGATTATGAGGCGTAAAGAGAGAAAATTTGGAATATGGGTGAATCATGAGGCTATAAATTTCAAAAATGTACCACAATTTTACGCTCTTGCAGCTTCAAAAAAGCCAGAATTATTGCTTGAAAATAAAGAGTTGTTAAAATATGAGGTCGGGTTAAACAATCTTGCATTTGATGCTGCCAGAGAAATAAAAGATAAGAATTTTAAAGAATTTAAAACTGCATTATTACGCGTTCAGACTGCTCAGGACTTATTTTCTTCAAACCTAGGTCAAGTGAATTTTATAGATGACAATTTGTTTCGTGTAACTATAGATATCCCAAATAATATACCAACAGGCAATTATCTAATAGATACTCTTCTTATATCTAATGGTGAGTTAATAAGTAAAAAAATTACCCCTCTAGAAGTTAAAAAATCTGGTTTTTCAGACCAAATATGGAATTTTGCTAATTTCAATAGTGAGATTTATGCTTTTATTGCATTATTTTTATCACTAATAGTTGGATGGTTAGGAAGTTTGGCCTTCAGGAAACTTTAGAGGGGTTAAATGAATAATAAACCATTAAAAGAAACAAATTCTCATATTGCTGGGGAAGTTACTTTTTTAGTGGGAGTTTCAAATGATGATCACTCTAGAACTGCATCACGTTTTGCTGCTTTAAGGGCTTCTAGAAGTGGCGGTCGTGTTGCACTTCTACATGTTGTAGAGCCGCCAGAATTTCAACATTGGGCTGCTGTGTTTGATCTTATGCGAGAAGAAACATTTGAGAAGGCAAATCTATTACTTGAAGATATATCAAAGGAAGTTATTTCTCTTACAAAGGTTAAACCATCTTTATTTGTTCGAGAGGGGCCGATAGGTGAAGAAGTTATTGCTCAGATTGAGGAGGATAAATCGATTAATTTACTTGTAGTTGGTGCTGCACCACCCGCCCAAGGAAAGGGAAAATTAATTTCATGGCTAGCTAGTCAGTTGGCCGGGAATTTAAAAATTCCACTTGTAATTGTTCCTGGCGACTTGACAGATGAACAACTTAAAGAATTGACATGAAGTCAATATACATACAAAAAGTTAATTAATTAAAAAAAATAATCTATATAATAAACTCAATTTGTTGCCCTCTTGAAATATAAGTTTAAAGTAAGTCTCCAAATAAATAAATTAGTTATGGAATGGTAGAATTAAGAGCCACAAAAGTTAGACATACGCACATATGTACTAAAATTAAAAATTAACCAAAATATATAAATGGAAAGATAATGTTTATTCAAACTGAAGTTACACCAAACCCTTCAACAGTTAAGTTCTTGCCTGGCGTAGAAGTGATGGCATCTGGTACAGTAGACTTTAGAAGTGAAGAAGAAGCTTCAAAGTCTCCATTAGCTTCAAAATTATTTAAAATGGATGATATTACAGGAGTTTTTTTCGGTAGTGATTTTGTTAGCGTCACAAAGTCTAATGAAGCTGATTGGGAATTACTAAAACCAGTTATTTTAGGGTTAATGATGGAGCATTTTGTTTCAGGTTTGCCAATATTAAATGATAAAACTAAGGCAGATTTGCCAACAGATGAAACGATACAGAATGAAGATTCAGAAATAGTCATTCAAATTAAAGAATTATTAGATACTCGTGTCAGACCTGCAGTTGCACAGGACGGAGGAGATATAGAGTTTAAAGGCTTTGAAAAAGGGATAGTTTCGCTTGCTCTTCATGGTTCATGTCAAGGATGTCCAAGTTCTACAATGACACTCAAGATGGGTGTTGAAAATATGTTGAAACATTATATACCGGAAGTGTTAGAGGTAAGAGCAGTAAACTAAATTTTTATATCAAATAAAGATTAATTTTTATGAAAAATATTAATTGTGACTTTCTGGAGAACTGGAGGTGAACAAGTCTAGTTTTAGAAGCTTTGATTTAAAAATCAGAGGAATACCTCTATATACAGGTTTCGTATTTTTTATATGTATTTTATCTATTGTTTCTGTTTATGGCCTAGTAATAGGGGCTGGATTGAATCCATTTTCTTCTACATTAAAAAAACAATATTCTGTAGAAATGAAAGTTGATGTAGATCATGGTGGGTCTATAATTGAAGATAAGATTGACTCTAGATTAAATTCACAGAGCTCTAAATTAGAAAATATATATAGAAAAAATAAAAATATTACTGTTAATGAGCTCATAAAAAAATTCGAAATTGAAAATTATTCTTGGGAATTAATTCAATCAGTAGATGAAAAAATTCCGAGAATCTTTACAGAGTTTTTACCAGTTGATATTACAAATGTTGTTTCTATCAAAAAAAGAAAAAATTTGTTTATAGCTACAGTAATTCCTCTTGTTTTACTGGTAAATGAAGAAATTTTGAGTGATCGTATTAGAGTTTTAAAGTTGTTAGAAGACAAAAAAAGTTATGAACAGCTTAACTTCAAGGATAGAGAATGGTTAAAAAAATTAATCGAGCGCTATGAGTTAAAAGAGTTTGATTATATTGAACTATTAACTCGGATGGATGTAATTCCACCATCATTAGCTATAGCCCAGGCTGCTGAAGAGTCTGGGTGGGGAACTTCAAGGTTTGCAAGGGAGGGAAATGCACTCTTTGGGCTTTACACTTTCAAAAAAAGTGCTGGTATGAGGCCTCTTAGACAAGATGATGGTCAGCAGTATTTAGTTAAAACCTATGACAGTTTGTTAGCAGCAGTTCGCTCATACATACATAACCTTAATTACCATAATGCTTATGCTTCTTTTCGTGAGAAACGGTTGATACAACGTAAGAAATATGATGCCTTAGATAGTATTAAACTCACCCATGAACTCTCTCGTTACTCTGTTAGAGGAAAAGAATACGTTGAGACTATTCAGAAGATTATTTCATCTAATGCATTGGAAAAGTTAGATCAAAAAACCTTGTTTTTAAAATAAAATAATTTAACCAAGCTCCTTAAAAATTACTTAACAAATTATTATAATCAAATGGTTTAGTAATATTTTATGGCCAAATAAACTGTAATCCAAGCCAATGCCATCTTCCATTAGAACCAGGAAGGGTACAATTTATTCTATTCCTTCCCTTTGACATGGGTTTTTGGAGTCTAATCTCAACCCTTTCATCACCTAGGATTTGTGTTTTCACTTTTCCTTGTGCAGAGGCAAAACAAGCTAGTTCGTCTAAATTTTCGTGTTTACTTGAAACAGTAAAGCCGACAATTGGCGGGTTCTGACTTAATACAGGATTTTGTGGTGTAAGATCAGTTATTTTTAGTGGAAGAGTATTAACAATAAGTTTAAAACGCTCAATATCACTATATGCCTCATTCAGTGAAAAACGAGGAAGAGCCATAAAATCAAAATCATTGTATGATACACCTGATTGCTGACCAAAAGCAGCATTGAAACCGCGATTTTTTATTTCATCACGGAGATTTATATCAAATTCACCAAAAGGATACGCAAAAAGTTTTGGAGTGAATTTTAGTTCCTTTAAAAATCTATTTTGTGCTCTGTCAAGATCAATTTTTTTTTCAACTGTAGACATTTTCCACATTTGTTTATGAGCAGCACTATGATTCCCAATCGTCACACCAGCATCAGCCAATTCACGAATTTGATTCCAAGATAAAGTTAGCTTGTTATTGTGGTCTACTGAATCAGTGGAAACGAAAAGTGTAAATGGAAAACCAGCTGCTGTTAACCTAGGCCAAGCATTCTTATATACTGATATGAGTGCATCATCTATTGTAATACCAATAGTTTTATCTGGAAGAGATTGGTTTGCTCGCAATGCAGCGATAATATGTGGAACAGGTAACACGTTAAACCCACCTTCTTTAAGATAATCAATATGATCTTCAAATTGATTAATCTTAATATTAGTTGATGGGTAATCAGCTTCACCAAATCTATGGTACTGTAATATTACCGCTGAATCTGCTGCATAGAGTGAAACAGCGTTGCTTAATATAAAAATAAATAGTGTGCAAACCGTAATTGTTATTTTGTTTACATAAATTATCAAAATATTCACCTAAAAGTCATGAATTTTATAGCAAACTGCACTATTAGATATTAAAGGATATTTGTGTGCATTATATAACTGATAATGCCACCATTCATTAAGATAGTGATCAAAACCTGCACTAGCCATTAAACCAAGCAAAAGCATTCTATTTTTTTGGGCAACTTGAGAGATATCTGTAGTTCCATGAAAGCCTTTGGATGATAGATCATCAAATGACCCTCCCATATCTAACAATTTACCAGTAGAAGAGTTTATAAGTGTCATGTCAATCGCAACACCCCTAGAATGTGGTGACCCCTTAATTGGGTTAGTAATAAAATTAGGATCTGGATTATGTTCCCAGAGTATCTTTTGTGCTGTTGTGGGTCGATAAGCATCATAAACACGTATTCTAAGGCCTTGTTTTGCTGCAAGGCTAATTGCTTTCTTTAACAAGCGGGCTGCTGTAGGGTGCAGAAAACATCTTTTATCTGAATATATAACTTTTCCGGTAAAATTGTTTGGGGTTGCATACATCATTTCAATTTCGATATCATACTCTGGTGGTTCTATCAAAGTAAGCAAGTTTTTCTCCAATTTGTTTTACCTAAAAAATTGATTATTTTGAATTAAGTTTGACATAAGATGAATATTGTTAACATTTTTAATTTCTTTTACTTGATATTTTCGAGAACTTTGCAGTTGGTTAATATTTAAAAAGTCATGAATATTCTCGCTTTTGATACAACTACAAATGCTTGTTCAGCCGCGGTCTTGTCTGAAGGTAAAATATTGGCAGAGAAGTCAATAAAAATCAGAATTGGTCATGCAGAAAAACTGATTCCAATGATTATTGAGGTTATTGAAAATGCTAATTTAACATTTAAGGAAATTAGCGGAATTGGAGTTACTCGTGGGCCAGGATCCTTTGCTGGGGTCCGAATTGGCCTTGCAACAGCACGGGCTGTCGCATTGGCTTCAAATAAACCATTACTAGGTGTTGTTTCATTAAAAGTAATTGCAGCTGGCTTAAAAAAAGATCAAGTGGAAAATAAAATTATTGTGCCAGTGATGGATGCAAGAAAAGGGCAGTGTTACGTGGCGATTTACAAATCAAATCTAAATACAATCTTAGAACCATTTGCAATGGACTTCGGTAAAACAGCTAAAATTATTGCTTCTACAAGAAAAGATACCAATATTATTGTCGCGGGCTCTGGGTCAAACCAATTATCTATTGAGTTAGAAAAATATGGAGTTATTGCTGAGGTTCCATTAGGTGACCACTTGCCGCGTGCAAGTGTTTTAGCAAGGGTTACTTGTGAGATTGTTCAAAGAGAAGGTTGGCCTAAAACGGTTGTTTCGCCCTTATATCTGAGAGATTCAGGGGCTAGTCCTCCCAGTGGTATATTTTTAAAAAATGCCTAAGGTGTCCATTGAAAACATATGTGATTCAGATATTGCTGACCTAGCAACATTGCATGCATTGTGTTTTGAAGAATCTTGGCAAGCTAACGTTATGAAAAACGTATTATCGCCTCCGGAGGCGTTTGGACTTGGGTTGAAACTAAATAGAAAATTAGTCGCTTTCATATTGTTTCGTGGAATAGTCTTAGAGGGGGAGATTCTCTCACTAGCAGTAGATCCTTTATGGCGTCGTGAGGGTTTTGCGATTGGCCTTCTTCGTGCAACCTTTTTAAGGGCAAGGAATAAATCCATAGAAGAAATATTTTTAGAGGTTGCGGAGGATAATAAACCTGCCAGAGATTTATATAAACGTTTTGGTTTTACTCAAATTGGACTTCGAAAAGCTTATTACCGGAGAAAGTCTGGTCTAAATGTAGATGCACTTACGCTTAAATTAAGGCTGGACTCTCTATTATTGTAGCCATTTTTAACATTTAGTATTAAAAACATTAAGTTTTATGAGACTTAAGATACACTCCACATATTTCCCAGACTATATTTGAAGTGTAAATTTGTTTATGGTAATGGGGCGAGGGAAAAGTGAAAGAGACCAGATTAGAAAAAATGTGCGAAAATCTTGGCCTTAAAATGACTGGTCAACGTAGGATTATCGCCAGAGTGTTGTCAGATTCTAAGGATCATCCAGATGTTGAAGTGGTCTATCAGCGTTCAATGAAATTAGATAAAAATATATCATTGGCGACAGTTTATAGAACTGTTCGTTTGTTTGAAGATATTAATCTTATTGAAAAGCATGACTTTGGTGATGGCCGATCAAGGTATGAAATATCATCAAGAGAACATCACGATCACTTAATTGACCTTGAAACTGGTAAAGTTGTTGAGTTTACTAATGATGAAATAGAAGAATTACAGACTAAAATAGCTAAACAATATGGTTATAAGCTAATGGGCCATAAGCTAGAACTCTTTGGCATAAAGTTAGATGGTGATAAGGAATCCAAAGGTGACGGCTGATAACCGTTCAAAAACATCCTTATTTGAGGGCATTTCTGCTGGCAGTTTAGAAGTGCGACTAGCTAAGTCAGAAGATGAAATCAAGGCAGCTCAGGCTCTTAGATATCGTGTATTTTATGAAGAAATGGGAGCTATTCCTAGTTCTGAAATGAAAACTCTCAAGAGAGATTTTGATCGATTTGATGAGTTCTGTGATCACCTTTTAGTTTTAGATAATGCATTACCTGATGGTCCTGATCAGGTTGTTGGAACTTATAGATTATACAGGAGATCTGTAGCTGATCAAAATGGAGGTTTCTATTCAGCAAATGAATTTGATATCTCCGCCATAATAAATCAACCTGGAGAAATATTAGAATTAGGCCGTTCTTGTGTTCATAGAAACTATCGCAATCGAGCTACAATGACGCTTCTCTGGAGAGGTAATGCTGCTTATGTAATCCATCATAAAATTCCGATTATGTTTGGTTGTGCAAGTTTCCCTGGTTCAGATCCAAAGCAGCACGCACTTCCTTTAGCTTATCTCTATCATTATCAGCTTGCACCAAAATATATTCGACCAGTGGCATTAACAGAACGTTATATTAATATGAATACGTTACCTAAAAATAACATTGATCAACGTGCAGCCATCAGAGAAGTACCACCACTAATAAAGGGATACCTTCGTTTGGGTGGTTTTATCGGAGATGGTGGAGTTATTGATACACAGTGGGATAGTGTAGATGTGTCTATTGTAGTAAAGACGGATCTTGTTACACAGAAATACAGAGAAAAACTTACATGATATCAATTATCACCTTAATGAGATTTCTTGCTATAACTGCTTGCCTAGCACCGCTCCAAGTTTTTTTAATGCTTTTTCGTATTCCTTTATCTAGGCGCCTTCCAATGATCTGGCATAGAACCATTTGCAGGGTTTTTAGGTTTAGGCTTGAATTACACGGAACTTTATCCAGACAAACTCCAATACTTTTTGTCTGCAATCACACAAGTTATTTAGATATACCTGTTTTGGGTGCTGTATTACCGGGTTGTTTTGTGGCAAAGGCAGAGGTGAAAAATTGGCCACTGTTCGGTTTCTTATCAAAGTTGCAGCGAACTGTTTTTGTTGAGAGGCGAGTAACACGAACTGGACACCACCGAGATGAAATGACTACACGAATGGAAAATGGTGACAATTTGATTTTATTTCCAGAGGGAACAAGTAACGATGGGAATCGTGTTTTACCATTTAAAAGTGCTTTTTTTGCAATTGCAGATAAAGAAATAGATGGTAAACCAATTTGTGTACAACCAGTGTCAGTATCATATACTCATCTAGATGGTTTACCTATGGGTAGACGTTATAGACCTTATTTTGCTTGGTATGGTGATATGGACCTTGCAAGTCACCTATGGTCTGTTGCAGGAATAGGTAAAACTACTATTACAGTACAATTTCATGAACCAGTGATTTTTGCTGATTTTGGAAGTCGAAAGGCATTAGCTAATCACTGCTGGCAAGTTGTTTCTACTGGCGTATCAGATGCAATTAGTGGTCGCTTAAAATTAAAAAGAAAGCGTCGATGGTGGCCTACTAAGAGATTATTTTATGATAAAAAAACTATAACTAACCTATCTGGACCAGCTTAACAGAAGATAGTTTGGTGCAGAATGTAACTCAACAAAAAAATGAATTTGAGTTTTTAAAATTTAACTTTGATTAGGCTAAGAAGCAAAAATATTTAATAGGTTTAAAAGACTATGGTTGAGAAAACAGACCTAAAGAAAATTTTTATTAAGACATATGGCTGCCAGATGAACGTATATGATTCTGATCGTATAGCTGATGTTATGGCTCCCTCAGGATACGTAAGAACTGAACAGCTGGAGTTAGCTGATATGGTTGTACTGAACACATGTCATATACGTGAAAAGGCTTCTGAAAAAGTCTACTCGGAGCTTGGTCGTTTAGCTAATTTGAAAGAGCACAAAAAATTAGAGGGAAAAGATTTTGTTGTGGCTTTGGCAGGATGTGTTGCACAAGCAGAAGGTGAAGAGGTGCGTAGGAGAGCCCCATGTGTTGATATTGTTGTTGGTCCACAAACATATCACCGTTTGCCTTATATGGTTGCTGAAGCATCTACTGCTAAAAATCTAGTTTTAGATATTGAATTTCCAACAATATCTAAATTTGATCTAATGAGATCAAAACTTGGCTCAGATAACAAGGATCAAAGCGTGTCTGCATACATAACAGTTCAAGAAGGCTGCGATCGCTTCTGTAATTTCTGTGTGGTTCCTTACACGAGGGGTGCTGAATACTCTCGACCAATGGTAGATATTCTTAAAGAGGCAAAAAACCTAATTGATAATGGTGCTAGAGAGCTTATTTTGTTAGGTCAAAATGTAAACGCTTATCATGGTGTTGATATTGATGGAACAGAAGTAGGATTAGAGATACTGATTAATAATTTGTCAAAACTTGGAGACTTAATAAGGATTAGATATACAACCAGCCATCCCAAGGATATGAGTGAAAACCTTATTAATGCCCATGGAAAAATCCCACAACTCATGCCTTTTCTACATTTACCAGTTCAGTCAGGGTCTGATGAAATATTAAGACTTATGAATCGCCAGCATACAGTTAAAGATTATATGAAAATTATAGAAAAGCTCAGAAAGGTTCGTGAAGACATTGTCTTTTCGAGTGATTTCATAGTTGGTTATCCTGGTGAAACAGATGCTGATTTTAGATCCACACTTAAGTTGATTGATTCGGTAAAGTTTGGCCAGGCTTTTTCTTTTAAATATAGCGTAAGGCCAGGGACACCGGCAGCTGACTTGCCAAATCAAATCCCAGAAGAATTAAAAAAGGAAAGACTAACTGAGTTACAAGATTTAATAGATAAGCAACAGCGTAACTTTAATTTAAATTGTGTTAATTTAGAGCTTCCCATTTTGTTTGAGAGAGAAAGTAATGAAGGTTCTCAGATTTCTGGTAGGACACCTTATATGCAATGGGTAAATATCCCTAAAAATTTCGAGAATATTGGTGATATTTATAATGTAGTTATAACCGAAGGCTATGCAAAAAGTTTAGGTGGAAAAATTATAAAGAACAAAAATAAACCTACTACCAATAAGGAAGAATCCAGATCTCAAAGAGTCACCTTATGACAGTAAATGATTTTTCTCTTCCAAAAACAACTTCAGAACAAATTCAAATGAAATTTGAAAAAAACTCACTTTTACTTTTGTTGTTTGGAAATCATGATAGTCACCTTACAAAAATTGAACAAAGTTTAGATGTAATAATTAGTAGCCGTGGTAATGAAGTATCAATATCGGGCTCTAGTAATGCAATCTTTCATGCACGAAATGTACTTGAGGATTTATATGAACAATTGGAAAAAGGAAGGACAATAGACTTAGCAGATGTTGATGCAAGCATTAAAATGCATGGTCAAAAAATAAGTCTAGTAAACAAAATTTCAGATAAAGAAAATATAAGAGCTCATAAAAGGACTATTAGACCCCGATCCCCAAACCAAATCAATTATATGCACGCTCTTAGGCAAACAGACCTAACTTTTGCTCTTGGGCCTGCTGGAACTGGTAAGACTTATCTTGCTGTAGCAGTTGCAGTTTCACTCTTTGTTGGTGGGGAGGTAGACCGAATAATTCTTTCAAGGCCAGCGGTTGAGGCAGGTGAACGTCTTGGTTTTTTACCCGGAGATATAAAAGATAAAGTTGATCCTTATTTTAGGCCTCTTTATGACGCTTTGTATGATATGCTTCCGCCGGAGCAAGTATCAAGAAGAATTGAAACGGGAGAAATAGAAATTGCTCCATTGGCATTTATGCGTGGTAGAACGCTATCTAATGCATTCGTTATTTTAGATGAAGCCCAGAATACAACTCCTATGCAGATGAAAATGTTTGTTACTAGGCTTGGAGAATACTCTCGTATGGCGATAACAGGAGATTTGTCGCAGGTTGATTTGCCTAATGGAATAAATTCAGGACTGACTGAGGCTGTTAAAGTATTAGATGGTGTTGATCACACTAAAATTATTAGATTTAAAGATTCGGATGTAGTGAGAAACCCTTTGGTTACAAGAATTGTCAGAGCCTACGAAGCTTATGAAGCTAAGGGAAATAATGAAAAAAAATAGAGTATTAGATTGCTCAATAAAGTTTTTTTGTTCTAGTTGGCGAGGTATTGGTGTTGATCGCCATTTAATCCAAAAGGCTATTTCTGCTGCATTAGATTGTAATGGCAGCTATATCAATGAAAAATTAGCTCTAGCCGTTGTTTTGGCAGATGATAAATTTGTACAAGATCATAATAAAAGATTCCGAAGTAGGGACAAACCCACAAATGTGCTTGCATTTAGACAGATAAGGTTATCAAGAAATCGATCTTTAATCTCTCCAAAGTCAGAGCCAATTGAACTTGGAGATGTGATAATTGCTTACGAGACTGTAATTAGAGAGTCTAAAGAATCAAGTATTCCTGTAAAACAGCATGTTTCACACCTTATTATACATGGCGTTTTACATCTGCTCGGACATGATCATCAGAACGAAAAAGATACAAAGATAATGCAACAAACAGAAATTGATGCCCTAGAGTTGATTGGTTGTCCAAATCCTTACTTAAATGAAATTGATGTGACGAGGATTGAAGCTTATGAGTGAACATGACGATAGTTTACAAAATAAGGTTTCCCAAAATAGTCAAGATGAAACTTCTATTTTAGTATCAATAGCAGAATGGTTACGTAAAGGTCTGACCAAAGTAGAAGAGCCAACATGGCAAGAAACTGTTGAAGAATTTATAGAAGCCAAGGAGGATGTTGCAGAGCGTATTAGTGATGAGGAACGATCTTTGTTACTAAATTTATTACGTTTTGGCCAACTCACAGTTGATCAGGCTATGGTTCCAAGAAGTGATATAATTGCCCTCAATCAAAATTCATCATTAGAGGACACGATGGCTTTGATTAAGCAAAAAGGACATTCTAGGATGCCAGTTTATAGATCCAACTTGGATGACGTAGCTGGCATGATTCATATTCGTGACGTGCTTGCATATTGGGGTGAAAATTCAATTTTTAAACTTCCTGACATAATGAGAGAAATATTGTTTGTTCCAGCTTCAATGCCAATCGTAAATCTATTAGTAAAGATGCGTCAGACGCGTCTACATATGGCGATAGTTGTTGACGAGTATGGTGGTACAGATGGGCTTGTTACTATTGAAAATATAGTTGAGGAGATTGTTGGAGAACTCGAAGATGAGCATGATGAAGATTCCCCTCCGATAGTTGAAAGGGGGACAAATATATTTGATATAGAGGCACGAGCAGAGTTAATAATAGTAGAAGAGACTATAGGCATAACCTTTGATATTTCTGAAGAGATAGAAGATATTGATACAATAGGTGGGTTAGTAATTTCACTAGCAGGCAAAGTACCAGAAAAGGGTGAGTTGATACTATATTCAGAAAATGTAGATATCTTAGTTTTAGATGCTGATCCAAGAAAAGTAAAAAAGGTACGAATTACAATCAAAAATACAGATATCGACACTTAATATATCAAAAGTGGCGATGACCATCAGAAAAAAAACATTAAACATTCCACCGGTTGTTCAAAGGGGGTATTTCTGGTGTGCAATCGCTTTTCTTTTGGGAGTTATCCTATCGTTTTCTTTGCCGCCAATATATGCACTCCCAGTTTTACCTATATCATTCGGTGGATTTTTGATCATAATTTTAAAAAGTCGAAATGCCTTAAGTGCCGCATTAAGAGGTTGGTGGTTTGGTTTTGGATACTTTATTGTAACATTTCACTGGATTGGAGCTGCACTATTAGTTGATGCAGACCGATTTGGTTGGTTAGCAGTTCCTGCGGTTTTACTGATATCTGCAGGCCTGGCACTTTTTCCAGTGCTAGTTTCATTAGCAGTCTGGTTTTCCCCATCTGGTAATTGGCTTAAAGTATTAATTTTTGCTTTTGCCTGGGCTTTAAGTGAATGGCTACGTGGTATTATATTTTCAGGCTTTCCAATGAGTCCTATTGGTATTTCTTGGACAATTTCTGATGCAATGATTCAATCTGTATCTATAGTAGGTGTTTTTGGTTTGAGTTTTGTCACTGTTTTAGCCTCAGCATTACCTTTATCACATTATTGTATTCAGAAAAGAAGGACTCAAAAGTCAATAATTATGGCAACTGGTATAAGTTTTGGTATACTTGTAATAGTTTGGGTAGGGGGGGAAATTAGAATATCAGAATCAGAAATAGGTTATAATGATTCAAATTTGAAAATCCGGGTTGTCCAAGCCAATATATCCCAACAGAGCAAGTGGGATTTTAAAGCTAAGAATTTGGCATTAAGCAAGCACATCAACTGGAGTTTATATAATAATAACTGGGATCCTGAACTGGTAATTTGGCCAGAAACAGCAGTTCCATTTTATATATCCAATGATGGACAATTAATACATTTAATTAGTAAAGCTATTCCTGATGATGGTTTTCTTATTACTGGGGCACCTAGAACAGAAAAAGTAAATGGATTATCAAAGGTTTGGAATAGTATGTTTTTACTTGGATCCGATTTTTCAGTAAAAGCTGTTTACGACAAACATCATTTAGTTCCATTTGGAGAATATATACCCCTAAGGGGTGTATTTGGATTTTCTAATCTGGTTAATAGTGCAGTTGATTTTTCGTCAGGGTTTGGTCCTACTACTATCAATATAAAACCAATACCATCATTTAGCCCACTTATTTGCTATGAGGGTATTTTCCCGGGTAATGTTATTGGAGAAGGCATAAGGCCTGCATGGTTACTTAATATAACAAATGATGGTTGGTTTGGAAATACAACTGGGCCTTACCAACATTTTCATACTGCAAGGCTTAGGGCATTAGAAGAGGGACTTCCATTAATCAGGGCAGCAAACACAGGGATATCAGCAATTATAGATCCATTGGGACAAATAAAAAAAAGTACTAGTCTAGGGTCTGAGGGTATAATGGATGGATATTTACCGGCACCACTACAAAAACCCCCTCCATTTGCTTCTATCGGGAACTGGATTTTGCTGATAGTTGGAGTAATAATCTTCTGTTTCGCTACTTTTGATTTTCGTAGATTTAGAATTAAATTTTTATAAATAACCTAGTATTTTGTTATCAATGTGTATTCAAATAAGCTATGAATTTTCTTTTTTATTGAGATTATTTCTATCTTATTTGATACAAAATCAAAAACCAATACTTGACCAGAGGTAGGCATAAACCCTAATGACATTTGCAACTCTTTTGATTATTTTTTAATTTTAGTAAGTTAGATTCTTTAACGAGTTTTATATCAAACTAACAGGAGTAAGTGGTGCCGCAATCTTCTTATATGTTTACAAGTGAGTCCGTATCAGAGGGCCACCCAGATAAAGTTTGTGATCGTATTTCTGATGCGATTGTAGATGCATATTTGTCTCTAGATCCAGAAAGTCGTGTTGCGTGTGAAACTTTAGTTACTACCAATCGAATAGTTTTGGCAGGTGAGGTTAGGGGGCCTGATAGTATTAGCAATCAAGATATAGAAGATATTGCACGTCAGGCAGTAAAAAAGATTGGATACGAACAAGAAGGTTTCCATTGGGATAATGCACAAGTGGATGTTCACTTGCATGCACAATCCATTGATATTGCCATGGGAGTAGATGCATCAGGTAATAAAGATGAAGGGGCAGGAGATCAGGGGATAATGTTTGGACATGCATGTAGTGAAACTAATGCATTAATGCCAGCACCTATACATTTCTCACACGAGATTTTGCGAAAAATGGCAGAAGCTCGTCATACTGGGTCTGCTAAGGGACTATTACCAGATTCTAAAAGTCAAGTTACGCTCAGGTATGAGAATGGTGTTCCCGTTGGTGCTGCTTCAATAGTAGTATCAACTCAACATGAGGATTTTCTTTCTCAGGAAGAGGTTCGAGAAATAGTAAGGCCCCATGTGGTTGATGTATTACCAGATGGATGGATGTGTCCAGAGAGTGAATTTTATGTTAATCCAACTGGGAGGTTTGTGATTGAGGGTCCGGATGGAGATTGTGGACTTACAGGAAGAAAAATCATTGTTGATACATATGGAGGAGCCTCACCTCATGGGGGGGGTGCATTTTCGGGTAAAGATCCTACTAAAGTAGATCGGTCTGCTGCTTATGCTGCTCGTTATCTTGCAAAAAATGTAGTTGCAGCTGGATTTGCAACCTCATGTACAATCCAATTATCCTACGCGATAGGAGTTTCAAAACCATTATCAGTTTATGTAAACTTACATAATACTGGTAAAATTTCTGAAACTAAACTATCTCAGTTAATACAAAAAGTTATGGATTTGTCACCACGTGGTATTCGAGAAAAACTAAATCTTAGCCGTCCAATTTATGAGCGGACAGCAGCCTACGGACATTTTGGTCGAAATCCAGAACCAGATGGGGGATTTTCTTGGGAAAAACTAGATTTGGTTGATGCTCTAAAAGCAGACTCGGATAAACTATAAATTTCAATGCAAAAAGAAACTTTTGTTTACGGAAGACAAAACCGTAGAGGTTTGAGTGCTGGCAAAAGGGCAGTCCTTGATAGGATAATGTCAAATTTTAGTATCGATGATTCGATTATTCAAGATGAAGTATTGGAACCTTCTGGTCTTTTTAAAAATAATATTCGTGCAGTTTGGCTTGAAATAGGTTTTGGCGCAGGTGAACACATTGTTGCACAAGCATTAAAAAATCCAGACATAGGGTTTATTGGGTGTGATCCTTTTATGAACGGTGTTGCCAGTCTTTGTAAAAAATTGGATGTTGAAGGTTTAAATAATGTAAAAATTTATACGGGAGACGCAAAAAACATACTAAAGGTATTGAGGCCCAAATCTATACAGAGATTATTTATTCTCTTCCCAGATCCTTGGCCCAAAAAAAGACATCATAAGAGGCGGATAATAAACCCCGAAACTATTTTGTTAATGCAGCGTATAATTGTACCGGGAGGTGAGTTGCGTATAGCTTCAGATGAAACGTCCTACATACATTGGATTCTGCGATGTATGGCTGAGTCGAAAGTATTTAATTGGTCTGTGTCTAGCCAGCGGGACTGGCAAGAAAAAGGAGCTGATTGGCCAGAAACTCGCTATGAAATAAAAGCGTTGTCAGAGGGCAGAGAACCCGTGTTTTTGACTTATTTTGCTACCGGTAATAAAATCTTCTAGATAATAGCCCTATAAAGTATAAAAAACATTTAAAAATTAAATTTTTACGTTTTTAGTAATAAAACATGCATAAGACCCTTGAAGCCAAGGCATTAACCAAGATATGCTATACATGTTTTTGTCTGTAGGTATGTTGAAAGGAACCCTTTGCTGTGATTGTGAAGGTGGGCGGATTGCCCACTTTTTTGTTTTTTGAGCCAATCTTTTGAAAATGTGGGGAATATATGGAAGTTATTCGCTGCATCGAAGAGCTACTCACACCATCGCTTGAAGCACTTGGTTACGAAGTCGTACGTGTCCAGTTTAATGGCGAACAGCGACAAACTTTGCAAATAATGATAGAGCGAGTTGATGGAAAAGGGGTTACAGTTGATGACTGTGCCGATGTAAGCCGATCTATATCGGCTTTGCTTGACGTGGAAGACCCTATTTCCAAAAATTATACTTTGGAGGTTAGCTCACCTGGAATAGACAGACCTCTTACACGGATGAAAGATTTTGCTAGGTATGCAGGATTTGAGGTGAGAATAGAGCTGAAAAAAAGTATTGATGGGCGTAAAAAATTTAAAGGACCATTACTAGGTTTAGATGGTACAAACATAATGATGGCAGTGGATGGTAGAGAGACAATATTACCTTTTGACTTTATCCATTCGGCCAAATTGATTTTAACGGATGAACTTATTATGGCATCTAATGAAGAAAGGCAGGTATAGAAGCAATGGCAACCGAAATGGCAGGTTTAGCAAGATTTGAAATGCTGCAGGTAGCGGATGCTGTGGCTAGGGAAAAAGCAATAGAGCCCGAATTGGTTCTTGAGGCTATGGAGCAAGCTATAACTCATGCTGCAAGGCGAAAGTATGGGCAAGAACACGATATAAGGGCAGAAATAGATAGAAAGACGGGGGAAATCCGTGTAATGCGATATCTTGAAGTTGCTGACCCAATAGAGAATGAGTCCACACAAATTAGTATCCCAGAGGCAAAGGAAAAAAATCCTGCGGCGGAAGTAGGGGATTATATTGCAGATCCTCTACCACCTGTAGACTTTGGTAGAATAGCTGCACAAACAGCAAAGCAAGTTATTGTCCAAAAAGTACGTGAGGCTGAAAGATCACGACAATATGAAGAATATAAGGATCGTGTTGGAGAGATAGTTAATGGACTGGTCAAACGCTCAGATTTTGGGGGCATAAATTTAGACTTAGGTAAAGCTGAGGCTGTTGTTAGAAGGGATGATTTGTTACCCAGAGAGTCCTTTAGAAGCGGTGATCGAGTTCGTGGGTATATTTATGATGTTAGACGAGAACAACGAGGTCCACAAATTTTTGTTTCAAGAACACACCCACAGTTTATGGTGAAGCTTTTTACTCAGGAAGTGCCTGAGATATATGATGGTATTATAAAAATTCAATCAGTGGCTCGAGATCCTGGAAGTCGTGCTAAAATAGCAGTTATCTCAAATGATGTTAGTATAGATCCAGTCGGTGCTTGTGTAGGGATGCGTGGAAGTAGGGTTCAGGCAGTTGTTAGTGAACTTCAAGGAGAAAAAATTGATATCATCCAATGGTCTGAGGATCCAGCGACCTTTCTTGTGAATGCACTTGCTCCTGCAGAAGTAGCAAAAGTAGTACTTGATGAAGAGTCAAAAAGAATAGAAGTAGTAGTTCCTGATGACCAACTCAGCCTTGCTATTGGAAGACGTGGGCAAAATGTCCGATTAGCTTCTCAGCTCACAGGATGGGATATTGATATAATGACCGAGGCCGAAGAGTCAGACCGACGTCAGGATGAGTTTAAAGCTAGGTCAGATCTCTTTATTGATTCTCTTGATGTTGATGAAGTAATTGCTCATTTGCTTGTAACTGAAGGTTTTACCGACGTAGACGATATTGCACTGGCAGCAATCGATGAACTTGCAGTAATAGAGGGTTTTGATAAAGAACTAGCTGGTGAAATCCAAAACAGGGCAAAAGAATATTTAAAAGCTATTGATAGTAAGTTCCAAGATCAACGTATTCAACTTGGTGTAAATGATGAGGTAGTTGATATTGAAGGAATGAGGCCAGTGTGGTTAGTAAAACTTGGTGAGGCTGGAATCAAAACTATTGATGACCTTGGGGACCTTGCAGCAGATGAACTTATTGAAATTTTGGGAGACTTGGCACCCAAATCTGATGTTGCTAACAAGGTCATAATGTCAGCACGAGCTCACTGGTTTGATGATTCTGAGTCTTCAAATAATTCTGATGAGAATATAACTGAAGATAGTAATCCAGAAGGTAATATAGATGAATCAGCTAGAGATAAGGCTTGATTTATGGATACCTTAATAAGAAATCTAGGCTTAGATCTAGCAATTAAACAAGATCCTAAGAAGGATAAATCTTCTTTACGTCGTTGCTTAGTATCTCGTCGTACTATGAATAAAAATGAGATGGTGAGGTTTGTTATTGATCCAAAAGGCGTTGTGGTTCCAGACATTGGATCTAAGTTGCCTGGTAGAGGGTTATGGGTGGAAGCTAATCGAGAGTCAGTAACATCTGCTGTTGATCAAAATATTTTTACAACTACTGCGAGTAAAGTAACTTCAATTCCTAATGATTTAGTTGGAAAAGTTGAGAAAAAATTAATGGAGCGTTCAATAAATTGGCTTGGCCTAGCAAGGCGTGCAGGTTTTTTCATTATTGGGCAAGAAAAAGTAAGATCAAAGATTGATTTAGGAGTTTTAGCTATTTTAATCCAGGCTTTTGATGGAAGCGAGGAGGAGTTAAAAAAAATGAGAACTTCAGCCAAAAATATTGCCTGTGTTAAAATATTCTCTTCCCAAGAGATATCAAACGTTATGGGGCACTCAAATGTTATACATGGGGCATTGTTAAAGAGTAAATTTGTCATTCCATTTATGGCTGACGTTGCAAGGTTAGCGGGTTTTCGAAGTATTAAGAATTCTTAAACTAAATTTAGTGATTTAAAAGAAATGTTTGGGGCACAAGCAGATGACTGAGAAAAAAAGCGAAAATAATACTCCTGCAAAAAAGCCATTAACGCTAAAGCGTTCCGGTAAACTTGAGTTGAAACAGTCAGTTGATACAGGGCAAGTACGACAAAGTTTCTCGCATGGTAGGACCCGTCAGGTCGCTGTCGAAGTCAAAAGAAAAAGGGGATCCAAGAGAACTTCAGAAACCTTAGATAAAGCAAATTCTCCCTCCGAAGAAAATTTACAAGAAACTATTGTAAAGCATAGATTAGATAAATCAGACAAAGATAATAAAAACCAGACTACAGGAGATAAGAAATCGCGTTTTGTTCTAAGGACATTGACTGATGATGAAAAAGCCGCTCGTGCTCGTGCTGTTGAAGATGCTGTTAAAGCAGAGAAAAAAGCACGTGTTAATGCAGAAAAGATTGCAGAAGAAGAAGCTGAAGCAGCTGAGGTCAGAGAGAAGGAGCAATTGCTTGCAGAAAGACGATCTAAAGAGGAAATTGACAGAAAAAAAATAGAAGAAGAAGAACGTAAAAAAGCTGAAGAAGCCGCTGAAGTTAGACTCAAAGAAGAAGCCCCTGCTCGGGTAAAGGCAAAAACAAAATCAATTGCTGAAGATATAGACGATTATGATGAAAATACTTCAAAACGCGATGATGGGCGTGGATCAAAGAAGGGAAAACAGCAGGAACCTAAAAGAATTTCATCGGGCAAGAAGAACCGTGGGCAGTCTAGAAGACGAAGTAGAAGGCTTACTGTTACGGAAGCATTAGAGGATGGTGACAGAACCGAGCGTGGACGTAGTCTAGCAGCTTTAAAAAGACAAAGGGAACGAGAGAGACGAGAGACAGAAACTACCTCAGAGCCTTCAAAACCTATAATTAGAGAGGTAACAGTTCCAGAAAGTATAACTGTTCAAGAACTTTCAAGTCGCATGGCCGTAAGAGGTGCTGAGGTAGTAAAAACATTATTTAATATGGGAATGCCTGCGACGGTTAATCAATCTGTAGATGCAGATACAGCAGAATTGATAGTAACTGAATTTGGGCACAAGATTAAACGTGTAAGTGCTGCAGATGTTGAGATAGGTCTCAAGGGTAATGATGATGATCCAACCAAACTCCTTGTAAGACCTCCAGTTGTAACAGTAATGGGACATGTTGATCATGGAAAAACATCACTTCTTGACGCACTTAGGTCTACAGATATTGTTGGTGGAGAGGCTGGAGGTATCACCCAACATATAGGAGCATATCAGGTCACCCTTGAGTCAGGAGATAAAATAACCTTTATTGATACACCTGGACATGCAGCGTTTACTCAAATGAGAGCAAGGGGGGCAAAAGTAACAGATATTGTTATTTTGGTTGTCGCAGCTGACGATGGTATTATGCCTCAGACAGTAGAGGCAATTAACCACGCTCGAGCTGCAAATGTGCCTATAGTTGTAGCAATAAATAAAATTGATAGTCCTAATGCTAACGCAGATAAAGTTAGAAATGATATGTTACAACATGAGTTAGTGACTGAAGAATTAGGAGGAGATATTTTAGCTGTAGAGGTTTCTGCTAAGGAAAAAACAAATTTAGATAAACTTGCAGAAACTCTTCTTCTTCAGTCTGAGATATTGGAGCTTAAAGCCAACCCTGACAGATCTGCGGAGGGCATTGTCTTAGAAGCAAAAATCGATAGAGGTAGGGGTATTGTAGCAAGTCTCTTAGTGCAGAGGGGAACACTTCATGTAGGAGATATTGTAGTAGCAGGTTCACAATGGGGCAGAATTAGAGCAATGATTGATGATCGTGGAAGTAATGCAACTCAAGTAACACCAGCAACTCCAGTCGAGATTTTGGGTTTGACTGGGGTTCCTGAAGCTGGTGATGAGTTTGTTGTAGTTGAAAATGAGCGCCGTGCTAGGGAAGTTACAGAATTTCGAACATCTCAAGACAGAATTGCACGTTCGGGGGCAGCTCCCTTATCTATAGAGCAAATGTTTGCTGATGCAGGAGAAACCAAGTTACAAGAGATGCCTGTAGTTGTTAAAGCAGATGTTCATGGATCATCAGAGGCAATTGTAGGTGCTTTGGGTGGTTTGTCTACCGAGGAAGTAGGGGTCCAGGTAGTCCACTCAGGTGTGGGTGGAATAACAGAGTCTGATGTGACTTTGGCGAAGGCATCTAATGCTGGAATTATAGGCTTTAACGTTCGTGCAAACTCCCAGGCTAAAGATTTGGCACATCGAGAAGGTATCGATATTCGTTATTATGCTATTATCTATGACGCTGTAGACGACATGAGGGCAAAATTAGAGGGCATGTTAACACCAGATTTAAGAGAAAAATTTCTTGGAAATGCTTTGGTTCTGCAAGTTTTTAATGTTGGTAAGACCGGACGCGTAGCAGGTTGCCGGGTCACTGACGGTCTAGTGAAGCGAGGTGCAAAGGTCAGGCTTCTTAGAGATGATATAGTCATACATAACGGGGCACTTAAAACACTGCGTAGGTTTAAAGAAGAGGTTAAAGAAGTTAAGGAAGGATATGAATGTGGTATGGCCTTTGAAAATTATGATGATTTGAGGGAGAGTGATACTCTTGAATTTTATGAATTAGAAGAAGTTGCTCGTAAACTAGAAAAATAACTCATATCAAAGAGTAAATATATATTAGTCAATACATTTCAAATAATTCAAGATCTAGTGATGGTTTCAAAAAAAAAATCAAAAAAAGCTGGGATGACTAAACGGCAACTACGTGTAGGAGAGTTGATCAGGGGTGCACTTGTGGATGTATTGTCTAAAAATAGCCTGTATGACCCAATTTTTGAGGAAGTAAGTATTACTGTTTGTGAGGTGCGTCCAACCCCAGACTTAAGGGTGGCACGTGTTTTTGTTCTCCCATTAGGTGGTGGACAAGAAGAAGATGTTATAGAAGCACTTACTCGTGCTTCACTCTACTTAAGAAGTGAGGTAACAAAGCTTATTAGGCTAAAATTTTCGCCAGAACTTAGATTTGAATTAGATCATACTTTTGAATATGCCAAGAGAATTGATAACTTGCTAGAGGATGTATTGATCAGTGAAAGAAAAACCGACCAGCAGACATAGCCATTCTGCTCACGGCTGGTTAGCAATAGATAAACCATCAGGTTTAACATCTGCAGATGTAGTGGCAAGAGTAAAAAAGTCTTTTATGTTATCCCGAAAATTTAAGGTAGGTCATGCAGGTACTTTAGATCCTTTGGCAACTGGGGTACTTCCAGTTGCTCTAGGCGAAGCTACAAAAGTTGTAAGGTTTGTAACAGATAAGACAAAAGAATATGATGTTAGAGTGAAATGGGGTGAGTCTAGAGATACTGAAGATTCATCTGGAAAATTAATTGACAAAACAGACTATGTACCTTCAGAGCAGGAAATTATTAAGGCATTACCTAAATTCATAGGTGAAATTAAACAAATTCCTCCCAGTTTTTCTGCTATAAAAATTAAAGGACAACGAGCATACAAACTTGCAAGAAAAAATATAAATTTTACTCTTGAGCCACGATTAGTGCGAGTTGATAGTATATCTTTAATTAACCATGGCTCAGACTTTTCAAATTTTTCTATTATATGCGGAAAAGGTATGTATGTACGCTCTTTAGTAAGAGATTTAGCTTCATTTTTAGGTAGTTTAGGCTATGTTTCTGTTTTAAGAAGAACAAAAGTAGGTTATTTTGAAGAAGAACATGCGATTTCTCTGGAAAATCTTGAAACACTCGGGCATAGTGCCGCCCGCCTAGATATTGTTTTGCCCGTTGATTTTGCGCTGGCCGACATCCCGGCGTTAGAATTAACAAAAGTCCAAGCCGCCAAATTACGAAATGGTCAACAGGTGGTTGGGTCTTTCTTAGGGGCAGGCATTGTTAGAGCAAAGTGTGGGTCTCAGTTGGTAGCAATGGCTGAAACAGATGGAATCTGGTTGCGTCCTACGCGCGTTTTTAACCATTAACATTGGAGTATACGATGTCGATAACTACGGAACGAAAATCAGAACTAATTACAGAATTTGCTAAAGGTGAATCAGACACAGGTTCCCCTGAGGTTCAAATCGCAATTTTAACAGAGCGTATAAACAATCTTACAGAACATTTTCGAGGCCATAAAAAAGACCTTCATTCTCGACGTGGCCTTTTAACAATGGTTTCACGACGTCGTAGATTACTCGATTATTTGAAGCGTAAAGATGTAGATCGTTATACAGAAGTGATCAAAAAGTTGGGACTTAGAAAGTAGCTTGTTAGATTAGGTTACAGGCTTTTATAGTTTTAATCTCTTAATTTTTTGGAGGGAGCTATAATGTAATACTCTTGGCTGGCCATAAATATTTGCCAATAACCATGAAAGTAAGGAATTAGTTAAGTAAAACGTATTTAAAAATAATGATTTTGTGACCCAGTTGCATACGGCGTTTGGGTTGAGGACGAAGGAATAGCTAATGTTTAATATTACAAAAAAAGAAATTGAATGGGCTGGAAGTAAGTTAATATTGGAAACTGGTCGTATAGCACGTCAGGCAGATGGAGCTGTAATAGCAACCCTTGGAGAAACTACTGTTCTGTGTACAGCGGTAGCTCAAAAGGAAGTTAAAGAAGGTGTCGATTTTTTTCCTTTAACAGTAAATTATGAGGAGAAAGCCTACGCCGCAGGAAAAATACCTGGAGGTTTTTTCAAGCGAGAGGGTAGGCCAACAGAGAAAGAAACTTTAGTTTCACGGCTAATAGATCGTCCTATAAGACCCCTTTTTGCTAAGGGTTTTTATAATGAAACACAGGTGATATGTACTGTTTTAAGTCATGATATGGAAAATGACCCTGATATTGTTGCCCTAATAGGTGCATCAGCAGCATTAACCATTTCAGGTATCCCTTTTCTAGGACCAATTGGGGCATGCCGTGTAGGTTACAAAGATGGGGAATATCTTATTAATCCAAAGATTGTTGATAGAGATAGTAGTGATTTAGACTTAGTCGTGGCAGGTACTCAAGAAGGGGTATTGATGGTTGAGTCAGAAGCTACAGAGCTTTCAGAAGAAGTTATGCTTGGTGCCGTGAATTATGGTCATCAGCAAATGCAGCTAGCGATAGAAATGATAATTAGTTTTGCAGAAACCTGTGCAAAAGAACCTTGGGATTTACCAGATCAAATTGAAGATAGTAAATTTATTGCTAAGGTGAAGTCATCAACAGAGAAAGGCTTAAGAGAAGCATACTCTATTAAGTCTAAATCAGAGAGGCAGGAGGCTATTGCTGGGGTTAAATTAAAAGCAATTGAGAATTTGTCAGATGGTGAACAGGGACCAAGTGGTGATGACGTCATTGCTGAATTAAAGAATCTTGAAAAAGAAATTGTGAGAGGGCAAATTTTGGATACAGGAGGGCGAATCGATGGTCGTTCTACAGTTGATATCAGGCCGATTGAATGTTCTGTTGGGGTTTTGCCACGAAGCCATGGTTCTGCACTTTTCACACGTGGAGAGACACAAGCTCTTGTAATAACTACTCTTGGGACAGGTCAAGATTCTCAGATAATGGATACATTGGAAGGTGAATATCGAGAAAATTTTATGCTGCACTACAATTTTCCACCCTACTCGGTTGGTGAAGCTCGCTTCTTGAAGGGCCCTGGTCGACGAGAAATTGGTCACGGAAAACTTGCTTGGAGAGCTATTCATCCTCTTTTGCCAGATGAAGAAGAATTTCCATATACTATTCGTATAGTTTCAGAAATTACAGAATCTAATGGCTCCTCTTCTATGGCAACGGTTTGTGGGTCTTCACTCTCGATGATGGATGCTGGTGTTCCACTCAATAAGCCGGTAGCAGGGATAGCTATGGGTTTAATAAAAGAAGGTGAGAAGTTTGCGGTGTTATCTGATATTCTTGGAGATGAAGATCATCTAGGAGATATGGATTTCAAAGTTGCGGGCACTAGCCAAGGCATTACCGCACTGCAAATGGATATTAAAATCACAAGTATTACAACCGAAATAATGGAGACTGCATTATCTCAAGCTAAAGATGGTCGGATGCATATTCTAAGTGAAATGGAAAAAGCATTATCTGTTGCTCGAGATAGTGTAAGCGATAAGGCACCTAGAATAACAATAATACAAATTTCAAAAGATCGTATAAGAGATATAATAGGTCCTGGTGGAAAAGTAATAAGAGAGATTTGTGAAACCACAGGGACAAAGATTGATATTGAAGATGATGGCACTATTAAGGTTGCAGCAGTTGAAGGCGAAGCATCTGAAGCAGCATTAAAGATGATTCAAGATATTGTAGCTGAGCCTGAGGTTGGGGAAATTTACAATGGCAAGGTAGTAAAAATAATGGATTTTGGTGCCTTTGTAAATTTTCTTGGTAAAAGGGATGGCCTTGTGCACATTAGTGAAATATCGCAAGAACGAATAAAATCCGTATCTTCAGTGCTTAATGAAGGACAAGAAGTCAAAGTAAAAGTTTTGGGTATTGACGATCGTGGAAAAGTTAAACTAAGTATGAAAATGGTGGATCAAGAGACAGGACAAGAAATTAGCTCTGATGCATAATACTCTATAGGTTTGTGTCTTTCGTCACTGTTCTCTTGCCTTTTGCTACTTTACTAACCATGTTTAAGTTGTAAGTTTATAATATAATTTCCACAATAGATTGGATTAGGATGTGAATATCGTAAATCCTCTCTCTGTATCTGGTGCAGAAGTATGGCCTCTTATAGAAGGGGGTAAAGGCATTGGTGTTAGTAATGGCAAGAGTGCTGGTGCTTGGGCAGCTGCTGGAGGTGTTGGAACATTTTCTGCTGTGAACGCAGATTCTTATGATAAAAATGGTAATCCCATTCCTCAAATTTATCATGCTAGGACTCGAAGAGATCGCCATGAAGAACTCGTACGTTACGCCATAGAAGGAGGTGTAACGCAAGCCCGAATAGCCCACGAGATAGCTAGTGGAAATGGTCGTCTTCATATGAACGTGCTCTGGGAGATGGGTGGTTCGGAGAGAGTCTTGCATGGTATTTTAGAGCGAACCCGTGGACTAGTTCATGGAGTAACTTGTGGTGCTGGGATGCCCTATAAGATTGCTGAGATTGCTTCACGTTACAACATTCATTATTACCCGATTGTTTCATCTGGAAGAGCATTTAATGCTTTATGGAGAAGAGCATACCATAGGGTAACGGAATGGCTTGGTGGTGTGGTTTATGAGGATCCATGGCGTGCAGGGGGGCATAATGGGTTATCAAATAGTGAGGACCCTAGCATACCAGAGGATCCCTATCCGCGAGTAATAGAACTTCGGCGTTTAATGAACAAATATGGATTAAATAGCACCCCTATAATTATGGCAGGTGGAGTATGGTGTTTAGATGATTGGTCAGATTGGATTAATAATTCTGAGATTGGGCCATTAGCATTCCAGTTTGGTACTAGGCCACTGATTACAAAAGAAAGTCCTATACCTGAAGTATGGAAACAAAAGCTAAGAACTTTGAAAGAGGGTGACATAAGGTTAAATAAATTTAGTCCTACAGGTTTTTATTCTTCAGCCGTTCGAAATCGGTTTATAGAAGAACTTCAGGAACGTGAACAAAGACAGGTAGCTTTTACAAGCGAACCAATTGGTGATCATAGTGAAAAGTGTAATTATGGAATGCGAGGAAGAACATATTATTTAACTCGGGGAGATAAGGTTCGTGTCGAACAATGGGTATTAGAGGGTTTTGATACTGCTCTCAAGACTCCTGATAGTACTTTGATTTTTGTAAATAAGGAAAAAGCAAAAGAAATCAGATTAGATCAGGCAAATTGTATGGGGTGTTTGTCTCAATGTAGATTCAGTAATTGGGCTACAAACGAGAGGGCAACTACTGGTAAGAAGGCAGACCCAAGAAGTTACTGTATCCAAAAAACCCTACAAGAAATTATCCATGGCGATGATGTTGAAGGACAATTAATGTTTTCTGGTCATGGTGCTTTTAGATTCTCCGATGATCCTTTTTACGCAAATGGATTTATACCAACAGTAAAAGAATTGGTAGATCGTCTTTTACTGGGTAAATAAATGAGATTTTATTTAGTTTCTATATTGAGTAATCTTACTTGGAATTTAAAGATAATCCCCTAGTATCTGAGTATGAAGTATAATAAAAATCGAAAAAATAGAGAAAAGCTCGCAATTTCTCAAATACAATCAGCAGGAATGCGTCTTACACCCCAACGTTTGGCGCTTGCTAAAAGGCTTTTTTCAGGACCGGATAGGCACATAACTGCAGAAGAGCTACACTCAGAGTTGAAATATGCAGATGTTAGAATTTCTTTAGCAACAGTTTATAACACTTTAAACAGATTTACTAATGCAGGTTTGTTGAGAGAATTTTTTGTTGATTCAAATCAATCATATTTTGATACAAATACTGAGCCTCATCATCATTTTTTCTATGAGGAACTAGGGAAATTCGTAGATGTTCCAATTAACAATCTAAATATTGAATTTTTAACTTCTCCACCCAAAGGCACTCAAGTGGATAGTGTGGAAGTTTTTATTAAACTTTCAAAAGTGGATAGCTCCAATAAAAAATAATTAATTTATCATTAAATTTTAATCCTGATATAAATTGTTTAGAATCATTCTAAATGTATTGACGCATTTGGTTAGCCTGCATATATAGATACTGGGGTTAAAAAATGTTGTCATAGGCGAAATTATCGTACTAGCTCATGTGAAGAGCCTCATTTGTTTATTGATGATTATATTAGTTTGTAAGAGGGGAAAAAATATGCCATCATTACAAGGTTCACAAACAGAACAAAACCTAAAAGATGCTTTTGCTGGAGAGTCCCAAGCAAATCGTCGATACTTATATTTTGCCCGCAAGGCTGATGTAGAGGGTCACAATGATGTATCTGCTGTATTTCGTTCCACCGCAGAAGGGGAAACTGGCCATGCACATGGGCATCTAGATTTTCTTCAAGAATCTGGAGACCCAGCAACTGGTTTGCCTATAGGTGAAACTAAAGAAAATCTAGCTGCAGCTGTTGCTGGTGAGACACATGAATATACAGATATGTATCCAGGAATGGCTAGAACAGCTAGAGATGAAGGTTTTGAAGAGATTGCGGATTGGTTTGAAACATTAGCCAAAGCAGAAAAATCTCATGCTGGGAGATTCCAAAAGGCATTAGACGGGCTCGACTAAGCAATTTATTAATAAATTAGCCCATCACTATTTTTATAAGTTTGTGGTGGGCTGGTTTTATTAACACTTAGCGTTGCAGATACTGGATTGATAAAATGAGCGATGACATTGGTGCGCCCACTCGCCACCCCATTCCTTGGCACGAACCAGATTTTTATGACAAAGATAAACTAGACTCTGAATTGAGGCGTGTTTTTGATATTTGTCATGGCTGCAGACGTTGTTTTAACCTTTGTGATAGTTTTCCGCGTCTATTTGATTTAGTTGACGAAGCAGAAGATATGGAATTAGAAGGAGTTGATTCCAAAGATTTTAAGAAGGTATCAGATGCGTGTACTTTATGTGATCTTTGTTTTATGACAATGTGTCCATATACGCCTCCACATGAATGGAATATAGATTTTCCACATTTAATGTTACGTTATAGGGCAGTTGAAAAAAACGAAGGGAAAACTTTAACTTCTGCAAGTCCTAGAATTTCAGAAATAGACTCTAACGGACGTCTTGCTCGATTTTTGGGTCCAATTATGAATTGGGCAATTGATAATCAAAATTCTTTTAGTAGATCTATTCTAGAAAAGTTTGCTGGGATTGACAGAAAAGCTACTTTACCAAAGTTTCAAAAGAAAACACTTGTATCTAAATCAAAAAAATCGGTTACAGAAGTTAATGTTGAAGCCCCTGCAAATGGTAGGAAGGCAGTATTGTATGCAACATGTTTTTCTAATTTTCATAATTCATCAATTGGTGAGTCTGCGTTAAAGGTTCTAAAATATAATGGTGTGGATGTAGAAGTAGTTTATCCTCGTTGTTGTGGTATGCCACAGCTTGAGCAAGGTGATATCAAAAGAGTTGCTGATAATGCTGCTAAAACTGCAAAGGAATTAGTGGAGTGGGTAGACAAAGGCTATGATGTAATAGCAGTGGTTCCAAGCTGTGCTCTAATGATTAAATTGGAGTGGCCATTAATAATCCCGAATGACCCTAATATTCTGAGGCTTGCAGAAAATAGTTATGATATTACTGAATATATTGTCGATATTTCCCGTAAGGAGGGACTTATTGATGGCCTAGACCCATTAGAAGGAGGAATTACTTTACATATGGCTTGTCATGCCAGAGCACAAAATATGGGTAGAAAAGCTGCTGATATGCTAAAACTTGTTCCAGAAACTAACATAGACATTATTGAAAGGTGTTCAGGCCACGGTGGGTCAATAGGTGCTACTAAGGACTTTCATGATATTGCTATAAAAGTTGGGCGTCCTGTTGCGCGTCAAAGTACACAAAAAAATAATAAATATATAAGTTCGGAATGCCCGTTGGCATCAGCACATATATTAGAAGGTATGTCTATTTTGGCCGAAAAGGAAAAAATTGATAAATACGCAGGAGATATAAAACCTTATGCCTATCATCCTATAGAACTTTTAGCTATAGCCTATGGCCTTGATAAGGCTAACATATAAAAAATAAAAGTATAAGTGCGGTATCATACTATGAAAAATGAAATATTAAGCTCTGATATAATGGAAATGGAAATCTATGGTAGGGAGCGTTCTGAACATAGGAAAAGAATTGCAGCGATAAAAAAATTACGTCGCATTGAGGTTGGACCATTCACAACTTTTTATTTTGAGAATTATGACACAATGTGGATGCAGGTCCATGAAATGTTATTTGTTGAAAATGGTGGTAAAGATCAAATTCAGGGGGAATTAGATGCGTATAATCCACTAATTCCAAATGGTTTAGAGTTAGTTGCAACAATGATGCTTGAAATTGGCGATCCAGTCCGTAGAAGTCGAGAATTATTGAAATTGGGAGGTGTAGAAAATACAATAAATATTACAATCGGAGAAACTGTCATTGATGCTGTTCCAGTTGAGCCTGAGCAAAACCGAACTACTCCAGACGGTAAAACATCTTCAGTACATTTTTTAAAGTTTAGTTTTGATCAATTACAAATAGAATTGTTTAGCCAGAAGGAGGCAAGAGCATTACTCTCTGTTACACATCCAGCTTACGGGCATATGGCTGTAATGCCTGAAAAAACACGCATAGCCCTAATGAAAGATTTTGAATAAGTTGTCTATATTTAAAAAACTTTAAGTTTAAATGACTTTATTTAGTAAATGTTTCGTTAGCTCCTACACCCCAAAAATGTGGACGTTTTAGCCACCCTTTAATTCCCTTCACTTCTATTTGACACCATTTATTATTACATTCTAACAAGTTGCCTAAAACTCCAGGTTCCAGAATTGCAGAAGTCCCACTGTTATCATCTGGTCTAAGGTGCAGGGTCCGATTTTTATTTATGACAATGATTGTTCTTTTATTTGAAATCAATGAATGCCAGACCCATCCTGTTGTCCCTTCATAGTCTCTAATTCTTCTCCATTTATCAGATATACCAGTAATTTCTATTGGTAAACCACGTCTCTTATATACCCAAGAAATAGGAAAGTTTTGTTTGTGAGGTCCCACACGGAGATTTACTTCATCCGCCTTTAGTGAGGCAAAACGTGGTAATAAATTGCTCTCACTTGCGTAAGATACAGAACTTAACATGCTGATTATGCTTATCAATAACAGCAAATTCATAGTAAAATATTTTTTTTTGGTTAAAATCATTGAGCCCCTAGTTTTAATATAAAATGTATTTTTCTATTTCTGGCAATTAAGCTTTATATTATATACCAATTAGCTGACTTCAGCCCAGATTATCTGTATTCTTAAGCGTTTGTAAAAATAGAAATAAATAAATCTTACCAAGAGGTATTCAACTTGTATCAAGAGCTTTGTTTGGGCTAACAGGAGGATAAATGCCCCAGATTGGAAAAAAAACACTAGTAATTGTTACTCGACGGCTACCAGAGGCCATTGAAGCACGTATGATGGAGCTTTTTGATACACGATTGAATGAGGATGACCACGTATTTAGTCGAGCTGAACTACAAGATGCAATGGCGGAAGCTGAAGTGTTAGTGCCAACAGTTACAGATAGAATCGACAGTGATCTTATTCAGAGTTCAGGAAAAAATTTAAAACTGATAGCCAGTTTTGGTACAGGAACAGATCATATAGACATTACTTCCGCTGAATCACAAAAAATTCTTGTAACAAACACACCTGGTGTTTTGACAGAGGATACTGCAGATATGACAATGGCCCTTATCTTGGCTGTGTCTAGACGACTAACGGAGGGTGAAAGAAAGATACGAGCAGGAAATTGGGAGGGATGGGCACCAAATGCTCTCCTTGGACAGAGAATATGGGGTAAAAGGCTAGGAATAGTTGGAATGGGTAGGATTGGTCAAGCAGTCGCTCGTCGTGCTCGCGGTTTTGGCTTAACAATACATTATCATAATAGGTATCGTCTTCCCGAAGGCTTTGAAAGCGAGCTAGGAGCCACATATTGGGAAAGCTTGGATCAAATGCTAGCTAGAATGGATTTTATTTCTATCCATTGCCCAAGTACACCTGCAACTTATCATTTATTATCAGCCCGCCGTTTAAGACTTATCCAAAAAGGTGCTTATGTCATTAATACATCTCGAGGCCATGTAATTGATGAAGCAGAAATGACACGTTTACTTGAAAATGGAGATCTTGCAGGAGCTGGCCTAGATGTTTATGAACATGAACCTTTTATAAACCCAAAACTTTTATCATTTGAGAATACCGTTTTACTTCCACATATAGGTTCTGCAACTTTGGAAGGTCGTATTGATATGGGTGAAAAAGTGCTTATTAACATTCAAACATTTGTTGATGGCCATAGTCCACCAGATCGTGTTCTGCCTCATTGAAAGGCTTTTTATCTCTTGTGATCATATTCCTAAATATGGAGGGAAAGGTTTTTAATTACTGAATTTTTGCTGCAAAGCTTACATGATGGGTCTGGCTTTACCTTTACTGCTCTAAACATTGTACTTAGTGCATCATAGATTAAGAGCCTACCAGACAATCCGTTCCCAATTTCTAATAGTTCTTTAATGATTTCCACTGCTTGGAGAGACCCTATTGTACCTGCTATAGCACCAAGAACTCCACCTTCAGCACAAGAAGGAATAATATTCGGAGGGGGTGGTTCTGGGTGAATGCATCTGTAACAAGGATTGGAAGTGCCTTGAAATGCTTTGAAGGTTGATAGCTGACCGTCAAAACGCAATATTGCACCAGAAACAAGAATTTTTTTCATAAGATAGCATGCATCGTTTATCAAAAAACGAGTATCAAAATTGTCGCTACCATCTGCAATAATATCATAATCGTTGAATATCTCTTCAATATTTTTTGCTGTTAGTCGAATTGTATATGGTATTAATTTTACATCTGGGTTTAATTTTTCTATTCTGCCTACGGCACTTTTAGTTTTGTAATCACTAATGGAGTTCTCATCGTGGATAATTTGCCTTTGAAGGTTTGAGAGTGCTACTCGATCGTCATCTATTATTCCTAAAGTTCCAACTCCAGCGGCAGCTAAATATAATAATATAGGTGACCCCAAGCCACCTGCTCCCACAACTAAAACCTTTGAATTCAGAAGTTTATTCTGCCCTTTCCCGCCAATCTCATCTAGAATAAGGTGACGTGCGTAGCGTTCAATTTGATTTTCGTCGAAGGTCATAAGTAAATCTTTTTTGCATGTTTATAGAAACTAAAAACTTTTGAATAGATCTGTAGATAGATAGCGTTCGGCAAAAGAGGGGACTATTACTAAAATTCTTTTGTTTTCCATATTAATTCGACTGCCTATTTCTAATGCAGCAGCTATTGCTGCACCTGAGGAAATACCCACTGGTATTCCCTCATATTTGGCTACTTTTCTTGCAGTTTCGAAAGCGTTTTCATTTGCAATTGAAATATTCTCGTCAATAAGATCTGTATCAAGAATTTCTGGCAAAAAACCAGGTCCAATGCCCTGTATTTTGTGAGGGCCCGGTAAACCCCCAGATAATACAGAACTATCTTCCGGTTCAACGGCTATGACTTTCAGCCTATTGATACGAGGCTTAAGAATTTGTGAACAACCAGTGATTGTACCTCCAGTCCCGACCCCAGCAACAAGCATATCAATTTCTCCTCCAGTATCTTCCCATATTTCTTCTGCTGTAGTCAAAGCATGTACTTCTGGGTTCGCTGGGTTTTGAAACTGCTGTAACATTACTGAGTTTGGCAATGTCTTTATCAGTTTCTCGGCTTTTTCAATTGCTCCCTTCATACCTTTTTTAGCAGGAGTTAATTCAAGTTCTGCACCTAGAAGAATTAATAATTTTTTACGCTCTTCAGACATGCTTTCTGGCATAGTCAGAATTAATCTGTAGCCTTTTGCTGCAGCAACAAAGGCTAAGGCTATCCCAGTATTACCCGATGTGGGTTCAACTAAAATAGACTTTCCAGGTTTTAACTTTCCATTTTTTTCTGCTGCCTCAATCATTGACTGTCCAATTCGATCTTTAACAGAAGCTAGAGGGTTAAAGAACTCAAGTTTACACAAAATTTGAGCCTTACACTTGGCCATCCGTGGCAATTTATGTAATCTAACTATTGGTGTATTGCCTATTGTATCAATAATTGAGTCGTATATTTTAGGTGAATTTTTTGGATTATTAATTTTTATATTTTTCTTTCCAGCCATTTAACTAACTCCGTGCATTTAAACTCTCTTGAATGAAACTTAATTTACTTAAATGCTAAAATCTGTGTTGCTATGAGAAGATTTTTTGATTCCATTTTTATATGCTGACTGACAGATCTCCTCTATAGTTATGGAGTGTAACTTATCCTCAAACTTTAATTCTAAACTTTCCCAAAGTGGGTTAAGAACCGCTAAAGCAATCAATGATTTATTCTCATCTTTTTCATCCTCCTCAGATGATTCCAGTGAACGTACTATCCGTGCTATTTCTCCTACAGAAATTCTACGTCTTTCTTTTGCTAACAAATAACCACCTTTAGGCCCCCTTACACCCTTAAGTATGCCCTCGTGAACAAGCCTCTGCATAACTTGTTCAAGGTATCTGTGAGGAACACCTTGACGTTTTGTTATATCTTTGCTTGGGACAGGAACAGATCCTCCGTTATATCCGATATCAACAACAGCCTCGAGTGCATATACTAGTTTTTTTGAAACCTTTATCATTTTCTTTATTTATCCTTAATAATTTTAGAACTTACTCCAGTAGAACCGAAACCCATTTCTCCTCTTTCCGTATCTGTTTGTATTTTTGTAGAGGTGAAATCAAGTTGGATATAAGGTGCGATTATAAGTTGAGCAATACGTTCTCCACGTGATATTTTATAGGGCTTACTACCATGATTAATTAACAATACTCCAATCTCGCCACGATAGTCTGAGTCAATAGTTCCTGGGCTATTTAGAACCGTTACCCCATGTTTAAGAGCTATCCCTGAGCGAGGTCTAATTTGACCTTCATAACCGTCTGGGATCATTAATTTAATACCTGTTGGTATAATTCGTCTTTCTCTAGGCTGGATTATCAGCACATCTTTAATTGCAGCATGCAAATCAGCCCCAGCTGAAGCAGATGATCCATAGAATGGGAGTGGAATATCTTCATTTCCAGGAATAGATTCAGTGAGTATTTGGATTTTACTCGCCATTTTTCATTCATATAACTAGTGTTTGTGAAATCTTTTTAAGTAGAAGTTGTGCCACTACGTTTTTCGAAGACTTGGGCCATTCCTCATGCTCTAATTCA
This sequence comes from Rhodospirillaceae bacterium, assembly GCA_002728135.1. GTDB lineage: Bacteria > Pseudomonadota > Alphaproteobacteria > UBA828 > UBA828. The sequence goes on from PBVE01000023.1 coordinate 38,667, forward strand.
CCAGAACTATTGAGTTCTATGAAGGTAACCTGATTATTATCATTACCGAATGTATCTGAATCTAGAGATACATTATTAGCTATTATCCAATCACATCCTTTATCAATAAGTTTTTGTCCTGCGTGTTCGAGAATATTTTCAGTTTCTGCTGCAAAACCTACTAATAGCTTAGGTCTTTTGTCGGGTGATAATTGGGCTAGAGATTTAAGAATATCCGGATTCTCAGTGATCTCAATAGTAGTTTTTGATTTATCAAGAATTTTAGAGGATTGCTTTTTAATCTTCTGGTCTTGAATCTTTATTGGGCGCCAATCAGATACAGCTGCACAACAAATAGCAAAGTCAACGGGTAGGCTGTGTATACATGCATTTAACATTTCTTCGGCTGTTTTGATATTGATCGTTTCAATGCCTTGTGGGTTAATAAGTGATGTTGGACCCGAAACCAGTGTAACGTCTGCACCTAATGCGGCTGCTGCAAGTGCTAAAGCATGCCCTTGCTTACCTGAGGAATGGTTAGAAATAAAACGAACGGGATCTAGGGGCTCTTGTGTTGGCCCACTGGTAATTAGGCCTTTAAATCCATTAAGGGGCTTTTCTTTGTATAAAACAGAGTTAATTTTCAAAACTATCTCTTGGATGTTTGCCATTCTTCCACTCCCGATTTCTCCACATGCCAGATTACCCTCTTCAGGATCTACAAAATGTATGCTGTCATTTTTAAGAAGATTTATATTTCTTTGAGTTGCAGGGTTGTTCCACATCAGTGTGTTCATAGCTGGGACAACTAGTATGGGTTTATTTGAAGCTAGAAGAGTTGTAGTAGCTAGGTCATCTGCTATTCCTGAAGCCATACGAGCTAGAATATCTGCACTAGCAGGTGCAACAACAATTAAGTCTGCTTCACGGCTTAGCCTGATATGATCCATATAGTTTTTATCTGTATGAGAAAACAGCTCAGAATATACTTTCTCCCCAGATAGTGATGAAAGTGTTAGAGGAGTAATAAATTGGGCTCCTGCACGTGTCAAAATACAACGTACTTGGGCTCCATTAAGGCTCAATTCCCTTATAAGCTCTGCACTCTTATATGCAGCAATTCCACCCGAGACAATTAAAAGAATTTTTTTTTTTCATAAGTATTAATATATTTTACATATTTTCCATTAATTATATGTAGATAAACTATGTCTATAATTTTGATGATGCAAGTCTCTATTTATAAAGAGATTATTATTGATAGAATTTACATTTTATAATTATACATTTAAAGTTTATTTATATTAAAAACAGTTCCAGAAAAATTAATGTTAAAAGAAGCAAAACAACTATTATAAGTAGAAAATTCAAGGTAGAAACTTTAGATAAGAAGGAGAAAAATGTCCTTCTTGTGTGGGATTCAGGATAAAATCTTTGCTCCAAGTTTTGTAAAACAGATTCAGCTTTGTTAACCATTTGTGGAAATTTCTTGGCAGCCGAAATCAAGGCTAAAGAGGTGTCTATAGCCTGTGGTGCCAAACCCATATTTTTATTTACCCATTCTTCTATCAGTGGATGAGCTAACTCCCACATATTTTCATCTGGATTTAGTTGTCTACATATTCCTTCTGCCATCAAGAGGCTTTTTTGCAGGAGTAATAATTGTGGTTGAGTTTCCATTTGAAAATTCTGAGTTACTTCAAATAATTGTCCTAAAAGGCGTGCTATAGAAATTTCTTTTAGTGGTTGTCTCATTACTGGTTCGCCAATGGCACGAATAGATTGTGTAAAGTGCGTTATTGACTGATTTCTTGGAACATAACCTGCTTCAAAATGGATTTCTGCAACCTTTTCGTAATCACCTGAGAGGAATCCAAGCAACATTTGAGCGAGATAACGTCTAGTATTTCTATCAAGACGTCCCATAATGCCAAAATCAAGAGCTATAACTTTTCCATCAGAGCTTACAAGTAAATTACCCGGATGTAGATCCGCATGAAAAAAACCATCAAAAAACACTTGGCGAAAAAAAGCGTTAGCAGCGTATTCAATTATTTGGGATGTATTTTGTCCTGAAAGTTTAATAGCTTCTATATCATCAATACGTATTCCATTTATCCTCTCCGTTGTTAATACTCTTTTATTAGTATGAGACCAATAAACATTGGGTACGAGGAAGCCATCTGAAAGTTTCATATTTTCTGCAAGTTCAGACGCTGCCGCAGCTTCTAGCCTAAGATCCATTTCTCCTCGGACAGAGTTTGCCAGGGTTTGCACAATTTCAACTGGCTTAAGGCGACGTGTGCTTGGAATGGTACGTTCAGCAAGCTTTGCAAGCCATAAAAATAATGATAAATCTCTCTCGAAAGCCGCTTCAATATTTGGTCTTAGAACTTTTACTGCTACCTTTTCCCCATTCAAAGTAACAGCACAATGAACTTGGGCTATAGATGCTGCGGCAATTGGTTTGTTCTCAAAACTAGAGAAAAGCTGTTCTATTGGTTTGCCTAGTTCAGCCTCAATAGTTTTACGAGCTTCGTCAGATGAAAAAGGGGGTAGGCGATCTTGTAGTGTAGAAAGATCATTAGCGACATCTTTTCCAATTAGGTCCGGTCGTGTTGCAATGGCTTGCCCAAATTTTATAAAACTTGGTCCAAGAGTCTGAAGTGCTTGGGCAAGTCTTTGTCCACGTCTTTTTTCACTTAAGGGTTTTTTCCCAATACTTGCAATAATTACAATAATAGGAACTAGATGTGCTTCTTTGAGCAAAAATAAGGCATCAAAACGTGCTAATACCCAAGCAATTCGAAATATTCTTTGTATATGATATAGGGAAGAAAACATGATTTATATACAGTTTATGTTCGCCAACCAGAATGTAAGGCAGCAATACCTCCACTCATTGGTTTCCATTTAACGCCTCCAAAACCAGCTTTGCTAATCATCTCTGCAAAAGATTCTGGTTGAGGAAATCGGCGAATACTTTCTACTAAATATTGATAAGATTCTCTATCTCGAGCAATTGCTTCGCCTATTATTGGGATTAGAGCAAACGAGTAAAACTCATATAGTTTTTCAATCAAAGGTGAGGGTGATGGAGAGAATTCAAGGCATACAAAGCGACCACCGGGTTTAAGCACTCGTGCAGCCTCAGCTAGTGCTTGATTTTTATCAGTTATGTTTCTTATTCCAAAAGCTATTGTGCAAGCATCCACACTATTATTTGAAAGAGGTATGTGCTCAGCATCTCCCACAATATGACTGATACCATGTAAAATGCCTTTATCTATAGATTTATTTTGCCCTGCTTTAATCATTTGTTCACTCAGATCACAAATTATTGCTTGACCGTTTTGGCTACCACCTATGCGCTCGAAGAATAATAAAGCAATATCCCCTGTTCCACCTGCTAGATCAAGCAACCGCATCCCTTGGTAAGGTCTAAGTTGGTCTATCATTCGATTTTTCCAGATACGGTGAACACCTATGCTCATTATGTCATTCATTAAATCGTATTTGTTGGATACTTTATCAAATATATCTTTTACTAAGGCTGGTTTAGCTTCAGCAGATACATTTTGATATCCAAAGTCGACTTCTATAGTTTCTTTATTATTATTTATTTTTTTATTCATATTTCTAGAATAGCCTAGCACCAACGTAGGCGCTACCTTATCAATCATGCCAGAGTTACCAGAAGTAGAAACAGTTAGGATAGGTATAGAGAATCGGGTTGGTAGTAGGCGTATTGTTGGGGTAAATGTCCTTAGATACGACCTAAGATTACCAATACCAAGAAATCTGTCTAATATTATTTTAGATTGTAAGATTACTAGTTTTTCTAGAAGAGGAAAATATCTTTTATTGTATCTGGATAGTGATTATGTTTTACTCTTTCATCTTGGTATGAGCGGACGAATAACAGTAAAAACAGGTGCTCCAATAGCCCTTTATAAGCATGATCATCTTGTTGTGAATTTTGAAGATAATGTTACGCTAGTTTATAATGATGCAAGGCGGTTCGGACTAATTGATGTTTTTCCAAGAAAATCCTTAGATTCTCATCGCTTGCTAAGATTTATGGGTCCTGAACCACTATCTAAGGCTTTTGATTCGAGTTTATTAGCTTCAAGACTTAAAAATAGAAAAACTAATATTAAATCTGCACTGATGGATCAGAAGATAGTTGCTGGGATAGGTAATATTTACGCTTGTGAGGCTCTATTTCATGCTCGTATAAGTCCAAAAAGACGGGCAGAAAATGTTCAGGGTGAACGAGCTAAGCGGTTGACTATAGCATTAAAATTAGTTTTGGAAAAAGCGATTGAATCTGGAGGTTCATCTCTCAGAGATTATGTTAATCCTTCTGGGCAACTTGGGTATTTTCAACATAATTTCTCAGTATATGGTAGGGAGGGTTATGAATGTTTTGAATGTGGTAAAATAATCAAGAAAATCATCCAAAGTGGGCGTTCAACATTTTATTGTCCTTTTCAACAGCGCTAGATTGCTTGTCAAATAAATTAAGCCTTGATTTATTTTTCAGGACATTTTCTTTTTCTAGGGATTAGAATTGGAAAAGTTGAGTTTAAAATTAGGCATATAAATTAATAAATTAGGAGCATTGGAGATGAATTATAAAAATATTAAAGCGGAAAAAAAGGATATGGTTGGTGTCATTACATTAAATAGACCCGATGTACTAAATGCTCTTAGTTCAGCTCTAATAGGGGAATTAGGTGAGGCACTTACAAATTTTGAGTCTGACCAAGAAATTGGAGTAATTGTCATTTTAGGCGGTGAAAAAGCATTTGCCGCAGGTGCAGATATTAAGGAGATGCTAGAAAAGGATTATTTTGAAGCCTCTACTGGAGATTTTTTAGGCAATTGGGGTGCGATTACAAAGTGTAAGAAGCCAACTATTGCAGCAGTATCGGGTTATGCATTAGGTGGAGGGTGTGAGTTAGCCATGCAATGCGACATAATTATTGCAACAGAAGATGCAAAATTTGGTCAACCAGAAATTAACATTGGTGTTATTCCAGGGGCAGGTGGAACTCAGAGATTAACCAGAGCAATTGGTAAATATAAGTCTATGGAAATGATTCTTACAGGAAGAATGATGAACGCGCATGATGCAGAAACTGCTGGGTTGGTAACTAGGGTGGTTAAAAAATCTGCATTAATTGATGAAGCTATGGATGTAGCTAACAAAATCTCTAAAATGCCAAGAGCAGCTGTAATTGCTGCAAAATCTTCAGTTAATAGGTCTTTTGAAACGACACTTGCCGAGGGTATATTATTCGAAAAAACTTCATTCTATTCTTTGTTTGCAACTGAAGATCAAACGGAGGGCATGCGTGCATTTGCAGAAAAGCGTGAACCAAAATTTCGTAACAGGTAGAGAATATAATATATTAATCTTATTATGATTGGTTGACGGCTGCCGTTAGCGGTTATATAACCCCCCATCCTTTATTTTTTTAGGTAGGAATAAATAATAATGGCGCATACCCGTCAGGCAAAAAAACGCATTCGCCAAGATGCAAGTCGTACCGAAGTTAACCGTACGCGAGTTAGCAGGATAAGAACCTATACAAGAAAGGTTGAAGAGGCTTTATCCGCAGGAGATCAAGATGCGGCTCTTAAAGCTTTCAGAGAAATGCAACCTGAGCTTCATAAAGGAGCAAGCAAGGGTGTTTTTCACAAAAATACTGTGGCAAGAAAGCTTTCAAGAATTAGCAAAAAAATCAAAACATTAGGTTAAGACTAAAAATAGTTACATTTTTTACTAATTCTTAATAAATTATTTAATCCAATTAAACTAGAATTTACTTTTTTTGCAGCTTCCAGATCAAGTAGGTTGCACAAAATGAGAGCTTTTGGCATCAACTCCTATAACTTCTGGCGATTATTTGAATAATTCTTCATCTTTATATAAAAAAAAAGCAAAGAATCTGTGAGTTCCTATTTCGGACTGGTTGCTTGTCTGATATTGGACGATTACACTAAGCAGCTTCAGGTGAATATTTTTTGTAATTGTTTTCTAATACTCTGTTAAGTCACAATATAAAATTATAAAACTAATAAGGGAAAAATTTATTATATACCAATTTAATTTATCCAAATTAGAAAATTTAGCTGGGTGAATTTATAAACTTCAGGTTAGATTAAGAACAAAAACCTTAGAAAGATGCAGATACAAGATGAATCTTGATATTATACGTGAAAATGCTACTAAGCGGTTAAATCATGGCAGTATTTATGCTGGTGAAGTTACACCATTGGAGGCATGGGAGTTATTAACGTATGATAGTGCTGCAGTTTTAGTTGATGTTCGTACTCACCCCGAGTGGATGTTTGTGGGGTTACCTGATTTAAGGAGTTTAGGTAAAGATCTAATCAGAATTTCTTGGCAGATTTTTCCTGAAATGCAAGTTAATGATTCATTTGTAGCTAATGTTGTAGAATCTGTATCTAATTTAGATACATCAATTATGTTTATATGTCGAAGTGGTGCAAGATCTCAAGCCGCAGCTGAATTATGTGCAAAGTCTGGCTTTACAAAAGCTTTCAATGTAATTGACGGTTTTGAAGGGGGTCAGAATGCAAGTGGACATCGTGGGTTGACAGCAGGATGGAAGAAATCAGATCTTCCGTGGGTACAGTCATGACTGAAGATAAAAACAGATCAGAGTCGTTGCCAATGGAGCACAGGTGGGCAAGGGTGCGACACAGGCTAGAACAGGAACTTGGTTCAGCAGCATTCCAAAGTTGGTTGAGGCCAGTTCAATTTGGGTCAATACAAGACGGAGAATTATTACTTGTTGCACCCACGCGTTTTCTAAGAGATTGGGTTGATTCTAGATATGGCGAGCTAATAGTATCATTCTGGAAAGACGAGGATTCTTCAGTAAATAAGCTTGAAATTCAAGTTCGTCGTCAAAAAATTGATGACCATAAAGAAAATAGAGTATCAAAAATAAATAAGTCTGAAAAACCAAATGAACGTTTGTCCTTGCATGTTATGGATACAGAGGATAGTGCACTTGGTTCCCCACTTAGCCCGAAGTTTAAATTTAACAATTTTGTGATAGGTAAACCAAATGAATTTGCACATGCTGCAGCACGTCGAGTAGCTGAATCTGATAAGGTGCCATTCAATCCACTGTATCTATATGGTGGAGTGGGGTTAGGAAAAACCCATCTCATGCATGCAATAGCTTGGCATATAAAAGAAAGAGATCCGACAAGGCGTGTAATTTATCTATCTGCTGAAAAATTCATGTATCAGTTTATTCGGGCATTACGATTTAAAGATACAATGGCCTTCAAAGAACAATTTCGCTCTGCAGATGTCCTACTAATAGATGATGTTCAATTTATTTGTGGAAAAGAAAGTACACAGGAAGAGTTCTTTCATACATTTAACGCTTTAGTTGATCATGATAGGCAGGTCGTAATTTCTGGTGATCGATCCCCATCAGATCTTGATGCTATGGAAGAGCGTTTGAGATCTAGACTTGGATGGGGCCTTGTCGCAGATATTCATGCAACAACTTATGAGCTTAGGCTTGGAATATTACAGACAAAAGCTGAGGCAATGGGTGCTACAGGCATTTCTAGAGAAGTTCTTGAATTTCTGGCCTATAAAATTACTTCTAACGTCAGAGAGTTAGAAATGGCACTAAACCGTGTAGCTGCTCATGCAACCCTTGTTGGTCGTGCTATCTCCTTAGAAATGACCCAAGAAGTCCTGAGGGATGTTCTGAGAGCAAATGATCGGAGGGTTACTATTGAGGAAATCCAAAAACGTGTTGCTGAGCATTACAATATAAAACTTTCTGAGATGTCATCCGAGCGAAGAGCCCGTGCTGTTGCTAGGCCACGTCAAGTTGCAATGTTTTTGTCAAAACAGTTAACTCAAAGATCACTTCCTGAAATTGGTCGTAAATTTGGTGGTAGGGATCATACTACCGTGATGCATGCAGTAAGAAAAATTGAACAATTAAAGGAATCTGATATTGGTATAGCAGAAGATCTAGACTTACTTAAACGTAACCTAGAAGCATAAATAATTCATTTCTGAGAAGAAATTAATTAATAAAATTAAAAAATACCTTATTTTCATCAATTTGATATAGTTATAAATATCGAATCGGAAAATATCTTAGGAATTCCAACGGCTTTAAATAATGACACTTTATTTTTTCAAAGACTTTGGCTGACACTAAATTTGGTTAAACAAAAATGAAAGTAACCATTGAACGATCTGCACTTTTAAGCTCTTTGGGGCATGTGCAAAGTGTTGTAGAACGGCGAAATACGATACCTATACTATCAAATGTTCGTTTGGACGCGGATAGCGGGGGTAAAATTAAGCTAACCGCTACAGATATGGATTTGGCAGTAGTTGACACTGTGTTAGCAAAAGTGGAGCAACAGGGGGGGGTAACAGCACCTGCTCACATGCTTTATGATATTGCTAGAAAGTTACCAGATGGGGCAGAAGTTCGTATTTCTACCAAAGGTAGTAGTGAAAAGCTAACCCTTGAATCAGGGCGTTTTTCTATGAGCTTATCCTGTTTACCTATAGAAGATTTCCCGGTCATGGCAGATGGAGACTTGCCATATAATTTTAGTGCAACTGCAAAAGATATTAAGCGGTTATTCTTAAAAACACGTTTTGCTATATCTCAAGAAGAAACTCGCCATTATTTAAATGGAATTTATTTACACTCAAGTAAGGCGGATAAAGTAGCATTGCGTGCTGTAGCAACAGATGGGCATAGACTGGCATGTATCGATGCCAATCCTCCTAAGAACTCGGAAGATATACCTGGCATAATTGTACCACGTAAAGTAGTTGGGGAGGTTCTAAAATTGCTAGAAGAAACTGATTCAGAAGTGCAAATATCCCTTTCTGAAACAAAAGTTCGTTTTTCAATAGGTTCTGTTACCTTAACTTCAAAGCTGATAGACGGGTCATTCCCAGACTACGCTCGTGTTATCCCTGCTGGTAATAATGAAGTTCTATCAGTTGATAGAAAAGCGTTGTCTAAGGCAGTTGATCTTGTATCAACAGTATCAACAGAAAAATCCCGTGCTATAAAACTAGGCTTGAGAAATAGTAAAATTATAATTTCTGCTGTAGGGCCAGATGCTGGGTCAGCGGAAGAGGTTGTAGATGCTAAATTTTCAGGCGATGATTTTGATATTGGCTTCAACGCTCGCTATGTCCTTGATATAGCTGATCAAATTGAAGGTGGGTCAATAGAGTTTGTTTTAGCTGATTCTGCATCTCCTACACTGGTGCGTGATCCTGAAGACGAAAGTGCCGTCTTTGTGATTATGCCAATGCGAGTCTAGGTGGTCTTAGCCCCTATAGATGCGGCAGTAAATGAGTCGCAATCAAATTGTGCAAGAAGCTTTTCATTAACACGTCTAGATTTAACAGACTTTAGAAATTTTTCAAGACTTCGCCTTGAAACTGATAGTCGTCCAGTTGTTCTAGTAGGCAAAAATGGAGTAGGAAAGACAAATATTTTAGAGGCAATTTCTTGCTTATCATACGGCAGAGGACTTCGTCGTGCACGTCTTTTTGAAATGGCAAAGCACACGCCAAAGTTAGAAAAAAAATGGGCAGTTGCTGCAAATATTCAAGGATTATATGGTTTGGTATCTTTAGGGGTTGGCTGGTCTAACAACGAAAATTTAATCGAAAGTCGAAACAAACGCGATTTCCGGGTAAATGGATCATCTGTAAATAGCCATAATACATTAAATGAGCATATTTCTATAGTTTGGATGACCCCTGCACAAGACCGATTATTTAGTGATTCTCCATCAGGACGTAGACATTTTATTGACCAGCTAGTTTCTGCTTTTGATATAAATCACATAACTAGAATTAAAGAATTTGAACGTGGACGCCGTGACAGAATGCGTATTCTTCGCAGTAATATTTTAGACAAAAATTGGCTTGACGCTGTTGAACAAGGAATGGCTGAGCGTGCTGTTGCAATTGCTGCTGGTCGTCTTGATATTGTTTCTAGGTTACATGATGAAGTTATATCAATTGATAGCAAATTTCCTTGTCCAGGAGTAGGTATTAATGGATTAGTTGAAGACTGGTTGAGAGATATGCCGGCTCTAAATGCTGAAGAGATGTATAAAAAGCAGTTAGCTGAAGATCGGTCTCGTGATAGGGAAACAGGTGGGTCAGTTGGTCCTCACCTTAGTGACCTTACGGCAACATTTAATCGAGAAGGTGTACCGGCGTCTCAAGCATCAACAGGTGAGCAGAAAGCTATTCTGATTGCGATTTTATTAGCACATAGTCGTCTTTTAGCTCAATTACGTGGTGCCCCTCCGATAATGCTTTTAGATGAGGTGGTAGCCCATTTAGATTCTAACCGAAGGGAATCTCTATTTGAGTGTTTATTGAAAATGGGAACACAGGCTTGGATGACAGGAACTGATTTAGAATTTTTTTCTGGACTCTCTAATAATGCAAGATACTTAAGAGTAGATAAGTCAACAATAAAGGAGGAGTAGCTTAGTGGACGACTCAGAAGCTGAAAGCATTACTGCCAAGGATATTACTACGAATGGTGGCGATTATGGTGCTGAATCAATCAAGGTTTTACGAGGCCTAGATGCAGTACGCAAACGTCCAGGGATGTATATTGGTGACACAGATGATGGCTCTGGGTTGCATCATATGGTTTACGAGGTTGTTGATAATGCTGTATATGAGGCACTTGCAGGATTTTGCACTAAAATAGAAGTAACGCTAAACGCCAATGGATCAGTCAGTATAACAGATAATGGTCGTGGTGTGCCGACCGATATTCATGCTGAAGAAGGTGTATCTGCAGCAGAGGTTATAATGACGAGGCTACATGCTGGCGGTAAATTTGATCAGAATATTTACAAAGTTTCTGGTGGGCTTCACGGGGTTGGTGTGTCTGTTGTTAATGCTTTGTCTGAAACTCTGGATTTGACAATTTACAGAGATCAAAAAGAACACTTTATGAGATTCAAGTTAGGAGAAGCTGAAGCACCGTTACAGGTGGTGGGTGATTCTAATGGAAGGACTGGTACAACAGTAACTTTTCATCCATCCTCTAATATCTTTAGTGCAGTTGAATTCAATTTTGAGACAATAGAATATAGGCTGCGGGAGTTAGCGTTTCTAAATGCTGGATTAAAGATTATAGTTACAGATGAGCGTGCAGCTGAGAAACGAGTTTCTGATCTATACTTTGAAGGTGGTATAACTGCTTTTGTCAATTTTTTAGACAGTGCAAAACAGCCGTTAGTACCAAACACCCTTAGTTTTTCATGGGTAAAAGATGACATTGTTGTTGATATCGCACTACAGTGGAATGATAGTTATAGAGAAACTATGCTTTCCTTTACAAATAATATAAGGCAGGGTGATGGTGGTACTCATTTGGCTGGTTTTAGGTCTGCATTAACCCGAACAATAAACAATTATGCTTCCCAAGCAAAAATTGATAAGCGTGAAAAAGTTAGCATAACAGGAGATGATGCTCGAGAGGGGCTTACATGCGTTCTTTCTGTTAAAGTGCCTGATCCTAAATTTTCTTCACAGACTAAGGAGAAGCTAGTAAGTTCCGAAGTTCGTCCTGTAGTTGATAGTATTGTTGGTGAAATGCTATCTCAGTGGTTAGAAGAGCATCCTGCAGAGGCTAAGCAAGTCCTTAGCAAAGTTGTTGAAGCAGCTGCAGCACGTGAGGCGGCAAGAAAAGCGAGAGAGCTGACAAGAAGAAAGGGTGCACTAGAAGTATCAAGTTTGCCAGGAAAATTGGCAGACTGTCAGGAAAGAAACCCCAAGGATTGTGAAATATTTCTAGTTGAGGGCGATTCCGCAGGTGGATCAGCTAAACAGGCAAGGAATCGTCGTAATCAGGCAGTTCTTCCACTAAGGGGAAAGATCTTAAATGTGGAAAGAGCAAGACTAGATAAAATGCTTAGCTCAGTTGAAATAGGTACAATCATTACTGCTTTAGGTACTGGTATTGAAGAAGATTTTGACATTGAAAAATTAAGATATCATAAAGTGGTAATTATGACTGACGCAGATGTAGATGGATCCCATATTCGTACTCTTTTACTCACATTCTTTTATCGTAATATGAAAAGTTTAGTTCGTAGTGGACATCTATATATAGCTCAACCTCCACTATATAGAATTAAAAGAGGAAATGAGGAATTATATCTTAAAGATGACCCAGCACTTGAGGATCATCTTATTTCTGAGGGCTTAAAAGATAGTGTAATTGAGTTAGCGTCAGGTGAACAACAATCTTCAAGTGATTTACTAAAGACTATTGAAAAGGCACGAGTCATAGCGAATCTTATTAAAGCACTTACTAGGAGAGTAGACCAGACAATTGTAGAGCAAGTGGCAATAGCAGGTGCATTAAATGAGAAAATTTTAGGGAAGCAGGGGCAACCTGCTGCCGAATATATATCTAAGAGGCTTAATGAAATATCACCTCCCCTTGAACGATCGTGGATAGGCGAGGCAGTTACCCTTTCAGAGGGACCAGCATTTCAATTTTCTAGAACAATGCGAGGTGTCACGGAAGTTCATACAATAGACCAAGTTCTAATTAACACTCCAGAAGCCAAGCGTTTGGATAAAATGAGACCTCATCTACAAGAAGTTTATGGACGTTTCCTAAAACTTTTTAGAAAAGAATCTGAGGTAGAAATAAGATCTCCATCTGAATTATTAGACGCCGTATATGCAGCTGGACGAAAAGGTTTAACTGTTCAGCGTTACAAAGGACTTGGAGAAATGAATCCTGACCAATTATGGGAGACTACTCTCGACCCTGATGTTAGAACACTTATGCGGGTTGAGGAAAAAGACGCCGATGCTGCACATAAGTTATTTGGTGATTTAATGGGCGAGCTCGTTGAACCACGAAGAGAGTTTATTCAGCAAAATGCATCACAAGTGGCTAATCTTGACGTATAGTAAAAAATTGATCATTTCAGAGATAGTTATTTATGGCTTTTAATATCCATAAGGTGAATAAATGAACCCATAACATTTCCAATCATACTTCCCGAATCACCCAAAGTTTTGGATAGGGAGTCTGATATGGTGAATAAAGGCTTCAAGCCTTTCGGTACCTTTAAATTTGCATAATGAAATTCATGCCCCCTGTAAACTGTCCCTTTTTTACCTAGAGGGTTGTTTTTACAAATTACAGCCTCTCTATACCCAAGATGAAGTTTTTTTTCATAAAAACTGGCCTCAATAGGAAAAATGCCAGCCATTTCATGTGAATTTCCATCTTTATCAACAATAAATTTCCCAAGTGTTAAGTATCCACCGCATTCACCATATATCGTTATATTTGATTTTGTTGAAGCGACTTTAAGATCTCTAAGAAATCTTTTATTTGCGATAATTTTACCCACATAAAGTTCGGGGTATCCCCCTGGTAAATAAATTGCATCTGCATTGGCATTTATGCTCTCTCCATTAAGAGGAGAAAAAAAACTTATTTCAGCACCAGCTTGATGCCATTTCTCAATTATTGAATGATAAATAAAACTATATGCTTCATCATAAGCAATAGATATTCTTTGTCCTATGGGTGGTATTGGTGGAGGATGAAAATTGGAGTATTTATCGATTGAAATATTGGATGCAATCTTTTTTATTGATTCGAGATCAGAATACGTTTCTACAAGATCAGCAATCCTCTCAACCCTTTCTTCTAAATCTTTATGTTCATGGGCTTGAATTAGACCGAGATATCTTGATGGTAAATTAATTTGATTATCCTGGGGTATTGCTCCTAATATTTGGATATCAAGAGTTTTAAGAGATTTTCTAAGTATTTTTTCATGTTTTAAACTATTCACACGATTAAGAATAACTCCACTAATACTTATATCATTCCTAAACGATGAAAATCCCTTTACTACAGCTGCTATTGAAGCACCCATTCCTTTGCAATCAATTACTAATAAAACAGGTAAACCTAGTATTGATGCAATATCAGCTGTAGACCCTTTACCGTTTGGAGCTCCATCAAAAAGCCCCATTACCCCTTCTATAAGTACAAAATCTTTGTTAGAGGTTGTTTTCTTAAAAATGTAACTTATTAGTGAATTACGCATGGCCCAGTTATCAATATTTTGACATTTTGTTCCTGAAGCAACACTAAGGAAAGCAGGGTCAATAAAATCTGGCCCTACTTTTATTACTCCGATTCCAGCACCATTTCTTCTCAAAGCTCGAGTTAGTCCAACACTAATAGTAGTTTTGCCACAACCTGATGCTGGGGCTCCAATAACTAAACCTTTTGTTTTACTAGAGATGATTAAGAATCTCCTGAGCAATTTTATCTGAGTCATCACTTTGTATGAAGTGTGTTATATATTTATCTTCTGGGCTAATTAAATAAATATAAACTGAATGATCCATAATATAATCACCTGAAGATTGTGAACTCACTGTTTTTGTATTTTGATCGGGTCTATTGTAATAGACCCGATATGCTTTGGCTGCTGTCGCAATTTGTTTTTCATTTCCTGTTAGGCCAATAATCTCAGGATGAAAATGTGAAAGATAATTTGCAAGTTTTACCTGTGTGTCCCTCCTTGGATCAATTGTTATAAATAATGCAACAATTTTCTTGCTATTATTTCCTAATGTATCCAGAACTTCGGTAATAATCTGTAACTCTGTTGGGCAGATATCTGGGCACCAAGTGTATCCAAAAAATACGAGCTTATGCCGATCCTGAAATGACTTTTCTGTCACAGAATTTCCTCTGTGATCAATTAAATTAAATGGCCCACCTATTTTAACCTCTGTGATTGATTGTGAAATACCTTCTCTATCTTTAATTTTTTCAATATTTCCAAAAATCGATCCCTCAAACCATGCAAAAACAACAAATATTCCTATTATTATAGCCCAAAGAAAAGGATTTTTTTTTGGTTGATTCAAAAGCATATTATTACACCTTGAAAAACAAAATCGTATTGATGCACCTATATAGTATTAACATGGTGTTTGATGCCAGTGAGAAATGATTTTTCGTGCCGCTTTATATCTTTCTTCAATAGATGAATTAGGATCAAGTGCTCTACGAAGTTCGACAATATTACCAATTACTAAAATTGCTGGTGCTACAATTTTTTCTTTTTCTGCGTCTTTGACTAATTCTTCAAGAGAAGTTACAATTATATGTTGATTTTTCAGAGTCGCATTTGCAATGAGTGCGGTTGGTGTATCACCTTTTATACCTTGATTTAAGAGTTTGTTGGCAATTGATTCTAAATGAGCAATAGCCATATAGAATATTAGTGTAGGAGCTCCAGATGCAATTGCATTCCAATTTAAATCATTGGGTAATTTGCCACCAGCACTGTGACCTGTCAGGAATGTAACTGCAGATCCTGTCGTCCGATGAGTCAAAGGGATCCCAGATGAGGCTAGTCCTCCAACACTAGCTGTAACTCCTGGAATTAATACAAAAGGAATTTTTGCAGCAGCAAGTGCCAGAGCTTCTTCACCTCCACGCCCAAACATAAAAGGGTCTCCACCTTTTAATCTTACAACTCTTTTCCCTTTCTGAGCTTCTTCAATTAAACGTTTAGTAATATCTGGTTGTTTTGATGATTTTTTACCTCCACGTTTACCTGCATATTCAAGGGTTGCGCCCGGCTTTACATTCTCTAGTATAGATTTACTGACTAAAGCATCGTAAATAACTGTATCTGCAACTTGAAGTGAATAGAGTGCACGAATGGTTAACAAACCAGGGTCACCAGGGCCAGCACCAACTAGCCAAACTGTCCCTGTCTCGAAATTTGGGTGATCTTGAGTATTTGTATTAAGAGCAATATTTTTCATAGTAGCCTAATTGTAGACCTGAAATGAGTTTGTTGGCGATATAAACATTGATTATGGAAAAAAATAATAACGAAAAAATAAATACTTCTAAACCTTTCATCCTTGAAAATAATGAAAAAAAATTGAGACGAGGGTGGACAACTGGTGCATGTGCTGCAGCTGGTGCTAAAGCTGCAGTAGAAGCTATTTTAGGAAAGGTTTTTGTAGACCCTGTGGTAGTAGACTTGCCAAGAGGTATAAAACAGCCTTTTGAAATTTCAGAATTCGTAATGGGTTCTAATTGGGCAAGAGTTGGGATTAGAAAAGATGCTGGTGATGATCCAGATGTAACACATGGTGCGTTGATACTAACTGAAGTTAGAAGAAATAAGGAAAGGTCTGGAATTACTTTTCAAGCAGGTGAAGGGGTGGGAATAGTAACTAAACCGGGGTTACCCATTTCTATTGGCGAACCTGCGATAACTGCAGGGCCTAGAAAATATATTTCAGAAGCTGTTTGTAGTGTAGCAGAAAAATATAAAAAATTGGCAGATTTTGAAATAATTATATCCATACCTGGTGGTAAAGAATTGGCAAAAAAAACATTGAACGAGAGACTTGGGGTTAATGGTGGGCTATCCATTCTAGGAACTACTGGGGTTGTAATTCCATTTTCATGCGGTGCTTGGATTGCATCAATTCATAGAGGCGTAGATGTCGCTCGTGCAGCCAAAATGCCTCATATAGCTGCAGCAACGGGACGAACTTCTGAATTAGGTGTAAAAACATTACATGGTTTACCTGATGTAGCCATAATAGATATGGGAGATTTCGCTGGTGGTTTATTAAAATATTTGTCTGTAAACACAGTGAGAAGATTAACAATAGCTGGGGGATTTACAAAAATTGCTAAGCTTGCGGCTGGGCATCTAGATTTGCATTCTGCAAAGAGCCAAGTCGATTTATCCATTTTAGGGAAACATGCTGAAAATCTAGGTGCTAATGCTAAATTAATTAACAGTATTAATTCAGCAAATAGTGGAGGAGAAGCTATGAGCATTGCTCTTAACGCTAAATTACCATTACCTGATCTTGTTGCTAAGAATGCATGTGCTGTAGTTAGGAAAGAAATAGAACAGAGAGGAACTAGCATTATAACATTTCTTGATATTGCAATTTTTGACAGAAGTGGACGACTTGTCGGTCATGCAAATGGATAATGCAAAATTTTTAATTTTGGGTGGAACTTTAGAGGCCTCAGAAATAGCTAGGACACTTGTTAGTAATTTTGACGATAATTCCGTTATAACATCCTTAGCAGGCAGTACAAATAATCCAAAGCCATTATCAGGTAAAATTAGAAAAGGGGGTTTTGGCGGACCTGAAGGTCTAATAGAATTTTTTTATAAAGAAAAAATATCTGCAGTAATAGATGCAACACATCCATTTGCATTAAACATTTCAAAAAATGCAATATATGCATGTAATAAGGCAAAAGTCCCACATATATGCCTAAGGCGTTCGCCTTGGAATCAAAAACCAGGGGATATATGGTATGAGGTAAGTGAGTTGAGAGAAGCTGTAAATATTTTACGTAATATGGGTAAGAGAGTTTTTCTTAGTTTAGGGCCTCGTGCTGTTTCTCATTTTTCTGGTGTTCAAGGAGTTTGGTTTTTAATACGTGTAGTAGATCCACCTAAATCTCCCTTACTTTTGAGTGATTATGAAATTGTATTTGGGCGTGGGCCTTTCAAAGTTTCAGAGGAAATAAATCTTTTTCAAAAATATGAGGTAGATCTCCTTATCACAAGAAATAGTGGTGGGACTGGGGCTTATGCCAAAATTGTCGCTGCTAGGCAGCTTGATATTCCAGTTATTATAATACAAGCCCCTTATTCTATTGATATGCCTGTAGTCAATAGTCCCGAAGAGGTTTATAAATGGATAAATGATCAATTAGGTCTGAAAATATGAGTATGATTGGAGTTATACAGGCTACTCTCTTTTGTTATCTGGTCTGACAGTACCTTTCCTACAAGGATTAGAGCAGTTCTAGTAATATCCAATGCTTTAATTTTTTCCCGTATGTTAGATAAAGTTCCTTGTATAATTATTTCATCGGGCCAAGATACCCTATAGGCTATAACAATGGGACAATCATGCCCATAATATGGAACTAACTCTCTTACTACCCTAGCAAGGTTATTAATAGATAAATGAATTGCTATTGTAGCTCCTGTTTGAGCAAATTGACTTAGATTTTCTCTGGATGGCATTTTTGAGGCACGAACAGCTGTTCTTGTTAGAACAACTGTTTGAGCAATCGTGGGCAAGGTTAATTCCTTTTTTAAAGCAGCTGCAGTAGCTGAAAAAGCTGGGACTCCGGGGGTAATATCATAGTCTATATTTAACATATCTAGTTTTTGTATTTGTTCAGCTATGGCTCCATAAAGTGATGGGTCCCCAGAATGAACACGTGCAACATTTTCTCCAGCAAGGTGAGCTGTCATAATTGCATCAATAATCTGATCTAAGGTCATGCTCGCGGTGTTTAAGATCGTGTGTGCTGTTTTAGCTTCTTTAATTAAGTCTTCTGAAACTAGTGAACCAGCATATAACACCACGGGTGCGTTTGCTAACAATCTTAGACCTCGTATAGTTATTAGATCTGGTGCACCTGGTCCTGCTCCAATAAAGTGGACTGTCATTATAATTCCTTATGGTTTGTATCCGCGAGGGGTATAGATAAAAGGGCGACCAGATCTATGCTGGAACTGAGTTTCTGAATTTCCAACTATAATGACAGTCAGCATATCAATTTTTTCAAGTTCTAGTGAGCCTAAGTCACTCATAATTAATTTCTCGTTTTCACGTCCTATGCAACGCCCAAGAATTACAGGACAAGAATCATTTCTGTATTTTTTTATGATTTTAATAGCTTTTTTTATTGGTAGGCGCCTGTTTTTAGCTGCTGGGTTATATAGAGCTACAACAAAATCTGTTTCCAAAGCTGCTTTTAATCGATTTTGAATAACCAGCCATGGGGTTAAAAGGTCCGAAAGCGATATAGCACAAAAATCATGTCCAAGTGGTGCTCCTGATCTTGCAGCAGCAGCTTGCATAGCTGTTATACCAGGCTCTACTAAGATCTCCGTAAAGCGCCAATCGTTATTGGGATTATGATGCAAAAGCTCAAAGATCAAGCTAGCCATCCCATATACACCAGCATCTCCCGAGCAGATTAGAGCAGTGTCTTCTCCTCTGGAAGCTAAATCAAGTGCCTTTTTTGCACGATCTGTTTCTTCTCCAATTGGAAAGGAGTGGATTTGTGCATGTTTTTTAAATCTAGAAACTAAATCTATGTAAAGGGAATAACCGACGTGATGTTTTGCCTCAATAAGTGCTTTTTGTACTCTAGGTGTAATCCAGTCATTGTGGCCGGGGCCAATACCGGCAATGGTTAATTTACCGATCCCACGGCCTACTTTTTCTATATCAATGACATCAGAAGATCTGGCAACTGCACAAGTTACACCAATTCCTTTTATCTTTTGCACAACGAGAGTAGCATTTGTCCCAGCTGCAGCCAACGCTGCTCCCTCTGATACTCCATAACACCCTATTTCACGAAAAACAATTTCTGAGGGATTAGATAATCTGAGTGTTTCTTGATTAAGTCTTGATACATCAAATAATCTAAGAGGAACACCGAAATGAGATGATATGGCACGAATAGCTTCTTCATCGGCTTTAATGTCAACTGAAGCAATACAGGCTATAGATTCTAAAGCCAATTTATGTTTTTTTAGCATTTTTTCTGTAAGTGATATAAGGTCATTGGCAGCGGCACCACGTTCACATCCAACTCCAACAACCAAGGTTTTGGGATGAATTACCACGTCTCCTAAAGCGTCAGACTTATCACTTAATGTAACCTCAATTTCACCGGATTCGTTCCACAAATTTCTTCTTTCAGCCCAACTACCATCACCAGCTTCAACATTTAATTTTACAGGAGAACCATTAATAAGGGCCCTAGAGACCCCTTTAATATTGCTTTCAGATGATACTGACCAACCTTCAGGAGGGTCATCTAGAGCAAAACCAATAATTGCCTCACTAGATGTTGTTGAAACCATATTTGCACTTAGGGCAGTTGCAATAAGATGGCCAATTTTGTTTGCGCCACGGTGTCCTCCAAGTAATGGTATTACAAAGGATTTATCAATTGAAACTGCTAAGACTGGAGGATCCTCATCTTTGTTTGAAATAATAGGTGCCAATGTCCTAATCAAAATCCCAGTCGTACATATACCTATTATTGGTATTTTTTGTGTAAATAAATTTCTAATAACAGGACCAGCTTTGTCAAAAGAGATTTCTTCTTGACTGGCTATATCCTCTGGACAATAAATCTCACAGTTATTTAATATTGTTTTTATTTCATGAGCAATTGATACAGCTGGCTTGGTAAAAGCAATTATAGCATGATTACGTTTTGAGATATTTATCGCCAAGCTGAACCTCTTCTATGAGCAATTATTATTGAAAAATATGCAGCTGGTGATGGTGCTTTGAAAATGTCAAAAATTCTTTGATTAGAAGTAGTTGCACGTTCAACATAATGGGCATTCTTAGCTAGGCCTGATTTTTCAAGTGCTGCAATAGCTTTTGAAATATGCCTGCCTACCTTTATTATTACGACGCTATCCGCTAAATTCATACGTTCTATAAGGGATTCTTCTGGTAAAGTAGCTGGTAGTATAATAAGAGCATCATTACGTGCAGCCAGCGGTTGGCCCAGTGCTGCTGCACATGCCATAGGAGATGACACACCGGGAATCACTACAACTTCAAATTTTTCAGCTAAACGTTGGTATAAATATAGAAATGACCCGTAGAAAAACGAATCACCTTCGCATAGAATAGCTACATCTATTCCTTGTTCAAGATAAGTAGTGATCTGATATGTTGCTTGCTCGTAAATTTCATCTATTGGAAAATTGTTTGCATTCAAGGGCATTCTAATAGGAATTTCTGTATAATCTTTTTTGAGATTTGACGAAACAATTTCTCTGGCAAAAGAGGCCCCTTCCTCCGGAGCTGGATAAGCAATAATATTCACGCTTGATAGAATTTTAATGGCTTTAATGGTCATTAGCTCTGGGTCCCCAGGGCCTACACCTACGCCATAAAGCGTACCGTTTTTCATTGCTTGAATGCCTCTAATTGAGTTATTGGATTTAGAGATTTCCAACCAATATATTTTCCTATCGGTCCAGATCTAGATACTTGTATCCTTATCATCCTACCGCCTATTTCTTCAGAAAACTTATAAAGTTTTTGTTCTCCATTAGTTGTGACTGAATTAGCAACAATTCTTCCACCAGTATTCAATCTTGACCAACAGATTCTTAAAATTTTATCATCTGTTATTCCACCACCAATAAATACTGCATCTGGGTTTGGCATATTTTGTAATACGTTAGGAGCTGTACCTTTTTCTATTATTAATCTTGGAACACCAAGAGAAATTGAATTTTTTCTAATTAAATCACAGCTGGTTTGGTCTTTCTCTATAGCTATTGCATGATTATTTGGATTTGAAAGTAACCATTCAATACTTACTGAACCCGATCCTGCTCCTACATCCCACAAAAGTTGTCCCAAGTTTGGTTTTAATGCTGCCAATGTTAAAACACGTATTTCTCTTTTAGTTAGCAAGCCTTTGTTACTGAATGCTCTATCTGGTAAACCAATACCACCAGCAAAAATCTTTGCCTTTGATTCTCCTATGCATTCAATAGCAATAGTATTTAGATCTGAGCTAAATGATACTCCCCATTTATTTGCTGTGTTTGTAGTAATAGACTCAGATGTTGTTCCCATATTTTCAAGTACAGTTACTATACTTTCGCCATAACCTAATGCTATTAAGTCTTTACATACTTCTCCTGGTGTTTTCCCATCGTTAGAAAGTGCAATAATTTTTTTTCTGTTTGCTAGATGAGATCTTATTGAGACTATTGGTCTTCCGTGTAGCGAGATACAATCAACTTCAGTTAATGGCCATAATAACCTTGCAGCAGCAAGGCTAAAAGCAGACGGTGCAGGCAAAACAGACATTTCATCTTTAGAAAAATAACGAGATAGTGTGGAACCAACTCCAAAAACCATTGGGTCCCCAGTTGCTAATATTGTTACTCTTTTTCCCCTAAAACCTTCAATTTCAGAAATTGAGTCACTAATTGGTGATTTCCACAAGATTTTGGGAATATCATCAGGAATAATTGAATTCATAATATTAAAATGGCGCTCTCCCCCAAAAACTGCATCTGATGATCCTATTATCTTTTGAGATTCTTTACATAAATCTGATCTTCCCGTAGGAGTGATTCCAATAATACTTATCCAACGATTCATTTTGATTCTCCAGTTAGGGCATTAACAATTGCAGCAGCAAGTGCACTTCCGCCCATCCGTCCTTTGATTACTATATACGGTATGGATAAGTTATTATTTATTAATAAATCCTTACTTTCTTCGGCTCCAACAAACCCAGGAGGTGTTGCTATTATAAGAGATGGTTTGTCGGCACCTGAACTCAGCATCTCCAGTAGATGAAAGAGAGCAGTAGGTGCATTTCCAATTGCTATTACTGCACCACCAACAACTGGCTTCCAAAGCTCTAAAGCAGCCGCAGATCGAGTGGTTTTTAGTTGTTTCGCAATTTCAATGACTCTCTGATCATTGATAGTACAAATTATCTTATTATTGGGGGATAAATCAGATGTATTGATCCCTGCTGCTACCATATTTACATCGACAAGTAGGGGCATCCCAGTTTCTAAAGCTTTTTTTCCTGATTCAACAGCACCTTTTGAGAAAAAAAGAAAGTCTGTGATTTCAGGAATACCACAAGTATGAATTATTCTTTGAGCAACTATCTGAATTTCTAGAGGAAGTTCATCTATGTTTGTTTCAGCTTTTATAATTTCAAAAGATTTACGAATAATTTCTTTTGGATTTTTTAAATAATTAATTTTCATTAGTTTTTCGTGAATGATGATTGTGAGAATTATGATCTGTTCCTATGCCTTCTACATGGTGATGGTGACCAATTTGAGGTGAACCTTTGTCATTTTCATAGCCAATAATTTGTTCCCGGTATTTACATAACTGACAGTTCATCAAGTTTTCACCCAAAGAAATCTCCTTTAGTCTATCTAGAAAACCTTCAACGACTAATGGATGATTCGAGAGGTATTTTGCCTTTAAGATAAAAACATCGGGTCTAGAGTCCTGTAGTTCATCAATTGTTGTGTAAATTCTTTTTACTAATACTCCAGTAAATAGAAAATATGGAAATACTATTATTCTTTTAAATCATAGAAGTAATATACGTTCTAATGCTGGCCCGATAAGCGGAAAGGTAACACCAGTATATGCTGTTTCTGCCCATCCGAAACCCATACCTTCCCATAAAATACGTGTAATCTTAGATATATTAGAGTTTGCATCAGGGTCAGAAGTGCCTCGTCCTACTACCAATAGCAAGGTATCCTTTCTATTGATTTTAGTTTTGCATGTAGCTTCAGCCTCTTCTATACGAGCACAGCTAGCGGCTAGAATTTTTGGGTGGATAGCCAATTCTCGGCCGTAATTGATTATAAATTCCTTATTTTCTGCAATAAAATTGTTGAGTACTGAAGGTATATCATTTTTTGCATGACCTGCTGCAAAGAGCATTCCAGGAACAGCTTCAACATTATTAATTCCTAAATCACGCATTTTAATAAGTTTCTCACCAATTGTTGGACTTGCAAATTCTAGAAACCCATAACCTACTTGACGATCTGGAATCTTTTCTTCAATAGATCCAACAAAATTTTTAAACTCCTCTATAGCATCTGTGTCACGGCTTCCATGACCACAAATTAGGACAGCAGGTTTTTTCACTTTTTTTGACTCCTAAACACTCTAATTGACGTTATGCGTTTGGCACCGCATTCTCTTGTCATGGAAAATTTCGGAATTTGGCATAGCTCTAATATAATTTTTATAGATTGGCTGTTTGTGCCGGGAGTTTTTGTTGTACTGATTTTGGCTCTTATACTGGATGCTATTATTGGAGATCCTAGATGGATACCTCACCCAGTTAGAGGTATTGGTGTAATAATCAAATTTTTTGACTCTATTTTTAACCGTGCACATTATCCTAAACACTTTCTCAGAATTTTTGGTTTTGGTCTGGTTGTTATTATAACAATTGTTTTTATTACTGTAGGTTGGGTAATTACATTTTATACAGCTGGCATACCTTTTGGTTGGATTATAGAACTCGTCATAATTATGGTGATGATTTCCCAAAGGAGCATGATCGACCATGCATGGAGGGTGGGTCGCGCTCTGAAAAGTGAAAACCTTGAGGTAAGTAGAGAAAAAGTTGGGCATATTGTTGGACGAGATGTTGCTACGCTTGATAAGGCTGGTGTTTCTCGGGCTGCAATTGAAAGCATATCTGAAAGCTTTACAGATGGCGTTGTTGCTCCAATATTTTGGTATCTTGTAGGCGGCTTGCCTGGTCTTCTGGTTTTTAAGGCTATTAGTACACTCGACAGTATGGTGGGTTACCGTAACCCAAAATATTTGGACTTCGGCATGGCTGCCGCTAGATTTGATGATATTCTTAATTGGTTTCCTGCTAGAATAGCTGGTCCAATTATAGCTCTTGCCGCATTCTTTATTCCCAAAGCTTCTTCTATAGGGGCGTTTTATATTCTTTTCAGAGATGCTTCGAAGCATAATTCTCCTAATGCTGGCTGGGCTGAGGCTGCTATGGCAGGTGCACTTAGAATCAGATTGCTGGGTCCGCGTATGTATAAGAGTATTGAAGTTTTGGATGCTAGCTGGATCGGGGACGGTAAGAAAGAAGCTACTTTTTTTGATTTGCTCAAGGCTATTCACATCTACGCAATTTCTTGTTTCATTTTGTGGGTTGGCATTTTTATGGCTATAATTTTCATAAAACTTTTGTTGGTAAAATAATTTATCTTCCACGAGCAATCTCCAAAATAAGATCTAAATTGAGAGATTCTTCAAGTGTATTTGCTACTTCATCTAAAGTAGATTCAATAGACTCATCCCAGTTAACTATAGTAGAGGCTATAGTCTTATTTCTTGCGAATGATTTTATCCATGCGTGTCTAAAAGTATCGTTTGCAAATGCTCCATGTATATATGTTCCAGCAACTTTACCATTTTTAGAGATTGCACCATCCGATTTTCCATCTATATGTCTAGCCCATGGACGGGCAGTGTCGGGTCCAGATGTTTGCCCCATATGTATTTCATATCCAGATATCTCTGTTTCAGTTTCAACATGTATTGCATTAGTTTCTGTAATTGTTTTATCTTCTTCAATGGTAGTATTGACATTGAGTAGGCCTAATCCATTTTCAACCCCAGGTGAACCTTCAATCCCTAATTTATCATTTATTATATTCCCCAAAATCTGATATCCGCCACATAAACCAAGCACTTTTCCTCCTCTACGAACATGAGCTACTATATCAATATGCCAACCTTCTTCCTTTATGCTCTTTAAGTCTGCACGAGTAGCTTTGGAGCCTGGAATAATAATCAGGTCACAATTCCCAGGAATTGCTTTGCCAGACTCTATAAAGTTTAAAGAAATAGGCCCTTCTGCTATCAGTGGATCTAAGTCATCAAAATTTGCGATTCTTGGTAAACGGAGTACAGCAATTTTAATCATATTATTTTTTGTTTTTTTTATTTGAGTGGGTTCTGGTATTAGGCTTGAGGAGTCCTCTTTGGGTAAAATAGAGGCATTTTTGCACCACGGCACAACACCAATTACCGGAACTCCCGTACTTTCATGTAGGATAGAGTGTGCATTGTCAAATAAAGATATATCGCCTCGAAATTTATTTACTATAAGCCCTTTTACTTTGAGTCGGTCATTTTCTGGAAGTGTCATGCAGGTTCCGATAAGGCTTGCTATAACTCCTCCTCTTTCAATATCTCCTACAATTAAGACTGGAACTTTGGCTGCGTTAGCAAATCCCATATTAGCTATATCATTCTTTCTGAGATTTATCTCAGATGGGCTTCCAGCTCCTTCTACTAAAACTAGATCGCTATCATTACTCATAATTTGGAAACTATTTATTACTTCATTAAGAAGGTGTTTTTTTATTAAATGATAATCATGAGCAGAGGCAGTATAGGCCAATTTTCCTTTGATTATAACTTGTGCACCAATGTCATTTTGTGGTTTGAGGAGAATTGGATTCATATTGACAGAAGGGTCTATTCTTGCAGCTTTTGCTTGAAGGGCTTGAGCTCTACCAATTTCACCACCGGCACAGACGGCGGCATTATTTGACATGTTTTGAGGTTTAAATGGGGAAACTCTCAATCCTCTATTAACAAAAGCACGTGCCAAAGCTGCAACAAGAAATGATTTTCCAACATCAGATCCAGTTCCTTGGATCATTATTGCTGCTGTTTTACTTTGGTCTGCTTTTGTAGACATTATTAAAATTCTATACCTTTTTGTGCTTTTACCCCAGCACGAAAAGGGTGTTTAACTTCAGTCATTTCAGTAACTAAATCTGCAGCCTCTATTAGTTCAGGTTTTGCATTTCTTCCAGTTACCAATATATGCAATGAATCTCGCCTAGCTAAAAGTGTTTTAAGAACCTGAGAAATTTCAAGATAATTATATCTCAAGACAATATTTAATTCATCAAGAACAATCATCTCATATGTTGGATCTTTCATAAGTAATTTTGCCTGTTCCCAAGCTTCTTTTGCAGCTTTTATATCTCTTTGTCTGTCTTGGGTATCCCATGTAAAACCTTCTCCCATTACATGAATAGTGCAAAGTTCTGGAAAGGCCTCAAGAACTACCCTTTCACCTGTTTCCCATTTACCTTTCACAAATTGCACTATTCCAACGCGCATCTTATTACCAATAGCTCTACTAGCTAAGCCAAAAGCTGCTGTTGATTTACCCTTACCTTTTCCGGTATGAACAATCAAAAGGCCTTTTTCTATATTTTTGGTTAATAAAACCTTATCTCGTGCAGCCTTCCTTTTTGCCATGCGGATTGCGTGATGTTGGTTTAGTTGATCTTCAGTCATATTATTTCGCTTTTTCAAGGCATATTTCCCTTAGTTGGAATTTCTAGAATTTCACTTAATACCGAAGAATAATGGTTACTTCGTGGTTGCCATAGTCCTCGATCTACAGCTTCACGAAAACGAGCAGCCATTTCTTTAAGAGCATATGGGTTAGCTCTACCAATAAATTCACGAACATCATTATCTTCAAAATATGCTTCAAATAATTGATCAAAATGATAATTTTTTACTGCGTTTGTTGTTGCAGCAAATGCAAACAAGTAATCAAGTGTGGCTGCAATCTCAAATGCTCCCTTGTACCCGTGACGCATAACCCCCTTAATCCATTTAGGATTTGTAGCTCTACCGCGAATAACCCTGCTGATTTCTTCTTGTAGACTCCGTATCTTTGGGTTTGATGGATTACTATGATCATTATGGTATATAGAAGGAGAAACACCATTTCGAGCATGCTTCACCGCAGCTGCTAATCCCCCTTCAAATTGGTAATAATCATCACTATCAAGAAGATCATGTTCTCGGTTGTCTTGATTTTGAACAATTGCTTGAATCTTAGTTAGGCGCTTTTCAAATAGTTTATGTTCTGCAATACCTTCAGGATTTTTACCATAGGCCCAGCCACTCCAAGCTGTGTAAGCTTCAGCTATATCATTTTGAGTATCCCAACACCCTTCATCAATAAGAGCTTGTAACCCAGCGCCGTATGAACCTGGCATAGAACCAAAAATACGATATCCAGCTCTTTTTATTGCAGTATCTGTGTCTAAGCCTTGAAGTTTCATGTCGGCTACGTCGTTTTTTACTTGTGCCGCATGAGGATTTAGTGATGGAGGTTCTTTAAGTTTTGCAACTGCACGGGTAGCAGAATCAAAAAGTTCGATAAGACTTGGGAAAGCATCACGAAAAAAACCTGATATACGAAGGGTTACATCTACTCTGGGTCTATCAAGTAAATCTGTAGAGATGATTTCAAAACCTGATACACGTCCAGTTGCAATGTCCCAAGTTGGTCTAGTTCCAATTAAAGCTAATGCTTGTGCTATATCATCTCCTCCGGTTCTCATACAGGCAGTGCCCCAAGCGTTAAGAGCTAATGTAAGGGGCCACTCACCATGTTCTTGAGCATATTGTTCACATAGTCTTTGTGCTGATTTCCAGCCAAGAGACCAAGCAGCTTGTGTGGGTATATTGCGTGTGTCAACAGAGTAAAAATTTCTGCCAGTAGGAAGAACCTCTGGTCTTCCCCGGCTGGGTGCCCCTGAAGGACCTGGGGGAATAAAATTGCCATTTAGTGCGTCTATAATACCCTTAATTTCAAATTCCCCGCATTGGTCAACTGCTGGACCTATACGTGTATTGATTTCATTTAAAACAGCTTTTGTTTTATTCCATGAAATTTTTGGTTTAGACTGACCAGAAATTAGTTCTAAAGCGAATTTCTCCAGCCTTTCAACGGTATCACCTATAGTTCTCCACCCCTTTAATTCCCCTAAAAAATCTAACCTTTTACCTTCCCAACTTTTAGAAAAATCACAATCTAGAGGATCAAATCCAAGTTTCAAATCATGACTAAGAGCCTGCGTTATTGATGCATCTTCCTCACGTATCCCTCTTGGAATCCTTGTGAGAGATAGGAGAAAATCATTTTTATTTTCAGTTTTTGGTGATTGCCCAAAAACATGTAATCCATCACGTATTTGCATTTCCTTTATTTCACACAGGTAACCGTCTAGTTTTGCCAAAGCATTGATTTCGCTATCGTTGGGCAATATGCCACATTCGTGACCAAGATTAAGTGTTTCTATTAAACTAAGAATTTGTTTGGAAATTGGTTTTAACCTACGCTCATCTAAATGATTAGCATCAAAATACTCATCAACTAAAGTTTCTAACTCTGCGAGAGAGCCATAACTATCAGCACGCGTCATTGGTGGTGTAAGGTGATCAATTATTACAGCATGGGCTCTACGTTTAGCTTGGCTACCTTCGCCTGGATCGTTAACAATGAATGGATAAATGTTGGGAATTTCTCCCAATGCTATTTCTGGATAACAAGTTTCAGAAAGTGCCAATGATTTTCCAGGTAGCCACTCTAAATTACCATGTTTTCCAACATGTAAAACAGCGTCTGCAGAAAATTTTTTACGTATCCAAAAATAAACAGCAAGGTATCCGTGTGGTGGAACTAATGACGGGTCATGATAAGTCTTGACTGGGTCTATATTATAACCCCTTGCTGGTTGAATAATCACACAAAGATTCCCAAATCGCTTTATTGGTAATATAAACTTTCCTCCATTGTCGCTTTCACAAAAAAATGAATCTTTCGTTGGATCTCTCCATTGCTTAACAATGCTAGATCTAACTAGTTTAGGTAAATGGTCAAAGGAAGATTTATAGTCCTTTAGTGAAAGATATTCACAACCGTGATCTTCAATATTTTCCCTATGGTTGTTTGTAACGCCGCTTACTAAAGTATCCATCAGATCTTTACTAGATTTAGGAGCATTTTTTATATTGTAGCCATTTAATTTTAGCCTTGAAATAATCTCAATAACACTAGCTGGTGTATCTAGGCCAACACCATTTCCAATACGTCCATTTTTATTTGGGTAGTTTGCTAAAATTATAGCAATTTTTTTATTACAGTTAGATTTTATTGCAAGACGGGCCCAAGCAGCAGTATGGGCAGTAACAAAATTTATTCTATCGTCACACGCCTTGAATGAAACTATTGGTGTTTGTGTTTTTCTGTCCCAATAAGACTCAGTTTTAAAAGCTACAGCTCTAGTAAATAATCTCCCGTCTACTTCTGGTAAAGCAACATGCATTGCAATATCTCGAGGACCTAGTCCTTTTGAACTCAATTGCCAATCTTTAAAGTTATTACCAGCAAAAACTATTTGTATTACGGGTGATTTAAACTTATCCAAAGGAGATTGTTTTTTTATTTCTGGCGTTGATACAGAAAATGCACAGGCATTTATAATTACAGTAGGATGGGATGACTCAAGGGCTGTTTGAACAAATCCAGAAGAAGGTGCATCTCGTAGGCTTGATACAAATATTGGTAAAGGATTCAGGTCTGAGGATTTGAGACCCTCTATAATTTTATTTATTGGTGTCATATTCCCTGCTTGTAACAGTGCACGGTAAAAAATTATTGCTACAACAGGATTATCATTTTTCCAATTTGAGAAAATTTTGTTTGCAACTTTCCTCTCGTCACCACTTGTAGATGGCCAATAATAACCTGCTTTCGGCAAAGGCTGGGGTTTTGAAAATGTGCCTTCATTATTTATTAAATAAGATGAAAATTCCAGAAGACCTAGGGCATTAGACTTGCCACCATGAATTAGAAAATTCCATATTAACTCAACGGTTTCTTGGGTTACGCTACTTAGAGCAGTTAAATCTGGGTCTGGTTTGTCGTCCCCGGGTATAAATGCAAGAGGCACTTGATGTAATTTACAAATTTTTACAAGGCTTTCGACACCATATGGCCAATAATTAATACCACCCAAAATTCTTATTATAACTAGTTTTGAGTGTTTTATGACTTTGTCAATCCATAGGTCTACAGAAAGATTGTGGGAGAGTTGCATCAAATTAGCTAGTCGCAAGCTAGGGGCATGTATATCTTGATCTGCGTGAGCTGTTGCCATGCATGATAGTTCTGTATCTGCAGCACTAGCAAAAATTATATCACCAGGGGTTTGTCCAAGGTCAACAGCCTCCTTTCCATCAGAAATATGCCCAGGTTGTGCAGCTAATAAATGCAAGATTATACTCCAAAAGCAATCTTAATTGCTTTTCGGTCTAAAGGGCTTTTTCCAATAATTACGAGTGTACTTATCCGTTTTTCATTTTCTTCCCAGTCTCTGTCGTAATAGCGATCAATTCTTGGCCCGACAGCTTGAATAGCATGCCGCCTTTCTTTTCCATGTATATTCAGGAAACCTTTTACTCTTAATAAGTCATAATTTCGTATTATTTCTTTAAGTTTCATTTCAAAAGACTCAATTTCATTAATAAAATCCATTTCTATGACAAAACTTTCGAATTCATCGTGTTCATGGTCATCTGAGTTGTCATGATGACTATCTCTTGATTTAAGATCTGATTCGGCTTTTGCTTCTAGGCCAAGTAATATAGATGGCGGAACATTCGCATGTTCAGCTAAAATCACAGAAACCCCGACTCTTGCTGGCTCTGTTACTATTTTGATAACTGTCTCTTGATCTTTTTTGATAAGTTGATCTGATTTATTTATTATTACCAGATCTGCACTCATAAGTTGATCTTCAAAAAGTTCTAAAATTGGACTTTCATGATCGAGCATTTCATCTGCAAGGCGCATTTTTTCAACTGTGGAAGGATTATCTGCAAACCGCCCATCTAGCACAGCTGGTCCATCAACAACTGTAATTACACCATCCACAGTCACTTGGTGACGGATTTCAGGCCAGTTAAAAGCTGTTACTAATGGTTTTGGTAAAGCGAGGCCACTAGTTTCGATTACGATATGATCGGGTTTGTTTTTACCTTCAAGAAGAGTTTCCATAACTGGTAAAAACTCATCAGCAACTGTGCAACATATGCATCCGTTTGGGAGTTCTACAATATTGTCTTTATCGTCACAAAACTCATCACCGCAACCAGTTAAAATTTCACGATCAATTCCAATATCTCCAAATTCATTAATTATTAGGGCAATTTTTTTCCCATTTATATTATTCATTAAGTTTCTAATTAAACTTGTTTTACCAGCACCTAGGAAGCCAGTGATAACTGTAGTGGGTATCTTTTTGACTAGCATTATTTATTATCCTATTTGTTTATATTAGTTCCTGTATTTTCTATAACTTTTAACATGTGGATAATTCGAATAATTTTTAAATAATTTATATGAACTGCTATATGAGATCCTTCTAATGTAGTTTTTATTTTTTATATGGAGTCTTTAGAGAAATAGGTAATCCAGCACTAATAAAAAACACGTTTTCTGCTGTTTGAGCCATAAGTTGATTTAATTTCCCAGCATAGTCACTAAACTGACGTGCTAACGCGTTCTCAGGAATAATTCCAAGACCAACTTCATTGCTTACCATAACAATATCAACATTATTATTTGTTAGATATTGTGAGAGTTTATGGCTCTCTCTTTCTACATCTCTTCCTGCATGTATCAAGTTACTAAGCCAGATTGTTAAGCAATCAACTAGAAAAGCATTACCTGTTATATTACATTTTTTTATAGTTGTTATAATGTCAAGAGGCTCTTCAATAGTTTGCCATAGCTCATCTCGTTGCTGTCGGTGTTTATCAATACGCGAGGCCATTTCTGTATCCATTGCTTGTGCCGTAGCAATATAGATTTTATTATTTTCGCAATTTTGAAACAGTGATTCTGCGAACGCACTTTTCCCTGACCTTGAACCGCCAAGAACTAGTGTTTTTCCGCACACCTTTCTGGTGTTATTTGTTAGGTTTGGTTGCATCCTCCCTCCGAGGACATTTGTTACCGTTTCATTCAGGAGGTCTCCTGGCTTAGGTTCTTCAACAACATCCACCTTCCCTAACGACAAAGACATAAATGACTAAGTCAGAAAAGTGGCTAGCCTAAAGGTTTAGTAGCTTTTAGGCATTTGGATGGTGTCTCACCACTTACAGTTGCGGGGGCAGCGCCGGACTTGCTATCTTTGCTCACCGGCTTCCCTGTCTGAATTTTTAAGAAATCAGTTTATATCAGAGTGTATTTTAAAGCTACATTAATAATGCTCAAGGGAGTTTTTCTTGAGTATTAAAATGTGGGTATGAGTTAATTGTATTTATTCTCCATTCTTCTCCCTTACTAGGCCCTTTTATATGATCGATAATGCTTAAGGAGCAGTTTTCTATCATTATTCCTAGTGCGTTTTCTGGAGATAATTTGAGAGCGTGCGCTATAGCAGCACGAATTGAACCACCATGTGCAACAGAAATTATATTTTTGCCTTTATAAGTTTTTGTGAGCTTATCAATTGCCGGATTGACACGTTTCATAACATCTATGAAACTTTCTCCACTGGGAGCTGACTCATTAGCAGGGGCAACCCAAAACCTATGGAAGCCATTATTTTTTGATTTTCTAAGTTCTTCCCAAGTCATTCCCTGCCAATCACCAAAGTTTTGCTCTATAAATGCACTTTCTATTTTATATTCAGGATTAATCCCTGCGGCATTAGCAATTGCATTTGCAGTTTGGGTAGTGCGTTGTAAGGGCGTTGTTATCCATATTGATGGTTTAGGAATAATCTCTGCAAGATGAGAAAAGATTTTTTTATCAGAGATATCAGCTGGTAAATTACGTTGCCCATATAGTCTGCCGTTTGCAACGGTTACTGGGGCATGCCTGATCCACCACCAACGTGTTATTATATGGCTCATAATGATATTTCCTGTGGGTTTTAGCGGACAACCGCCAGTGCGAGAAGAAAGAACAGCTCTGAAATTTGCTGTGTTGCACCAAGTACATCACCGGTTTGCCCGCCAATTTGACGCTTTGAAATTGATGCAACGATGAATGTTGCTCCAATTGCTGCAATTATCGCAATTATTCCAGTCCAACTCAGTATAATGATAGCAACTATGCTCGAAATAATAATACCAATTAGAACATATTGTTTATTTGGTTTCCCAAATGAAGCTGAGAGTCCGTTCGGCCGAGCAATTGGCAGCCAATACATAAGTGCCGGCATTGCTGCTCGTGATACTGCGGCAGCAGCAATCAGTGCACAAATTGTTTCTCCTACAGTATCAAAATCTGCTATAATTATAACTTTTGCTGCAACTATTAGTAATAGAGTAAGAACGCCGTATGCACCTATTCGACTGTCTTTCATTAATTTGAGTTTTTCTGCCTTTGATCTTCCTCCCCCAAAACCATCCGCAGTATCTGCGAGGCCATCTTCATGAAGTGCTCCAGTTAATAGTGCTGAAACCGCTACAGTAATCAATGCAGATACTAATGAAGGTAGACCGAGGCCGCAGCATATAGCAAAAACAATACCAGCAATAAGTCCAATTACTATTCCAACTAGTGGAAATGCACGAACGGCCCTTCCCACAGTCGGTTGTTCACTGTGTTCATCTGAATTTATATAATAGGTTTCTTCAGACTCCAAAACATCTTCTGGTATATCCAAATCATCTTGTGATTTTCGAGATGATACCCCTGTTAGCCCATGGGGATTTGTTTGCAAACTCTTTTTCCATGGCCAAGGTAAACGCGTAAGAAGCGTTAGGCTCACTTGAAAGTCATTTGCCCACTGTAATAAATGTCGACGAATCATACGCCAACTACCATCATAATTTAGTTCGTTTTTATCCATGGGAGGTCCCTACTCTCAATGTTCCTCCATCAGTTTTGACTAAGTGTTATAAGACACTATACATATAGTGCCAAGTTGGATCGAATTTTGAAAGGGAATAAAAGTGTTTTCAATTAAATATCCTAAAACACTAAGTGGGATAAGGGAGCTTGTTAAAGGTATGCCCGGAGAAGACTATGAGGCACAAGAAAATGCTAGATCACATGAGCGTTTATTAACTAAACCAAGAGGTTCGTTGGGACAACTTGAGAAAATTTATGAATGGTTGGCAACTTGGCAAAAACGTTATCCAGCAGAATTAAATACAATACAGATTCTAATATTTGCTGGTAATCATGAAGTATCAAAGTATGGAGTTTCTGCATATCCATCAGAAGTGACGCAGCAAATGGTAAATAATTTTGAAATAGGTGGTGCCGCAATTAATCAATTGTCTAACTTGTTAAATGCTGATCTTCGGGTAATTCCATTGAAACTAGATACTCCAGTAAAGGATTTTACTTTGGAGCCAGCAATGGGTGACGCAGAGTGTTTGGAGGCGTTTTGTTCTGGAATGCATGCAGTTGATAAAAACTCTGATCTTATTTGTCTGGGAGAAATGGGTATTTCTAATACTACCGCAGCTGCAGCTCTTGCGGCTATTTTGTATGGGGGGAATGCAAAAGAGTGGGTCGGTTTAGGAACAGGAATTGATGATAATAGTCTAAAACGTAAACAAGAAATAGTTGATCGTGGCCTAAAAACTCATTTAAATTCAATAGGCGATCCTCTTAAATTACTTTGTTGTTTTGGGGGAAGAGAATTTGCTGCAATAGCAGGAGCTTTGGTAGCAGCAAGATACCTAAATCTACCTGTTATGCTTGATGGGTTTACTTGCACTGTGGCAGCAGCTGTTATCGAGTTTTTACATACCGGGGCACTTAATCATTGTATGGTAAGTCATTGCTCTGCTGAAATGGGACATAGAAAGTTATTAAATTTAATAAAAAAAGATTCATTGTTTGACTTCAAAATGAGACTTGGAGAGGCATCTGGTGCTGCTTTGGGGGCTATGATTGTTCAAGCTGCATGCAGAGTACATAATGGAATGGCAACTTTTGATGAGGCAGGGGTTAGTAAGAGAGAGTAATTAGTAAACAAAATATTTTATTCACCCATTTGGTGAATTAGTCCTCGCACTCTGGCTGAACGGAACATTAAAAGAAATATAATTACCCCAACTATTAAGTAGACTAAATCTAGTAAAAGGGCCTGCCAAAGAAGATTATGATGAAAAATATCATCCAATAAAATAGCCCGCATTCCCTCAAAAACATAAGATGCTGGAATTAAACTCGCTATTGGCTCAAGCCAGTCAGGTAATATTGATACAGGGTAATAGACACAACTAAGTGGAGCAAATGCAAAAATCACTAACCATGCAAGATTTTCTGCTCCTAATCCAAATCGCATCAATAGACCTGCTATTATCAAACCAATTGCCCAGCCCATACAGATTAAGCAAAAGAAGAAACCAATTAGTGGCAGGCCTAATTCAAAAATATTAAAACTGTACAATACAGAGGCAAAAATGACTGCCCCTCCTATACCAATTGAAGTTTTGATCAGGCTAATAATCATTAATGAAATTATAAGTTCCCAAGGTCTCATAGGACTCGAAAAAAGATGCCCTAAATTCCGGGACCACATCTCTTCAAGGAAAGCAAGACTTAGTCCAATTTGCCCACGAAATACAACATCCCAGAGTAATACTCCTGCTATAAGTATCCCTCCTGCCTGTGCCATCCAAACGGTTGTTTCTGCTAGAAATGACGTAACAAGCCCCCACATAATCATTTGTATAGTCGGCCAATACATAAGCTCCACGATTCTTGGCCAAGATCTTCGTAAAATGAAAAGCTGTCTAAGGACAAGAGCGCAAATTCTCATAAGAGATTTTTTTGATGCATCAAAAGTATTGCAAGATAAAACTGTCATAAAAAAAGCCAATTTGTACATGCGATTATGTTTTAGCTAAGTGTTTTTGTTTTGCAATTGCTAGAAAAACTTCTTCAAGATTTTCTTGGCCATAAGTCTCTATAAGACCCTTAGGACTATCTATAGCAATCACGCGACCTTGTTTTAACATTATTACCTTATCGGCCAAGCGCTCGACTTCACTCATATTGTGAGATGCAAGAAGTATTGTCGAGTTGTTCTCTTTCCTCCATTTCTTAAGGTATTGTCTTATCCAATCAGCTGTTTCTGGGTCTAGAGAAGCAGTTGGTTCGTCTAGTAAAAGTATGGAAGGATTATTGATAAGAGCTTTAGCGAGAGCTACTCGCGTTCTTTGTCCTGATGATAACTTTCCAACTGGTGTTTTTAAATATTTTTCAATACCAAGGTCATGAGCTAATTTAGTCAGCTTTTTTTTGGGCTTTTTAATAGCGTATAGCAAAGCGTAGATGAGAAGATTTTCTTCAACTGATAGGCGGTGAGGTAGATCAAGATAAGGAGAAGAAAAATTCATATGATTAAGAGTCTTAAATCTATTTGATTCAAAATCTTGTCCAAGTATTTCAATATGTCCTTTAGACGGAGTCACAAGACCTAGAAGCATAGCCATTGTAGTTGTTTTGCCTGCACCATTACCACCAAGTAAGGCCACAATCGTATTTGGATAAATTTCAAAGCTCACAGAGTCAACGGCAGTTATACTCTTAAATTTCTTTGTTAAGTTTTGAGCTATTAATATTGGTTGGTTCATGATTATACATATGGCGATATAGAGGATAGATTGCCAGAATATTTTTTATTTATAAGGTGCATTATGAGTAATGACCTAAAACAACAAACAAAGCAAATTATTGGAAGTAATAAAGCTGCTGAACATTTGACTGATAACTCTAAACAGTTTCGTTTAAGAACTCTAATTCTTATTCGATGGATAGCTGTATTTGGTCAACTGATTAGCCTTCTAACAGTATATTTTATACTTGATTTTAATTTTCCAATTGCTTTTTCTCTGATTACAGTTGCTGTTTCTGTAGGGATTAATATCGCTGCAACAATTATAAAACCTGCAGCAACAAGATTAAATGAACGAGATTCTGCTCTATATTTAGGTTTTGATATTATTCAATTAGCAGCTCTCATTTATTTTACAGGAGGATTGCAAAACCCATTTTCAATCTTGTTTTTAGTTCCGGTAACAATTTCTGCAACTATTTTACCCGTAAGAACTACTTTTTCACTTTCTGGTATAGCTATTGCCTGTATATCTTTATTAGCTTTTTTCCATTGGCCACTTCCATGGGAAAATGACTTTTTTACTTTGCCCGCTCTATATTTAATTGCTCTTTGGATTGCTCTTATAGTTGGAGTTATAGTGATTGCATCATATACCGCAAGGGTATCCATTGAGGCTAGAAAAATGGCGGAAGCATTGACAGCAACAAAGATGGCTTTAGCAAGAGAACAGAGGTTATCAGCAATAGGAGCATTAGCAGCTGCAGCCGCTCATCAATTAGGAACCCCATTGAGTACAATTGCTGTAGCTGCCAAAGAGCTATCTAAGGAGCATCAAAAGGAGGGTAGTTTCCTAGAGGATGCAAAATTAATACGCGAAGAGGTTGCAAGGTGTCGAGAAATTCTTAGACGTTTGGCAACTTTAGGAGTTGGTGAGGGTGAAGAACCCTACGGTCGTATTACGTTAACAGCGTTAATTGAGATAGCAGCTGAGCCGCATTTAAGGTCATCTAACGAATTAAAAATTGTTATTTTGCCTCATTCGGTAGGATCTGAACCATTGGTTCCCCGAAGGGCTGAAATTATTCATGGCCTAGGTAATATTCTAGAGAATTCATTCCAATTTTCTGAATCTGAAGTAAAAGTTGAAATTTATTGGGATATTAACCAAATAATTATAGAGGTAACTGACGATGGAGTAGGGTTCCCTCCAACTTTATTAGGGCGTTTGGGTGAACCATATGTTGCAGGATTCAAAAATAGTTCAGGCTTAGGACTAGGAATATTTATAGCTAAGACTTTATTGGAACGAACAGGAGCTGATATAGTATTCTTTAATAGAGAACAAAGTGGAGCTGGAGTCAAAATAACTTGGTCTTTGAGTTTTCTCAAAAACCTATCTGTTGACGGAGTTTAGAAAGATATAAATGGTTGATAAAGCAGAAAACTTGAATTTATTGCGTAAGACTAATGATGTAAATAAATTACAAACACTTTTACTTGTCGATGATGATGAGCCTTTTAGACGTAGGCTTTCAGTTGCACTTCAGAGAATAGGTTATTTTGTGACAACATCATCAAGTGTAAATGATGCAAAAAACAAAGCTAAAATACTACAACCTAAATTTGCAGTAATCGATTTAAGAATTCCAGATGGAAGCGGCCTTGAAATTGTGGCAGCAGTTCATGAGTCACGGACTGACTCAAGAGTAATAGTCTTAACAGGATATGGAAATATAGCTACTGCAGTAGCAGCAGTTAAGGCTGGTGCAATTGATTATCTTGCAAAGCCAGCAGATGCAGATGAAATTCATGCTGCACTGAATATGGGGGATCGAGCTTTACCCCCTCCACCTGAAAACCCTATGTCTGCAGATAGGGTAAGGTGGGAGCATATACAAAGAGTTTTTCAACAATGTGATTGTAATGTTTCTGAAACAGCTAGGAAGTTAGGCATGCATCGTAGAACGCTTCAGCGTATTCTAGCAAAATATTCACCAAACGAGTAGTCAGAAAAATTTATGAAAAATAGTTAACCTTAGATATATGAAGTTTTATAAAATTAGGTCTCAAGATTTTATAAAATAATCTCAGAATTTCCGTTTGGATATGACTTTTTCATGCATCCGATTTTGCCGTATATATTGTGCAATAATATGCATTATTGACTGGTGAGTGTCCTCAATTACACCATAATTATCACCATTTACATGAAGGTTGATATCGGCAATCTTCGCAGAGCGTCCGCCATCAAAACCTGTAAGTGAAATTGTATGAAGGCCATTTCTTGATGCCCAGTTAAGTGCCCTAACGACATTTTCAGAATCTCCAGATGCACTAATGGTAACTAAAACATCACCTGTTTGAGCACTCGTTTGAAGTTGGTAAACAAAACACTCTTCATATTCGATATCATTTGCAATAGCAGTAATAATTTCTAGGTTGGCACTTAAACTTACTACTCTTGGCTTTGCAGTTGTATCTGTTTGTATGCATTTAGCATAATCACATAATAAATGGTTGGCTATAGATGCTGATCCCCCATTCCCACATGTATAAATCCAATTTCTCTGATTTATACAATCATTAATTATTTTTGCAGCGGCTGTTAATTTGTCACGATTTATCGAGGCAGTCGCATTACTTAGTTGCTGCACATAATCGTCAATAAAAGACGCTATTGTGGTATATTGTTTATTTGGAAAAGTCATTTTTAAATATCCAACTATTTTAATTTAAGAAACTTAATTATTTCCTAAAAATTTACCTATCATCTATCTTGATGACAACAGGGTGTTTTTGCTTAAACATAATTAAGAGAATTTTCTTTCTAGTATTAATAAAGCCTTTTCAAGATCCTGATAGTTATTGGTTATATTGACTTTGAAAGACGAATCCTCAAGTTCAAGAGCTAATAACTTATCACGCTTTCCGTGGCCTGTAGGGGCAAGCCAGCTTTGATGAAGGCCTGCACGTTTCCCTGCTAGCAGATCAGAAGCGGCATCTCCTAAAATTAAACTTTCTGACAAATTGATATTTAAATCAACCTGAGCGGTAAAAAACATTCCTGGGTTAGGCTTTCTGTATTGAGAGGGGTTATCTGGATGGTCTGGGCATGCATAAATAGCATCAAAGCGAGCTCCTTTTTTTTCACATTTATCAATGACCATATTCTGAACTAAAGCAAACTTCTCCCAATTAAAAAAACCTCTGCTAATACCAGATTGGTTGGTGATCATTACTACTCTGATTCCACATTGATTGGCAGTATGAATAATCTCTATAACTTCTGGAATCAAAATAACTAGTTCTGGATTATCAAGATAATCTATTAACCTTATTATTGTGCCATCACGGTCAACAAAAAGAGCGGGTGATGGGTTTGAATATGGGTTGGCTTGTTTTACCTCGCGCCAGAATCCTTGATGAATCGGAAGGCGATTTTTATTGTCTTTCATTTTACTCTAAGGAGCCCTTCGCTTTGCACTTTTTTGTACCATAAAAAGGTCTTTAACAAACCTTCTTGTAAGGTAATTTTTGGTTTCCATCCTATTTGTGATAGACGTTCAGAATTTAGTAATTTTCTGGGGGTTCCATCAGGCATAGAGGAGTCAAATAAAATTTTTCCCTTAAATCCAACAACTCCAGCTATTATCTTGGATAGATCAGCTATAGATATGTCTTTTCCGCATCCGATGTTTAATGGTTCAAAATCAGAGTAATTTTTAAGTGAATGAATTACAGCATCAGCAAGGTCATCGCTATAAAGAAACTCACGTCTTGGGTTTCCTGAGCCCCAAACAGTAACGGATTTTTGTCCGGTTACCTTAGCTTCATCGAAGCGCATTAGTAATGCTGGAATCACATGGCTATTTTTTTCATTAAATAGGTCACCGGGTCCGTAGAGATTTGTGGGCATTACGGATATGAAATCATTGCCGTACTCCTCACGATAAGCCTGACACAACATAACGCCTGATATTTTTGCTATTGAATACCATTGATTAGTTTTTTCTAGTGGCCCGCTTAGCATATCGTTTTCACAAATTGGTTGTGGTGCGTATTTTGGATAGATACAAGATGAACCTAGCATCATAAGTTTACTGACATTTTCTGTGTGAGCACTATGGATTATATTTGCTTCGATCATTAGATTATCATACAAAAATTTTGCTGGATTATTATCATTTGCTTTGATACCTCCAACCGTGGCTGCAGCTATAATTATTGCATCAGGTTTATGTTTTTTCACCCAAAGTTCTACCTCGTGTTGTCTTCTGAGGTCGATTTGTTTGCGATCGCAAGATATTATTTTGCATTCTTCAGTATTGAGTCTTCTTACTATAGCCTTACCAACCATGCCTGCGTGTCCAGCGACCCATACTTTTTTACCCTTAATAGAGTAAATCATAACTGTGGCACTCCATATTATTCTCTTAAAACACGATTATTATATTTAACAATTTCAAGATCTGACTGAACCATTTCAGTAACTAAATCAGTAAACGAAGTGGTGTGTTCCCAATCAAGTATTTTTTTAGCTTTACTTGGGTCTCCTAATAACAAATCTACTTCAGTTGGTCGAAAGTAACGTGGGTCAACCTCTACCACAACTGATCCAGTTTTTTTACTTATGCCTTTTTCATTTATTCCACTGCCAGTCCAATCAATAATTGTATCTGTTTGAAGAAAGGCTAATTCTACAAATTCTCGGACTGAATGTGCCTCTCCAGTTGCTAGTATGTAGTCATCTGGCTCAGGTTGTTGAAGGATACGCCACATACCATCAACATAGTCGCGTGCGTGGCCCCAGTCTCGTTTTGCATCAAGATTGCCCAGATAAAGTTTTTCTTGAATTCCTAAATGAATTGCTGCAACTGCCCTTGTTATTTTCCGGGTAACAAAAGTTTCACCTCTTATAGGACTTTCATGGTTGAATAAAATACCATTTGAAGCATGGTAACCGTAAGCTTCACGATAGTTGACAGTAATCCAATAAGCATAAAGCTTTGCAGCTGCATAGGGGCTTCTTGGGTAAAAAGGTGTTGTTTCTAGTTGAGGTACTTCTTTGACTTTTCCATAAAGTTCAGAAGTAGAAGCTTGATAAAACCTACTGGAGTTTCCAAGCCCCAGTATCCTTAGAGCTTCTAGTAATCTCAAAGTACCAAGTGCGTCTGCATTTGCAGTATATTCTGGTGTTTCAAAGCTCACTTGAACATGGCTTTGTGCGGCAAGGTTATAAATCTCGTCAGGTTGGATATCTTGAAGTAACCTAATAAGATTGGTTGCATCTGTCATATCGCCATAGTGCATACGAAAATTAACATCACCTATGTGAGGATCTTTATAAATATGATCTAATCTCTCTGTATTAAAAGATGAGGATCGACGTTTTATACCATGAACCATATAACCTTTTCTTAGTAAGAACTCAGCAAGTAGGGCACCATCTTGACCAGTGACGCCGGTAATTAATGCAGTTTTAACTTTATTCATCATATTAGTTCCCAATATTATTCACTGCATGTTAAACGGTATTTGCAGAGTCTACTAGCGAATGATTGGAGTAGTTGCAATATGAGAGATTTTCAGTTACCTGGACGCTCCCCTGTTTTTGGTTTAAGGGGAGCAGCTGCTACCTCACATCCCCTAGCAACAGGGGTTGCGTTAGATATACTAAAATCAGGCGGTAATGCCATTGACTCTGCAGTAGCAGCAGCAGCCACTTTGGCAGTGGTAGAACCACAGTCAACAGGTGTTGGTGGTGATTGTTTTGCACTGTGTTCGTTCAAAGGTATAGTTCCTCCTATTGCAATTAATGGATCTGGTGCAGCTGCAAAGGATATAGATATTAACTGGTTTAAAACTAATGGTTTAACTCAGATTGAACCTGAGTCCCCTCATGCTATTACTGTTCCTGGAGCTCTGAGAACATGGGCTAAGTTAGTTAATGACTATGGAACTCAAAATCTAAGTAAATTACTTAAGCCAGCAATAAATTAT
The DNA here is from genome assembly GCA_002728135.1 of Rhodospirillaceae bacterium. Taxonomy (GTDB): domain Bacteria; phylum Pseudomonadota; class Alphaproteobacteria; order UBA828; family UBA828. The sequence continues at coordinate 81,813 of PBVE01000023.1, forward strand.
GCTAGAGATGGATATGTTGTTACCCCAAGAGTTGCGTTGGATTGGGAAGAACAAGTTGATAAACTTTCCAAATGTCCTCATTCAGCAAAAACATACTTAGTTTCTGGTCGATCACCCAGTGCGGGAAGTGTTCACAGACAGCCTGTACTTGCAGACACTTTATCAAAAATTTCTGAATTTGGCGTGGATGAATTTTATTCTGGTAGCATAGCTAGAGATATTGTGACGTATCTGAGGGGTTTAGGTAGTGCATTAAATATTGATGATTTTGCTTCATTTGAACCCCAATACGTAAAACCGATTTATACAAATTATCGTGGTTACGATGTTTATGAGTGTCCCCCAAATGGCCAAGGGATAACAGCACTTATGATTCTCAATATTTTATGCGGTTACGATATGGGATCTTTTGATGCTTTAGGAACTGACCGGTTTCATTTGCAGGCAGAGGCCACTCGCCTTGCGTATAGAGATAGGTTTAAATACTTGGCAGATCCTGATAAATCCTTAGTGCCAATAGAAAAATTATTATCTGAATCATACGCAGAGGAGCTGAGGTCACAAATCTCTTTAAACAAAGTTATGCCTTTTATTAAAAATAACTCTGAGATTCGACATCGAGACACAGTATATCTCTCAGTAGTCGATTCTGATGGAACTGCAGTGTCCTTTATAAATTCTCTTTTTCATCCCTTTGGTTCTGGCCTTTGTGAGCCGAAAAGCGGTGTTATACTTCAAAATAGAGGCTCAGGGTTTTCCTTAGATCCTAAAAGTCCCAACTGTATTGCACCAGGCAAGAGACCTATGCACACCATTATTCCCGGCATCTTGGCTAAAAATAATAAAACATTAATGTCTTTTGGTGTCATGGGTGGTCATTATCAAGCATGCGGTCATGCACATTTATTATTAAATCTTATAGATTATAAGATGGATCCCCAAGAAGCTTTGGATGCTCCACGTGCATTTCACACTGATGGGATATATGAGCTTGAAAAAACTATTTCCAGACAAGTCAAAGAAAAACTTGAATCTAGAGGTCATGATACTCGTTGGTCAAAAACTCCTATAGGTGGAGGCCAATTAATTTGCATAAATCCCTCCAACGGGGTTCTGACGGCAGCCTCAGAATTTCGCAAAGATGGCCTTGCGTTGAGTTGGTAAATTGTTGAAAATCTCTAATCAAGGCTTCATTTTTTGAAATGTGCTGGAGTTTTTGACACGATTTTTTAAAAGAGAATAAACGGTATCTATAACTGGAGTATGTATTTCCAAAAGATCTCCAATTTCATTAATGGCACCAAGCAATGCGTCAATCTCAATTGGGCGACCAAGTATAAGATCTTGTAGCATTGATGTACGATGATGTCCTACAGCTTTAGCCCCAGCTATTCGGGTATCAACGTCAATGTTAAATCTAACGCCTAATTTTTCTGCTATTATTTGAGCTTCAAGCATCATTTTTCTAACTATATCTTGAGTTCCAAGATCGCTAGCAATATTTTCAAGAGTTTGACCTGTAAGTGCACTAATAGGATTGAATGCAATATTACCCCATAATTTAACCCAAATATCGGATCTAATATCTTTTCTTATTGGAGCTTTGAATCCTGATTTGATTAGAGTTTCACTGAGCTTTGAAACTCGTTCTGATTTATTTCCGTCAAGTTCTCCAATAGGTAAACGATTTTGGCTTATGTGAGGTTGTATACCCACAATTCCAGGAGAAATAATTTCTGCAGCAGGGTATATAACTGAGCCTATAACACGACTTGGTTTAATTATCTCCCACTGTTTTTTTTGAGGGTCAACGGATTTTAATTGATAATTCTTCCAAGGGCCTTCTAAATTATAAAAATACCACCAGGGAACACCGTTTTGTGCTGTTACTACAGTGGTTTTAGGCCCTAATAATGGTAACAAAGAATCAGCAACAGAAGCAGATGTATGAGCCTTTAGGGTTATAAAAACATAATCTTGTATACCAGCATCGTTCGGGTCATTAAAGCATTGAGGAAAAGAAATTTTTTCATTGTTTCCTAAACGAAGCCTAACACCATTTTTTTTCATAGATTCATGATGTAGTCCTCTAGATATAAGCGTTACGTCAGCTCCAGCTAAACTTAGCTCTCCCCCTAGGTATGACCCTATAGCCCCTGCTCCAAACATGCAAAAACGCACTAGATTAGCTCCAATTTTTTAGCTAAGCCCATTCTTTGTAATTTACCTGTAGCACCCTTTGGTATTTCCTCAACAAATAATATTTTGTTTGGAATCTTAAAGTCTGATAACTTTTTTGATAAAAAATGCTTTAGCTCTGTTTCAGATATTTGTTTGTGAGGGTTTAGAACAACTACAGCTGCAACATCTTCACCTAAGTTTTTGTGAGGAACTGAGAATGTTACGGCCTGATGGATCGAAGGGTGTTGTTGTAATACATTATCTATTTCATATGGAGATATTTTTTCGCCTCCACGATTAATAATCTCCTTTAGGCGTCCAGTAAGATATAGATAACCATCATTATCAATGTATCCCTGGTCACCAGTGCGAAACCATCTTTTTATAAAAGAACTAATATTAGCATTTATGTTATTTTCATAACCTGAAGTTACATTATTTCCCTTAATTACAACCTCACCAATTTTATTTGGCGATAAAATTTCTCCAGACTCATTCATAATTTCTACTTCAGGTCCCGAGGCTAGCCCAACAGATCCTGGAATTCTCTTTCCAGGTGGGAGGGGATTACTTGTCATCTGATGTGAAGCCTCTGTCATGCCATAGGATTCAATTACAGAAGTATTAAATGTTTTTTCAAGATTGTTCATAACTGCAGGGGGGAGAGAAGCAGACGAAGACCTTACAAATCTAAGAATATTTTTACTAACAGTTTCTTTATTTCTTTCAGCACGTGACAGTATAGCCTGATGCATAGTAGGTACTGCTGTGTACCATGTAGGTTTCTCACTATCTAACCAAGAAAAAAAACTCAGTGCATTGAACCCTGGAGTGCATGATATGCTGGCGCCAGCATATAATGAGGATAAGATTGCACCAATTAAACCATGTATATGAAAAAGTGGCATGATATTAAGACATTTATCATTTGGATTTAATCTTAGTGAAGATGAAATATTATGTGCAGAAGTGATAATATTTTTATGACTAAGTGGAACAATTTTTGGTTTTGATGTTGTCCCAGAAGTATGCAAAATTAATGCAATATCATTCTCTGATAATTTTTGTTTTTTCTTAATATAACCACATGTATTTCCATGAAGGTTATATGTGCCAGCTGGTGAATTATTTTCTGGGATGAGATTGATTACTTGAATGCCAAGATTTTTAGCAGCCATTACTGCTGGACCGTTTTCACCTGATTGAACTATTAATGCGTTAGCATTTAAGTCAGAAAGATAAAATTCATATTCTTCAGTGCGGTAATTTGGATTAAGAGGAGCTGCAGTAGCACCAGAGGAAACAGATATAAAAGCTGTAGCCATTTCTGGACCGTTAGGAATTATTATTGCTACTCTGTCATTTCTATTGATTCCAAAAGCATTTAGTTTTGATATAGTATTTTGCACAAGTGAATTAAGTTGTCCGTATGAAATGGGTGGTCTTCCAGGTGAAAAGATAGCTGGAGAAATCTGGTCATGAGCTTGAATTATATCGCTGATGGTCTTGTTTTTTCTCATAAAAATCCGATTAGTTTGAGTATTGTTTAGATGGGAAGAAGAATACGAGATCAAATCTAGATAAATCCTAGAAATTATTTTATTAATTTATCACTGAAGGTTTTTTTACCAAGCTGTTTTTATTGAATGTATGTTCGTATTCTGTCAGCAAAAATAGTTATGTGCAAATTTATATCTCAATTAATAGCTTACTTTTTGATTACAGAATATAAACAAGAAACATACTTTTAGTGTTATGCTCTTAGAATAGATCGCACTATAAATAAGAATTTCATTCGTTGAACACTAAGGAGAGAAAATGAGTAAGATAGTTCTTGTTACCGGTGGAACTCGTGGTATTGGAGCAGGTATTGCGGTTGGGTTAAAAGAGGCTGGCCATAAAGTTGTGGTGAACTACAATGCTGACGAAGAATCTGCAAAAAACTTTCAAAATAAGACTGGAATTTCTGTTTATAGATGGGATGTAAGTGACTTTGATTCGTCAAAAAAGGGTATCTCAAAAGTTATTAATGACTTAGTTCCCATTGAAGTGCTTGTAAATAATGCTGGAACTGCTTCAGACTCAAGGTTCGAAAATATGACACTTGAGAAATGGCATAAAGTTCAAAAAGTAAATATCGATTCGGTTTTTATAATGTCAAAACTTGTTTATCCAAGTATGATTGAAAAAAAATGGGGTAGAATAATCAATATAGGTTCTATGAATGGTCAGGCTGGACAGCTTAACCAAGTAAATTATGTGGCATCAAAAGCAGGAATGCATGGTTTTACAAAAGCACTTGCATTGGAAGCAGCAAAATACGGTATAACCGTAAATTCAATAGCACCTGGATATGTTGATACATACTTAATTAGTGAAATGCCTGATCGTATTATGCAAAAAATACTGGATGCATCTCCTGTGCGTCGTCTTGGCCTCGAAGAAGAAGTAGCACATGCTGTAAATTTTTTGATAGATGAAAAAGCATCTTGGATGACGGGTTCAACAATTTCAATGAATGGTGGTACTCATATGTATTAATTATAAATAGAATTATTAGTAGATAGCTAAATTATTTTGATTTTATTTTCTAGATAAAAGAAATATTGCTTGTGCTCCAAACAAATTTGCAAGTGAGCCTGTCCCTAAAAACTTAACAGCCCGGCCTCGTGAGTTTATCTGAAAGCCACTTAGGATTAAATGACCGTCTTTCTTACATAGGTTTACAAAATCTCTGATAGTACACGGATGTATATTTGCCGTACTCCACCAAGTAGTATCATCACTTTCTTGTATAGGAATCCGTCCTTGAATTAGTAGATGTAATCTATATCTCCAGTATCCTGCGTTAGGTATAGAAACAATTGCATGGGTTCCAATTCTTAGTAATTCAAGTAATATTTCTCTGGGATGGTGGATAGCTGGAAGGGTTTGTCCTAGAATCACATAGTCAAAAGCATCACTAGGATAGTCGTAAAGATCAGTATTTGCATCACCCTGAATTACAGAAAGTCCTCTACGAACAGAGGCATTTACTCCTTCCGGGCTTATTTCAATCCCTTTGCCGTCAACATTCTTTTCCTTTTCAAGAAGTTCTAGTAAAGTTCCGTCGCTACACCCAATATCAAGAACTCTTGATCCAGGCTGAACAATATCGGCTATAAGCCTGAAGTCGCCTCTAATTGAGCTAGAAGAGTCAGTTTTAGTCTTCATGGTGCCGCTATCCCTTGGTGCCTAGCAGCACCATTTAAAAAGCCGGATAGAATTTGAAACAAATCTGGTTCATCTAGTAAGAATGCATCATGACCTTTGTCGCTATCAACCTCCACAAAGCTGACATTTGCAGCAGCAGCATTTAATGCACGAACTATCTCTCTACTTTCAGCTGTAGGATATAACCAATCACTTGTGAAAGAAACTAAGCAAAAACGTGATACAGATTTTTGGAATGCAGCAGATAACACACCGCCATGTTCTTTTGCTAAGTCAAAATAATCCATAGCACGAGTAATATATAGGTATGAGTTCGCATCAAATCTATTCACAAAACTTTCACCTTGATATCTGAGGTAACTCTCGACCTGAAAATCTGCATCAAAGGCATATGATAAATCTGATCGGTCCTGAAGGTCACGACCAAATTTTTTATGTAATGCAGTTTCAGATAGATAAGTTATATGTGCTGCCATTCTAGCTACGGCAAGACCACGCTCTGGTTGAACTTTTTTATCTAAAAATTCTCCACCGTGCCAGTCAGGGTCTGCCATGATGGCTTGTCTACCAACCTCATGAAAAGCTATATTTTGAGCAGAATGACGAGCTGCAGCCGCTATTGGAATTACACTAAACACTTTTTCGGGAAAATCGGCTGCCCATTGGAGAGCTTGCATTCCTCCCATTGAGCCACCAATAACACAGAAAAGCTCTTCTATACCTAGTTTTTCAATAAGTAGTGCTTGGGTTAATACCATATCTTTAATGGTGATGAGTGGGAATTCCGTCCCAAAAGGTTTTTTGGTAACAGGGTTGATAGAACCTGGCCCAGTAGTCCCCATGCAGCCACCTAAAACATTTGAACAAATAATAAAATATCTATCTGTGTCGAGAACCTTACCTGGTCCAACCATCAATTCCCACCAACCAGAGCGTTTAGTAAGAGGATGAGGGCCTAGAACGTGTTGATCACCAGTTAATGCATGGCAAACCAAAATTGCATTTGATCTATTAGAATTTAATTTTCCCCATGTTCTATAGGCGACTGTTATAGGCCCTAGATTTTGTCCTGAAGACAAAACTAGTGGTTCCGTATCTGCTACTACTATTGTTTTGTCTGGTTCTGATGCGACAACAATTGGTTCTGAGCTCTCATCATTGGATGACGGTTGCAAATTTTGTGTCATAATTTCCTTCTTTCCACACTAACCATGATTAGTAGCCGATATCTTCGCAAAAAGACAATTTGTTAGTAAGGAATTGGCATAAGTTAATATAAAGTCAATGTTTTGTTTAATTTTATATCAAGTAGGGTTTCCAGATGGCTTATATTCACATATGTATACTCATTAAATGACAAATGATAATGATATAATGAAGCCACTAGAAACTTTGCGCAAAGAAATTGATTCAATTGATGATGAAATTCATTCATTGTTAATGCGACGTGCTGGGATAGCCAGTGATGTAAGCAAAGTTAAAAAGAATTTATCAGATTCAAAGCTTTTTATTAGGCCTGCAAGAGAAGCACAAATTTTAAGGAATTTAACTGATAAAAATGATGGTAACTTCCCCAATAGTTTAATCGTGAGAATTTGGAGAGAAATTATTTCTGCAACACTAGCTCTAGAATCTGATTTTGCAATATCTGTATTCGTCCCAAATGATACTAAGTTAGGATTGGCATATGAATTACTAGCTCGCAAATACTTCGGTATGGATACGCCACTAAAAGTAGTTGGAACTGAGAGTGGAGTTTTACGCTCTGTTCGTGATGGAAAATCTACAGTCGGTGTACTTCCCGTGCCACATGATGACAGTTTCAACAATAATGATAGTCCTTGGTGGACAATTTTTGCATCTGGTGGAGATGACAGACCAATGATAATTGCTCGTTTACCTTGGTGTAATAATCCTCGGGATGCCATTGAAGGACTTGAAGCCCTCTCAGTGGCATGTGTTAAGCCAGAGTCAACAGGCGATGATATAACATATGTTGCCCTTAGATTTATAAAACCTATTAGTAGGGAAAAAATTGGAAAAGTAATGCAAGATTCAGGACTTTCTATGAGAGGGGCTATGATTGCTAATACACGGGACAAAAATAGTGATACACATTGGCAATTATTTGAAATAGATGGATTCGTTTCTGAGAAAGACCCAAGGCTTGAGAGCTTGAATAAAATGATGGGAGATACATTAGATTTTTTGAGAGTCTTGGGGTCTTATGCAAGACCTATGCGAACATAATTTGAAGAGTTAAGAAAAATTATGAGACAGAAAATGTCAGGCAATCTAGAGCCTAAGCCACGTATTTTAGAGATTGAACCTTATGTAGGGGGCCTTTCCGATATTAAGGGTCATGAAAACGTGTTAAAATTATCATCGAATGAAGCTGCTATTGGACCAAGCCCGAAGGCATTAGATGCCTATAAGCTATATGCTGGTAATTTATCACGTTATCCAGAAGGAAGTGCCAGAGAATTGAGGTCTACAATAGGTAAAGTTAATAATATAAATATAGAAAATATTGTTTGTGGTGCGGGCTCTGATGAGTTATTGCAACTTATTTGCCGTGCATTTTCTGGTCCAGGAGATGAGGTGCTATTTACTGAACATAGTTTTTTAGTCTATCGGATAGCTGCTCTTGCTTCAGGTGCTTCCCCAATAGCAATACCAGAGACCAATCTCTGTGCAGATGTTGATAAAATAATAAATTCTATCTCTAAATCAACTCGTATTATTTTTCTAGCAAATCCAAATAATCCAACAGGTAGTTTTTTGACAAGATCAGAGCTGCTGCGTTTATGGGAAAATATACCAAAAAATGTACTTTTGGTTGTCGATACAGCATATGCAGAGTTTGTTACTCATAAAGACTATGATCCGGCTTTCAAGTTGGTAGAAAAAGCAGAAAATGTTGTTGTGACTAGAACTTTCTCAAAAGCTTATGCACTTGCGTCACTTAGGGTTGGGTGGTGCTATGGTTCATCCCAAGTGATTGATGTTATAAATCGAATTAGGGGACCATTTAACGTCTCAGGGGCTGGAATGAAAGCATCAATAGCTGCATTACTTGATAGTAATCATCTGAGTGCTGCCATTGAGCTAAACTCGAAATGGTTGGAACAATTTCCAAGAGAAATTTCTGGTACAGGAATAAGCTGTATGCCAAGTGTAGGAAATTTTATCTTACTAAAATTTCCTGATGATATTGAAAAAAATTCAAAAGCTGCAGAGAAATTTTTATATAGTCGCGGAATTATTTTGCGAAACGTTGAGAGCTATGGTTTATCTGATTGTCTCCGTTTAACATTAGGGTTAGACCATGAAATGGAAACTGTAGCATTAAGTCTAAAAGAATTTATGAGGTCATAATGACTAGAAAGCCCCATTTTAAAAGAGTGGCACTTATTGGTATCGGACTTATAAACTCTTCACTGGCACGCCTTATTCAACGTGATAAGTTGGCAGACTCGGTCATTTCTTTTTCAAGAAAAGATGAAACATTGGATGAGGCACGTTCTTTAAATCTTTCTCATGAATATACAAATGACCTTAGAGTAGCAGTGCATAATGCTGATCTAATAATATTAGGAATTCCAGTTGGTGCAATTTCCTCGGTTGCTAAAGTAATTGGCCCAGCTCTAAAAAAAGGTGCCATTGTTACTGATGTTGGCTCAGTCAAGCGTAGTGTAATTGAAGATGTGAGCCCATATATGCCAGAAGGAGTCCATCTTGTTCCAGGACATCCAGTTGCAGGTACGGAGCATTCTGGTCCTTCAGCTGGCTTCCCGGGACTTTTTGAAGGTCGCTGGTGTATTTTAACCCCTGAAAAAGACACAGATAATGTTGCGATAGAGATTATTCACGATTTTTGGATTCATGCTGGAATGCAGGTTGATATTATGGATGCAAATCATCACGATCAGGTTCTTGCTATTACCTCACATTTACCTCATTTAATCGCTTATAACATAGTTGGAACAGCATATGATTTGGAGGCTGTTACAGAAAGAGAAGTAATTAAATATGCAGCTGGAGGCTTTCGTGATTTTACTAGAATTGCAGCTTCAGACCCTACCATGTGGAGAGATGTTTTTCTTAGCAATCGTGAGGCAGTATTAGAGATGTTAGGTCGTTTTACTGAGGACTTAGCGTCTTTACAGAGAGCTATTAGATGGGGTGATGGTGACACACTCGAGGAGCTATTTATTAAAACGCGTGAAATCAGACGCAGTTTAATTGATGCAAAGCAAGTTTAGAAATAGTCTCTTAAACTAAAAATTATAGCTAATATTTATAATTGCCTAGAATTTAATTGGTTTTACTTTTCCAAGTTCCATGGGTCCAATAGACAAAAGCCCATCTTGAATAGTAAGCGGGACATTTTCTAGCACTCTTGGTCCTCCATCCTCTCTCTCTTCTGCAAGCATATTGAAGGCTACTTTTGCTAAGAAAGCATCGCCAAAAGGGATGGCATTGCTCATAATAAGTGAATCAATCATATCAGAATACCCAGCAACATTACTCGTTAACGCAGCTAGTGGACGCATTTCATTATCTATGGCAAGTGTACCATTTGCATCTATTTCAAGAGGTCCCCAGCGACCCTTAAGTGTCTCCAACTCAATTATGCCACCGGAATCTCTCCAATTTATAATTTTATCTTTAATTTTATCACCAGAGATGGGGCCAAATAAATCAGCAGAGAATTGAAAATATTCAACATATTTTCCCATCTCAGCCCCAAAGTCATCTGGAATTCCAATTTTATTTATATTGAGATGTAATTTTATCGTTTCAGTATTTAAACTAGAAAATTGGCCAATTCCGCTTAAATCAATTTGTGCATAAAGCTCATTGATTGAGGCAGGTTCTCTAGTAAATGGACTTTTGAAGTTTAATTGTGAAAGTTTAATATCAACGATATTAACTTTGTTGTTTTTCAGAGAAATTTTGATATTTCCTGAGTTGATTCCTGTATTATATAAATTTGTTATTCCATTTTTTTGATGTTCTATAGATGTTATATTATCAGGGGCTATTGAGATATGAGTGTAGTCCCATGGTTTCATTGAAAAAACCAATTTTCTACTCTCTATTTTTAAGCCTGAATTAGGAATTCTTATTTTTGGACTCTGAAAGAGTGTTTCAAACCTAAAAGGAAAACCGGTTATTGACATCTTATCAAAGCTTAAAGCTCTACCTTTGAGAGATTGATTTTTTTGTTCTTTTATAATTTCCTTTTCGATTTGATCTGCGGCTATGTACCAATAACTAGTATAACCAAACAAAAAAATAGAAATTATTACGCTTATTGCAGAAAAAGCGGATAACAAGTTCATAAAAATGATCTCCTGAGTTTCAACTACTCGATAGCTATATTATAGGTGAAGCTAACTCTCGTTCAGCTTTCCTACAAGTACTGATTATAGATCTATTTTTATTAAGAAATTAATTATTCCAGAAAAAATAAATTTATGCTAAGCGATCTGGATGGATTTTAAACAAAAAGATATTTGGGTGTTTGCTTACGGCTCTCTTTTATGGAACCCTGGTTTTTCATATGTTGATTCTAACGCCGCACTTTTACGAGGATATCATCGATCATTATGTATATATTCACACCGCTATCGTGGAACGCCTAATCTACCGGGTTTAGTAGTTGGCTTAGATAATGGTGGATCATGCAGGGGTGTCGCCTATAAGGTGCCTGCTGCATCAGCAAGCCAAGTTTTAAGATCGATCGATAGAAGAGAAATATTATATAATGTATATACTAGAAAAAATCTTAGGGTAAAGCTTTATGAAAAAGGAACAATTGGTCGTTCTGTAATGGCGTTCACATATGTTGCTAATCGAAAAGATCCTCAATATGCATCTAAAATCAACATCGAGGAAAAAATAAAACTAATCAAACAAGGAAAAGGGTCTATGGGTTCTTCGATTGATTATGTTAAAAAAACAGTTCAATTTCTTGATCATATAGGATTACCAGATACTAATTTGGAGGTATTCCTTAGTTTATTATTATCAAATGAAAGAAAATAATTCATATTGGTTTCTGAAGAAGTTTATCTGAGGCATTTTCCATGCAATTTTGTAATCTTTTTAAGGCTTCATCTTTTTGAATACCTGGAGGAATATGGGGTAGAAACTCTATAGTTATTGTTCCCGGATATTTTCTAAAAGACCTTGGTGGCCAACACAGCCCTGAGTTAAGAACTACGGGAACAATAGGAACTTTGCATTCAGAATAGATTCCTAACACGCCCGTTCTATATGGACCCTTCTCTCCTGGCATTAATCTAGTTCCTTCAGGAAAAATAACTAAAGGGCGGCCTTTTTTAAAGGCTTTCTTTGCTTTTCTAATTAATGATCGTAAAGTTCTTACGTGCCCTTGTCTGTCAACAAAGATCATGCCCATTCTTTGTGCAAATAGTCCATAACCTGGGATATAAAGTAATTCTTTTTTCATTACATAAACAGGATCTTTAAGTAGGTATAAAAATACATTTGTTTCCCACTCTGACTGATGTTTTGAGGCTACTATGGCGGCCCCTTGGGGGATGAATTCCTTACCTTTTATTTCAACTCTAATATTTGAGATTATAAGTAATATAAATGAGTTGCCATGAGCCCATGTAGTTACAAAAAATTTGAATCCTTTGCGTGGTAGGATAAACGCCGCTGGTAACATTATGAGCCCAATCGTAATCGCCCATATATAGAAGAAAAATGAACAAAGAATAGAGCGAGCAAAATTGAGAGTTGTATTTTTTTGATTAAAATACATATCAAATTGCTTTCAGAAGGATTAGTATAGATTTAGCATATTCAGAGGTAATTAAACGTGCTGTGCCATGATGAAACCACCATCCATTGACCTTTACATGCTCTGGATATACTGGATGTGCCACTAATATAGAATCCGGAAATATCCTGCGAAACTCTAGCATACTTCGTGGCATATGGTAACTTCCAGTAACAATTCTAAAATTTTTTAACCCTTTGGGTTTTGCCCAAAGAGCAGTTTCAATGGCATTTTCAGTTGTATTTAAAGCTTTATGACCAAAGGTAATGCAACAAGAAAAGTCACTAAGAGTTGTCTCTGATAAATCATATACATCTTCAGGTTTTAAGCCTTCTGCTACACCAGTGACAAACAACTGTTTGCTAAGACCTAAATTAAGTAACTCAAGTCCAGTAGATAATCTTCCTGAACCACCAGTTAAAACAATTATTGCATCAGTTTGTGTCTTTTGATCAAGATTATTATTGCTAGTCTGAGCTGCAAACCACACTAATCCAATAGACCAGAGAATTAACAATCCAAAGAAAAGGCCACAAATGAAATTAATTATTTGAGGAGTTATCTTCATATTAAAATGACCAGGTATTAGTTTATACCCATTATCTTAAGTCTTTTTACATAATATTAAAATATTCAATATTATGGTCATATTTTTATGATTCTTTAAAATATTAATTTAACCTAAAAAAACTCACCATTTAAAAGATATATATATTTTGCTATCTGCATTAATTATAAAGAATAGCAATAAAAACTTTTTTACTAACCACCATATAAAACAATACGAAAAATGATTGTTAATTGTCTGAACTGTAATACTAGCTATTTTGTTGACCCACTGGAGATTGGGAATCAAGGGCGAACTGTTCGTTGTATGAAATGCTCAAATATATGGCATCAACAACCAGTATTAAAAACCAGTTCTGAACTAGGGGTCGAAGATGATGCCATTCCGACCAACAATAAATCACCCTCGGCTATTGGTAATTTAAATGAGTCTAAAATTATAAAAGTTAAAAAAAGATCGATATATTTCCGTTTATTTTTTGTTTTTGCATTGATTGTAGTATTCATTGGAAGTCTCATTTTATCTAGGCAATCAATAGTGAACAAATGGCCTCAATTTACAGCTTATTATTCTTCTATTGGGATGAATGTTTATTCATCAAATCCTAGTGGCCTTGAATTCCGTAATATTATGAGGGAGTATATTTTTGAGGACGGGAAAGAGATTCTTCTAATAACTGGTGATATATGGAACCCCACAGAACAAAATCGTTTAATACCAAAGGTTATAGCAGAACTTGTTGATAATAATGGTTACAAACTACAGGGTATAATTGCTAATTTAATAAGTAATAAAATAAAATCAGGGTTGTCGACTAAATTTGAGGCTCAATTAATACCATCTAGAGATGCAGAAACAATAGTTGTGCGTTTTGCATCCGAAAAATAACCTTATTAAGGAGATTATTAGGTCACAATATTCATGAGGATGGTCAACTTAACAGCCAATTTATTTTTGCCAACGTGCGAAATTTTCTTGGGAGATTAACTCCTCGATAGTTTGTCTTATTTTAATAATGTCCCATTCTTTGCCACTAACCATTACTTCCCCCGCTGGAGCTCTTGAATTGTATGTTGATGACATTGAAGCTCCATAAGCTCCAGCATCTCTTATACAGAGTAGATCTCCAGTTGTTAGTGGGGGTAGATCTCTTTCTTTTGCTATAAAATCACCGCTTTCACAAATAGGCCCAACAATATCAACTGTTTGTAATGGAGATGATTTTTGGTGATAATAAATGGGATCTACCTGATGCCATGCATCGTATAGCGAGGGCCGAATAAAATCGTTCATTGCACTATCTACAATTGCAAATATTTTTGCCTCTGTTCGTTTTATATATAGAACACGTGTAATAAGCACCCCAGCTGGTGCAGAAATAAATCTACCTGGTTCTATAATAATTTGACACCCAGAGTCATCTGCAGCAGTTTTTACAATCTTAGCATAATCAGAGACATTTAGTGCTGCATTCCCAGTGTAATTTACTCCAAGTCCTCCTCCAAAATCTATACTTTGTATGTTATGGCCTGAATTCTTTAGATTATTAGCTAAACTGCTAAGTTTTCTGAATGCCTCAGAAAATGGTTCTAAAGTCATTAATTGGGAACCTATATGGGTAGCTATTCCAACAGATTCTAGACCCTCAAGTTTTTTAATTTTTGAATAAAGATAAATTGCTTCTTTATAAGGAACACCAAATTTATCCTCTTTTCGCCCTGTAGAAATCTTATTGTGTGTGTTTGCGTCAACATCTGGATTAACTCTAATAGCTACTGGTGCAACACTATTACACGCTAGGGCAACTTTGTTGAGTAATTCAAGTTCAGGCACAGACTCGACATTAATTTGTTTGATATTCGCATTTAGGGCAGCTGCCATCTCTTCATCAGTTTTGCCAACACCCGAAAAAACAATCTTTTTTGCTTCTATACCTGCGTGGAGAGCTCTATGTAATTCACCGCCTGATACAACATCAGCACCTGAACCAAGGCTTGATAAGGTACGTATGACTGAAATATTGCTATTTGATTTGATCGAAAAACATATTAATGCAGCTGGTAAAACCTTTTTTAGAGCATTAAAGCGCTCAGTTAAACCAAGGCTTGAATAAACATATAAAGGTGTTCCTATTTTATTAGCTAATAAAGCAAGAGGTACTTCCTCAGCATGCATAGATTTTTCACCATCAGGCTTTTCAATATAAGTAAATGAATCTTTAATATGCATGTTGCTCATCAGCCATTATTTGATTGATCATTTTATCTAGGAGATTGACCGGTTGAACTGCTTTTGTTGGTAACTTTTTTCAGGAGGTTGTAAAGGTCCCTTTTTCCCACAACTGCCTAAAAGTGCAACAACCAAACCAAGAGCCGCTATTATGGTTAATAGTAGACTAAACTTCCTTATCATAGGAAACGCTCCCTAGCATCATTTATTTGAATTTTTACTTGATCAGGGGATGTACCGCCAAAGCTATTCCTAGATTGAACGGCGGAGCATGGTAATAAAACTTTTTGTGCGTCCTTTGTGATTTTTGGTTCAATTCTTTGCAATTCGCTGAGAGGAAGTTCCCAAAGCTGTAAGCTTTTAGACTCTGATAGTTTAACAATTTTCCCTGTTAGCTCATGAGCTTTACGAAAAGGAATATCAAGATTTTTTACCAGCCAGTCGGCTAGTTCTGTTGCAGTAGAATATTCTGTTCCAGCACTTTTTTGCATCAATTCTACGTTAATAGTCATATCACAGATCATGCCAGTCGCAGCACGCAAACAAAGAGAGAGTGTATCAAATGCGTTAAAGACAGGTTCTTTATCTTCTTGCATGTCTTTTGAATATGCGAGAGATAATCCCTTCATGCTTGTTAAAAGACTGAAAAGACTTCCACTAATTCTACCATTCTTTCCCCTAATAAGCTCAGCAGCATCTGGGTTTCTTTTCTGTGGCATTATGGAACTGCCCGTTGAAAAACTATCAGAAAGGCGTATAAATTTAAATTGGCTTGAAGACCATAATACTATTTCTTCCCCTAAACGCGATAAATGAGAAGAACATAGACTAGCAGCCGCTAATGACTCTAAGGCAAAGTCACGATCAGAAACAGAGTCCAGAGAATTTCGTGTTGGTTGATCAAATCCTAGAGCACTTGATGTCATTTGTCTGTTAATTGGGAAAGAAGTACCAGCTAAGGCGGCTGACCCTAAAGGGCACTCATTTAGCCTTTTCCTTGCGTCTACGAATCGGCTCCTATCCCGTCCAAACATTTCAACATAACTTAAGAAATGGTGCCCTAATGTTATCGGCTGTGCATTTTGCATATGTGTTAAACCTGGAAGTATAGTGTTCGTATGTTCCTCAGCACGATCAATCAAAGCACTTTGTAACTCTTTTAATTGTTGGTCAGATTGATCTATTGCATTCCTTACCCACAATTTAAAATCTGTCGCAACTTGATCATTCCTTGATCTGGCAGTATGAAGTTTACCGGCCGTTTCCCCTATAAGATCAGTTAGGCGATTCTCCACATTCATGTGGATATCCTCAAGCTCGGGATTGAACTTAAATAATCCTTCCTCTATTTCTTTTAGGATAGTATCTAAGCCATCAAGGATCTGTTTTTCATCCTTATCATTAATTATATCTACAGCAGCGAGCATTTTAGCATGTGCTTTGCTGCACTCAATATCCTCTCTAAAAAGCCTCCAGTCAAAATGGATTGAAGAATTAATTTCTTCCATTATTGAATTTGGCCTGTTATTAAAACGGCCTCCCCAAATAGGATTATTGGTGCCAATCGAATTCTTACGTGATACCTTTGTTTTATTCACTTTTCTGCTCTTTTCTCTGGCCTAGTAATTTTTTACTAAAAAATTATTTTATGTTTTATAGTTTAATCCCAATCGTATGATTAGTCCGTTGATTTAAAGTGTATCCGATTCGTTTTGATACGCATATTGTGTAGATTGATGAAAAAAATAAATATTAACAATATTGTTGACCATACTCTATTACCCCGACTATCGTTTCAATTATGTTTTATAGGTTTTGGTTTAGTAAAGAGGAAGAGGTAAATAAGGTCATGGCTATAAAAAAAGGTTTTACAAAATTATTTTTTTCATTTTTTTCAATACTTTTTTCCACATCAATTTTTCTATCTGAAGCGAACGCTGCTGAAGATGTTAATCGTTATATTTTTGTTCCAAACCGTGCATCTGCTGATATAGCCGTGATCGATACAGTCACAGATGAGTTAATTAGACGTATAGAGGTAGGGTCAGTGCCTCATCAGGTAGTTGTTTCTGATAAGCTGGATAAGCTCGCAGTAACAAATTCAGCTGATAATACGCTAAGTATAATTGATTTGAACACATTTTTAGTAGTTTCAACAGTTGAGCTAGGAGAGGAACCAGAACACATCGCGATCAACCCATCTGGTGACGTTATAGCTGTAGGTAATATTGGAGGAGGCTCAATTTCATTTGTTTCTCTTAATAAAGGTTCAGAGTTAAAAAGAGTTAGTGGACTTTATGAGCCCCATAACATGACTTTTAATTCAGATGGTTCACATCTATTTGTGGGTAACTTAGGAGCAAACATTGTCAGCGTAATAAATGTAAATGATGCTCGAGTTGAAGAAGAAATTAGTATTGGAGAACATAAAACAATTGCTTCTACTCATTTAAGTGAAAGTGAATATCAAGGGATAATTAATATTACAAGTACTCCTAACGGAAAATTAGGCTTTGCCGCTTATGGAGAAGGTGATGTTATGGCTATAATTGATATGGAGTTGCAAAAAGTAATCAGGAATGTAGAGCTTGGAAATTTACCATGGCGTGCATTTGCATCCCCTGATGGAGCTCATATGCTAGTACCTAATAATGGCGATAGAACTATATCTGTTTTTTCAACAAAAACTCTTGAAGAGATTGCCCGGCTTCCTGGCGGAGAAGACATGACGGGGATAAACATTGGGTGGTTTGATTCACTTGCCTACGTTATTAGTCGTGGTGAGAACAAACTAATAGTATTAGATCTAATTTCTATGAAGAAAGTAAATGAAATACCATTATTAAGTACACCGGAAACAGGTGTAATCACACCAGATGGAAAAAAACTATATGTTGCTTTGTCAAGTAGCGATGAGGTTGCTGTGGTTGACGTTAGACAAATGAAAATTGTTAAACGAATTGGAAATGTTGGTGAGGAGCCCTGGGGTGTCCATATGTTGGGTGCGATTAATTATTGTCACTAATATAGTTTTCTTCTTCCAAACCTTAGAATTACAAGCTAATAATTTTGATAAGCAAATACCAAGTAACTCTCTAAGAATTTTGCAAGAAGCTAAAATTATTTCAGGTCTTGATAATGAGCTAGCACAGAAAATTGCTGATAGATGCAATTTAGAGACAATTTGTGTTGCCCAGGAGATTGTAAAAGAATTAGGTAATTATGCAAATTTAACTCGTATAGAACCAAAATCTTCTAATCAGAGACGTCTTGCAGAAGTTCTTCCCTCGGTAAAAAAGTCTTATAAAATGTCAGATGAGTCGATTTTTATTGAACTAAAACACTTTGGAAGAAAAGCAGAATGGGAGGTAATAAATTTATTAGAGGGTTCAAATAAAGTTGTATTTGACCTTACAGAAAATGAAGGTGGTGATTTATCTAGAATGATTAGAGTAGCATCACTCTTTATCGGCCCTGTAAAAAAGGCATTTGTGGTAAGATCCCAGAATCTTGTTACTCACTTTGACATTCCTTCACCAGTATATTCCATGAGTGACATGAACATTGTTTTGGTGGTAGGTCAAAAAACTGCTAGTAGTGCTGAGTTATTTTCTGCTCTCCTTAGGCAATATGCAGGTGCTAAATTAGTTGGAGAAAAGACACGCGGTAAGGATTGGTTGCTCAAGGTTGTGCCAGTAAACGATAAATTTTGGCTTTCTATTCCAGCAGGGCAAATTTTCGTTCCTGGAGAAAAAATTGTTGATGGGATATTACCCGATGAGAAACACTAAGTTTAATTTAATATTAAAATTTTATTGTATTTTTGGAGGCAATTAAGAGAATGTATAAATTGCGAATTAATTTGTTTATTATGACAGTTTTTTCTTATCTGTTCTTTACACCACTAGTTTCAGTGCATGCTCATGAGTCAACAGAGGGTTTTTTTACATTTAAGCATACATGGATAAGAATATTACCTGGGTCTTCAAATGGTGCCATATATACAGAAATAATAAACAATAGTGAATCTCAAGACCGACTTATTGGTGCAAGTTCATCAATAGCAACTAGTTTAGAATTACATTTACATACAATTGATGACTCAGGAATAGCAAGAATGCGTCATGTTGAAGCTATTGATATTCCTCCAAAGGGAAGCATAAAATTAGTCCCTGGTGGTTATCATATAATGATTAAGGGTTTAAAAAGGCCTCTTTTTGAGGAAGAGTTAGTTCCGGTGATTTTAATATTTGAAGAATCAGGTTCAACTGAGGTTGAAGCTTATGTTGAAGAAGTTCTATATAAAGAAGAACACGATCATCATAATCATTGAAATAGAAAGTCGATGTAGTATTAGGGTGAAAGAAACCTAAAGTGACAATCAAACAATTTTTAATAATCTATTAATGTAATTAGCACTTTGGGTATTTTATCTTGTTGGGATAGGCCTCTCCCCAGAGTAATCATAAAACCCTTTACCTGTTTTTCTTCCTAACCAGCCTGCTTCAACATATTTTGCAAGAAGCGGGCATGGTCTATATTTGCTATCAGCCAAACCTTCGTAGAGAACTTGCATAATAGAATGACAAGTATCAAGGCCTATAAAGTCAGCAAGCTGTAGAGGCCCCATTGGATGATGGGCACCAAGTTTCATTGCTGTATCAATAGCTTCAACTGTTCCAACTCCCTCATATAGGGCATAAATAGCTTCATTAATCATAGGTAAGAGAATACGATTCACAATAAAAGCAGGAAAATCCTCTGCCATTGCAGGTGTTTTGCCGAGTTGAATAGTTAAATCTCTGACAGCTTCATAGGTTTCCACCTCAGTTGCAATACCTCGCACTAATTCTACAAGTTCCATAACGGGAACAGGATTCATAAAGTGCATTCCCATAAATTGACCAGGTCTATCTGTACTAGCAGCTAGCCGCGTAACTGAAATTGAAGAAGTATTAGTGCACAAAATTGCTTCAGGTTTAAGAATGCCGTGAAGACTGTTAAAAATTGATTTTTTTAGATCTTCGTCTTCCGCGGCAGCCTCTATGACAATATCACAATCATTAAGTTCATTAACATCTTTACAGGGGTTAATTAAATTGATTGCAGAATTTTTCTTAGTTTCGGTCAGTAATCCTTTTTGAATTTGCCTGCATAGGTTCTTTTCGATAGTTGCCAGGGCGTTTTGAAGTTGTTTTTCATCTATATCAATTATTTTTACATTAAAGTCATTAATTGCTGCAACATGAGCTATACCATTACCCATTTGCCCGCTGCCAATAACACCAATGGTTTTAATCATGAATCTTACCTCAAGTTTTAGAAAGCCCTTGCTTATCCAATTCTTCTGCTATTTCTGGAAGGGCTTTAAAAAGATCTGCTACTAAACCATAGTCTGCGATCTGGAAAATTGGAGCTTCTTCATCTTTATTTATTGCAGCAATTACTTTGCTGTCTTTCATTCCGGCAAGATGCTGAATTGCCCCAGATATTCCGATTGCTAGATAGAGTGTTGGTGCAACCACTTTACCTGTTTGACCTACTTGATAGTCATTGGGAACAAAGCCTGCGTCTACTGCTGCTCTTGAAGCTCCGATGGCAGCACCAAGACGGTCTGCTACGGCCTCAATTAAAACAAAGTTTTCCCCTGATTGCATACCTCGGCCGCCTGAAACTATTGTTGTTGCACTAGTAAGCTCAGGCCTTTCAGATGCACTGACATCTAGACGTAGAAACTTAGATTTTCCAGAATCAGGAGTCGTGGAAATATTTTCTATTATTGCATTTCCTCCGTTATTAGCTGCTGCATCAAAGGCTGTTGCCCTGACTGTTATTACTTTAATAGAGTCAATACTTTTTACTGTAGATATTACGTTGCCTGCATATGTTGGACGTTGGAAGGTTTCTTTATCAAGAATTCCACTTATGTCTGAAATCTGAGCAACGTCTAGGAGTGCAGCCACCCTAGGCATTAGGTTTTTGCCTTCCGTTGTGGCAGTTGCCATTACATATTTGTAATTTTCACATATAGATAAGATCAAGGGAGTCATATTTTCTGCTAATGGATGTTCGTAAATAATGTCATCTGCTACAAGAACTTTAGTAACGCCAGATACTATACTTGCACTTTGAACAACCTCTTGTGCATTGTGCCCTGCGATAAGAAGATGAATTTCCTCAGCAAGTGCTCTCGCAGCTGTAACCGAGTGTAATGTTGCACGTTTTAGCTCTGAATTATTATGTTCAGCAATAATCAAGACAGTCATTATATTACCTTAGCTTCATTCTGTAATTTACTTATAAGTTCAGCCACAGATTCAACCATAACGCCTGATTCACGTTTTGCTGGTTCCTCAACTTTTAAAACTATTAATCTGGGCTTAATATCTACATCTAAATCTTCAGGGGATTTGACTTCTATGGGCTTCTTTTTTGCTTTCATTATATTCGGAAGAGAAGCGTATCGTGGTTCATTCAGTCTTAGGTCAGTAGTAACTACTGCAGGTAAATTTATAGAGATAGTTTCTAATCCTCCATCGACCTCGCGAGTAACCTCAGCCCCTTGATCTGATAGAACTATATTGGAGGCAAAGGTTGCTTGTGGCCAGTCAAGTAATGCAGCTAACATTTGTCCAGTTTGATTACTATCATCATCAATTGCTTGTTTTCCTAAAATTACTAGACCCGGCTCTTCTGATTCACTAACTGCTTTAAGAATTTTTGCAACTCCAAGAGGTTGAAGTTCCATTTCTGTTTCAATATGTATACCCCGGTCTGCCCCCATGGCCAGAGCTGTTCGAAGTGTTTCTTGAGTTTGTTTAGGGCCTGCAGAAACGACAACAATTTCATCTGCAACACCTGATTCCTTTATCCGGACAGCTTCCTCAACAGCAATTTCACAAAAAGGGTTCATTGCCATTTTTACGTTAGTAAGTTCTACATCCGTATTATCTGCATTAACACGAACCTTGACGTTATAATCTATGGTTCTTTTTATGGCTACAAGCAGCTTCATTAGAGGTCTTTCTATTTCTTTTTTGGCTTAAACTAATTTATTTTTTTGTAAAAACACCTAATTTAAAAATTTATTATAAGAATGGAGTCACAATATTCTCCGCTAGGGGTTAAGTCAACGGGAGCACTTAGTGTGTTAACGGTTTGCCCCTGGTTTCCATAAAACATCTTTTTTCCCATCATTGTTAAGGTGTCTGGCTAAAACAAAGAGATGATCAGATAAACGATTAAGATATGTAATAACAAATGGATTGACTTCTTCATTAATTGATAATTCAGTCGCAAGTCTTTCTGCTCTTCTTACTACTGTTCTAGCGTGATGTAAGTGGGCAGCTCCTGAACTCCCACCTGGAAGAATAAAGGAGTTTAGAGGTTCTAATCTTGAATTTATATCATCTATTTCTGTTTCAAGTCTTAAGACTTGGGAAGATGTTACACGGAGTGATTTTTCTTTATCTTTTATTGGCCTGCATAGATCAGCTCCTATATCGAAAAGATCATTTTGTATATTATCTAAAATTATATTGGATTGAATGTCGCAGTTTAGTCTGGCAATACCGATTATACTATTTGCTTCGTCAACTGTTCCATAAGCGTTAACACGTAAATTGTGTTTTGGCACTCTAGCTCCATCACCGAGAGAGGTTTCGCCTGAGTCACCTCCTTTTGTATAGATTTTTGTTAGTCTTACCATAAAACCCTAAAGCCTCTTTTTATTTATCAACTAAAAAAACAAGTATAGCCAGTAATCCTACTGCTACTAGTTGTAGGCCAATACGCCAGCGCATTAGTATGTTTGATCTATTTGTCTTACCATCTCCAGTATAAAAGGAGCCGAGCCCAAGAAATAGTACTATTACTACCGCCGCCATTGCGATGTATACAAATATTTCTAGCAGCATACTCATTTTTGTTTATCAGAAACTTTTCTCAATGATTTACCTACTCAGTTATAATTGTTTTTAAACATATGTTATACCTAAACACACTTTTCAATCACTGCTTGTTTAAGTTTGTACTAGCTAAGTCTATCCAGTGGTATATTTGCTCTTTGTCCGATGAAAAAAGAGCATCATGTAGCTGTCTAGGTAAAACTCCAATTTTTCTTAGCGAAGAGAGGTTTACTGCAAAATTTCGTTTTTGAAACCTCTCTCCATTTGTGTCTAATATTAATGGATGGTGTAAATATTGTGGAACATCAAATCCAAGAATCTCCTGTAAGAGTCTATGTATTGAGGTAGTCTTGTATAGGTCCTCTGCCCTAGTAACAACGGTGACACCCTGTATGTGATCATCAACTGTCACTGCTAGATGATAACTTGTGGGAGTCTCTTTCCGTGCAATAACTATATCGCCAAATATGCTTGGAGATATTTTATGAATTTTATTAGATGGATCTGTCCATTGGATTTTTCGAACTTTTGAAAGTGCCATATCCATTTTTAATCTTAGAGCAAAGTTTTCACCATTTAATTGCCGTTTCTTTGCTTGTAATTCACTTAAATTACGACAGGTTCCTGGGTAAACAAATTTATTAAATTTGTGCGGAGCTGAGTTAGTAGATTTGATTTCTCTTATGATTTCTTTTCGACTACAAAAACATGGATAAATTAAACCCTGAGACTTTAGCTTGTTTAATGCCTCTTCGTAGTCAGACATATGTTCTGATTGACGTCTAATGGGCTTATTTGAGGTTATGCCAAGCCAGGATAAATCTTCTAAAATCTTAGATTCATATTTTTGATTACAACGTTTTAAATCAATATTTTCAAACCTAATAAGAAACTCTCCATCTGGTGAGCTTTTCATTTGATCAAAAGCTACCATTGCTGCAAAAGCACTACCTACATGCAGCTCTCCAGTTGGACTAGGTGCAAATCTTGTGACAATTATTTTTTTTTTCTTTCATTATAATGGTTGGAATCAGGTTATGCCATTCTTTAAAAGAGACTCTATCGTATTATCATCATAGTCTACCCAATCTTTTAGTATTATTTTAGTATGTTCACCTAATTGTGGTGCTGCAGAGGGATAATCGACAGGACTTTTCGAGAATTTGATAGGATTACCAGGGTGATCCAAGGATACTCCTGAAGAATGAGGAATGTTTACCCTCATATTACGAGCTAATATTTGAGGATCTCCAAAAACTCTATCTAATGTGTTTATGGGCCCGCATGGAACACCGGCAATATCAAGTTTTGCAATCCAGTCATCCATGGTTTTAGTTTTTGTTAGTTCTCGAATATGTTCATTAACAAATTCACGATTCTCTATTCTAGATTTATGGTCTCTGAATCTTGAATCCTCAAGTAAATCAGATTTTCCTGCAATTTCTAGAAATTTTCTCAGCTGTCCATTATTACCTATACCAAGAATCATATGCCCGTCTTTTGTTGGAAAAACTCCATAAGGAACAATATTAACATGCTCGTTACCGAATCTTTCAGGTGATTGTCCTCCAACCAGGTAATTCATTGCTTGGGTAGACAACCAACTTGCTTGGGTATCTAGAAGTGCTAAGTCAATATGTTGTCCTTCTCCAGTTAATTGTCTCCAATTTAGAGCAGCCAAAATTGCAGTAATTGCATACATACCGGTCATTAGATCAGAAACTGCGACACCAACTTTTTGAGGTCCAGCACCAGGCTTACCATCTGGAACGCCGGTAATACTCATTAAACCTCCAGCTCCTTGAATAATTAGGTCGTATCCAGCTCTTTCAGAGTAGGGGCCTGTTTGTCCAAAACCAGTTATTGAACAATATATTAGTCGTTTGTTTACATGGTAAATACTATCATAATCTAGTTGGTATTTTTTTAGCCCACCAACTTTATAATTTTCTATTAAAATATCAGCTTGAGTTGCAAGATCGCGGACAACCTTTTGTCCTTCAGACTTAGATAAATCAATAGTTATGGAGCGTTTTGCTCTATTTGCTGACATAAAATATGCGGCATCACCTGTTTCTTCTCCTTTGCTATTTTTTACAAATGGTGGTCCCCAGCTTCTGGTATCATCCCCAGTTTCTGGACGTTCAACTTTAACCACATCTGCTCCAAAATCGGCTAATAATTGAGCACACCATGGCCCCGCTAAAACACGACTCATATCAAGAACTTTTAAGTTTGATAATGGCCCGGTTCGATTTGAAACCTGTTCTTTATTTAACATTATCGTTTATCCTTTAGGGGCTAGACTAGTAAATTAATTTATTAATGATTGTAGGCATAAATGAAAATGATGGTTAGTAATATATTTATGCTATTTTCAAATAGTTAATACATAAGATTTGTTTATGCTAATTTATTTTATATAATTAATTATTTTAGTTTGTGTATAAGGAATAAAGCTTTGCAAGCAGTTTTAAATGCAAATCCAGCTCTAGTTTTAAATGCGGATTATAGGCCTCTAAGTTATTTTCCCCTTTCACTATGGGATTGGAGAGATGCTGTAAAAGCAGTTTTTCTTGATAGAGTTTTTATAGTTTCTTATTATGAGTATTCTATTCGCTCTCCAAGCTCAGAATTTAGACTTCCAAGTGTGATAGCACTTAAAAAATATATACCGCATGATAGAAAACCACCATTTACTCGATTTAATGTTTTTCTTCGTGATTCATTTTGCTGTCAATATTGTGGTGGTCGGTTACCAGTAGAAAACTTGACCTTTGATCATGTTATCCCTAGATCAAGGGGGGGAAGAACTACTTGGAACAACGTTGTTACTGCTTGTAATGCGTGTAATTTGAAAAAAGGAAATTTTTTACCAAACGAATGCTCTATGAAACCCAATGCTAATCCAGTACAACCATCTACTGGACATTTGCAGGCTATTGGACGTTTGTTTCCCCCTCAATATCTTCACGAAAGTTGGAGAGATTATTTGTATTGGGATACTAAATTAGACCCCTAAAAAATCTATAAATTAAAAAATTATTAAAACCTCTCTGATAGCCATATGGCAATACGTGTTCCAGATTTAATTAATGTTACCATAGGCTTATATAGTGGAGCATCCTTTGCATCATAATCAAGTGCAGTGTTTTTATGGGATGCCTCATCAGCCGCAAATTCAATAATAATTTTACGTAGTTCATCCTCTTCGTTACCAAGTTGTTTAGCTTGCTTATAGTAATGTTTTTCAATGACTTCTTCCACAGCAACTGTACATGCCATGGCCGCTTTTTCACCCAATAACGCAGTTGATGCTCCTAACATAAATCCGGCT
Source organism: Rhodospirillaceae bacterium (assembly GCA_002728135.1). Lineage (GTDB taxonomy): Bacteria > Pseudomonadota > Alphaproteobacteria > UBA828 > UBA828. Next base: position 108,065 of record PBVE01000023.1, read on the forward strand.
ATATGCCAGATAGGGCTTAATACTGTGGGTCTTACACTTCTTTGTACTAAGAGGTTATCAAAAGTTTTTAGATGATGGGTTTCTGCATCTGCCATTTCTTGGATGGTTTTACGAGACTCTGATTTACCTAGAATAGCCAGTTGACCTTCATAAATTCTCTTAGCACCATATTCACCTGCATGATCAACACGTATTATTCTTGCAATTAGCTGTTCTTGCGTCATATCTCCCGGCAGACGAATATTATTATCTCTTAATGAGTTATCTTTTATGGAAGCAGTCAATAGGTAATTACCCTTCTTTCTTAATTGAAAATCTAATGATGTTAAAAAGTAAGTAAATAGACAATATAAATGAGATTATTACGTTCCACGTTGCTAATGACAATCCAAAAATAGTCCAACTGATTGAATCACAGGCTGCACGCGGAGCTAAGTCAATTGTTTTACGCAGATCCTCAATAGAATCTGAAATGTTGAGGTTAGACAAACAATTACTTTCAAACAATTTTTGTTCGATTCCAACGTGATAAATTGCATAGCTTATTGTTGTAAGTAGTGCTAGTAAACAACAAGTAAGCATAACAATTTTGATTACTCTCTTATTTGTGAAAAAGCTAATAAATGCAAAGAGAATCACAAAATAGTATGGGTAGCGTTGGATTAGACAAAGCTCACACGGTTCAATACCAGCTATATGTTCTATCAAGTATACAAACAGTAAAATTATCATTGAGCAAATGATTAGAACTAAAGCTGTATTGTGGAGAATTTGATCAATAAGTAATTTTAAACGCTGCATTACAAAACTCCGATAGCCAAGAAGGTGCCTGCTAGAGCTAATAAGACCAATAATATCACAAGTGCATAATGTCCTTTAAATAAACGTTGAATAGTAGGTCCAAAGTGCCAAAGAAGTGCAGCCAAAATATAAAAACGTAGACCCCTACCTAAAATTGAACTCAACAAAAATACCCAAGGATCAAGAGCTAGAGCCCCGCTAGAAAATGTCACTAGCTTATAAGGGAGTGGTGTTAAACCTCCTGCAGCAACTATCCATCCACCCCAACGGTTATAGTATTCTTCAAATAAAGCCAATTTATCATTATAGCCATAAAATTCTATAAGTGGTTCTCCAAAACTTTCAAATAAATAATATCCAAGTGCATAACCAGCTAATCCCCCGGATACAGATGCAAGAGTACATACGCCTGCTATAAACCAAGCTTTCTCTCTCAATGCAAGAATCATTGGAATAAGCATAAGATCTGGTGGAATGGGAAAGACCGAGCTTTCAAAAAATGCTAATAAAATTAAAATCCAGATAGCAATTTTTTTTTCAGATTGTAGGATTATCCACTTGGAGAAGTTTTTCATCATCAAATTACTTCTGTAGGTGTTTGAATCAGTTTTTGCTAAAAAAATTAGTAACTAGAATTTTATCCAAATAGTATTTTGTAGACTGTTGAGCTTGCATATATAATTGATTCAAAATTGTTGGCCCGTGTGGCGGAACTGGTAGACGCGGCAGACTCAAAATCTGCTCTGGGAAACTGGGTGGGGGTTCGAGTCCCTCCACGGGCACCACATCTTTGAACAACATATATGTATAAAAAGCAAATGTAGTTTTTTTATTTGTTTTTGTAGTGAATTTCTCTTGTCAAAAATACCACTTTACTTTTGAGGGTTATAGTGACACTAGTCAGGGGTTATGTTGCTAAAATTATTAGATTTTTAACATATAATTAAATAATTAAGTTACATAAGATATAGGTTTATTGGTTCCCAGATATGGGTAAAGAAACTTTAATGCTTAAAATAGCCCATCAAAGTATTGATTGAGTATGTCTACAAATCCTCAGCCTGAGTCCTGGAAGCCATCAGAAAACAATACCTTACGTGGTATACTTTTAATGTGTATCACTGCAGTTTTAATGTTTCCACTTTTAAACGCAACAGTAAAATTCTTAGTTTCTGAGTTTAGTGTTTGGCAAATTGTATGGGCAAGAGCTTTATTCCAATTTGCCTTCATGGTGATACTTTTTGCACCAAAATCTGGTTTTATATCTTTATTTAGGACAGTGCACCCTGTACGACAAGGATTACGATCAGCCTTGCAGTTGCTTGCCATGGTATTTTATTTTTCAGCTCTTGAAGAAATTTCACTACCAACAGCAACTGCTATTGGGTTTACTGCACCTCTTATGGTTGTCGGTTTTTCAGTGCCATTACTTGGTGAAAGTGTTGGATTAAGGCGGTGGGGTGCTGTAATTATAGGTTTTGTAGGTGCTTTAATTATCATTCGGCCTGGTTCAGATATGACGGATTGGGCTACCTTATATGTTTTTGCTGGAGCTATTTGTTATGCTTTATATCAGGCTCTAACTCGTAGGGTCTCAGAAGGTGATGATCCTCCTGTAACTGCAGTTTATACTGTAGTTCTTGCTCTTATAGGTTCAAGTATCATTGCACCTTTTGATATGGCAATGCCATCAAGTTCAAATCAATGGTTGGCTTTTATTGGTTTAGGAGTAGCTGGAGCCCTAGGGCACTTTTTCCTAATTCGTGCTTACTCCATGGCACAAGCATCTATAATATCTCCTTTTGATTATGGGCAGTTGATAGGGGCTACCATTTTAGGATATTTAATTTGGGGAGATTTTCCTGATTTATGGACATGGGTTGGTGCAATTATTCTGGTTCTTAGTGGAATTTATGTGGCTCGACGAGAGAGTAAAGGGATAAAAGGTGGATAGTTTATTATTATAAGAATATAAATATAAATCAGGCAGTTTTCTATGAGGGCATGATTAAAAAATGATTTTGAAAAAAATTTCAAAAAGGTCTTTTTTTAGACTGTATAGCTTGTTTATTGTACTTTTCTTAGGGATTATTTTTTCAATAGGAGTTAATATGAATTCAGTTTCATCTAATGATGATATCAATCAGAATACCTTATTTTTGGAACTCAAAGACGGCATTGTAACTATAGAGATGTTGCCTGAAATAGCTCCAAAACATGTACAAAGAATCAAGGAGCTTGTAAGATCAGGCTTTTATGATGGACTTTTTTTTCATAGAGTTATTGACGGATTTATGGCCCAGACCGGTGATCCAAAAGGAGATGGTACTGGTGGTTCAGGAAAGAATTTAGAGGCAGAGTTCTCAGATGAGCCACATGTTCGTGGAATACTTTCTATGGCTAGGGCTCAAGACCCAAACAGTGCTGATAGCCAGTTTTTTATTGTATTTCAGGATTCTAATTGGTTAGACGGACAATATACAGTTTGGGGCCGTGTTACCGAAGGAATGGAGTTTGTGGACTTGATTAAGCGTGGAGATGGCCAAAATGGTCAGGTAAATGATCCAGATAAAATAATAAGTATGCGTATGCATAAAGGTTAGTTTTTGATTATAAACTTGGATAAGGGTAATTATTAATTTTTAGAAAGTGTGAGAAAATCTTCCGCCGTCGATTAATATATTTTGTCCTGTGATGTAGCCCGCTTGAACACTACAGAGAAATGTGCAGGTTTCACCAAACTCTGATGCAGTTCCAAATCGTTTTGCAGGTATTGAATTTGATCTTTCTATTATAATTTCTGATTCTTTTCGCCCAGATTTAATAGCACTTTGCTTTGTAGAATTTTTAAGTCTATCAGTATCAAATAATCCAGGCAGTATGTTGTTAATAGTTACATTATGTTGAGCAAATTGCGGAGTTATACCGGCTAGGTAAGCTGTTAGACCAGCACGTGCACCACTTGATAAATCTAGGCCTTCCATGGGCATTTTTACCGAAAGAGATGTTATATTAACTATCCTTCCAAATTTACGTGATGCCATTCCATCGATCACAGCTGATATTAACTCAATTGGTGTTATCATGTTCATGATTAAGCCTTCGATCATATCATTACGTTTAATTTCTCGATAATCTCTAAAAGGTGGGCCTCCATTATTATTAATCAAAATATCTGGATTTGGACATGCCTATAGCAATGTATATTGACCTTCTGTAGTGCATAAGTCTGCAAGAACAGGGGTAACTTTAACTTCAGAATTTTCTTTTATATAAGAGGTTGTTTCATCTAAGGCATCAGAATCTCTGCCATTTATAACTACATTAACACCATTTCTTGCTAGTGATTCTGCACATCCTCTCCCTAGTCCTCTACTGGATGCACATATGATTGCTGTGAGGCCAGAAATACCAAGATCCATATTTTACCATCCATCTTTGAACAAAATTAATCAGTTCTATAAAACTGAAATAAAAAATTATAGATAAAGTATTAAAATGATTTAACATTTCTAGTTTTTGAACTAATAGCTGTCTATAGGAAAATATTTTTTTATAGCTATTATCTTGATTTAAAAAGGATAGTTTATATGGGAACCTTAAAATCTAGCTATTGTTCTGGAATAAGCAAGCAATCACTGCTTGGTCACACAATTGGCCAACAGTTAGATATAACATCAACGAGGTTCCCTGAGGATACTGCTATAATCTCTAAACATCAAGAATTTCAAGCAACTTGGTCTGAACTGAGACTTTTAGTTGATGAATTTGCTGCAGGGCTTTTAGGTCTAGGATTAGACAGAGGTGAGAGAATAGGTATTTGGTCACCTAATAATTTAGAATGGACAGTAGTACAATTTGCTGCAGCTAAAGCTGGCTTGATATTAGTTAATATTAATCCTGCATACCGAATATCAGAACTAGAATATGCATTAAAGAAGGTTCAATGCAAAGCGTTAGTTACGGCAGAATATTTTAAAAGCACTAACTACATAAAAATGCTCTACGATTTAATACCAGAGCTTGAAACTTCTGAAATAGGAAAATTAAAGTCTAAAATTTTTCCTAACCTTAATTTGATAATTCGCCTAGGTACAGATGAATCGCCTGGTATGCTTAATTATTCTAGGGTTCCAGTATATGGATCTTCATTGGAAAAAAGCAAATTAAAAGAATTATCATCAAAAATCCAATTTGATGATCCCGTGAATATTCAATTCACAAGTGGAACAACAGGTTATCCAAAAGGTGCGACACTTACACACCATAATATTTTAAATAATGGTTATTTTAATGGACAAACACTAGGCATTTCTAATGAAGATAAAGTTTGTATACCTGTGCCACTATATCATTGTTTTGGAATGGTGATGGGAAACTTAATGTGTCTAGCTTTTGGTGCAACCATGGTGTACCCCAGTGCAGGGTTTGAACCTAGAGAAGTTTTGAAGACTATTAATGAAGAAAAGTGCACTATCTTATATGGTGTCCCAACTATGTTTATTGCTGAGTTAGACCATCCAGATTTCAAAACATTTGACCTTTCAAGTCTTCGAAGCGGTACTATGGCAGGGTCTACTTGTCCTATAGAAATAATGAAACGTGTAATGGTTGATATGAATATGGAGGGAGTCACTATCGCGTATGGCATGACGGAGACAAGCCCGGTTTCTTTTCAGTCTTCACTTGATGACTCCGTAGATAAGAGAGTTTCTACAGTGGGAAGAGTGCATCCTCATGTTGAGGTGAAAGTTGTTGATGACGATGGTGCCATAGTCCCAATAGGAGTGACAGGAGAATTGTTAACTAGAGGTTATTCAGTGATGCTTGGCTATTGGGATGATATTGAAAAAACTGAAGAGGCGGTGGACTCTAATGGTTGGATGCACACTGGGGATTTGGCAACCATTGATATAGATGGGTATTGCAGGATAGTTGGAAGAAGTAAGGATATGGTTATCCGCGGCGGGGAAAATATTTATCCACGTGAGATTGAAGAATTCTTTTTTAGAAATTCAAAAATAAAAGATGTACAGGTAATTGGTGTTCCCGATGAACGCTATGGAGAAGAATTGTGCGTATGGATTAAATTACACGATGGAGAAAATTCAAATAGTACAGAAATGAGATCATTTTGTGAGGGTAAAATTGCACACTTTAAAATACCTAGATATGTCGAGTTTGTAGACTCCTTCCCCATGACTGTGACGGGTAAAATACAGAAATATAAAATGCGTGAGATTATGATAAAAAAACTAGATAATCTTAGTGACAGTTCTGATTAATAGATTATCGAGTTTATTTCTTGACCAATATTTTTGTTGATTAATTTAACTATTTATAAAAAAAATAGAACAGAGACTTTCCTTTAAGCCTCTGTTCTTTCTTTTTAATAATTGGTAATTATTCTATTTTTTTTTCTTTACTTTTGCTTTTTTCTCGAATGCTCGAGCAGCTTGAAGAACTGTAGCATCATCATATCTCTTGCCTACTATCATCATTCCAATAGGAAGCCCACTTGACGAAAAACCACAAGGAATAGAGATTGCTGGGTGTCCAGAACAGTCAAAAGGTGCGGTGTTACGTAACATATTCAATGCACTGTCAACATACTCTTCTCTGCTACAATCAGGTGCAGGAAGCTTAGTGGCAGTTTGAGGAAGAGTTGGCAAAATAATCACGTCAAAGTCTTCCAAAATTTCATCATAAGAATTACGGAGTTTACGACTTAGATTTTGAGCTTTAGCATAATAATGGCCATTGTAATTTCTATGCATATACTCACCTAACATCATAACTGTTTTTACAGTTTCTGATAAATCATTTGGCCTTGAACGCCAGCCCTTAGCATAAGCATCAAGAAGTGAAGTGGTATAATAACCCTCCCAATTAGTTCCAAATCCATTTCCTTTTAACATCAATTCTGTTGCACCTTCTACAGCAATTGCATTCCAGATATGAAACCCATCTAAATGGATAGGTATAGAAACTTCTTTCACTATTGCACCTAATGACTTAAATGAACGAGCAGCAGAGCGTACTTTTTGATCAACAATTTTTTCGCTTTCGGGGTGACCAAATCCTTCTTTGAGAATTGCAATTTTCATTCCGTTAACGCCCTTGGAAAGAGCCTTTACATAGTCCTGTGTTCTACAATCAATTTGTCTTGGGTCTTGGCCGTCTGATCCAGCTATAGCCTGAAGAAGAAGTGCGGCATCTGTTACATTCTTAGTCATTGGGCCAGTATGATCTAAAGTCATTTCGATTGGAAAAACTCCTGTGTAGGGCACGAGTCCATGAGTTGGTTTATGACCTACAATGCCTGACCAGCAGGCGGGAATTCTAATTGATCCTCCTTGATCTCCTCCCATTCCCATATCAGCCTCACCGATAGCGACTAGCACGGCACTTCCTGCAGATGATCCTCCTGCTGAATACCCTCTTTTGTGAGGGTTTTCTACCATCCCTGTAGCCGTAGTTGCACTACCTCCATCAAAACAAAGATTAGTATTGGCAGCTTTTCCTATAATTGTTCCTCCTGCATCAAGAATCCGAGTAACTACAGTTGCATCAACATCTGGAACAAAACCTTCAAGAACCATAGAGCCATTCATCATTGGAACTCCTGCAAGACAAATATTATCCTTCAGAACTATAGTTTTTCCTGATAGTAAGCCTCTAGTCTTTCCTTTAACTTTTGATTTCCAGTACCAGGCGTTATAAGGGTTTTCTTCGGGTGGAGGCCTATATCCTGTTGTTCGTGGATATTTTACCTCAAGTTTTGGTTCAGCTAAATCATCAAGTCTGTCATAGGATGCAACTGTACCAGCCATCAGACCTTGATAACTTTCTGCATCTTCTATTGATAAGTTCAAACCAAAATCGTCAGCTATATCAAGGACTTCATCAATAGTGGGTGTTCTTACTGTTGGAAACTTTGCCATAGGTTCCTCCCTAAATCTCATTTATATTTTCACAAAAATAACTAATCACCCTAAGGTTTATATAAGTGTAATATTTAATTAGTCGTTATAACTAGTGATTTTTGTTAATGTTCTAAAAAATAATTTTTTCATTGTTTAAGTTTATTTTTATGTGGATTGAATCAGAATCATTCATTGCTATTTATTACAACTAAGGAGAGGTGAATGGAAAATAAAAAATCAAATAACATTCATCCAATTACATTTTTTGAAGATTTACGAGAGGGTATGAGTGCTGAATATACTCGCCTCGTTACACAGCGAGATATAGAATTATTTGCTGAACTAACTGGTGATAATAACCCCATTCATCTTGATTCTAATTTTGCAGAGAGTTCTATTTTTAAAGGCCGAATTGCACATGGTATGCTTATAGCATCGTTTATTTCTACAGTGATTGGAACTAGAATGCCAGGACCAGGCTGCATTTATCTTGATCAATCTTTAAGATTTTTATCACCTCTGCAACCCGGTGAAAGGGTTACAGCTAGTGCAAAAGTTATTGAATTACATACAAAAAAATGTCGTGCAACATTTCAGACTATTTGTAGAGTTGATGCCAGAATTTTAATAGATGGAACTGCCTTAATTCAAATTCCATCACGCAAATTGTAGATAGAAATAGATACATGAGTAAGGTATTAAAAAATGATAACCTTGCTAGGACTAGTTTTTGAGGAACTAGAGGTCTATTCTCCGCCAACAAATTTTAATTATTTTAACATTTTAATTGGAGTGACCGCGGAATCATGCGGATTTTTCGTTATTGGAATAATATAGATCATAAGGCCCATGGTGCAGTGATTGCTGTGGGGAACTTTGATGGTGTGCATTTAGGCCATGGTAAGGTTATTTCTAAAGCTGCTGAAATTGCTCGGGAAGAGGGAGCAGCCCTTGGTGTGATGACTTTTGAACCCCATCCAAGGGAATTGCTCAGTAAATCTAACGAGCCTTTCCGTTTGACCCCCTTTAGGGCAAAAACAGAGGCAATAGCTTCTCTGGGTGTTGATATAATTTATGTTCTTAAATTTAATCAGGATCTAGCAAATTTGGAAGCTCAGGATTTCATAAAAAATGTTTTGGTTGAAGGCTTAAGGGCAAAGCATATAGTTGTAGGTTATGATTTTGCCTTTGGGTCGGGTCGTAAGGGTGAAATTAACCTTTTAAAAGAAAAATCTTCAACAGGAGAATTTAAGGTAACTAGTGTGGAAAAGGCTGAAGATGAAAATGGACCTTTCTCAGCTAGTGCAGCACGACAATATATCAAATTAGGTGATGTCAAATCAGCTCAATCAATATTAGGGCGACCATGGCAAGTTTTAGGAAGAATTAGATATGGTGATCAAATTGGCCGTTCACTTGGATTTCCAACAGCCAATCTCTCTGTCAAAAATATCCTTAAGCCAAAATCTGGCATTTATGCAGTATGGGCTGGTATTGGAATTAAGGAATCTGACCAGAATATAAAAATTGACTGGCAACCTGGAGCGGCATATGTAGGAAGGCGGCCAACTTTTGATAAATCAGAAGAATTGCTTGAGGTTCATTTACTTGATTTTAATTACCAAATTTATGGACAATTACTCAGGGTGGCATTTATTTCATGGATTCGGGGTGATGAAAAATATGAAAATTCAGAGGACCTAAAAAAACAGATGTATCTTGATTGTCAACATGCTAGAGCTATTTTGGCAGAATCATCGCCTCCATCTAATACATTACATGATTTAATTTCCATAGATAATACAACCACTAGAGTAGATCAATGACTGTTGATTATAGCAAAACAATCTTTTTACCACGTACTGATTTTCCTATGAAAGCTCAATTACCAAAAAGAGAGCCTGATATTCTCAAGCGTTGGTCTGAGATTGATATTTACTCGAAGCTTCGTGAAGCATCAGCCGGCAGAGAAAAGTTTGTTTTACATGACGGACCGCCATACGCAAATGGACATCTTCATATAGGGCATGCACTTAATAAAATTCTAAAAGACGTAATTGTGAGATCTCAACAAATGATGGGTCGTGACTCTATTTATGTGCCAGGGTGGGATTGTCATGGGTTACCAATTGAATGGCAAATAGAACAAAAATATAGAAAATCGGGTAAGGATAAGGACGATATATTACCCGTTGAGTTCCGAGCAGAGTGTCGTGCTTTTGCGGAGCACTGGATTGGTGTACAAAAAAAAGAGTTTCAAAGGCTTGGAGTGATTGGTGACTGGGAAAATCACTACAGCACAATGAGTTTTAGGGCTGAAGCACAAATAGTCAGAGAAATAGGGAAATTTTTGCTGAATGGGGGACTTTATAGAGGTTCAAAGCCAGTAATGTGGTCTCCAGTCGAAAAGACAGCCCTTGCAGAAGCAGAAATTGAATATCACGATCATACTTCTATAACTATTTGGGTGCGTTTTCCTATCATTAAAACTGACATCATTGATATAGAGGAAGGCTCAATTCTAATATGGACTACTACACCTTGGACAATTCCTGGAAATAGAGCGATAGCTTTTGGAAAAGGTCTTTTATATGCAGTTATTGAAGTAATTTCTGTTAGCGAGTCTAGCGGTGCTATAGAAGGAGAAAAACTATTTCTAGCTCAAGAGTTATTACCAAAGATTTGTTCTGAAATTGGCATAGAAGATTTTAAAATCTTAAAAAGAGATATTCCTGGAAAATTATTTGAAACAACTGTCTGTGCTCATCCTTTACGCGCAAGTGGATATGATTTTGATGTATTTTTATTAGAAGGGGAACATGTAAACTTAGATCAGGGATCAGGTTTTGTCCATACGGCTCCAGGACATGGTATAGAAGATTATGATGCAGTAATTCAATACAATAAAATATCTTCTTCAAAAATTGCTATACCAGAAACAGTAGGACCAGATGGTAACTATTTAGAAACAGTACCCATTTTTGCAAAAAAACACGTTTATAAAGTAAACGAAGAAGTCAGGGATGTTCTTGATGGGGTTGGTGCTTTAGTATCTAGCAGTGAGTTAGTGCACTCTTACCCACACTCTTGGAGATCTAAAGCTCCATTGATATATCGCAATACCCCACAATGGTTTATTAGTATGGAAGAAAATTCACTAAGGGAAAAAGCCCTCTCAGGTATAAGTGATGTAAAGTGGATTCCAAACTCAGGAGAACGAAGAATAAGTTCAATGATTGAGACGAGACCTGACTGGGTGGTTTCTCGTCAAAGGCTTTGGGGTGTTCCAATTACTGTATTTGTAAGGAAATCAGATGGGAAGCCATTGAGAGATCCGGCAGTAATTGATCGAATTGCGGCAGCATTTGAAGAGGAGGGAGCTGAGGCCTGGCTTAAAAGAAATCCCTCTGAATTCCTCGGTCCAGATAGAAACCCCGATGACTTTGAGCAAATTATGGATATTCTTGATGTTTGGTTTGATAGTGGATCAAGCCATGCATTTGTTCTTGAGCAAAGAGAAGATCAGAAATGGCCTGCATCTCTATATTTAGAGGGTTCAGATCAGCATCGTGGTTGGTTTCATAGCTCTCTACTAGAGTCATGCGGAACAAGGGGTGTACCTCCATATGAGGCTGTTTTAACACATGGCTTTGTCATGGATGGTAGTGGGCGAAAAATGTCAAAATCTTTAGGAAATGTAGTATCACCCGAAAAAGTTTTGAAAACATATGGTGCTGATATCTTGAGGCTGTGGGTTGTTAGTGCAGATTATTCTGAGGATCTTAGAATATCTGATGAGATATTGAAATATCAGGCAGATAGCTACAGGCGCTTGAGAAATACTTTACGTTATTTATTAGGTAATCTTGCAGAATATTCTGAATCTGAGGAGGTAGATATTCAGGATATGCCAGAGCTTGAAAGGTGGATCCTGCATAGACTTTACACTCTTGATAAAGATATTCGGGAATGGGCTAATTCTTATGAATTTCACTCTATTTTTACTGCCATACATAATTTTTGTGCGGTCGAACTTTCTGCTTTTTATTTTGATATCCGTAAGGATACATTGTACTGTGAGAGCTTGGATAACATAGTCAGGCGTTCAGCTAGGACCGTATTAGATAAGCTTTTTCTGTGTTTAACCGCATGGCTGGCACCAATACTTTGTTTTACTTCTGAAGAAGCTTGGTTAGCTCGTTTCCCTAGCTCAGATGAAAGTGTTCACTTTAGGGAATTTCCGGTGATACCTTTGGAATGGGAAAATGATAACCTATCAAGTAGATGGGAAAAAATCAGGGAAGTCAGAAGGGTTGTCACAGGTGCTCTGGAGCTAGAAAGATCTGAAAAGAGAATTGGATCAAGTTTAGAGGCTAAGCCTTTTATTTGGGCAAGCGAAGAGTATCAGTCACTATTTTCTAGCCTAGATTTAGATGAAATTTTCATTACGTCAGGAGCTAAGTTTTGTAGTGGTGATCCACCTGAGGGAGCATTCTCAATGAATGATTTATCTGGAGTAGCTGTTTCTACAGCTTTTGCTGAAGGGAGCAAATGTCCAAGGTGCTGGCGTTATTCCAGTATTAATAGCATGGATTCTCAGACGGGTCTTTGCAAGAGGTGCTCAGGTGTAGTTGAAGAAAAAAATGTCTAAATCTTTGTTCCTTAAACATATTGTAAAGAAAAATTGATGTTTTTGTTTGGCCTGTTTATCGTTTTAATTACTATTTTAATAGATCAAATTACAAAATTAATTGCCATTTCATATCTATGGGAGCCCACAACAACTCTAAATGTCTTTAGTTTTCTTAGTTTTACACCAGTGGAAAATCGAGGAATAAGCTTTGGTTTTTTCCAAGAATCAGGAGATATAGGGCGTTGGCTAATATCATTTTTTGCTATAACTGTATCTATTGTATTAATATTTTGGCTACGTAAACAGCGATACAAATTCTCCTCTTTTTACATTGGTTTAGTAATTGGTGGTGCCCTTGGAAATGTTATTGATAGACTTCGCCAGGGATGGGTTATAGATTTTATAGATTTTTATGTTGGTTCGTGGCATTGGCCAGCATTCAATTTAGCTGACGCATTTATTACAAGTGGGTTATTTTTACTGTTTATTCATAACTTGCTCCGGCCACAAAAACAAAATAAATATAAATAATGAGAAATATATTTATATTTTTATTTTATAAGGAGGTTTTGAGCTTTGAGTAATCTGCGCTGGTATGTTCTAGCAATTATTATAGTCAGTCTTAACGCATGCGGTGGAGATGGACCGCTAGGACTCGGTAAAAAAGAATCGCCAGATGAATTTGCGGTTGTTTCTCATTCGCCGCTTGCAGTGCCTCCAGATTATTCTCTCAGACCCCCCCGCCCAGGTGCGGAACGACCTGGAGAAAGAGCCGTTAGAGATGTGGCGGCAGATGAGTTATTTGGAAAAACTAAAAATATTGCAGTAGAGCCCTCAGCAGGAGAACAGGCTATCCTTACAGGAGCAAATGCATTAAATCCAGACCCTAATATTCGTGAAGAAATTGAGAAAAGGTTTTCTATTTATGAGGAAGATGAGGAAGGGTTTTTTCAGTCCATAAAATTTTGGGAGAAAGATTCAGCAGAAGAAAGTATAATTGATGCAGGAGCAGAAGCTGATAGGTTACGTGAAAACGAAGTGCTAGGAAAACCTCCTAATGAAGGTCAGCTTGAAAAAACGCGTGAGGCAGAGAAATCTCTGCTTGAAGATTTATTTTAAATAATAGGAAAAAGAGCTTCCTATGACACTTATAAGATTTTGTTTAATTCTTTGTTCTTTAATTTTTCTTCATTCCAGTCAAAGCTATTGTGAAGACATTAAAAATTCTACTTTCAATGCTACTTATCATCAGCTTGATAATGGAATGAATATAGTTACGATCCCCAATCGTCGGTCCCCAATTGTTGTTCACATGGTTTGGTATCACATTGGTGCCGGAGATGATCCAATAGGGAAATCAGGCTTATCTCATTTACTAGAACATTTAATGTTTAAAGGTACGAATAACTTTCCAGATGATACCTTCTCAAGACTAGTTGCACTGAATGGTGGACGTGAGAACGCATTTACTTCATCCGATTATACAGGATATTTCCAACGAATTTCAAAACAGTATCTTCCACTTGTTATGGAGTTAGAAGCTGACCGTATGCGTAATTTATCTTTGACAGAAGATGATGTCTTGCTTGAACGAGATATCGTTTTAGAAGAGCGAAGTTCTAGAGTTTCTAATGTGCCTAGCTCGATTCTTATGGAACAGATGTATAGAGCATTGTTTCTTCGTCATCCCTACGGTACACCGGTAATAGGTTGGGAAAATGAAATAAAAGAACTAAATTTGCATGACGTTTTGACTTTTTATAATAAATATTACTTTCCAAATAACGCGACCCTAGTTGTAGCTGGTGATATAGATGTTGAAGACGTCCTAACATTAGCAAAACAGCATTATGGATCTATACAACCCAGTGAAATTGAGGAACGTATACGTTTGAAGGAACCTAAGCATGTTTCCCCACGCCGAGTTTTATTTAAATCTCCACAATTAGCCCAACCAAGTATTTTTCGTTTCTATTTGGCACCGAGCTATGTTTCAGAGGATCGATCTTATTCATTCCCACTTGAGGTTTTTTCTGAAGTACTAGGTGGAAAGATTACTAGTATATTGTACCAAGAAATGGTGGTTAAAAGAAAATTAGCCACTTGGGCTGGTACATCATATAACCCAATGTCGTTAGATAATACAACCTTTGCAATTTATTTATCACTGAAGGAGAAAGTTAGTATTAGTGAAGCAGAAATTGCATTAGATGAGATTATAGCAGAAAGTTTAAAAGATGGTTTTGAGGATTCACGAATTAAAGCAGCTAAGGGACGTATGGCAGCGAACTTATTATATTCTTTAGATAACCCTTCAGGGGTAGCTAAAATTTTTGGTTCCGCATTATCTATAGGCATGAGTGTAAATGATGTGGAAAATTGGAGTAAGAAAATAGATTCAGTGACAGCTGATGAAATTATGAATGCAGCAAATTATGTTCTAAATGCTGATAAATCAGTAACAGGTATTCTGATTCCAGAAAAAGAAAATTACAATGCAATCAAAAATAATTAGATTTATAGGATTCTGTATAATACTTGTTTGTGGCTGTTTTACTGTTCATGAATCTAAAGCAGCCTCTGTAGAGCGTATAATTACCGCTGAAGGATTTGAAATTTGGTATCTTCGCGAGTTGTCTGTTCCAGTTATATCACTAAGTATTGGCTTTAGGGGTGGGAGTGCATCAGATCCTATTGGGAAAGAAGGTTTGTCATACTTTGCTACTAATCTTTTAGATGAAGGTGCAGGTAAAATGGATTCCCAAAGTTTCCAGAAGAAGGTAACTGATAATGCCATTCACTTAAATTTTATTCCGGGAAGGGATATAACTTCAATATCATTAAGAACATTGTCTCAAAATAGAAAAGAAGCATTTAAATTAATGGGCCTCGCACTGACACAACCTCGTTTTGATAAAGAGGCAAAGGAACGTGTTCGCGAACAAATTCTTAGTAAGATTGCAACAGGTGAGAAACAACCAAATTCTGTGGCCATTAAGTCATGGTATAAGGCTATGCTTGGAGATCATCCTTTCTCAAGACCTTTAGAAGGGAATACTAAGAGTATCCTATCAATACAAAAAAAGGACCTTGAAGACTTTATCAGAGGTCGTTTTGCTCAGGATAATATATTTATTGGAGCATCAGGAGATGTTGAGCCAGAAGAAATCGCAAGTTTAGTTGATTCTGCTCTAAAAACTTTACCTTCTAATTCATTATCTTTTAGTCTTCCTGAAGTTAAATTTAATCTAGAGCCTCATTTCGACGTTATTAATTTAGATATTCCTCAAAGTATTGCTGTCTTTGGCTTTCCTGGCATTCCAAGAGTTCACAAAGATTTTTATGCTGCTTATGTTATGAACTATATCTTGGGAGGAAGTGGATTTACATCTAGGTTATACAAGGAAGTGAGAGAAAAGCGTGGGTTAGCTTACTCTGTTTATAGTTATCTCCATACACTTGATAGCATCGGATTAATCGTTGGTGGAGTTGCAACTAGGAACGATGCAATGTCAAATTCTATTGACATTATAAAAAAAGAATTAAGTTTAATGGCCAAAAATGGAATAACCAAAGAGGAACTTTCTAGTGCCAAGAGAGCAATAACAGGTTCTTTTCCATTGAAATTTGATACGTCATCATCTGTAGCCCAGATCCTTTTAAGCATGCAGTTTCAGGGTTTAAACCATGATTATCTTGAAAGGCGTAACAGTTATATTGAGAATATTACTGTTACGGATGTCAGGTCTATTGCAAAGCAGTTACTCAATCAAAATAAAATGGTAACAGTTATTGTTGGTTCACCAAAAGGTCTGACATCATATAAGTGAAATATATTAATTAGTGTTTTTATTACCTTTAGTTGCTCTAGATAGAGTATTTTGCAAATAAAACAAATAAGGTTTGATTCAGAATAAATTGATGGAAGATATAAATAAAATTACACAAACGTTCAAACTGTCGCTTGAAAAAAGTGGGATAGATGAATCAGTATTTGGTCAAGAAAAATCTAAGCTACAAAGTTTGATTGATAAAATTAATACTGCAAAATTATCAGGCTCAATGCCTTTTTTAACTTTACCCATGTCTTCGGCTGATCTTGAGGAAATAGAATTTATTGCAGAAAAGTTTAGGAATAAATTTGAAAGGCTAATTGTTTTTGGTGTGGGTGGTTCAAGTTTAGGGGCGAGAGCATTAGTAGAATCGTCAGATATATATTCTTCTCATAAATCACCCATTTTTGTTGATGCTTCAGATCCTTTAACTTTTGAAATGTCATTAAGAGGCTGTCCGCTAGAAAAAACTGGTTTTTTAGTGATTTCAAAATCTGGTAGTACATTAGAAACTACTATGCAAATGCTTCTAATTCTATCTGATGCTCCAGTTGATAATTTTATTTTTATATCAGCTCCAGGGGACAATCCACTCAGGAGAGTTGCAAGAGAATATAATATTAAGGTAATTGATCATGATCCAAATTTAGTTGGACGTTTTTCGGTAATGTCTTCTGTGGGGCTTATCCCTGCCGCTTATGCAGGTATTGATATCAGAGCAGTTCGTAGAGGTGCACAAAATATTTTAAATAGATTCTTTGATATAGAAACCGCCGAAGATAATACGCCTTTTTTTGCAGCAGCAGCTTCTGTTGTCTTAGCTAGATTCGGAATAAATATTAATGTCATGATGCCATATATTGATAGACTCAAAACTTTTACCCTATGGCATAGACAACTTTGGGCAGAATCCTTAGGTAAAGACGGACTAGGTATGACTCCTTTAGTTGCAAGTGGTTCTGCAGACCAACATAGTCAGCTCCAGCTTTATCTTGATGGCCCTAGAGATAAATTATTTACAATTATATGTATGGATTCTTCTGATAAAAAATTTAATGTATCCAATAATTTGGCTCAAGTTGCTGGTATGCCATGGCTAGCTGATAAGGGAATGGCAAGTCTAAATAATGCTATGGCTGAAGCAACTATAGAGGCCTTGATTTCTCAAGGCATGCCTGTTCGCAAGATTCTTTTATCAGGTTTAGATGATTATCTAATTGGAGAATTAATGATGCATTATATGCTAGAAACGGTTATTGCAGCTGAAATGCTTGGAGTAAATGCATTTAATCAGCCTGCAGTGGAACGCGTAAAAGTTACATCGGCAAGGAATATGGCTCGGGTATTAAAATGAAAATTCGTCGGCTTCCGGAAGGGTTGGTAAATCGTATTGCTGCAGGTGAGGTTGTCGAGCGTCCAGCATCAGTAGTTAAGGAACTTATAGAAAACTCTATTGATTCTGGAGCACGTCGAATTGAAATCTTCATTGAGGAAGGAGGGCAGGCGTTAATCCGGGTGTCAGACGATGGTTCGGGAATTAATCGTGAAGAATTACCTCTGGCAATTGAACGTCATGCAACTTCTAAAATACAAAACTATACTACACTATCTGAAATAGATACCTTGGGGTTCCGGGGAGAAGCTCTCCCATCTATTGGCTCAATAGCCAGAATGGCAATAATTTCTAGAGTTAAAAATAGTCAGCAAGCTTGGCGAATAAATGTTAATGGCGGTGATGTATTACCTATTGAACCAGCAGCAAGGGCAGTAGGAACAGACGTGCTAGTGAGAGACATATTTTTTGCAACCCCAGCAAGACTTAAATTTATGAAAACACCAAAAACTGAAAATGGCCATATCACTGATGTTGTTGTTCGGCTGTCTATGGCTCGGCCAGATATAGACTTTAGATTGACATTAAACGGACGTCAGTTATTCAACTTATCTTCAGAGCTATCAGTTGATGAAGGTCGTTTAACCCGACTGTCTCGTGTTGTTGGAAATGATTTTCGTAAAAATAATCTGGTATTAAAATCTGAGCGTGAAGGAATAAAATTAAATGGTTATATTGGATTTCCATCCTACAATCGCTCAACTTCTCAGCATCAATATCTCTTCGTAAACAAAAGACCTGTACATGATAAAATGTTAAATGGTGCCCTAAGAGGTGCCTATCGTGACCTTATCCCTTCGGGTAGGCATCCTGTTTGTGCTCTTTTTTTAGAAGTTCCATCTCACCTTTTAGATGTCAATGTACATCCAACAAAAGCAGAAGTTCGCTTTAGCAATATAGGAACTATTCGTGGCCTAGTTGTAGGGTCAATAAGACACTCACTATCTGCTGCAGGGCACAGAACAGCAATGGCCGGAGGGGTAGGGGTTTTTGGTTCTCTTGGAAAAAATAATGAAGGAGAAAAAACAAATACTGTAATCAACAAAACCTCTAAAATTAGTTCTAAAGATCTTAGAACCCAGTCAGAACTAATAAATACTGACCCAATAGCAAGATCATCAGATAATCCAGAGGTACGAACAAATGATCTTGATGGTTTTCATGAGCAAGAGGAAAAAGATTATCCTTTAGGTGCAGCCAGAGCACAGGTTCATGCCACGTATATTGTGTCGCAAACTATTGATGGTATTGTAATTGTTGATCAGCATGCTGCTCACGAGCGTATTGTATACGAAAGGATGAAGAAGGAGCTTGAAGAAGGAACAGTAAAATCTCAAATTCTTTTGATACCAGAAGTAGTGGAAGTAGGTTCAGAGGCTGCAAATTTTATTGACAATCGAGTTAAGGAGTTGGGGGCACTGGGGTTAATTATTGAACCATTTGGGCCTGGAACTGTACTCGTTAGAGAGGTTCCTGCAATATTAGGTGAGGGTAATATTAAAGGATTAGTCCAAGATATTGTTGATAATTTTTCTTATCTTGGTGCTAGAGATACATTGATAGAAAGATTATATGAAATATGTGCATCTATGGCGTGTCACAGCAGTGTCAGAGCAGGAAGGTTATTAAATAATCATGAGATGAACCAGTTACTCCGACAAATGGAAGCAACACCTAATAGTGGACAGTGTAATCATGGGCGTCCAACTTATATTGAGCTCGCTTTGGGTGATATTGAAAAGCTCTTTGGCAGACGATAATGTTAATATTTATTCAATTTATATTTGCTGGGGCTTGAAGAAATAAAATCTGTGTTTTGCCATAGACACGTTTATCAATAAGGGTAAATCCTTTTGGCTGTGAGAATAAAACTTTGGTAGATAGTTCAATTATAATAATTGCCCTTGAGTTTAACCAACCTCCATAAGAAACTTGATTGATGGCTATATGTGCCAAATTTTCACCATAAGGAGGGTCAATAAAAACAAACGAGCAGCCCTTTTCATCATTTCTTGCAACTCTCAACTTGCATACATCAGCTTTTATAACTTTTGCTTTATCGGTAAAACCAAGTGATTTTATGTTTGTACTAATACAATCGATAGCATCATTATTTACTTCTATTGCTATAAGTTTTCTTGCCCCTCTGGATAAAGCTTCTAAACCGAGAGCCCCAGTCCCAGAAAAAAGGTCGAGTATCTTTGACTCTTTTATTGGAATTGCGTCAAAACTATGATGCATTAGTATATTAAATATTGCTTCTCGATTACGTTCTGAAGTAGGGCGAGTAATACTGCCCTGTGGTAAAACTAGTTTTTTTCCCCTACGGATTCCTCCAATAATACGCATCTTGATTTTCTTAATTATTCCTTACATAAGTCCATTCAAAATTTTATTCCCTATTTGATCAACCATTACTTTATTTGGTATTTGTCGACTTTCTCCTTGTGCAAGGTTGCCTAATTGGAAGGGGCCATATGAAACTCTTATTAGTCGATTAACTTTAAGGCCAAAATGTTCTAAGACTCTTCGAACCTCACGATTTTTGCCTTCGTTAAGTGCTACACTTAGCCAAGTATTTGAACTTGCTGAGGTGGTTTCTTTGACTATTTTAATTGGACCGTAATGGATTCCACTTATTGTGCAGCCATTTTGTAATGATTCTAATTTGATGGGATTTAGTTTACCGTGAACTCTAACCCTATATCGTCGGGTCCATCCCGTCTTTGGTAATTCTAAAATTCTTGCTAAGCCACCATCATTTGTGAGAAGTATTAAGCCTTCTGAATTAATATCTAATCTACCTACAGTCATCATATATCCAATATCTTTAGGGAGGCTTTGAAAAATAGTTCTTCGACCTTGCGGATCATGTCTAGTAACTATATCGCCTGAACATTTATGATGTATCCACATAGTTGTTGCACGGGGTTTTGCAACTAACTTATTATCTACTAAAATTCGGGAATCCTCTGAAATAATTGTAGCTGGTGTATTGATTGTTACCCCGTTGACTTTGACTCGTCCCTGAGAAATTAATCTTTCAGCTTCTCTCCTAGAACAAATGCCAGCACGTGATAATCGTTTAGCTATTCGATCACCATTATTTTTTGTCAGCTGACTTTCTTTTGAATCTTTTACTTCATTCATTTCTACTTGCCTTGATAAATGAACTAAAAATCCTTTTGTCACTTTTCGTAATTTCGAATTCTGGGTGCCATTGGATTCCTATAAACCAAGGGTGTGATGGATCCTCTATACCTTCTATGATGCCATCTGGAGCTAACGCATTGATGTTTAGACAAGGAGGAACTTTATCTACTGCTTGGTGGTGGGCACTGTTAACTTGTATTTTCTTTTTGCCAATTATACTGCCTAGCTTAGAGGAAGAATTGATTTGTACGCTATGACTAGTTTCATGTCGAGGGTTTGTCTGCTCGTGTTCAAGACTATCTTGTTCTCTGTCAGGAATATGCTGGATAAGTGTGCCTCCTAGGGCAACATTCATAAGTTGTTGACCACCACATATGCCCATAACAGGTATTCCTAAGTCATAAGAACGTTTAGTAATCTCTATTTCGAAATTAGTTCGATTTTCCTTTATTACGACAGATTTATGCACATCGGTTTCACCAAAAATCCTAGGGTCAACGTCAAAAGCACCTCCAGTAATTATAAGGCCGTCAACAATATTAAGATAATCATTGGCCTGTTCAACTTCATGAGGGATTCCTATAGGTAAACCACCAGCATTAGTAACAGCACTACAGTAGTTTTTTCTAATAGCATACCATTTGTATCTAGAGTAGCTACCCGAGGACTCTTGATCTAATGTCAATCCAATTAGTGGCAAAGAATTGTTCTTCATTATATTTTATATATTAATTTTAGCTCAATAATATTTAGTTATTTAAGGCTAACTAATTTTTAACTATTTAGTTAGTTTTTAGTTTATCCATTATATTAATGGCAACAATTTTGATGAGAAAATAGATGAGTATAAAAAACAATTTTAATATTAACCCAGACGAGCAAGCTTATATAGCTAAAATCTGTTTCTGCACAATGATTAGAATTGCATCAAGGAAGATTACTAAGGCCTATGATGATGCTCTTCGAGACTCAGGGTTACGTATTAGTCAGTTTGCTTTACTTGCAACATTGAAGTTTGATGGAAATTCTACTTTAACGGATATGGCAGATTTGCTTGGTCTTGATAGGACAACATTAACACGAAATATCAGACCACTAATACGTCGAGGACTAATCGCAGTAAGGTCAGGAAATGATAAAAGGAGACGTATTTTAGTATTAACTGAGGATGGTAGTGAAGTGTTGGAAATGGCTTTACCTCAATGGCGTGAGATTCAAAATCAGATCAGTAAGATATTGGGACAAGAGAATAAAGAAGCCTTGACTAACTCACTCAATCTTTCCGTAAATGCAAAAATAAATATTCAGTAGTAACAGGAAAAATATATTATGGTCAGCATAAACCATATGAAACTTGCAATAGCAGAGGCGAGAGAGGCATCGCAAATGGGA
Organism: Rhodospirillaceae bacterium; assembly: GCA_002728135.1. GTDB lineage: Bacteria > Pseudomonadota > Alphaproteobacteria > UBA828 > UBA828. The sequence continues at coordinate 130,196 of PBVE01000023.1, forward strand.
GAAGTTCCTGTTGGTGCTGTAATTGTTAACAGCGTGAATGGAGCTGTTCTGTCAAGCCATGGTAATCGAGTGGAAAGTTATAAAGACCCGACAGCACATGCTGAGATATTAGCTTTAAGGGAAGCGGCACGTTTAATGCAAACTCCTAGACTAAAAAATTGTGATATTTATGTAACTTTGGAGCCTTGTGCCATGTGTGCAAAGGCAATTTCTTTGGCTAGAATTAGGAGGCTATATTTTGCTACTGAAGATAGAAAGGGAGGGGGAGTTGAAAATGGATCAAGAGTTTTTTCACATAAAAGTTGCAACCATAAGCCTGAAATATATGTAGGAATAAGGGAAGAAGAGTCACAGGATTTGCTAAGAAAATTTTTTAAAGAACGACGCTAGTTAATCAGTTATTTATTGCTCTCCATCCAATATCTTTTCTGTAATATCCTTGAGGCCAATCTATTTTATCTATAGTGTTATAGGCACGTTTTTGTGCAATTTCTAAGCTTGAGCCAAGTGCGGAAATACCAAGAACGCGCCCCCCGTCTGATACAATGTCAGGTCCTTGCAATTTTGTTCCGGCATGAAAAATAATTGTCTCATTGTCTGCAGCATTTTCTAGCCCTTTAATTACATTTCCAGTAGTATATTTTTCGGGATACCCTTTGCTTGACATGACAACGCAGATTGCAGACTCTTCACGCCATTGAAGGGATATATTTTTTAATTCGCCGTCTCTGGAAGCCAAAAGTGCAGGTAGTAAGTCTGACTTCAATCTTGGAAGCACTGCTTGGCATTCTGGGTCACCGAAGCGAACGTTTACCTCTAATAACTTAGGCCCATTTTTTGTGATCATTAAGCCTGCATAAAATACACCTTTGAATTCAATACCTTTCATAGCCAAGCCTTGAATTAATGGGTTAATGATTTGTTCTTGTACTGTTATGCATAAACTCTCAGATAAAATGGGTGCTGGTGAGTAAGCACCCATTCCCCCAGTATTCAGACCAGTGTCTTTTTCTCCTATACGTTTATGATCCTGTGCGGTAGCTAATGGAAGAACATTCTTACCATCTACTATAGCAAAAAAACTGGCTTCTTCACCAACTAAACATTCTTCAATTAGAACTGTAGATCCAGCTGACCCGAATGCACCATTAAACATAGATTCTGCTGCTTTAATTGCTTCTTTAGTATTAGTTGCAACTATAACTCCTTTTCCTGCTGCCAATCCATCAGCTTTAACAACTATGGGTGCTCCATTCAGTTCAATATAGTTTTTAGCAGACTCAAAGTTATCAAATTTACCCCATTTTGCCGTTGGAATATTATGACTATCACAAAGTTCCTTCATAAATATTTTTGAGCCCTCTAACTTAGCTGCTTCAGCATTAGGACCAAAGCATGCTATTCCTGCAGATTCCAAGTGATCAACTATACCAGCAACTAAAGGTGCTTCTGGTCCAACTACTACAAGGTCAATATTATTTGACTTACAAAAATCGGTTATTTTATCAAAATTCATGGGGTCAATGTCTACGCACAAACCATCATTGGAAATGCCTGCATTTCCTGGAGCACAAAAAATTTGATTAACCAAAGATGAAGAACCAAGTAACCAGCAAAGGACGTGCTCTCTTCCACCAGAACCAATAACAAGTATCTTCATCGGCTACTCCTAGTTATTTTGTTACGTTGTTAACAGATTATTTTCAGTCTAATGTTATAGTTAAGAGTTGTAAAACATAGATAGTGTTAAATAGAATCATAAACACGGAAGCACCACTTATGGATAATAATAGTGAAAATTTTCCTATATGGTCAGTTTCAGAATTTTCGGGTGTTATAAAAAGGACTGTAGAGGAGAATCTGGATTGGGTTAGAATTCGTGGTGAAATATCTGGCTTAAAAGAATATAAATCTGGGTTATTTTTCTCTTTAAAAGATCAGCATGCAAAGATTGAGGCTAGGTGTTGGCGATCGACTATCAAGAAACTTAAGCATTTACCCGAAGATGGTATGGAAGTTATTGTTAGTGGAAAAATTAATGTTTATCCCCCACATTCTAATTACAGCATTGTTATAGAAGAGCTTGAGCCTGCAGGAGAGGGAGCCCTCTTAAAACTACTAGAAGAAAGAAAACGAAAGTTTTCTAGTGAAGGGTTGTTTGATGCAGATTTAAAAAAACCCTTACCGTTTATTCCCTATGTAATTGGTGTAGTAACCTCACCTAATGGTGCGGTGATAAAGGATATTTTGCATCGTATTGAAGATCGTTTGCCAAGTAATATCATACTCTGGCCAGCCTCGGTTCAGGGTCAGACTGCTGCAGGAGATGTTAGTAATGCGATTCGGGGGTTTAATGCTCTGGATTCTGACAGAAATATACGAAAACCTGACCTTATAATTGTTGCCCGTGGTGGTGGTAGCATCGAGGATCTTTGGGCCTTTAATGAAGAAGAAGTAGTTCGTGCTGTAGCTGAAAGTATTATACCCGTAATTTCTGCAGTAGGACACGAAACAGATACAACATTAATAGATTTAGTTGCCGATCGACGGGCTCCTACACCCAGTGCTGCAGCAGAAATGGCAGTTCCAGAGCGTAGGCAACTTTTATCTAGATTAGCCGATAGAGAAAGCAGATTGTTTATTTCAATTGGAAATAATATTGTAAACAAAACCACCTTTATGGCTGGTTTGTTAAGAGGACTCCCCGATGCTGAATCTATTCTCGGTTCAGTTAGCCATCAATTAGAAATCCAATCTGAAAGTCTTAATAGAGAAGTTAAGAGAGACATTATTAGTAAAAACAAATCTTTAATGGGTCTCAGGGTTTCACACCCACGCCAGGTTATTTCATTTAAAACTCAAATCTTTAATGATCGATCTTATAGGTTAGTAAATCAACTACCAACTCAATCAATCATTGCAAGACATGAAAGTTTAGAGAAGCAAGCAGTAATTTTAAATGAAATAATTTTGAAAAATATTAATGAGAATTCCGAAAAATTGAGTGTTAAAAAGAGACTTTTAGAAAACCTATCGTATCGTAGTGTTTTAGCTCGTGGTTTTACGGTAGTAAGAAATAAAAATAAACATCTAGTTTCTTCTGCACAATCACTAGATACTGGCTCTAAGCTGCTTGTTGAGTTTCATGATGGAATTATAACTACTATTACGATAAATGAGGGCAAAGTTCCAAAAACATATCAGAAACTTTCATCTGGCAAAAAACAATCCAAAGATAAAAATGATGATAAACAGGGAAAGCTACTTTGATAAAACTAAACTATCCATTTCTGTGTAATTCATTAATAATCATGGTCTTAGTAATTTTCTCGATGAATGCATTGGCTATAGAGCTTAAAGGAGAATTTTTAGAGGGATCGTTAATTACTGGAAAAGCTCCATTAAAAAGTACTGTTAAGGCTGGTGAAAAGAAACTACTTCTTACTGATGGTGGAATATTTACTTTTGGTTTGGGGTATCGTTCAGAAGAAATAAAAATTTCTGTTGTAGATGCAAGTGGACAAATGGAAAACCATAACATCAAGGTTTTAAAAAGGATCTACGATGTTCAAAGAATTGATGGCCTGCATCCAGATAAAGTTAACCCACCAAAAAGTATATTGAATAAAATCAAAGAAGAACAAAAAAAAATAAAAGATGTTAGAACAAGGGCTTCATCTTGGTCAGATTTTAAGGAAGGTTTTATTTGGCCAGTATTAGGTCGTATCTCTGGAGTGTATGGATCCCAAAGAATTTTAAATGGTGAACTTAGGAGCCCACATTTTGGTGTTGATATTGCTGCACCAGTTGGGAGACCAGTTATATCACCTGCAGGTGGAGTGGTAGTGTTATCAGAGAATGATTTTTATTTTTCTGGCGGAACCATAATTATCGATCATGGACATGGAATATCCTCAAGTTTTTTGCATCTATCAAAATTAGAAGTGACAGTTGGACAGAGAGTTATAAAAGGTCAAATTATAGGAGAAATTGGTGCTACTGGAAGAGTTACAGGGCCACATCTTGACTGGAGAGTTAATTGGTTTGATCAGAGACTTGATCCACAATTATTAGTTGATCCAATGCCTGAAATCTTAATTCCCCCACCGCCGATGAGGCCATAACCACTGTTCAGGTCTTTCAGAAATCCAATTCTCTAGTTGTGTTGTTGCTTTTTGCATAAGGCGAACAACATCCTCGTTGTGATTGTCTGTTTTAGTCACCTCTAATGAAGGGTATACTGTTACCCTGAATTTTACGTTTTTTAGTCTCTCAACTCTTATTGGCCAAACACTGCAATTATACTTTAGTGCTAGTTCTGCTAGTGCAGGAGCTGTCATGGCTTCATTATTAAAAAAAGAAAGTGATATACCATCATTCATTTTCTGATCTACAAGCATACATACTTGTCCGCCAGACTTAAGATGACGAATTAAGCTTCTCGCCCCTTCTTTTCCCTTGGGAAAAAGGTGTTTTATAGTTCTACCTCTAATACGGTTAATCAAATAGTTAACAATCGGATTGTTTGCTGCTCTGTAAACTGCAGCTAAGTTTAAACCTTCATCGTTTAAGACGTTACCAATTAATTCCCAATTCCCAATATGGCCTGTCATGAAAATTGCACCTTTTGGGTCTTCTTTTGCAGTTTTTATATGCTCTATACCAACTATCTCTATGAATTGGTTTTTATTTTTTATGCTTAGTTTTGGCAAATTTGGATATTCCCCAAGAAGCCTACCAAGATGCCACCACATTGACGATAATATTTCTTCAACTTGAGTGTTATTAAGCGATGGCATGGCCATAGATAATTGTTTGTAAGCTCGTGAGTGGGCTTTTAATTTTGGCCCGAGGAAACTTAAAACTGCCCCAGTAACCCAAGAGGCTAGAGGCAAGGGAATTTTTGAAAGGGTAATAAACAAAAGTTGGGTTATTATAGCCTCTATTAGATAACGCATAAATTTAAATAAATTATTAGCTGGCATACTTTTTATTATATTTCCTTCCCAATTTAATAATTGGTGATAGAATTAACTCTATTTTTTCAGGTTCTTCCCATTCTATATCGCCAGAAACAAATTTAACAAATGATTGGGAATCTAAATCTAGTCGCATCCAATCCTTTTCTGTTGTGACTAACTCTGCTCCTAATTCTGATGCCTTTTCTATTAAGCACATTACTTCCTCTGGCGAATATAAGTGGTGATCGGGAAAGCTTGCGGTAGTAGTAAGATTACATCCAAGTGACCTTAGGGTATTAAAAAATTTTTCTGGTCTGCCAATTCCTGCAAAAGCAATGACTGTTTTATCTCTAAGTTGATGTGATTCAATATTGGGTACGAATCTAGCATGTAATAATTCTTGCGATAAAAGACTTTGATGGTAGAAATTTTTATTACCTATTATAACTATAGCGTTTGCTCTCTTAATACCTTTTTTGGGAGATTCTCTTAGTGGTCCTGCAGGTAGAATTCTATTATTTCCAAATCCAAAATCACCATCAACTACTATTATACTCATATTTTTTTTAACACTACGGTTTTGGTATCCATCATCCATAATAATTATGCTAGCACCATTCTTAGCTGCAGTATTTGCACCCTTTAGCTTATTTTTTGATACCCAAGTAGGGGCTCTACTAGCCAGTAATAATGCTTCATCACCGACACATCTAACTGTATGAATATCTGGATTTACCTTAATTGGGCCCTTTAATCTGCCACCATATCCCCGACACAAAAAATGTGGATTTTCTCCTCTATCATATAATAGTTTTGATATTGCAATTGCAGTGGGAGTTTTTCCAGCGCCGCCTGCCACAAGGTTTCCTACACATATTACTGGAACTCCTAAAGCTTTAGGAGTGGAAAAGAGTGCATAAAAAAATGCACAAGCCTGATATAGAATAGAAAAAGGAGTAAGAATAATTGGCAAAAATAAAGCATTATCATCATGCCAGAATCTAGGTGCTTTATTCTTCATTTTTTTCTACTAATTGATTTAGGATAGGTTCTATTTCACTGAGAGTTTTATTAAGTGCCCCAGTGAGTTGAGATATGCATTGACTTGCTGCTGCTTCAGCTGCAGCTCTGCATTTTTCATCTTCGAGCCATCTATTAACGGCAGCACTTAGCTCATGGTGATTAGCTACTTTTAGCATGGCTTGAAATTTTGTTAAAATATCATCTGCTTCCGCAAAGTTTTTCATATCAGGACCAGATATCAAAGCAGAACCAAGCATTGCAGCTTCAACAGGATTATGCCCATGCATAGGAACGAGTGAACCACCAATAAATGTAATTTTACTTAGTCTGTAGAATAATCCCATTTCACCTAGGGTATCAGCAAGGTAAATATCTGTTTTATCTGTTATCGGTTCTTGGAGACTACGCTGTTTGACGATTAGGCCAAATTTTCTTAGATAAGTTGCTAATTCTTGGCCACGATGTGGGTGGCGCGGACATAAAATAGTTAAAAGTGATCCATGTTTGTGTTTAATATTTTTATGAGCCATAGCAACAATTTCTTCTTCTCCAGGATGGGTGCTTGCCGCAAGCCAAAAGGGTCTATTTTTTAATGAGGAGTTTAACTTTTCAAGCTCATAAATATTTACTGGAAGTTGATCTGAATCAAATTTAATATTACCTGTTAATTTAATTTCTCTGGCCCCTAAAGAAGCAAACTTCTGTTTATCTTCATTTGTTTGAGCTAAAATTAATTTAAATGATTTAAGAAGGGGTTTAGATAGAAGTGGTGTCCGTGCCCATCTTGCAGCCGAACGATCAGATATTCTGGCATTTACCAATATCATTGGTATATCTCTTTGTGCAGTCTGCAAAATAAGATTTGGCCAAAATTCTGACTCCATCCAAAGTGCAATGTTGGGTTGCCAATGGTTTAGAAATCTTTGAATAGCACTAGTATAGTCCAGTGGAACATATTGATGAATAGCTAATTCAGGTAATCTTTTTGTCAGTATCGAGGCACTTGTAACTGTTCCAGTTGTTACTAAAACATTTAAATTTTTAGTTTCACCTATTAGGTTAATAAGCGGAAGTGCACCGAGAGCTTCTCCAATACTCGCAGCATGAATCCATATAAGCAAACCGTCTGGCCGTTTAATTTTTGTTTTACCAATTCTTTCATTTTTTCTTAGAAAATCTTCTTTTCCTTTTTTTGTTCGCAAAAATAATATTAGGGGCACCATTAGGCTAACCGCATGGCTCATCAGTTTATAAACTCTTGGTGTAATAATATGACCTATCATCTTTTATTTACTTATCAAGAATATTTTTATTTATAGATTTTGCCTTTGGTTTAATTGGTATAACTCCTACCATTTCATCAGCTTCTTCGCATAACAAATTTAATCTATTCTCGAGAATTTTTCTCTTTATTTCTAAAAGTTCCTGGTTTGCATCTCTAGGTACAAAAATAGGTTCACCCCAAAGATAGACTCCTTTACTAAAGGGAAAAGCAATTATAAATCTATCCCAACTATTTATAATTTTTCTTCTAGAGACGGCATAAGTTGCAGGAAAAATCGGAACACCTGAAATTTGTGCTAAACTAATCACACCCATTTGGGCACGCATACGTGGCCCTCTAGGGCCATCTGGAGTAATACCAACGAAGTTACCTGCTTTAAGTGATTTTACCATATTTCTTAAAGCAGTAGACCCACCTTTTGATGAAGAGCCTCTTACTGCTCCAATACCAAAAAAGGCAGCTGTCCTAGTAATTAATTCACCATCTTTATGGTGTGATATCATAACTTCTAAAGGTGCTTTGCGGGCCCACCCTTTAGGAGCCATCAACAAACGACCATGCCAAAAAGCGACTATAAATGGCTTTTGGTTTTGAATATGAATTAACGCTTTTTCATCTCCAATTGTCTTAAAACTACTGGTTAATGAGACAACCTTTATGAAAATTGCGGCCATGAAGCTAAAAGTAATTTGTGCAATGGCTGTCTGGCTTATTTTTCTTAACATAATAATTTGATTAAACCATAAAACTTATGTTTCGTTAGAAGTAATGGACTCTTCGTTTCCTTGCTGCAGCCTGTATAGTTTTGCATATGATCCATTGTTTTTTAGTAAGGATGTATGTGTTCCAGACTCAGAAATGGAGCCATTCTCAATGACATATATTTTATCTGCATCTTGAATTGTTGATAGCCTATGGGCGATTATTAGAGTCGTACGGCCTTTCATAAGCTTGGAAAGTGCATTCTGAACCTGTCTTTCACTCTCGCTATCTAATGCCGATGTTGCTTCATCAAGAAGTAAAATTGGAGCATCTTTCAGCATAGCACGTGCAATACATATTCTTTGACGTTGCCCTCCTGATAATTTTGTTCCCTGTTCCCCAATTAGAGTGTCATAACCATCTGGCATATTCATTATAAATTCGTGAGCCCCTGCAGCGATTGCAGCATTAGTTATTGATTCATCATTTGTGTTCAATTCTCCATAAGCAATGTTGGCTCTAACAGTGTCATCAAAAAGAATTGCTTCTTGACTAACCAAGCCTATAGAGGCTCTTAAAGATGCTAAAGAAACATCTTTAATGTTTGTGTCATCAATTGTAATGCTTCCATTATCTGAATCGTAGAACCGAGGTATTAAATTTAACAGTGTAGATTTGCCTCCTCCCGATGGACCAACTAAAGCTACTGTCTTTCCCGCTTGGATCTCTAGTGAGATATCATACAAAGTATTTTTTTTATTTGAGTATGAGAAATTAATGTTATGGAAACAAATTGTACCATTATCAACTTTAAGTATTGAGGCGTTTGGTGAGTCTTTGATAGATGGCTCAGTATCTAAAACATTAAATACTCGTTGGGTAGCTGCTAAACCTTCTTGTAGATTAGTATTAAGATTTGCCAGTGCCTTTAATGGTTGGTAAGCAAGAAGCATAGCTGTGATAAATGCAAAAAACTCCCCAGGTGTAAGCATATTTTCTATAACTTGCCATCCACCATATAGAATAATGATGGCTATAAAAATTCCACCTAATGTCTCCATTATTGGCGTTGCCGCTGCACGAACACGAAGTGCTTTAAAAATTAATTTAAAAACTTTTTCAATTAATTGATCTGTTCGTTCAGCTTCATAAGTTTCCATATTATAAGCTTTTACATGGCGTGCCCCTTGGAATACTTCATTAAGTCTTGACGTAAACCTTCCAAGCTCTGAAAGAGCGGAGGTTGATATTTTACGAGTTCTTCTTCCAATCCGGACTATTGGGAAGACAGCTAATGGAAAAATTACGAAGGCGATTATGGCTAGTCTCCAATCTTTCTCAAACATAACTGCGACAAGAAAAATTAGTGTGAGTGAGTCTTTTACCATTCCTGTAAGAGCATTAGAGACAGCATTACGCATTAAATTAACATCATTAGTAAGCCTTGAAATTAATTTTCCAGAAGTGGTATTTTGAAAGAAAGCTAAGTCAAAGCGTAACAAATGTAAAAAAATCGAACTCTGTAGGTTGGCTATAATTCTTTGGCCAACAAATGCCATTATTACACCTTGAGCAAATGTTGCCATCCCTTTAATTAATGTCACCCCTATTACTGCTATTGGAACTAGGATTAACATTGATTGGTCTTGATTTATAAAAACTTCGTCTAATACGGGCTCCATTAAATATGCAAGTGCTGCTGTAGCACCAGCTGCTATAGCCATGCAAAAGCCTGCAAGGAATAATCGCCCGATATAGGGTTTCACAAATTCCCTCAACAGTCGTGATAATAGCTGTTGCGTACTTGCGGGGGCTTGACCCTCATTTAGCTCAGACAACAGAGGGACTAACTATTATGTATATTAATGTCCACATTTGCGAAACTCATATTAGTGTGATTCACTTTCTTAACATAGCATGATGATTGCTCGCATGCTAATAAACTTCAAGCCAGTTTATGCGTTAGTTATGGAAGATTTGAAGCCGTTTTAATATGGAACTATGAATTTTACCGTTGCTTGCTGCACATGTTAAGTGTCGAGGGCTGCTGCAATTATAAACTAATGGGGATCCATCTAGTGCAGAAACAGTTCCTCCAGCCTCTTCGACTAATAAGTGTCCTGCGCAAATATCCCAATCATTTTTTGGCCAAACGCTTGCAGCGACGTCATATTGTCCAGCAGCTACAAGTGCAAATTTATATGCAATTGATGAGACCACAGTAACGTTGTCATTAGTAAATAACTTTGGCCATCCAGATTCACGGTTCTCAGAGCGACTTGATAGGATATGTAAATTTTGTCCAGTATCAGTATTTGTTACTGATAGTTTTTTTCCATTTAAGGTTGCCCCATTTCCTTTGGATGCAATAAAAAGCTCATTACTAGCAGGGTTGAATACTATACCAATTATAGGTTTACCTGATTCGACAAGTGCAACAGATATTGCAAACTCGGCTATTCCTTGTAGGTAACTACTGGTTCCATCAATAGGATCTACAATCCACGTACGAAGACAATTTTCTCTTAATCCATTATCAACCGTTTCTTCTGATAACCAGCCATAACTTGGTCGTGCCGCAGTCAAATGTTTCTTTAATGTGTCATCGACTTCTTTGTCAGCTTCGCAAACCCAATTTTCTTTTGATTTTTCCCATATTTTTTGTTGTTTTCCGAAACGTGCTAGTGCAATTTTTCCGCTTTTTTTGACTGCTTCTAGGGCTAAGTCCAAGTCTTTTTTGTATTTATAGGGTGTGGTATTCATGCTCCGGCTACAGTCATTCCATCAATTCTTAAGGTTGGTGCATTTAGGCCAAATTTAAATTCCAAATCATTTGCTGGAGTAATTTCTTTGAACATTGATTTTAAGTTTCCAGCAATAGTTATTTCACTGACTGGGAAAGTTCTATGACCATTTTGGATCATAAACCCTGAAGCACCTCTGCTATAGTCGCCTGTGACTGAATTCACACCCATACCTATTAATTCTGTTATATAAACACCTTCTTTAATATTTTTAATTAATTCTGATGGATCGACCTGTCCTTCTTCAATATATAGGTTTGTTGGTGAAGGTGAAGGAGCTCCAGAAGTGCTCCGGCTTGCATGTCCAGTACTAGACAGTCCCAGCTGACGACCGGATCTAGAATCCAAAAACCAGGTTGAGAGTTGTCCATTATCGATAACTTTAATTAAAGATCCTTCCACTCCCTCTCCATCAAATGGTCTAGAACGTAACCCCCTATATTTATGTGGGTTATCAATTATGTTGATCCCTGAATTAAAAACAGTTAGACCCAGTTGATCGCTCATAAAACTGGTTGATCGAGCTATTGATGATCCAGATATAGAGTTTGATAAATGTTGAAGTAAACTATTAGATATACGAGGATCAAACACCACCGGCATTTTTCCTGATTTGGCTTTTCTTGCACCAATTCTTCTAGTTGTTTTTTCTCCAGCTAATTTTCCAATACTTTGTGGGCTTATAAGGTCGTTCTTATGGCAAGCTATTGAGTATTCATAGTCTCTTTCCATTTCAGTTCCAGAACCAGCCAAAACGGAAACACTAATTGAATGGATTGTTTTATCGTAGCTTCCAAAAAAACCGTTTGATGTAGCAAGCATAGATGTTGTAAAATTATACGATGACTCACCCCCCTCTGAATTTGTTATACCTTTGACTGCAAGGGCAGAAGCTTCAGCTTCTTGAGCTTCTTGAAGTAATGTTTCAGCTGTTGGTTCGGTTTTATCTGTAATATCTAATTGAGGGGTATCGGTTGCAAGCAGGTCTGATTCAGCCAGGCCACAATATGGATCCTCAGGAACTGCATTGGCCATATTAATTCCGCGCTCAACTAGCTCATCTAGGGAAGAGTTAGATACATTGCTAGTAGAAATGTAAGCTTGCTTTTTACCAATAAATAATCGTAAACCAAGATCTTGGCTCTCTGCACGTTGTATATCTTCAAGTTTACCTAGGCGACAAGATGCACTAAGATTAGTGTTGTTCAGTAAAATTGCATCAGCTGTGTCTGCCCCACTTTTTTTTGCTTTTGTAAGCAATTCATTAAGCAAGTTCTCATATAAAGAACTATTAAAATTCATTTTTAATTTTTTCCACTAGAAATATAGTTGATTTCTGAAAATTTAACTTTCATGCCAAGTTGCGATAGTTATGATTGATAATATAGTCATTATAGTATTAAGAAACCAGTATTATAGATATGTTGTATAATCATTAAATAACAGAACTTATTTCCAAATTGGTTTGCCTGATCCTGGTATACCAAGTGATTCCCACTTTTGAGATACTTGATCAATAACATGTTTTTCCATACGTATTTTTTTTCCCCATTCACGTTTCGTTTCTGGATGAATTTTTGTAGTCGCATCTAGACCAATTTTTGATCCTAGACCAGATTCTGGGCTAGCAAAATCAAGGTAATCGATTGGTGTATTCTCTATAATTGTTATATCCCTACCCGGGTCCATATTTGTTGAAATAGCCCACATAACGTCATCCCAGTTTCTGGCATTTATGTCCTCATCTACTACTATTACCCATTTGGTATAAATAAATTGTCTTAAATAGGACCAAACACCCATCATTATGCGCTTTGCGTGTCCTGGGTATGATTTTTTAATAGAGATAACAGCAATTCTGTAACTACAACCCTCTGGTGGGAGCCAAAAATCAATAATTTCTGGGAATTGTTGTTTTACTAGTGGAATAAAAATCTCATTAAGAGCCTCTCCCAAAATACTTGGTTCATCAGGTGGCCTTCCCGTATAAGTAGATAAATAAATAGGATTCTTACGCATTGTAATTGCAGAGATAGTAAAAACAGGGAAGGATTCTATGCTGTTATAATAGCCCGTATGATCTCCAAAAGGACCTTCAGGTAAAAAATTATCTAGGCTAACAGTTCCTTCGAGTATGATTTCTGCTTCTGCAGGTACATCAATAGGGATCGTTTTGCAACGAACTAGGTCAACCTTTGCACTCCTAAGTAAGCCTGCAAATTGATATTCTGACATAGTATCTGGAACTGGCGTAACAGCAGCAAGAATTACTCCAGGGTCAGCACCTATAACAACGGCTACAGGTAATGGATCTGGTTTTTTTTCCTTCCATCGAGCATGGTGTTGTGCACCACCTCTATGTTTTAACCACCTCATTAATGTTTGATTTTGGTTTATTACCTGCATACGGTATATACCAAGGTTATAGTTATCAGTTTTTTTATCTTCAGGTCCTTTTGTTACCACAAGCGGCCATGTGATTAATGGTCCAGGTTCATTAGGCCAGCATGTTTGAATTGGAATTTTGTCTAGGTTTATATCTTTGCCAGATAAAACAACTTCTTGGCATGGAGCTGAGTTTACTTGACGAGGTTTCATAGTCATAACTTTTTTTAATAAGGGTAACATTTCAAATGCTTCCCGCCATCCACCGGGAGGTTCAGGCTGCCTAAGAAATGCAAGCGTTTCACCAATATCAGATAACTGAGTGGGTTCGCACCCCATCCCCCAAGCAACACGTTCAACAGTACCGAATAAATTAACTAACATGGGTATGTTATACCTTTCACCCTTGTCGTTAATTACATTTTCAAATAAGACTGCTGGACCGTTTTCGGCAATTAATCGAGTTTGAATTTCAGTTGTTTCCAACGCGGCAGATACAGGAGTATTTGTTCTAACTAATCGCCCTTTCTTTTCAAGGTGAGTCATAAAATCTCGCAGTGACCTGTATGCCATAGGTTTAGCCTTTTTTAATATTTGTTATCTATTGACTGCTTTAACAAAGTTAAGGTGTTTATAATATCAAGCAGTTGAGAAAAGTTTCAAAAGTAAGTTTATTTCCTTAATGGATAAAATAAGATGTATGGAAATATTATAAACCAAGATGTTTATTTAGAGGCAAAAAGTTATCCTTTTTTTCGTCCAAATCATCCTTTTTTATTTATAGATGGAAAAGTTAGACCGCTTATGAAAGTTACGCCTAAAATATTAAATGCACATTTAACAGATCTTGGATGTGATCCCTTCTATAAACTTACTCCAGTTTTAGCTTTTGGTGCCAATGCGTCCCCTTTAAGGTTGGAAAAGAAATTCCTAAACTTTTCAGCTAGCGTTGTTATACCTGTAATACCTGCAAAATTAAAACATTTTGATGTTGTATTTGGATGTCATTTTTCAAACTATGGGTCAATTCCTGCAACATTACAATCAAGTCCGAATACTAAAGTTAATATAGCTGTTAACTACCTTAACGACCGTCTACTTCAAAGAATGACTGAGACTGAGATAAATGGGGGTAATTATGTTTTTGGAGAATTGCTAGACGTCAATTTATGGATTGAGGGTCTTGGTTTTTATAGGAATATCTTTGGTTACTGGTCACGTTTAGGATGTTTGTCAATAAATTCAAACGTTGTAGCTCTTAAGCCAATAAAAGCAGTTAATCGAAATTTTGTGGAAATGAATGAGAAAGAGGTTCTACATAAAGTTAAGGAGCTGTGTTGTTTTCAAGGTTCTATTGTTCAATTTATTAGCAAGATTATATCTGAGCCAGATTATCGTGCAGATATAAATAAAGTCTTAGAAAGATTTTTAATACCTACAGAATTTAGTGAATTGGAGTCAAAATACAGGATATACTGAATATTTTTAATTTATCATTTTGTCCCCCAAAATGCCTATAAATATTAATCCCCCTGAGAAGGAGTTTGCCCTAAATCTAGAGGCACAATTTGCAGAATCTTTGAGGTTAATTGTGATTAATTGCCAAGAAAAATGTAGACCACAAGCAAAAAGTGCTAGCCAGAAAGGCCACTTAAGCCCTGTTACAAATCCGGCCAAACCAATCGCAAAAATAGTAATGAAATAGAATATGAAAATCCATTTCTTTGCCTTTTCTCCCAATGCTAAGGCACTTGATTTTACTCCAATGATTGCATCGTCATCTTTATCTTGAAACGCATAAATTGTATCGTATCCGAGTGTCCAAAAGATACCACCGATATATAGGAGTAATGCAGGCCATTCAAGACTTCCCGAACTAGCTGTCCATCCTAGTAGAGCTCCCGAGCTAAAGGCTAGCCCTAAAACTAGCTGTGGCCAGTATGTGATTCTTTTCATAATTGGATAAGTAAATACAATTGCAATTGAGGCCAATCCAAGCCAGATAGACAATGTATTGAGCTGCAATAGTAATATGAGGCTACTTGTAAGTAGTAAAATTAAAAACATTATTGCACTAGTTAAAGATATACGTCCACTTGGAATAGGGCGATTCTGAGTGCGT
This sequence comes from Rhodospirillaceae bacterium, assembly GCA_002728135.1. Lineage (GTDB taxonomy): Bacteria > Pseudomonadota > Alphaproteobacteria > UBA828 > UBA828. Next base: position 145,478 of record PBVE01000023.1, read on the forward strand.
TTTACTTTCCCATCAATATTTCTATCTATTATATCATTATATGTACAACCAGCACTACGCATTAAGATTGCTCCAAGTGCAAATATTGCACAGAGTTTTATTTCTGGAAGTCCATTAGAAGCTAGAGACAAACTCCAGAAACATGGCCACAATAGTAGCCATGTCCCAGTTGGTCGGTCCAAGCGAGCAATTGCAGCAAAAGGTTTTAAATAACTTGGCAGAAATTTTTCGATAGGACCTTCGTCTGCACGCGAATCTTCATGATTTGAATTAATTGAATTTCCAGTCATACTCAATGTGTTATCCCGGCTTTGAACTATAGGCAAGAGTGATTTAAATTTTTTAGATGTTTTATAAAGATAATATAAATGAAATAAATAATTCAGGCCTCAATCGTTTGTTCATTGATGAAGTTTATGCAGTAGGCAAAATATTGAAAATTTCCGAAAGCCAGACACACTATCTTAAGACTGTGATGAGGTTAGTTGCTGGTAAGAAAATAGCTATTTTTAATGGAATTGATGGTGAATGGCTGGCAAAAATTATTACCCTTGAAAAAAAAATAGGTAATTTAGAATTATTAAAGTGTCTGAGGCCTCAAGAAAAGTCCCCTAACTGCTGGTTATTGTTTCCTCCGATCAAATCCTTGAGGACTGATTTTCTTGTCGAAAAAAGTACAGAAATAGGAGTAAGAAAACTGATTCCTATTAGGACAGATTATTCCCAAGTGAACCGTTTTAACACAAAAAAACATATATACCATGCTATTGAGGCTTCAGAGCAGTGTGGGCGTTTGGATGTACCAATTATTGAAACATTATCTTCACTGGAGGGTATGTTGCAATATTGGCCTGAAAGTCGAATATTGCTATTTTGTGATGAAACTGGTGGAGAACCAATTAGTTTTGCTGCTTCAGAATATATTAACAAAGAATCAGGTTTTGCTGTGTTAGTTGGACCTGAGGGTGGATTCAGTCCAGCAGAGCGCCTGATTCTTAAAAGCAAGCCATTTGTCAGGTCAGTTAATCTTGGTTCATATATATTAAGAACTGAAACTGCAGCTATTACTGCTCTTAGTACAACTCTCAATATTAAAGGCCTTTGAAAGTTATATATGACTTCAAATGCTTGCGAGTTATCAATAATGAGCGTATCAAATACGCTAAACTTCATCTTGAAATGAAAATATTCAGCCTCGAGTAATGGTAATTTAATGGTCAATGAAACAGTTTCCAATGACAAAGTGGTTACGAAAGTAAGGGACTTAGTCGTATATTTAGAGTCAGGTTCTAAGTCTCGTGAAACATGGTTGATAGGTACCGAGCATGAAAAGTTTGGATACAGACTCTCTGATCTGCGTCCGCTTCCTTATGGGGGAGAATATGGAATTAATGCGTTACTTAATGGCCTTCTGCGTTTCGGTTGGATCCCGCAATATGAGAATGAAAATGTTATAGCACTCATTAAGGATGGTGCTTCTGTATCTTTAGAACCGGGTGGGCAGTTAGAATTATCTGGTGCACCTTTACCGAATCTTCATAGAACCTGTGATGAATTACATCACCATCTAGATCAAGTTTCAGAGATTGCAAAGGAATTAGATGTTGGCTTTCTTGGTATTGGTTTTCAACCAAAATGGAAACGAGCAGATATCGAGTGGATGCCCAAGGGTCGCTATGAAATAATGCGTAAATATATGCCAACAAAAGGAAATCTTGGTCTTGATATGATGACCAGAACAGCAACAGTTCAGGTAAACCTAGATTTTGAAAATGAACAGGATATGGTGAGAAAAATGAGAGTTGGTCTTGCCTTACAACCAATTTGCACAGCTCTTTTTGCAAATTCACCTTTTTCATCGGGTAAACCTAATGGCTATTTGAGTTATCGCAGTAAAGTGTGGATGGATACTGACCCTGATCGATGTGGAATTTTAGATTTTGTTTTTGATGAGGGCATGAGCTTTGAGTCATATGTTAACTATGCGCTTGATGTTCCAATGTATTTTGTAAATCGTGACGGTAAATATATTGATGCTACTGGCCAATCGTTCCGTGATTTTTTAAATGGGAAATTACCAGCCTTGCCAAATGAAAGACCAACGTTGAAAGATTGGGATGATCACCTAACTACATTATTCCCAGAAGTGAGAATGAAACGCTATATAGAAATGCGCGGTGCTGACGGAGGCCCTTGGGGCAGGCTTTGTGCATTACCAGCGTTATGGGTAGGATTATTATATGATTCTGATTCCTTGAATCAGGCTGAAGAGTTAGCAAAACAGTTTTCTCTTGAGGATAGAATATATTTAAGAGAAGAAGTACCTAGATCTGCTTTATCTGTAAACATTGGTGGTAGAACAGTTCTAGAGATCGCAAGAGATATGCTTGAAATTTCATCTCTAGGTCTTAAAAATCGAGGTATTCAGGGTATGTATGATCCAGATGAACGTAGTTATCTAACTTGCCTAAAAGATATTGTAGATTCAGGGCGTACACCGGCGGAGGTGATGTTAGATGCTTGGGAGAACAAATGGGATAAGCAAGTTGACTCATTATTTTCTGAGTATGCTTATTAAGCAAATAAACTCTATGTTTCAGTTCCACCAACAGTTATACCATCTATGCGAATAGTAGGTAGTCCAACTCCTACTGGAACTCCCTGACCCGCTTTCCCACATGTTCCAATTCCAGGATCCATTTTGAAATCGTTACCAACTGAAACGACTTTGGTAAGAACATCTGGTCCGTTTCCAATAAGGCTTGCGCCTTTAACTGGTGCTGTAATTTTCCCATTTTCAATCATATATGCCTCGGAAGCTGAGAAAACAAACTTTCCGGATGTGATGTCAACTTGACCACCACCAAAATTCACTGCATACAAGCCCCTATTAATTGATTTAAACATTTCTTCAGGTGATTCCGTTCCTCCGAGCATAAATGTATTTGTCATTCTTGGCAGTGGCTGATGGGCGTAACTTTGTCGTCGCCCATTACCTGTAGGTTGCATTTTCATTAAACGAGCATTCATACGATCTTGGAGATATCCTCTCAAAATTCCATCTTCAATTAGTATAGTTCTACCCGCAGGTGTGCCTTCATCATCAATTGTAATTGAACCCCGTCTTTCAGAAATTGTTCCGTCATCTATAACTGTAACGCCTGGTGCAGCAACCCTCTGACCTAACAAGTCTGAAAATGCACTAGTTTTTTTTCTGTTGAAATCTCCTTCAAGTCCATGACCTACAGCTTCATGTAACAGAATTCCCGGCCACCCAGGTCCAAGAACAATCGGCATTTCTCCAACAGGAGCAGCCAATGAATCAAGTTTTACTTCGGCCTGTCGCCATGCTTCTCTAACTTGGTTTTTCCAATGTGTAGGATCTAAAAATTTTGAATAATCCATTCTCCCACCTGTACCGTGGCTTCCTGTTTCTTGACGCGAACCATCTTTAGCAATTATAGAAATATTAATTCTTACAAGGGGGCGAACATCAGATGCAAAACTAGCATCACCTCTAATTAATTTAATAGCTTGCCAGCTCCCAGTTAATGAAATCATGACTTGGTTTACTCTTGGATCTAAACTTCTGGCATATGAATCTATGCTTGCCAGTGTATTTACCTTTGATGCAAAAGAGGTATTACTGAGAGGGTTTATGTCTGTGTAAAGTTTATGGTTGGAGGGTTCTGGCGGTAGAGATAACGTCCCATGATAACCTTTTTGAACAGTTTTTACAGTCTCCACAGCCCTGCTCAATGCTGACTCAGAGAGCTCTGAGGAATGAGCAAATCCAGTGCGATCATCAGCTACTGCACGCAGGCCAAAACCTTGAGATGAATCATAGCTAGCCTCTTTTAATTTCCCATCATCAAAACTAAAACTTTCGCTTTGATGATATTCCAAGAACAACTCGCCATCATCGGCATTTTTAAGAGCATCTGAGGTAAATTTTTCTGCTGTTGTCTGATTTAATCCATTATTTTCAAAAAATATCTTGGATGTGATTGAGTCATGATTCATAAAATATTCCAATGCTAAGTATTAGTAATTTTTCTAAATAAACGTATATCAAACTTATTAGGTCTCTTACACATATGTTACGAAGGCTTTTGTATAGCAAATATAGTTATCTTGGTTACATCTCTAATTTAAGCATTGGATTATGCCCAATATTCATTAGGTGCGACATTAGGTCGCAAAAGACACATGTTTATATAATATCGACTAAAATAATCATTTTTTGCAATTATTTCTACTAGGTAACATGTAAAAAAAGCACTATATATTTGGCCTATTACAAAGTTTGTTGTATTGATCTATTTAGTTACCCTTAAAGCCTTTTTTACCTGTAGTTTTTTTACCCAAAATGTTAGTTTAGATAAAAAATTATAGTCTGCTCTGTGATAGAGATAAGTTAGGAATACAAGACTAAAAGAGGCTGTTCCCTTTAGGGTGTAATGATTGGAGAATAAAGAGTGTTTTTTATGAAATATTTGAGCACTATTGTGTCTATAATTTTAATTAGTTTTACTGGTGCTAAAATTGCTAGGGCCCAAGTTCCTGAGGATTGGCAGTTAGGGTTTCAGGAAGCAGCTACTCCAGTAATGGAACGAATAGTTAGCTTTAATGATATTCTATTCTGGATGTGTGTTATAATTTCTTTGTTTGTTTTTGTTCTGCTCGGAATCTTGATATTTAAATTTAATCGCAAAGCCAATCCAACACCAACTAAAAGGTCTCATAACACTGTTTTAGAAATTCTTTGGACGGTTATACCGGTTGTGATTCTAGTTGCAATTGCTGTTCCGTCACTTCGATTACTTTATTATCAGGATCGAGCAGTTGATGCCGAGATGACTATAAAAGCTACAGGATATCAATGGTACTGGAGTTATGAATACCCGGATATAGATGCAGAGTTTGAAATTACTGCTGTAATGATTCCCGAGGAGGAATTGCAAGAAGGGCAGTATAGGCTATTAGAAACAGATGAGAGAGTAATTGTACCTGTTGACACAACGATAAGAATGTTAGTTACGGCAGATATAGAAGACGTGATTCATGCTTGGTCAGTTCCAGCCTTTGGAGTAAAAATCGATGCTATTCCAGGCAGGGTTAATGAAACATGGTTCAGAGCAACCAAAGAGGGCGTATTCTATGGTCAATGCTCGGAACTTTGCGGTGCATATCATGCATTTATGCCTATTGCAGTTGAAGTTGTTTCAAAGAAAGAGTACGCAGAGTGGGCAGAAAAAGCTCCAGAAATTTATGGCGAAAAAATGCCTGAAACGCCAGCAAATATAGCTTTGGCTGAACCTCGATAGATACTGGGTGGGAGATATAAACATGGGTTATGGATCAGCAAAAAATCATTCGGAACACTCTTCACATCATACACCTAGTGGAATTCTACGATGGGTTTATTCAACGAACCATAAAGACATTGGGACCATGTATATGGTATTTGGTCTGATCGCTGGAATTATTGGAACAGCACTATCTTTATTAATTAGATTGGAACTTATGGAGCCTGGCCTTCAATTTTATGGTGAGGATCCAAGGCAATACTCTGTCTTTGTTACAGCACATGGCCTTATTATGGTTTTCTTCATGATCATGCCAATATTTATTGGGGGTTTTGGAAATTGGTTCGTGCCTCTTATGATAGGTGCTCCCGATATGGCGTTTCCAAGAATGAATAATATTAGTTTTTGGCTGATCGTACCTGCCTTTGTTCTACTTTTAGTTTCTATGTTTGTGCCTTCAGCTTCAGGAATAGGTGTAGGAGGCGGGTGGACAATCTATGCTCCACTTTCAACATCCGGACAACCGGGACCAGCTGTAGATTTGGCAATTTTTTCCTTACATTTAGCTGGAGCATCTTCAATACTAGGGGCAATTAATTTTATAACTACAATACTTAATATGCGTGCCCCTGGAATGACATTGCACAAGATGCCACTTTTCTCATGGTCAGTTTTGGTCACTGCATTTTTATTATTGCTATCTCTACCTGTTTTGGCAGGTGCTATTACAATGTTGCTTACTGATAGAAACTTTGGCACGGCTTTTTTTGACGCAACTGGTGGTGGGGATCCTGTTTTATATCAGCATTTATTTTGGTTCTTTGGCCATCCAGAGGTATATATTTTAATTCTTCCCGGATTTGGAATTTTAAGTCATATAGTATCTACATTTTCTAGAAAACCTATTTTTGGTTATCTCGGTATGGCTTATGCAATGTGTGCAATAGGTTTTATTGGATTCGTAGTATGGGCACACCACATGTATACAGTAGGACTGGATGTTGACACACGAGGATATTTTATTGCTGCAACAATGGTTATAGCTGTACCGACTGGGATTAAAATTTTTAGTTGGATAGCTACCATGTGGGGTGGATCAATTGAATTCCGTACTCCAATGCTTTGGGCGTTTGGTTTTATTTTTCTTTTCACTGTTGGAGGAGTTACTGGTGTAGTACTCTCTAATGCTGGTGTAGATACAGCTCTTCATGATACATATTATGTTGTTGGACATTTCCATTATGTTCTCTCACTTGGTGCAGTGTTTATGATTTTTGCCGCCTTCTACTACTGGATAGTTAAAATGTCTGGCCGACAATATCCTGAGCTATTAGGAAAAATTCATTTTTGGGTGACCTTTATTGGTGTGAATTTGACTTTCTTCCCGATGCATTTTTTGGGAGCAGCTGGAATGCCTCGAAGGTATGTAGATTATCCTGATGCGTTTGCGGGATGGAATATGGTAGCATCGATAGGAAGTTATATTTCTGGTGCAGGCTTAATTCTTTTCCTAATCATTTTGTATGTCACTTTTAGGCATGGAAAAAAATGTGCAGATAATCCATGGGGTGAAGGTGCAACTACCCTAGAGTGGACTATAAGTTCACCACCGCCTTTCCATACATTTGAGAAGTTACCAAGAGTTAAATGAACTTTCGTATATTATAGGAGTCATTGTTGAGTAATACGACATTAGAAACGTACGAGGGGGAAGGTCCTGATTCTGCAGAAGCAGTTCCAGTGGTTGCTTCTATTGCAGATCTAATAAGCTTGTTGAAACCACGCGTAATGTCTCTCGTTGTTTTTACAGGTCTTGTGGGGATGCTTCTTGCTCCTGGTTCTATACACCCTATTTTGGCTGTTGTTGCAGTAGTATGTATTGCTGTGGGGGCGGGTGCATCTGGTGCCATAAACATGTGGTATGACCGTGATATTGATGCGGTTATGAGCCGTACGAAATCACGTCCTATACCTGCTGGGCGAGTTACGCCTGAGGTTGCGCTAGGATTTGGAATATCTCTCTCTATAGGTTCAGTCATGTTAATGGGACTTGCTATTAACTGGGTTAGTGCAGGTCTTTTAGCTTTTACAATATTTTTCTATATCATCGTATATACCATGTGCTTAAAAAGGCGTACACCACAGAACATAGTAATTGGTGGAGCATCTGGAGCGTTCCCCCCAATGATTGGTTGGGCAGCTGTAACAGGAGATATAGCACTTGGATCAATTATTTTATTTGCAATAATTTTCTTGTGGACTCCCCCACATTTTTGGGCGTTAGCTCTTTATCGGCAGGAAGATTATAAAAAAGCAAATATACCCATGCTTCCAGTTGTATCTGGTGAAAAAATAACTCGGGTTCATATTCTTCTTTATGCATTAGTATTAGTGCCAGTTACGTTTACACCAAATTTTATTGGTATGTCTGATTTAATTTATGGAGTTGGTGCTATATTTTTAGGTGCGGTTTTTATAGTTTTATCTACAGCTACTTTTATGGAAAAAGGCTTAAAGAATGCACGACGATTGTTTCCATACTCAATATTTTATCTTTTCCTTTTATTTTTATTTTTAATGGTCGACCAAGTCTGGCCAGTTAGTTTGTGAGAGGGTATCTAGGAAATGCCTTTACATGATTTGCATCGTCGACGCCGAATACGCAACCTTGGTCTTGCAGGTGCCTTGTTAGTTTTGGCAGTTATATTTTTTTGTGTAACTCTAGTTAAGTTTGGGAATTGACTTAGAGATGTTAGAAGCACGAAGAAAAAAATTAATAACTTTCGCTGCCTTGAGTTTAATAGTTTTAACTATGGGCGGACTGGTTGCCGTAGCCCAACCATTATATGAGTTATTTTGCCAAGTGACAGGGTATGGCGGTACAACGAAAATAGTTGATGAAGAATCAATTTCTATAGGCAAAAGAGAGATAATGGTTCAATTCAATGCAGATGTAGCTGAAAATTTACCTTGGAGGTTCAAGCCTGACCAGCGTGAAGTAAAATTAAGAATTGGTGAAAACAAGTTAGCTTTCTATTCAGCAACAAACTTATCGAGTAGACCATTTTTAGGTTCTGCTATTTTTAATGTTACTCCTCAAAAAGCTGGCAAATACTTTAGTAAAATAGATTGTTTTTGCTTTGAAGAGCAGCTCTTGATGCCAGGTCAAACCCAAGAAATGCCTGTTAATTTTTTTATTGACCCGGAAATTGATAACGATACAAATTTAAACGAGGTAAGGACTATAACATTATCTTATACTTTTTTTGATCTTGGCTCAGAAGATCTTCAAATGTTTTTGAACGAAAATGATATAAAATTGACGAATCGTGAAGATGTTATTCAGGTAATTAACTGAAAGATATCTAAATGATTAATATATGAACTTTAGAGGTATATAACGAGGTATAGGCGATGAGTGATGTATCGCATGAAAATAGTAATCACCATGGTAAGGATCATGATTATCATTTAGTTGACCCGAGTCCTTGGCCCGCGCTGGGAGCACTTGCTGGAGGGGTTCTATTAGGCGGTGCAGTACTCTATTTTCATACAGATCAATTTTGGATGATGATCGTCGGTTTTGTCCTAACCATTATCACAATGAGGGGTTGGTGGCGTGATGTAGTTCGTGAGGGACACGAACGCGGCGACCATACAGCCGTTGTTCAGCGTGGTTTACGTTTTGGGATGATACTTTTTATTGCATCAGAGGTCATGTTTTTTGCTGCTTTTTTCTGGGCTTTTTTTAATGCTTCATTAATGCCTACTGCATTTACAGATTTTACTTGGCCGCCACCAGATGTTGAATTAATCCCAGCGTGGGAATTACCTTTTCTAAATACTCTTCTATTATTGGCTTCGGGAGCAACATGCACATGGGCACATCATGCTTTGAAGCATAATAACCAAAAGCATTTGAAATGGGGTCTTGCTTTAACAGTGGGGCTCGGAGTTATATTTTTGTGCGTCCAAGGATATGAATATGCGCACGCAGCTTTTGGGTTTAGAGAGGGGATTTATTCATCAACATTCTTTATGGCAACTGGATTTCACGGTTTCCATGTAACTGTTGGGGCAATATTCTTAGGTGTATGCCTTATTAGGGCGTTAAAGGGCCAGCTCAAGCCTAATCAACACATTGGATTTGAGGCTGCTGCTTAGTACTGGCATTTCGTTGATGTAGTATGGCTCTTTCTCTTTATTTGGATTTATTGGTGGGGTGGCTCCTAGTTGGACACGATTTGATAAGATTGGGTTAAGAACAAGTTAGTTTATCTTTCTTTGGGAAATGAATGTTTAGTAGATGAATCTTAAATATGGTTCAGACTAGTTTTCCAGAGGATTATTAAAATCAGACAAGTTTGTAAGCTCATGATTAGTATGGACACCTAGAATTTTGATGTCTGTCTTTTGTTCCATTTATCCATTAAAAGATTTTTATTGGCTTACTATATAGATATAAAGCCAATAATAGTTTTGAAGACTAGAATGAGATTTTCTGCTATGAGTACAAGGAACTGGCTAATATTTTTTGCTATTCCTGGAGTAATAATTCTCCTGGCACTTGGTTCATGGCAAACCTATAGGCTTTTTTGGAAAATTGAACTCAATAACTTTAGATATGAACAGGCCAACTCTCAGCCAGTGAAACTACCCTCAGTTTTGGAAAATAAAGATAGGTGGAATTTTCGACCAGTCTACATTGAAGGTCAATTTCAACATGATAAAGAAATTTACCTTGCCGCGAGATCATTTCAAAGCCAAGTTGGGTATCAGATAATAACTCCTCTAAAAACTATAGACGGTAGGGTATTACTGGTAAATCGTGGTTGGGTACCGGATAAAAAGAAAAGCCCGTCAGCTAGATTGGAAGGGCAGATCTCAGGAATTATCAAAGTTACTGGACTTGTTACATTTGGGCAGACTGACAGCTATATCAAACCAAATAATCAACCAGAGGAGAATATGTGGTTTTGGATTGATCTTCCAGAGATTTCTTCCACGTTGGATATCCCTAAGCAAAATTTTATTTTAGATGTTAAGTCAACAAATCCTTCGAGTGATATACCAATTGGTAATCAAACTAGAATTCAAATGCGTAATGAGCACCTTCAATATGCCATTGTTTGGTATCTGCTTGCATTAACTTTAGTTATAATTACTTATGTGATTAAACGCCGATCTAGGGTAGAAGCTAGGGAAAAGGAGATGAACTAGTTCCTTCTAGCTCGTTAACTTTTGATGATGTAGGTTTGATATAGAAATTAGAAGGTTATTTATGAAATATTTCAGTTCCAGAGATTCAAGTGCGAATTTATTCTCTTTTGAGCATGTACTTCTGGACGGGCTTGCAAGAGATGGTGGTTTATATTTGCCGGAGTCTTGGAAAAAATTCGATTCAACTATGAGTTTATCAAACTATTCTGATTATGCAGACTTAGCGGCTAAAATTATGGGGCCGTATACAGAACCAAAGTTTGATAGACAAAAACTAATTGATCTATCTTATAAATCATATGAAAATTTTACTCACCCGTTAATAGCTCCACTTGTAAATTTGGCAGATAATTTATGGTTACTTGAACTTTTTCACGGTCCAACTCTTGCTTTTAAAGATTTTGCTCTCCAAGTTGTTGGGAAATTTTTTAATGAGATATTAAATGAAAGAAATGAACATATTACAATAATTGGAGCAACTTCTGGAGATACTGGTTCAGCAGCGATAGAAGCTTTTCGAGGTCTACCAAATATTTCAATATTTATCTTATATCCAGAGGGAAGGATATCAGAAGTTCAAAGACGGCAAATGACAAGCGTCATAGAAACAAATGTGCATACTATTGGTGTTGATGGAAGTTTTGACGATTGTCAAACCCTTGTGAAAAACCTTTTTCAAGATTTAAGTTTCAGGGAAAGGATGAAATTAGGGGCAGTAAACTCTATAAATTGGGGGAGAATCTTAGCTCAAACAGTTTACTACTGGCATGCATCAATTAACTTGAGAAATAAAGGTTATGAGAACATTTCCTTTGTTGTTCCTACAGGAAACTTTGGGAATGTATTTGCTGGGTGGGTAGCCGCTCAATCTGGTTTAGAAATTAAAAACCTAGTCGTTGCGACAAATCAAAATGACATATTAACGAGGTTTTTTAAAACTGGCATATATAAAAAACTCTCAGTAATACAAACCTTGAGCCCTAGTATGGACATACAAATTGCAAGTAATTTTGAAAGGTTACTTTATTATATTCTTGGTTGTAATGGATCTCAGGTTACAAATAAGATTACAGGCTTGTTAGAAAATAATGAATTTTCGATAGATAATTCTATGTACCCCGATATCAGGAAGATGTTTATTGGTGTGTCAATAGATGACGAAACAACTCTAAAAACTATATCACGTGTTTATAGTGAGACAGGTTTTGTAGTAGATCCTCATACAGCAACTGCTATTGCCGCAGCAAATAAATTAAAAGATGAAAATGGGAAATTTCCTTCTCCTACAGTATGTCTAGCCACAGCACACCCTGCAAAGTTTCCATTAGCTGTTCAGAAGGCAATTGGTATTAAACCAGAAATACCAGATAAAATTGCTGACCTTATGGACCGTGAAGAAAGAATTATAAATTTACCAAATGACTTAATAAAACTAAAAGATTTTATTAGAGCTCATAGTTAATCATATTATCAAACATAGGTATTTAAATGTCAGCAGAAGTCACGGTTCTAGAAAATGGTATTCGCATCGTTAGTGAGTTTATGGATAGTGTAGAAACGGCATCTTTGGGTGTCTGGGTAGATGTAGGTGCACGCGATGAAGACTTGAGGAGTAATGGTATTTCGCATTTGTTAGAGCACATGGCGTTCAAAGGTACAACAAACAGGACTGCAAGGTGTATTGCTGAACAAATAGAGGCTGTTGGGGGACATCTAAATGCATATACATCGAGGGAGCAAACGGCATATTATGCAAAGGTAATGAGAAATGATATAAACCTTGCTGTTGATATTCTCTCCGATATTCTTTTAAACAGTACATTTGATTCGGAGGAATTATTGCGTGAAAAATCTGTTGTTTTACAGGAGATCGCGCAGGTTCAAGATACACCTGATGATCAGATCTTTGATTTTTTTCAGGAAGTTGCATATCCAAACCAAGCTTTAGGACGTAATATACTAGGCTCTGTTAAGCAAGTATCTGGGTATGAAAGAAATAATTTATTAGATTATATGGAAAAAAACTATACGCCAGGACGTATGGTAATATCTGCAGCGGGTGCTGTAAATCACGATTTACTAGTTTCATCTATAAAATCTAAGTTTGGACATCTTAAGGGATGTCTGCCACATAGTCGTATTAAGGCCAATTACGTCGGTGGAAAAAAAATTGTATCCAGAGATTTGGAGCAAATACATTTTACGGTGGGTTTTGATAGTTTATCTATAGATGATAATGATTTTTATGCACTTCAGATATTTTCAACACTTTTAGGAGGAGGTATGTCGTCAAGACTTTTCCAAGAAGTAAGAGAACAACGAGGATTAGCATACTCAGTATTTACTTTTACCTCAGCTTATATAGATGGAGGTAGTTTTGGTGTTTATGTTGGAACCAGTAAAGATAAAATTAATGAACTATTAACAGTTTTAGTCGCTGAATTAAGCTCTTGCAGTGAAAATATAACTTCTAAAGAAGTAAACCGTTCTCGTGCACAGTTGAAATCAAACCTCTTAATGTCTTTAGAATCTACCTCTTCACGTTGTGAAAGACTAGCTCGTCAAACTCTAATTTTTGGTCAGCCGATTTCCATAAAAAATATGATTGAGCAATTAGATGGGGTTTCAATTGATGATATTCGACGTATTGCTGACCGAATTATTTTTTCCAGTTTTCCATCAACAGCTTTGTTGGGTCCGGTAAATATTCAAGAGACTTCTACCCTGATACAGTCTTCTTTTGAATCCCACTAAATATTAAGCCACTATCCTCAATATAATTTATGAGAAAGGGATAATGGAAAAGTATAAGAAAGAAAATACATTTAGATTTAAGGATACTTTATTGGGGAAAAATGTTTTTCTTCGACATCCAAAAAGCAAAGACTGGGAAGAATGGGCAAAATTAAGGTCTGAATCTCGTTCTTTCCTGCAACCTTGGGAGCCCACTTGGACAGTCGATGCTTTAACTCGTAGAAAATTCCATAAAAGAATCCAAAGGCAACGACGTGAACTAGGTTCTCAGCAATCTTATCCTTTTTTTATTTTTCATAAAGCTGATGGTTATTTATTGGGTGGAATAACAATTGCTAATATTCAGCGTGGGGTTTCTAAGTCAGCTACAATAGGCTATTGGATGGGAGAAAAATATTCTCGTAAGGGATATATGTCAGATGGTTTAAATATAATATTAATGCACTCGTTTTCTGAGTTGAAAATACATCGTTTGCAAGCATTTTGCATGCCAAATAATATCTCGAGCAAAAAATTATTGGAAAATACGGGTTTCAGAATAGAAGGAAAAATAAGAAAATATCTTTATATTAATAGTTGTTGGGAGGATCATCTCTTTTATAATATTTTATCAGAAGATTGGGATAAATTAAGTGTATTAAGATAAATTAAAATCTCAATTATATCTTTTTAGAGCATGTTGAATATTATTTTTTATTTCTATGCTTGACCTAGGTCCCCGCTTAATTTTTCTATATTTATACCAATATTTTGTGCAGACAAATCCCACTTCATATTGTTTTTAGTTTCAAAGACTAGATTTGTATCTGCTGGGGCGATTAGCCACCCATTTGTAAGTATTTCTTGATCAAGTTGTCCATTACCCCACCCAGCATAACCTATTGCTAGTATACTGTGTTTCGGTCCTCGACCTTTGCAAATATCTTTCATTATGTCTAAAGAACTTGTTACTGCGAATATATTATTTATTATCAATGTAGATTCGTGCATATAATCTGAAGTGTGTAATACAAATCCTCGATTTGGCTCAACAGGTCCCCCTAAATATACTGAAATTGGATTATTTTCTGTTGTATTATCTATACCAAGTTGATCTAAAACTTCATTAAATTCTACATTTTCTAGCGGTTTGTTGACAACAATTCCCATGGCACCATACTTGTCGTGAGCACATATATATATTACAGATTTTGAGAATCTTTTATCTGTCATATGTGGTGTTGCAACTAGAAGTTGTCCAACAAATGAATTTTCTTTAAGAATCATGTGATATTACCAATTATTTTTGTTATTTTAGCATCTAACTTAAATTTGTGTTAAGTTCCTTTTCACATAAAATGTTTCCCCTGCTCATCATTTGTGACAGTTTCATTCTGAAAAGTTACTAAAGTTTTGGGACAGTCATGAGTATTTATTGAGCAAATAAGTTGTTGTAAAAATGAAAATTGAATTAAGTGAAGGAGTGTAGTTATGTCAATTAGTGTGGGAGATAAAATTCCATCAATAAACTTTAAACAGCTGGGTGATGATGGACTGAAAGATGTTGTCGCAGAAGAGTATTGTAAAGGACGTAAGGTTGTAATTTTTGCAGTGCCAGGGGCATTTACACCTACATGTTCAGCCCAGCATTTACCTAGTTTTCAAAATAATGCTGAAGCACTTAGAAGTAAGGGAGTTGATGCGATAGCATGTGTGTCTGTTAATGATGCATTTGTAATGCAAGCATGGGGACAGTCCCAAAACGTCGGAGATGATATAGATCTCTTAGCTGACGGAAACGGTGATTTTGCTCGTGCTACTGGACTTACATTGGATGGTACAGGATTTGGTCTTGGAGAGAGAACAACTCGTTTTTCAATGCTTATTGAAGATGGTGTTGTTACTCAATTAAATGTTGAAGAAAATCCTGGGGAGTTAAACGTTTCAAGTGCGGAACACCTTATTGCAAATCTATAAAATTTAGGATTTCTTAGATTTAGAATTTAGACCCAGGACTCCGATGTCCTGGGTCTTGCAGCGTTTTGCTAAGATATCAAAACTATTGTGAGTCAATAGCTTTCTGAGCAATCATGTCAGCTTCTTCATTACCTAGGTTTCCAGAATGACCCTTTACCCAATGCCAATTAACATCGTGTAATGCTAGAGCTGACTCTAGACGTTTCCATAAATCTAAATTTTTGACTGGTTTACGTGCACTAGTTCTCCAGTTATTCTGTTTCCATTTTGAGATCCAAACAGTTATGCCATCTTGAACATATTTACTGTCAGTAAATACTTCTACTTTACTTGGCTTTTTAAGTGCTTCTAGTGCTTTTATAGCCGCGGTTAACTCCATACGATTATTGGTAGTATCTTTTTCGTTACCATAAAGAGTCTTTTTATGCCCTTTATAATCTAATACTACTCCCCATCCCCCTGGTCCTGGGTTACCTCTACAGGCACCATCAGTATAAATTACTACTGTATCTCCAGTGAATGGTTTTAAAGCCTCTTTCATTGTATTGTATAAATGTTTTCTGATTTTATAGATTGATGAAACCTCAGCTTATTTACATATTCAATAGGATCTTTTGGCTTTACTAGAGCACCGTCAACAATATTTAGCCAATCATATAGACGAGTTGCTAGAAATCGGAGAGCTGCCCCCCTTACTAAGATAGGTAGGGCATTTAGCTCCGTCTGATTCATTTTCCGTTTTCTATAGTATGCTCTGAGCATTGTTCTTGCTTTATATTCATTAAAACTAAAGTCTTTTTCAAAGCACCATGCATTTATGCAAATGGCTAAATCGTATGCAAGAAAGTCATTGCAGGCGAAGTAGAAGTCAATAAGTCCTGTTAATTTATTCCCTTCAAAGAAAACATTGTCTGGAAAAAGATCAGCATGTATAACGCCATGCGGGAGTTCAGCTGGCCAGAACCTCTTCAAATAACTTATTTCTGTTTGTATTAGTTTTGATAAACCAGTTTCTATTTCATCAGCCCGATTTCCAACTTGTAAAAATAATTTATTCCAACCCTCTTTTGATAATGAGTTCTTTCTATATTCCTTAAATGTATGACCTTTTAAATGTAAGTTAGCTAATGCAGTGCCAACATTTTCACAATGGGTTAAATTAGGTGTCTGTGGTGAGACTCCGCTCAGGAAACTTGTAATAGCAGCTGGTTTATCGCATAAAGACCTTAATACTTCTCCATCTATGCTATGAATAGGAGTTGGACAAGGCACACCTTCTGTTGCTAAGTGCTCCATTAAGCTTAGAAAAAAAGGTAAATCTCTAGCTTCAACCCTTTTTTCATATAGTGTAAGAATAAAAGGTCCCTTATCAGTAAATAACAAGAAATTTGAATTTTCAACGCCTTCTGCTATGCCCTTGCAACTAACTACAGTTCCTATGTTGTAACCCTGCAGGAATTCAGCTAGCTGTGAGTCTGAAATTTCTGTGTATACTGCCATGGCTCTGTGATGTTTATGTTCTCTTTCGAGAAAAGAAGAAATTCTTATAACTATATTTAAATTTAACTAGGTGGGCTATCCAAAAAAATATTAAATAATGAATATCCTTGAATATCAAAAGTAAGTTAATGCAATCTCTCACGGATAGATTTAATAGAGTTTGTGACTAGGTTTTCTGATTGTGACTCAGTTAGTCCTTCATTTATTATAATAGCCGCTGCATTTACAGCCAAAGTTGCAGCCTCTTGTCTAACTGCTGCTAGAGCTTCTTCTTCTGCATGTTTTATTCTTTGTGCTGCTAATTCACTACGCCTTTTTAACATGTTTTCAAGGTCTTCTTTCGCACGTGCCGACTCTCTTAAAGCCTCATTATGTGCTTGTTCTATTATTTTTTCTGCCTCAGCTTCGGCTTCAATACGTTTTGCTTCATAATCAGCTAATAAAGATTGAGCTTCTTCACGAAGATGTTGGGCATCCTCAATTTCTTTTTGTATGTTTGTGGCACGTTCATCTAATTTCCCAACTATGGCCACCCATATTTTTCTTCCAAAAGCTACAATAAAAACTCCAAAGGAAACAGCTACCCATATTTTTGAATCACCCTCAAAAATAATAGGCAAGACTATTGCAGCGGCTATGGCTAAAACTACATCTGGATTGCGTTTTAGTTTATTAATCATTAGCCCTCTCTCCTTGCAACCTTATTTAAAGCAGCAGTAATTTTTTCGTCGTCTGCAGTAAGTCCAGTTAATTTACTAGTGATTTCTTTTGTAACTTCTGCTGCAACGTCTCTTACGTTATCAAGGGCTGCTTGACGTGCATTAGCTATACGATTTTCAGCTTTTTCTGACTCAATTAGGAGCTTTGCTTCAAGTTCTGTACGTTTTTCATCTGCTTCTTGCACTACTTTAGATGCCATGTCTGCCGCTATAGAATGAGCCTTAGAACGTGCTTCTTCTAAAGCCTTCTCATATGATGCAAGTGCAGCGTTTGCTTCATCACGAAGTCTTTCGGCTTCACGAAGATCAGTATCAATTTTTGTTTGTCGATTTTCTAACGTCCGGCGAACTTTTGGAAGAGCAACACCCCACATGAGGATTAATAGCACCACAAAAGTGATAGCCAGCCATACGATCTGCGACAACCAAGTAGCTGAGTCGAGTTGGGGCATATAAAGTCCTTTGTCGGTGGTTGGCGAGGAATAGAACCACGCCAACATTCACCGTTCAGAGAATCAGTTAAGACCGCCGCCCAGGATTAAGAATGCGATCAATAATGCAAATAGAGCAATCGCTTCTGTTAATGCAAATCCTAGCAAAACCGTTCCAAAAACTTTAGGGCCAGCTGCTGGGTTTCGCAAATAACCCTGCACGTAGTTTCCAAAAATATTGCCTATGCCGACTCCTACGCCAGCGAGTGCTACTACAGCAAGCCCACCACCGATAAACATACCTGCATTTGCAATTTGTTTGGCCGCTTCAACATCCATAGTCTGGATTCCTTCTGGTGTTTTATTGGTTGATCAAAATTATTTTAACTTCCACCAAAACCAAGAATTAATGGCCTGGGTGAAAGGCGTCATTAAGATACAGGCACGAGAGAATAGTAAAAACATATGCTTGTAGAATAGCTACTACTACTTCAAGACCTGTAAGGGCTACCGTAATCAATATTGGTAGTACCCCTGCAGCACCCAACACTAACACAAAGCCGCCAAAGACTTTCAACATTGTATGGCCAGCCATCATATTAGCGAAGAGTCGTAAACTGAGGCTAATTGGTCTAACAAAATAACTTATAACCTCGATAACAATTAATAAGGGCAATAAAAATACTGGTGCCCCTTCTGGAATAAAAAGTTTCAAAAATTTTGGCCCATTAGCAGCAAAACCAATAACTGTTACGCCGATAAAAACAACAAGGGCAAGAATAAAAGTTACTACAATATGACTAGTAAATGTAAAAGAATAAGGAATCATTCCCAGCAGATTGCCAAATAACAAAAACATAAACATCGTAAAAACGAAGGGAAAATAGACTCGTCCTCTAGGACCAACATTATCCCTAATCATATCAGATATAAATCCATAGCTTAATTCGGCAACACTTTGGAGCCGACCGGGTATTAACGCCCTATGCCTCATTCCTAGCAACATCAAAAGAGTTACCACGCCTACAGTAATTGCCATAAAAAGGGATGAATTTGTAAACGAAAGATCGGCCGAGCCGGCTTGTATCTCGACAATAGGGTTTACAACAAACTGTTCAAGTGGACTAGAAGCCAAAGCTAATTTATCCTTCCAACCTAGGTCCTCTTAAATAAAGACCCATAATACGTTAATCTTCAAGGGTTATTTTTTTCCCTCGTCGGCCTCTTTGGCCTTTTCTCTAGCTGCATCAGGATCCCCCAATTTTGATAGGTGCCCTCCGCGTGCCCAGTGAGGTAAGTCTTCCCCTGTTATAGGTTTCCAAACCACCCTAAGCGTATTCATCATCCCTGCCGCAGTGCCTAGCAGTATAAATAACAAAAGTAACCATGGCCAAGTTCCGAGCCATTCATCTAACAGCCATCCTACAGCTGCTCCAAATCCAAAACCCGCTACAATTTCAACGCCAGCCCTACCAGCCAGCCTAAAAGCTTGTCTACGAGCCAAACGCTCCTCAGGTTTATCAAGGCCAGCCCGTCGATTTTGACTTTGCCTAGCGTCACGCAGTCGTTCATCAAGTTCGTCCAACGGTTCTGGCCGCTGATCATTTTTCATCTCAACTACGCCTTCCCTGTAGAGCATTGCGAATTAGTAGTCCAGAGTGCCGGAAGATTACGTTTTGACCAGACACCTGTCAAGCGGATTGGACTAGATATTGGGGTTAAAAATAAATAGAAAGCGATCTTATTTGATTATACTGTTTTTCGCCATTGTTCAGCTTCTGTCAGGTCTACTGAAACTAGTTGTGAAACCCCCTTTTCTTCCATAGTTATTCCGTAAAGTCTATCTACTTTGGTCATAGTCATGCGATGGTGAGTGATAATGATAAATTTCGTATCAGTACTATCTACTAAATCTGATATAAGTGAGCAAAATCGACCAACATTGGTATCATCTAGTGGAGCGTCTACTTCATCCAATACACAAATAGGTGCTGGGTTGGTAAGAAAAGCAGCAAAAATTAATGCAGTTGCCGTTAAGGCTTTCTCTCCACCTGAGAGTAAAGAGAGTGTTTGTAAGCGTTTGCCTGGTGGGCTTGCCATTATTTCCAGGCCTGCCTCTAATGGGTCTTCAGATCCGACCATTTCAAGGTGAGCATGTCCACCTCCAAAAAGTTTAGTGAACAATGATTGAAAATGTTCATCAATTTTTGTAAAGGAACCAATGATTCGTTCTCTTCCCTCACGATTTAGATCAGATATTCCTTGTCGTAATCTAGAAATAGCGGCTTCTAAATCTTTTTGTTCTGTTTTCATTGTTTCAATTTGTGTTTCAATTTCGTTAGCCTCTGATTCTGCTCGTAGATTTACGGGGCCGATATTTTCTCTTTCCTTTGTTAAGCGTTGAATCTTGATTTCTATTTCATCCGCATCTTCAGGTATATTATCATCATTTATGCCGTAATTATTAACTATATCTTTGGGGGAGCATCCTAGGCGCTCTCTAATTTGATTTTTAGCCATGTCAGTTGCCTGTTTAGATTGATCATGAATACCCTCTTCTCTGATGAATAATTCCCTAGCCGATACCAAATTTGCTTCTTTTTCCTTTAGTTCTCTCTCTGCTGATTCAAGAATAGATTCAGCTTGAGCTAAATTATCAGCTGCTTCATTACGTTCAGTTTCTGAATTAGCAATCTGATCAAACAATAATTTTCTTTTAGCTGCTATCGTTTGAGGTTTGTTTTCTAATTCCTCTTTATCTTGCTCAGCAATAATTTTTCGCTTCCCTAGTTCAGATAGGCGCTGAACTGCAAGGCCAGCTTGTTGCTTATGAACAGTTGTTTCTGATAATATTTTTACTAGTCTTTCTTTCCTGTTTGAAAGTTCACGGACAGTATTCTCATAGATTCGAGTTTCTTTCTCTAGATCTAGTCTGAGCTGATCTAATTCTGCACGCTTTATCTCAAGTGATTGTCGTCTAGAAACGTTTACGGATAGTTCAGCCATTTCTTCTTCAAGTTTTATTTTCTCTGATAATGTTTCAGCCAATTCATTCTCTACTCTTACAAAATTTTCAGCTAGGGCTTCTTTACGTGTTAATCTTGTCGCAGCCTCCTCAGAAAGAGTAGACTTTAAATCTCTAGCTTTATTTAAATAATGTCCAGCTTTCGTTGCTGTTTCGAGACTTGTTTCCATATCATGTGTAGCTTTTTGGACTTTTTGTTCAGCCAGCTTAAATAATGATCTAGCCTCTTCACACTCAGAATCAGATTCTTTGATTTCTTTTGATAATTCTGATAGGCGGTTACGTTGTTTTAGTCTAGATGCAGCGGGAGTTGAAGCACCAGCTTTAACTGTATAGCCATCCCACCTCCATAGTGAGCCTTCACGGCTGACTAATCTTTGTCCTAGTAAAAGTGAATTACGTAAATCTGATCCCTCGTGTTCGTTTATTACCCCAATCTGAGATAATCTCTTAGACAGTTCATTTGGTGCTACAACAAATTTACTAAGAGGCTCTATACCATGGGGTAAATCTGATAGCACTAACTTCTGTGACGGAATGGCCCAATGTATGGGGGCGTTTTTATCTGCTGGAGCTTGTAGGTCATCACCAAGTGCTACCCCTAATGCATTCTCATAACCTGAATCTACTTCAATATTATCAACTATAGATTGAAAAGAATCGTCGGTGTCTTGCCCCAAAAGACCTTTTATTGCATTCGCCTCAGCATGGAGTCGTTCACCTTTAGTCTCTAGTAGTTGAAGAGTATCTTTTGCTTGCCTCTCTTCATTTTGAGCTATCTTCAGCTGAGATTTGGTTTCCTCGGCTTCAATCGTTGCTTTTACATAATCTTGATTTGCAGTATGAATATTTTGTTCTGCCTGTGTTAGCTGAATATTCTTTTCTTCATCGTCTTCATTTATTTGTGTTTCTTCGGTGATATTTTTATGTTCATCTCTCAATCTTATTTCTCTTGAGTTTAGTTCATCTTTTCGAAGTTGAAAATCATTTTGTCGAGCTTCTGTAGAAATAACGGATTCTAATAAAATACTTATTTCAGACTCTAATTTGTTTACCTCATCTCTGAGTGAGTCTTGTTTAGATTTGGCTTTACTTTCTGTATTATAGTCTAATTCTGAAATTTGAAATAACTCATCATATTCTTCAGTGAGTAAAATAATAGCTTCTTCTGCATCCTTTGAGAGTGCTTGCTCGCGCTCTATATCGCTGTTTATTTGAATTAAGTTTTGTGCTATTGAATTACGTAAAGTATTAACTTGTCGTTCCTCATCGTCTAACTGTTCATGTTCAATTGTAAGTCGTTGTAAAGTTGTTGCACACTCAGACTCAATAATTCGAAGAGGTGGAATTTTAGTTGCATAGCTTTCTCTCTCATTTGTTGCAATAGCAGTATTTTCAGAGCATTTTTGAACATCAGAGCTTGCTATTTTGATGCGCTCCTCAATTGAAACTTCAAATTGCTTTGCTTGCAGCCATCTTACATATAAGAGTTTAGCCTCCCATTTCTTTAAGTTATCAGAAATTTTGCGATACCTTGTTGCTTGGCGTGTCTGCCTTTTTAGTGCATTTAGTTGGATATCTAGCGTATGGATTACGTCTTGTAATCTTTCCAAATTTGTTTCTGCTCCACGAAGTCTTAGTTCTGCTTCGTGCCTTCGTGCATGTAACCCTGTAATTCCTGAAGCCTCTTCAAGTAGCTTACGTCTTTTTGATGGTTTTTCATTAATTAGATTATTAACTTGCCCTTGACCTACCAAAGCAGAAGAATGTGCACCAGTAGCAAAATCTGCAAATAATAATTGTATATCTCTTGCACGAACTTCCAGTCCATTAAGCGTGTATGTAGAACCTTGGCCTCTTTCAATATGCCTAGTTATTTCTATTTCATCACTATCATTAAATTGTGCAGGAGCTTTTCTATCAGAATTATTAAGTTTTAATGTTACGTTAGCAAGATTTCGAGCAGGACGTGTGCTTGTTCCATTAAATATGACATCATCCATGCCATCGCCGCGCATTTGTTTTGCAGAGGTTTCCCCCATAACCCATCTTAGTGCTTCGACTAAATTTGATTTTCCACAACCATTAGGTCCTACAATTCCTGTTAAACCCTTTTCAACTTGAAATTCCGTGGGTTCAACAAAGGACTTGAAGCCAGATAGGCTGAGCTTCGTTAATCGCACTTAATTATTCCCACTCATACGTCAGGTAGAATCTCTTCAACTATATTTTGAAATTTGTTGAAGCTCATTCCTTGATCATATTTTTTCCCATTTATAATAAATGTTGGTGTGCTCTGGATAGTGTATGTTTCATCAGCCTCAATCATCCCGGAAAGAATTTTTGTTTCCATTTCTTCATTGTTTTTGCAGGCAAGAAAGTCAGATTCCTTAATGCCTCCAATTTGTCCAATTTGTATTAGTGCATTTAGGTAGTCAGAAGATCTAGTCCAATTATCAAAAGTATCAAATAAAGTATCTATAAAAGCAAAGTAGTTATGAGAACCTGCACATCTTGCAATAAGAGCAGCATCCATTGCTGGTCGGTTAAGTGGAAAATCACGAAATATTAGTCTAACTGTTCCATTATCGACATATTTTTTCTTTATTATAGGATATACATCTGTATGAAAATTTCTGCAGTGTGGACATGTTAATGAGAAATACTCAATAACGGTGATTGGTGCGTCAGGTCTTCCAATTGCCATATCCCCTGGTTTTTCCCACTCGCTAGCTCCAGCAGGCAGTGCAGACAGATGAGCCAACGGAAAAGCAGCTATTGATCCAGCAAGACCTGCAGTGCCAGCTATGAACCATCGTCTAGAAACCATTCTATTCCCCTTGTTATTTATTTAGATTATAATTATCTAACCCTAACGCAACAAGACTCGTTAAACATAAAAAATATAATAATTATCCATATAAATTTTCTTGAATATTCTAATCTCTTTATATCTTCAGTCTTCAATGGCCAATTCATATAATACAGATTCTAGAGTATTATTTAACTGATTGCTATAATAGCATTCAGCAAACTTCAAAATTTTATATGAATTTTTAGGATCTAATTCAACTTTGTTATTTAATTTTGTTTTTGTGAGAATGATTATTGACTGGCTCTTGAATAAAAGAAAGTTTTTTTGCAGCTCGGTATCCATAATACGTTGCAATTTGTTCTAAAATTTCTGACTCCATATGTGCCAGTTCTGTAGCGATTGGGCCTGAGACGCGTATTTGTAAAGTGCCGTTTCCCTTAAGGCGATCCGGGATTGTCACAGACGCTAATCTCACCCCCACTATTGAATGCCAGTTATTTACTATATTCCCTTCTGGGAAACCACGCTTGCCATATATCTTTCTTGTTAATTTTCGGACATTAGTTGCAAGTTGAGATGCTTGTTGTTTGTTTTGCCTATACATAATCTATTTTGTTTGAACATGGATAAAATAATTGTAAGTTTATAAGAATGATCAATAAAATGCACCATACAGATGAATTAATTTTACATCTTCTGAAATGGTATGACTCTTTTGGACGTGAATTGCCATGGAGACAAAAGCCTAAACACCATCGAAATAAAAAAGCAGCAATACAACAAGTCCTTGGCAATCCATATTTTATATGGCTATCAGAAATTATGCTCCAGCAAACAACAGTTAAAACTGTAATACCTTATTATAATATTTTTGTTAAAAAATGGCCTACTATTAGCTTACTTGCCAAAGCTTCTTTGGAGGATATACTAGTTAACTGGGCGGGCTTAGGTTATTATGCGAGAGCTCGAAACCTTCACAAGTGTTCTAGAATTATCTCCATGGATCTAAATGGTAATTTTCCAAGTTCAGAGGCCGAGCTTAATAAATTACCTGGGATAGGACCTTATACTGCAGCTGCTATATCAGCAATAGCTTTTGGTTTGCCAACAATGGCTGTAGATGTAAATATAGAACGAGTTATGGCTCGCATGTATGCTGTTTCTCAACCTTTACCTAAATCGAAAAAAAAACTTTCTGATTTGGCCTCAGGTTTTATTTCAAATGAGAGGCCGGGGGATGTTTTACAGGCTTTAATGGATTTAGGTGCAACAATATGTAAACCTCAAAAACCTTTGTGTGACCTTTGCCCTTGGGCATGGTCATGCAGGGGATTAGTGATAGGTTCTCCGGCCAATCTTCCTCTTAAAACCCCTAAACTACCTATAAAACAGCGTTTTGGTTATGCTTTCTGGATTGTTAGGAAGGATGGAGCCATATTGTTAAGGCGAAGACCCGATAACGGCATGCTTGGAGGCATGATAGAAGTTACATCTTCAGATTGGCTAGAGAATGAGAGTATGAATATAGAAACAATGTCATATAAGCCTTGTTTAGCTGAATGGAAGAAATTACCTGGATCTGTTATACATACTTTCTCCCATTTTCGCCTAAATCTAACAGTTTATGCTGCTCAGATAGATGGAAGAAAACTCAGAGGTGGTAGTTGGTACATGCGAGAACAGTTTAATAAACTTGCACTACCTAAGTTAACTCAAAAAATTATAGAACATGTTGATTCAGCGAGTCAAAAAGTTTCATAAAACTCTATTATAACCAATATTTGTGATTACTAATTTGATGTTTTACGAATTATATTACGTAAGTCATCAATCGGTCTTAGTTCTCCAGATTCATTTGTAAAATGCCAAAAAGTCCACCCATTACAGGATGAAGATTTTTGAACATGTGCACCCATTCTATGAATTGATCCAGACACTGGACCTAGAGTAAGGCTTCCATCAGGTCTTACTTTAGCCCTTACTCTTTTCATTCTATCATAAAGTGTATCGCCTGGAGATAGAAAACCTCGTTCGACAAGTGAACCAAATGGTATTCGTGGATCTGATTTTTTTGATTGAGTCGTTAATATAAAATTGGTGTCAATCTTCTCTGTTAACCTTATTCGTTCTTTTGCAATTTTCGCATAATTCTTATCACGTTCAATCCCTACCCAGTGCCGACCTAGGCGTTTAGCCACTGCACCAGTCGTTCCACTTCCAAAAAAGGGATCAAGAATGATATCATTTGGATTTGTAGATGCTAGAATTATTCGATGAATAAGTGCTTCAGGTTTTTGTGTGGGATGAGCTTTTTGTCCATTGACTTTTAATCTTTCAGAGCCAGTGCATATAGGAAGCACCCAATCTGAACGCATTTGCAATCCTTCATTGAGCTCTTTCATTGCTTGATAGTTAAATGTGTATTTCTTTGAATTTTTAGATTTAGTGCACCAAATCAGAGTTTCATGTGCATTTGTAAACCGACGTCCCCTAAAATTTGGCATCGGATTTGTTTTGCGCCAAACGATATCATTAAGAATCCAAAAGCCTAAATTTTGAATTATACAGCCTATTCGATAAATATTATGATAACTACCAATACCCCAGAGCGAGCCACTAGGCTTTAAGAGCCTGCGTGCCTCAGTCAGCCATTTTTTTGAAAAAATATCATAGTCATGAAAGTTGGCAAATTGATCCCAGTCATCATCAACACCGTCCACGCGGGTGTTGTCAGGGCGTAGTAACTCACCCTTAAGTTGTAGATTGTAAGGTGGATCGGCAAAAATTGCGTCAAATGACTCTGCTGGCATTGCCTGCATCTCGTCAATACAATCTCCCACGATCAACCGATCTTTTGCCGGTTTTATCATAGTATCAATCTTGTAAACTGATTAACAGATCAGTCAAGTCTCTGATTTAGAAAATATTCTTTAAGAACGGTCCTTAGAATATTTTTTAATGGGTTTAAATGATTGTCGATGGATTGCACTTGGGCCGAGTTTTTTAATCGCAAGCATATGATTCTTTGTCCCGTATCCTTTATGGGTTTCAAAACCATATCCTGGATATTGGTTTGCCCATCTCACCATTTCATTATCACGACTGACTTTAGCTACTATTGATGCTGCTGCTATAGACATACTGATAGAATCACCTTTTGTAACTAATGTTGTTTCTATATCAAAGCATGGTGATGAATTACCGTCTACAAGTGCAATTCTAGGAGTTTCAGGTAGAGATTTTAATGCTCGTCTCATAGCTAAATGAGTAGCTTGTAATATATTCATAGAGTCAATTTCTTTGACCGAGGCCTGCCCCACTCCTACAGAAGAAAATGTTATTATAGAATGAAATAAAATTTTTCTAACTCTTGGAGATAGTTTTTTTGAATCATTAATTTTATGTGAAAATTCATAATTGTATTGTCTGTCTAAAACTACAGCTGCAGCGTAAACAGGGCCAGCCCATGAACCTCTGCCAGCTTCGTCGATGCCAGCAACTATTCCAAATGTTTTATCTTCGAGAGAGAAGTCAGGCATGTTTTTGATACTTAAATTAAGTTATTGAGGTGCAATAAATATCTAATAGCCAAATATTGCACTAAATTTTTATATTTCCATTTATTATTTCAACCTGAATAATATTTTTACTATAAAAACTAAATAGCTAATTATTGTTTCTACAACACCAGATAATATATTATTGCTTGATATAACCCATATTTTATTATTTTCGTAAAATGAAGATAATCGAGATATTAAACGCTTAGAAAGCCTTACTAAAACGTAAGAAATTAATCCTAAATTATTAATAGCTTTATTTGAATTTTCAGCTACGATTTTTGCCTCTTCAGCGTATAGCCTAAGTGCTAGATCATCAAAGTCTGATATTCCCCGCTTTGCTAAATGTTGAATTCGTCGAGCTGTCCCTAGCCAGATAGGACTCACTATAAGACTAAGGGCAATTACAGATATAATTAATCTGCTTCCTTCCATGCCAACTAGATTCATAGTTACCCCTGCACTAGCGATAACGAAAGAAAATTCGCCGATTTGGCTAAGCAGTACACCAGCCAAGAAAGCACGAGGCCAAGACTCTCCAACTAACCTC
Organism: Rhodospirillaceae bacterium; assembly: GCA_002728135.1. Taxonomy (GTDB): domain Bacteria; phylum Pseudomonadota; class Alphaproteobacteria; order UBA828; family UBA828. The sequence goes on from PBVE01000023.1 coordinate 173,317, forward strand.
AGGATTCCAACATTCATAGCAGATTTAACTATTAAGATTAAAAACAGAAGAACTAGAACTGTAAGTAAATTATCCCATATGAATTCTAGGTCGATTAATAATCCTATAGATAAGAAAAACACCATCACCAAAACAGCTTGTATAGGCTCTGTAACTCGTATTATTTTCTGTCGTGCTGTAGTAGAGCCTATAAATAGACCAGCAATAAATGCTCCATAAGCAGCCGTTAAACCCATAAAAGCTGTCAAAGCTGCAAGAGCGAAGCAATAAGTCAGGGCTGCAAGGGGAGCAATATCAAGATTTTCTATGGTTAGGTTACTTAATGGTAATTTAATCCGGCTACGGCGACTGAGTAAAAATACTAATGCTATTAAGAATAAAATTGCTCCTGCTAAGCTTGCAATAGTAGGTAATGAGAATCCTTCACCTCCAGATAAGCTGTCTAATAAAAGGAGCATTGGTACTATAGCCAAGTCTTGGCCTATTAAGACTGCAACGACAATCCGCCCAGTTTCAGTTCTAAGTTCTCCGATGTCTTCAAGCATTTTAATGCTAACTGCAGTACTAGAAAGACTAATGACAAACCCAAGAAAACATGCGAGTGCCATAGGCCATTCAAAAATTCTTGATAGTGCGAGCGTTAATATAAGACATAGAGCTACTTGGAGAACCACTACCACAAGTGCTCTTCGCCAAACACTCTTAAATGCCCTCAGACTAAGTTTCATGCCAATAATAAAGAGCAACATCAGAACGCCTAGCTCTGCAAGTAAGGCAATTGTCTCACGGTTAGCGACTAAACCAAAACCGGAGGGTCCTAGAATGACACCTGCAAGAATATATCCTACAATTGCAGGTTGTCTAATCCGTGTGAGGCCTATGCCGCACAATAGTGCAGCCATTGCAACGATAGCGATTTCCCCTAATTCATGATGTGCTGGCATATCAAGTATTCTTATAGCATATTTAGAGTTAGCTTAGGGCAGGTAAAGATAGTATAAAAAATTTAATAAATTTTGATTTTAAATTCATAAAAATACATCATAAAAATCAATGAAATTTCAAATTTCTGAACTCAGCGTGATAATCCCTACACTTAATGAAGAGGATATAATAGGACAAACAATCTCTGCTCTCTATTGTCAAAATGGAGAAAAACCTAAGGAAATTATTGTGGTTGATGGAGGTTCTAAAGATGATACCATTAATAGAGCATTAAATTTAGGAGCAAAAATTCTACAGGTTCAATGTGGTCGAGGAAATCAGCTTGCTGAGGGAGCAGAATTTGCGACTGGCACATGGCTTCTTTTTTTACATGCCGACACACTTCTTCAGCCTGGATGGCAGAAAGCTGCTCAGGTATTTATTAATAAAACTAGTTTAAGAAAACAGAAAGTTGCGGCATTTAGATATAAATTAGATGATAATTCTATGAGTGCCCGTTTACTTGAGACTATAGTTGCTGTTCGTTCAAAGCTCTTTGGTTTACCTTGGGGAGATCAAGGCCTTTTGATATCCTCTAGTTATTATAGATCTTTAGGTGGTTTTAAAAGATTTCCTGTAATGGAAGACGTCGAAATAATTCTTCGAATTGGAATAAGTAGGATATCTATACTAAATGTTAGTGCAATTACTTCTGCTAGAAAATATAAAAATTCCGGCTATTTCCTTCGGTCTTCTAAGAATTGTTTTTACCTAGTTTGTTTTTTTTGTGGAGTGCCAATTAAGTGGATCAATAAACATTATAATCAAGAAAGATAAACGATCCTTCTCATGCGAAATGTAATTCTATTTGCACGATCTCCAAGGTTAGGAATGGTTAAACGTCGTTTAGCAACAGAAATTGGAATGTCGGGTGCGTGGGTTTTCTATAGAAAGAATGTTAGAGTTATCTCTAAGAGACTAGCTCTAGATCCACGTTGGAAACTATGGTTAGCAGTAACTCCTGATACGTTTGACGGCAATGAGAGATTTTGGCCAATTAATATTCCTATAATCCAACAAGGATCTGGAGATATAGGAGAAAGAATGTATCAGTGTTTAAAAAAATTTAGTACTGAACCAACAATTTTAGTAGGTACTGATATTCCTGATGTTAATAAAGAGTTTGTTTGGCAAGCTTTTGAAAAGTTAAAATCAAATGAAGCTATTTTTGGCCCAGTAATTGATGGTGGTTTCTGGTCCGTGGGTTTTAAACCCCAATTACTGATAAATAACCCTTTCAGAGGCGTTATTTGGTCATCTGGTGAGACTCTAGATCAGGTTATCAAACTACTTCCAAACAACACTAATATCGCCATGGCTTCTTGTCTAGAGGATATTGATGACGCATCGAGTTTTATGAAACATCGGGTTAAAGTATTAGCGTCTATTTAATACCTAATTTTCTTGAAGACGTGGCAGAAGTTCAACTAAGTTACAGGGTCGTGTTCTGTTGTCGAGCTGGTGCTTCAAAATTTTTTCCCATGCATCCCGACATGCACCTGGTGATCCAGGTAGTGCAAATAAATAAGTCCCATTACTAACACCACCACTTGCTCGTGATTGTATAGTGGAAGTTCCAATTAGATCATAGCTCAGCATTCTAAAAAGTTCTCCAAATCCAGGAATTGATTTTTCATAATGATCTTCAAAAGCCTCCGGGCTAACATCACGCCCTGTAACGCCCGTGCCTCCTGTACCTAAAATTACATCCACGTTTTTTCTCTCTATCCATGACTTTAACAGTTCTGAAATCATAGCTAAATTATCAGGCACTATTTTACGTTCTACTAATTTATGGCCTGATTCCTGTATTATTGAGCTAAGATAATCCCCTGATTTATCTGTTTCTAAAGTTCGAGAATCAGACATAGTAAGAATACAGAAGTTAACAGGGATAAATTTTCTACTATCGTCTAGAACGTGTTTTGCTGTCATAAGAGAACTCCAATTTTTCTATATTGTCACTATAAAAAGGCCAGCTACCAGCTGCCATCTGATTTAATGACTTTAACTCTAGGCCCATTTGCATTTGATAAATCCAATAGTTAGTTAGCACCACACGAATAAAGTGTCGGGTTTCTCTGGATCGTGTGCTTTCCAAGAATAACAAAGGATCATCGTCGTAATTAGTTTTAGGTAGCCATTTTCTAAGATTACCTGGGCCTGCATTATATGCTGCGAGAGTAAAAAGAAGGTTTTTACCAACAACTTCATCACTCATAAGGTGTTTAAGGTAGGCCTGCCCAATCATTATATTAATTTCAGGATTCTTTAATTTGTTGTTAGTAATATTTTTAAGCCCTAATCGTTTTGCAGTAAATTTTGCTGTTCTAGGCATTATTTGCATTAAACCTCGAGCCCCACGTTTACTTTTAGCAGATGTCTTAAACCTAGATTCTTGTCGTATTAGTGCAAATATTAAAGCAGGATCAACTTTGAAGTTATCTTCAGGTATCCAACTTGGAATTGGATACATAGCAAAGTCATAATTTGGTATGCTTTTAGCTAAATATAGCCTTATACCCATTTCTGTCTCAATATCTGGTAGTTTAAGTGCTGTAGCTAGAATAATTAAAAGTTTACCCATTTCAGGGGTAGCGCGGTAACGGATTTTATGAATTTCTTTTTTTGCAAGATCGAATTGCCCAGATTCATATAAAGCAATAGCCCTTTTTACGGGAAGAAATTTTACCGCCTCTTTGAAACTTTCCTTGGAAGGATTACTAATATGCCATTCAAAATTTATATTACTACCAAGAATTTGTTTGGCTAATAGGCCATAAAAGACATATGGGGTTAGTGCTGCTCTACGAAGTAATTGTGTAGAAGTTTTAGGTTGACCAATTTTAAGGCTAGCCCTTGAGGCCCAGAAAGCACCAGCAGCAGCTATCCATTGATCAGAATGTGGGTTATTAGCAAGAAATTCAAAATGTTTTTTGGCATTTTTAAAGTCTCCAAGTCTCCATGAGGAAAGTCCTGCAGTCCAGTCTGCTGTTGGAACATATGCTCGAGATTGAAATGCACTCTGGGCGGACAAGTCCATGGCCAGTTTGTCTTTGTTATATATGTAGTAGCTCCATGCAATACGTGCACGGTAATCACTTATTTCCTCATTGCTTGCTAAAGATATATGTTTGGGGCTATTAAGGATCTCTAGTGCCCCTGTAGGCCAACCTCGTCTAAGACGAGCTCTCATGTTTCTCTGGATTTTTTTAAGTTCAGTTTTTTTTATTTTTGAGAGTTTTTTTGTCGGAATTTTAGCATGATTATTTTTATTAGTGGATAGAGGTAGGGCTTCTCCAAAAACGCCAAGTTTCGGACTTTTTGGATTTAGAGTATTCTTTGGCTTTCGTCTCATAGCCAATTTGTATATTCGAGATGCGTCTGGGTGATCTGAATAATACTTCAACCAGTCCCTTAGCTCGCTAAATTTAGATCTGTATGCAGTTGGGTGCATATATTTTTGTGCTAGTACATGACCCATTAGAACTGGGTCATTTAATTCGGAAATAATTTGAGCCGCTAGCTCAAGTTTTCCTTGTTCTTGAAGGCTAAAAATTCTTTTATATTTTGAAGCTTCTTCTTTATTTAAGATTTTTGGAAGTAATTTAATTATATTATTTTTGCGTTCAGCTATAATTTTTCCTGGAAAGTAATTTTGTTTATCATATTTTCTGATATCTGAGGCTATACTTGGATCATAAATAACTGTGTTGAGAATCAACAAAAAAATTATTGTAATCAGGCGAATAATTACTTTTTGATAAATAGAGGTTAATTTTATGGCTAAGCTTGAAAACATGTATTTCACCAGTAATCTAGTAAGGCGACCTAATACAATTCAATATAATGGTTATTCTTTCCGTATCTCAATGTTTTATACCTATAAAGTTTTAATATAGAAAGAAAGCCATTGAACAGAATGACTGTTATTGATCTTCATCGAGCTTTTCTCTGATACATTGTAAATCATTCCATGCTTCGCGTTTTGCCTGGGGTTGGCGGAGAAGGTATGCTGGGTGGAACGTCGCTATTGTACTTATAGGTTTTGTTAGTACTGGTGTAGTAATTTGTTGCCATTTTCCTCGAAGTCTTGTTATCCCTTCTGTACGATTTAGCATTCCCTTAGCTGAAATCCCCCCTGCTAGAACTATTATTTTTGGCTTTACAAGTTCAATTTGTCTGTAAACGAAGGGTTTGCAGATTTCAATTTCATCAGGAGTTGGAGCTCTGTTTCCAGGAGGGCGCCAAAATATAATGTTCGTTATGTAACAATCTTTGCGTTGTATATTAATAGCAGCCAACATTTTGTTTAGGAGTTGCCCCGCAGGGCCGACAAAAGGCAGACCAGATCTATCTTCTTCTGCACCTGGAGCTTCACCAATAATCATTAGTTTTGCTTGGGGGTCTCCGTCATATACTACTGTATTGGTTGCTGTACGGCTAAGTGAGCAACCATCAAATTTCTGTATAGCTGATGAGAGTTCCTGAATAGAATTGTAGGTTGGGGATATTTCTCCGTGGGTTAAGTCTTCTGAATAGGGTTTAGGTGAATTAGATCTCACAATATTATTCTCATTTTTTTTGTTATTTGTAATAATTTTGAAATGTTTATCTGCGGTTGGTATGGTATTTTGAGAATTAGATTCTAGGCGGTTTTGTGGGGTATTTTCCACAGATTCATCTGCCCCAGCTTCAATCTGCCAACTTAGTTGTTGCAGAATTTCATATTTAGTTATCTTGTCCATAATGCATATTCTAACAATATTATATTAATGATTCCTACTATCCAGGCAAAGAATTAGGTTAATTAACTATTATATATTTAATAAATGAAGTTATTACATTCAAATTTTTTATACCTTATGGTACGAAGTTTATAGATTGGAGCAAAGATGAATCGCGAATCAATGGAGTATGACGTCGTTATAGTTGGTGGAGGTCCATCAGGCTTGTCTGCAGCAATTCGTATTCGACAGCTGAGTTTGGCTGAAGGTAGGGACATCAGTGTAACTGTAATTGAAAAGGGTTCTGAGATTGGTGCCCATATATTGTCTGGAGCTGTTTTTGAAACCCGTGCCCTAGATGAACTTATTCCAAACTGGCAAGAAAAAGGAGCACCTCTTAAAACCCCTGCGTTAGAAGATAAATTTTATTTTATCCAGAAGAAAACAAGTTTTAAAATTCCAAATTTTTTACTGCCTCCACAAATGCATAACCAGGGAAATTATATTATAAGCTTGGGCAATTTTTGTCGGTGGCTTGCTTCGGAGGCTGAGGCCTTAGGTGTGGAAATTTATCCAGGATTTGCTGCAACTGAGATACTATACGACTCGAAGGGTGCTGTTCGCGGAGTTGCTACAGGGGATATGGGGCTTGGGGCTGATGGGCAAAAAAAAGATAGCTTTGAGCCAGGTATTGAGCTTATAGGAAAATTCACACTTTTTGCTGAAGGTGTTAGGGGTTCACTTACAAAACAATTAATAAAAAAGTTCGACCTTGCATCTAAAAGCGAACCGCAAACTTATGGAATCGGAATAAAAGAATTATGGGAAGTAGATAGTAAAAAACACAGTCCTGGATTAGTTCAGCACACTTTTGGCTGGCCATTAAACTCTGAAACCTATGGAGGAACTTTTCTGTATCACCTTGAAGATAATTTAGTTTCCTTTGGGCTTGTTATCGCCTTAGATTATAAAAACCCTCACTTGTCACCATTTGAAGAAATGCAACGTGCCAAGACTCATCCAACTATTAGAAAACATTTAGAAGGGGGGCGAAGAATTTCATATGGTGCTAGAGCAATTAATGAGGGTGGGTTTCAGTCAATACCACATTTAATTTTTCCTGGTGGTGCTCTAATAGGGTGTTCAGCTGGCTTTGTAAATGTACCTAAAATAAAAGGTAGTCACAATGCCATGAAAACAGGCATGCTGGCTGCTGATGCAGTATTTGAAGCCATAAAAAATGAAAACCTTGAAAAAAGTCGGTTATTAAATAGTTATCCAGATACATTGAAGAAATCTTGGGTATGGAAAGAGCTAAAAGAAGTTAGAAATTGTCGTCCTGCTTTCCGCTGGGGTTTAACATTTGGAACAATATTTAGCGCAGTTGAACTTTGGACACGTGGAATACTTCCGTGGACTCTAGGCCACCATGAAGACCATCTTTCCTTAAATTCTAAAACCGATTGCTCAGAAATTTCTTATCCAAAACCTGATGGTGAACTAACTTTTGATAGATTATCATCGGTTTTCATTTCAAATACAGCTCATGAGGAAGACCAACCAAGCCACCTTAAACTCTCAGATGAAAAGATCCCTATAGAAGTTAATCTTGAACGTTATGGTTCCCCTGAGCGGTTGTATTGTCCTGCAGGCGTTTATGAAATTGTTGAGCTTCAAGATGAGAAAGGAAATGTAGCTTCAAATTTACAAATTAATTCCCAAAATTGTATCCACTGTAAGACGTGTGATATTAAAGATCCCAAACAAAACATTACTTGGGTGCCACCAGAAGGTGGTGGTGGTCCAAACTACCCTAATATGTAGCTAACGCTATATAGTACTTAATAGTGTGGATAAAAAAATGTTAGGTTTGCTTAGCATTGCAAAACTAAATGTTAAAACTTTGCAGCATTTCATATGTTGTAACGTTTATATAGTTGTATTTGTTATAACTATTATAATTTCACAGTCGACATCTGCTGGTGAAAAAACATTACCTTATCCTTCACCTGTTCGGCCAAAGATTGAATTTTCTTCAGATCAGAGATCAGATAGGGCATTAGGTAGCTATCTTGCTGGTACATATGCACTCACTAAGAACGACCAACTTTTGGCATCTAAATATCTCTCTAATGCTTTGGAGGTGAATCCAAACAATACGCAATTATTAAAAAATTCAATTAATGCCTTTGTTGCTATTGGAGATATTGAATCTGCAGTTCCTTTGGCCTCACGATTAATTCTTTCTAAACCCAATAATAATTTTGCTCGTTTGGTCTTGATAGTTGATTTCTTAGCAAATCAAAAAATTGATGATGCAAAATACCAAATATCAAAATTATCACTAGAAGGTATTTATGGTCTTTTAGGACCTTTACTTTCAGCTTGGGCAGAGTATGGCAATGAAAATGTTAATGTTGCTATTAGTGCTATGGAAAGTCTTAAAACTAAAAAAATATATCAACCTTACTTTTCTTTTCATTCTGCCATGATTAATGACCTTTCAGAAAATGTTATTGATGCAGAAAAGTTATATTTAAAAACTGCACAAACTTCCGTAGGTCAAACAAACAGATGGATCCTTATATATGGAGATTTTTTAACAAGAAATAATCGTCAGGATGAGGCTATTAAATTGTATAAATCTTGGCTTGAATCAGATCCAAATTCCTCTTGGCTAGAGCAGGTTTTAACCAAAACACATCACAGTAAGGATAACACTCAAGAAATCAGAGGTTATCGTGATGGGATAGCAGAGGTTTTTTATGGTATTGCAAGTCTATTACCTCAGAGTGCTGGCCATGCAAATGCTCTTATTTATACTAGATTGGCTTTACACCTAAGAAAAGATTTTGCTGCAGCATACATTCTATTGGGTGAGATATATGAAAGTCTTGGTCAATTTAAAGAGGCTATATCTGAATATGAAAAGGTATCACAAGAATCTATTTTCCTTTGGACTGCCAAATTAAGAAAATCACAGAAATTAGCTGAGCTAAAAAATCTTGATGAGGCAATGGATATCCTACGCCCTATGGTTGAGGAGCAACCCAAACGCACAGATGCACCTGAAGTGCTTGGAGATATATTAAGGTTTGCTGAGCACCACACAGAAGCTATCAAGGCTTATGATATTGCAATAGACAGAGTTTCTGTTTTTAGATCTGATCACTGGCGTTTACTTTATTCAAGAGGTGTTTCTTTAGAACAAACAAAGAATTGGGAACGTGCCGAGAAAGATTTCCTTAAAGCCCTCAATCTATCACCTAGTCAGCCGCTTGTTTTAAACTATCTTGGTTATTCTTGGTTAGAAATGGAAATAAACCTTAATCGTGCAAAAACAATGATTGAAGAAGCTGTTAAGCTAAGACCAAATGATGGATATATAGTTGATAGTCTTGGTTGGGCATATTACCGATTAGGTGATTTTAATAATGCCATACATTTTTTAGAGCGTGCTTTAGAGCTTATACCAAACGATCCAATTATAAATGATCATCTTGGTGATGCCTTCTGGGAAACAGGCCGTTTTATAGAAGCTAGGTATCAGTGGAATAGGGCAATTACTCTGGGCGCTTCGGGAGACTATGTGAAGGCTATTAAAGAAAAATTAGGTAGAGATTTTAAGGTGTATGACCATAATCTTGGTAATGGTTCATGAATAAGGAAATTAACAATTTTATCCAAGTTAAAGCTCCAGCAAAAGTAAATTTATATCTTCATGTCACAGGTCTTAGGGATAACGGATTTCATGAGTTAGATAGCTTGGTTGTATTTGCTGAGTCCCATGACCTTATTACCTTTAGGCCAGGTTCTGGAATCACTTTTTCCTTATCTGGACCAATGTCTCATATTCTAAAAAAAACTAATAATGACAATATTGTTCTAAAAGCTGCAAGGGCCTTAGCGAAGAGGGTGGGGACTGACAGAGTAAGGGGTGTAGAAATACAATTAGAAAAATTTTTGCCTGTAGCAGCCGGAATAGGTGGTGGCTCAGCTGACGCAGCAGCTACCTTAAAGGGACTCTCAAAATTTTGGGAGGTTGATATAGATAAGCAAGAAATTATGGAAATAGCTCGCTCTCTTGGTGCAGATGTTCCGGTTTGCTTTGAGGGACGTAGCGCGTTTTTCTCAGGTATCGGAGAAAATATAACCCCAATTTCTAATTTCCCTGAACTATCAATATTGCTTGTTAATCCTGGTGTCGAAATACTAACATCTAGAATTTTTAACGAGAGAAAAGGCCCATATAATGAAATGGAAAGACTTAAGAAAATTCCTAAAGAAAAGAAAAATTTCTTTTTAGAGATTAAGAAAAGGAGAAATGACCTTGAGCCCGTTGCTTGTTCAATAGCTCCGATCATTAAACAGGTTTTAGAGAGTATTTCATCCAATTTTGGCTGTAGGATTGCTAGAATGTCTGGAAGTGGATCTACTTGTTTTGGTTTGTTTGATGATATAACCTATGCAAGGAAAGCAGCTTTAGAGGTTAAGCACGCAAACCCAGATTGGTGGGTTGTAGCTGGAAAGACGAGGTAATTATTTTTTGTTTTACTAGGATATTCTAATTCTGTGAAACTGGAATAATTTTATAAAGTCAGAGTGTCCACCTTCGATAAGACTCATCTAACCTTATATTTCTCCAAATACCTTTGATATCTGCAAGAAGGCCTCTTTTTTTGAGCAATCCTGCAATTGATTTCCCATTCATTTTCCGATATTCTGAGTGACCGACACAGCATAACACACAGTCAAATTTATCATCTTCATTAATCTTATTATTTAGTTTTATCCCATACAGCTCCATTGCTTCTTCTTGTGAGGCATGTGGATCACTAACAGATACTGTGTGGCCAGATGATTCGAGATATTTAATAATATCTTCAACTTGTGAATTCCTAAGATCGGATACGTCCTCTTTAAATGTTAGGCCGAGTATAAGTATATTGGATTCAGGTTCTAATAAATGCAGTATCTGGTCTGAAATATATTTTCCCATACCATCATTTATTTTTCTGCCTGTTAATAATACGCTTGGATCATACCCAAGCTCACGAGCTCTATAGGCAAGATAATATGGATCTACTCCAATGCAGTGACCACCAACAAGACCTGGTTTAAATTTTAAAAAATTCCATTTCGTTTCAGCTGCCTCGAGTACTTCATAAACAGAAATTTCTAACTTTTGACATATTTGTGCAATTTCATTGATGAAAGCTATATTAATATCCCTTTGAGCATTCTCAATAACTTTGGCTGCTTCAGCAGTTCTAATATTAGGGCTAACATGAATTTTACTTTTTGTGATTTGGCCATAAAGCTTAGAAAGGGTATTACATATTTCAGGAGTCTGAGCAGATACAATTTTTGTTATTTTGTCGATGGTGTGTTCTTTATCGCCAGGATTAACCCTCTCAGGCGAATAACCTAGAAAAAAATCTACTCCTGCTTTTAAGCCGGATGTTTCCTGTAGAATTGGAGCACATATGTCTTCAGTAACTCCCGGCCAGACAGTGCTTTCGTAAACAATTATTGAGCCTTTTCTCATTTGCGTTCCAACAGTCTCACTTGCTGATCGAAGTGAGCTAAGGTCAGGTTTGTTATCTTTATCAACAGGTGTAGGAACTGCAATAATAAAGATTTTTGAAAGGCAAATATCATATGGCTTTGAGGTAAGTCGGAGCTCCATGTTAGTTATTTCGCTTGAGATAAATTCACCAGTACGATCAAAACCATTTGTAAGTTCTTTCACACGGTTTTCATCAGTATCTAGGCCAATTACCTTGTGAAATTTAGATAGTGCTATAGCCAGAGGTAAACCAACGTAGCCTAAACCGACTACAGCAACGTATGGTGTAAACGATCTGGAATCATCTTTTTTTTGTGTCAAATTCTTCATTCTAAATTTTATATTATATATTTATATATAAAGGATTAAAAATTTTTTGTTTGATTGATATATTATCAAATTATTAGATTTACATCTATCTATTGGTTTTAAGTTAATCATATAGAATTTACCCTGATTTAATCGGCATATAAATATTGAGATGAAGATGAGATAGTTTTAAGAATATTTTTAAATGTAGTATTATGATTTTGATATTTCTATGGCCAATAGAGAATTAGGAACTAGATGAATTAATCATCAATATGTCTTTAATCCAGATTTGTGGAAAAATTTATGAGCGTTCTTGTCACAGGTGCGGCGGGTTTTATCGGATTTAATCTATCACTTAATTTGCTTAATAGAGGAATTGAAGTGATTGGTATCGATAATTTAAATAGCTATTATGACATAAGTTTAAAGAATGCAAGGCTATCAATATTAAGAAAGAAAAATAATTTCGACTTTCATAAGTGTAATATTGCTGACCGTGATACTTTATTTGGTTTGTTTGGAGGGAACGATAACATAACTTGTTTAGTTCATTTAGCGGCTCAAGCTGGAGTTAGGTATTCACTAGTAAATCCTTATACATATGTAGAAACAAATGTAATGGGACAACTAACAATTTTAGAGCTTTGTAAAGATTTACCAAAATTACAGCACCTTGTTTATGCAAGCTCAAGTTCTGTATATGGAGGAAACGATAAACTACCTTTTTCTGAAGATGACAGGGTGGATAGGCCAGTTTCATTATATGCTGTAACAAAAAAAGCAGATGAATTAATTGCTGAGGCTTATAGCCAGTTGTATGATTTAAAAATTACAGGTCTTAGATTTTTTACAGTTTATGGCCCATGGGATAGACCCGATATGAGTGCATATTTGTTCACAAAAGCAATTATAGAGGAAACTCCTATAAAGGTATTTAACGATGGTAAAATGAGTCGGGATTTTACATATGTAGATGATATAATTGATGGCGTTGTCAGAGTGATGGATATTTATAGCCCTAAAGAAAAACAAAATCCTGGACATAAATTATACAATATAGGTAATAACAAGCCCGAAAAATTATTGCGCTATATTCAAGTTCTTGAAGAAAGTATCGGTAAGCCTGCTATTCTCGAGTTTAGTCCTATGCAACCAGGGGATGTTTTAGAAACCTATGCAGATATTACGTCTATTCAGAATGATTTTGATTTTTCACCAAGAACACCAATAGAAAAAGGTATTCCAAAGTTTGTAGATTGGTATAAAAATTTTTATCAAATCAAATAGTTTAGAATATTAAAATCATAAATTTTTACCAATGTAATACCATAAGATTCCTAGCCATTCATGGACATATGTTTTGAATGAATTCAAAGATTTACCGTTGGGTAGAAAGCTTAACAAACGAATATTAAAATCATTTGTAGGGTTAACAGGCGCAGGAATTATTTGGAAACCAACAGACTCAAACTCTAGAACAGATCTTTGCATATGATAATCATTTGTAACTAAGACTATTTTAAAAATTTTCTCCTTTGATAAAATTTCCCAGGAAAACTTTGCATTTTCTTTTGTATTCATAGATTTTTCTTCAAGCCATTTAGCAAGGACATTAAATTCATTTTTAAGAGTATTGCTCATTGCTCTAGCTTCTGACGTGGAAGAAGCAGTTATTCCTCCTGTTAAAAGAACGGGAAGGCCAGAATTTTTTTTGAGATATGCACCATAACGAACACGTTCTAATGCATTCCCGTCAATTGTATCTATTCCTAGGTATTCAGAAGCAGATTTTCTTAAACCCCCTCCAAGTACAACAATGGCCTCTGCACCATTTAAATTGGTTGGATTTTCAATGGCTGGATTAGCAATTAGTGGGATGCTTATTATTGTTGATAAAAATGGTGTATTAACCAGGTAAATTGTAACAATACCAGTAATAAGAGCTATATTTGCGGTTTTCTTATATTTTTTACGTATGGTGTAAGCTAGAGCAAGTAAAATCAAAGAGCCACAAGGGGGCAACAGTAAGTCTTCTATAATAAGAGTTATTATTTCCTTCATATTATAGTAACTCTGAATATGAAATAAATTTCATAAAAATAATTGTTTTTTTGTTGTAATCTGTAATTTAATAGTTTTTCTGCATGATCTTTACTTAAACTTTTATATAAAGTGCATAAGTCTAAGTATACTGAAAAAAATATATTTTTCACCAGATAAGGATTACTTCTGACTAGTTTTTTGTATACTAAGTCTAATAAAATGGACAAATATACTGTTAAGTTTTGGGGCGTAGCCAAGTGGTAAGGCAACGGGTTTTGATCCCGTCATTCGCAGGTTCGAATCCTGCCGCCCCAGCCAATTTTTCATTTATCGCCATCCGATATAATCCAAAAAATGTTGATTTTATAAGGGTTTTGGGCTATAGTCAGTCCAGTTAAATCCGATACTCTATAAGAAGGATAGTGAGATAAGCTCTGTCTTATACCATTCCCTTGTTGCCAACAGCGGAACATACTTCTTCCCAATCAATAAAATAGCTATCAAAATATTCTATTGGGTGCTCACTGTATTTTTCAACCTCTTCTCTTGTTGGCTTTCTGCCGATTTTGCCAGCTATCTCTTTTACCTCTAGTTGCAATGTTTTTTTCGAGACTGCCCATTCATGCTGTTTGAGTAGATCGAACTATTTATATCGCCTATATTCAAATTTATAAAATTAGGATTTTAATTTTTTTCGCGGATTAATATGGCTAACATCGGTGGTACAACCAATAAAGTTATAAAACTTGATAAGGCTAATCCTCCAACTACAACTGATCCAAGCCCTCTATAGAGTTCTGATCCAGCTCCTGGGAAGATTACTAAAGGAAGCATCCCAAAAACAGATGTGAGTGTGGACATAAATATTGGACGTATTCTATTTCTTGTAGCCTCAACTATTGCTTCTTGTGGGGTCATATTTTCTTTACGGATATGTTGGAGTGATTGATGTACTAATAAAATCGCATTATTAACTACTATGCCAATTAAAATTACAAAGCCAAGAAGAGTAAGCATGTCAAATGGTGTAATGATATAACCATTGATAATTGTTAATCCGATTACACCTCCAGCTCCAGCTGCTGGAACCGACAACATAATGATGAAAGGATATACAAAGCTCTCAAATAGCACTGCCATTACTAGGTAAACTATTACAAAAGCAAGGCATAAGTTTATTAACATAGCATCAAAGGTTTTAGTTAATTCATCTGCGGTGCCAGATAAAGTTATATTTATACCTTCTGGTAGTCCCTCATCTTTTAAAGAGTCCAAAACTTTTTCTTTAAGAATATTTGTTGCTTCCTCAAGTGGTAGATTAGGGGCTGGGCGAACCTCAAGTGTGACGGTCCTTTCCCTTTCTACGTGCCTAATTGATGTAGGTCCAGATGTCACAATAATTTTTGATAGTGAACTTGCAGGTACGATTGTCCCATCTTTAGTTATTACAGGTAAATTACCTATATCTTGAGTCTGCGAAAGTTCAATATTTGACCCTTTAACTATTAAATCCATTCTTTTTGCGTCTATTGTTACTTCATCAACACGTAAGCCATCATTAAAAGCATCAATTGTGTTTCCAAATTCTTGATTTGTAATACCGTTGTCCCTTAATTTTGTTGGGTCAGGTATCAACCTTACTTCTGGTGCTCCAAGTGTAAGGCCTGGTTTTGGTATGAATTGGTTCCCATCCTTTAATGGCATAACGGTAAAGATTTTTTGTGTAGCTTGAAGTGCAACTGCAAGTGACTGTTCAAGATTAGCTCCACTAATATTGATTTCAATTTTTCTTCCGCCACCAACAACTCGGGAGAATAAACCAGCTTGACTTATAAAGCCAAAGGTGCCGGGTTCATTAAAAACTGGAAGTCTTAAGGGTTCAATAAGTTCGGCAACTCTTGTTGGATCTGATGACACTGCTCCCACAAAGGTCTGAGTTCTAAGGGTCACATAGAAAAATTGTTGCATCTCCGGCAAATTTTCAGAATGGATATTTTCATCTTGGGTTGAAGACCAAAGTGGCTTGACCGCATTCTCTACACGTTCAGCAATTGCACTAGTTGTCTGGAGGTTATAGCCAGGCGGTGGCATAATAATTCCAAAGATTAAATTTCTATTGCCTTCTGGTAAATAATCTAATTTAGGTAAAAGTGTCCAGCCTATGGTAATAGAACCTCCACAAATTAATCCTATAATAACTAGAGAACGAAGTCGGCCTTTCACCAGCCATTTAGTATAGCCTACAACTAGAGAAACAAATGTTTCTGCAAAATGATCGAGAATTGGAATTCTAACACGCTGAGGCTTTTCAGATGCTGTATATTTTTGTTTTGAAATATTGTTATTAAGGAAAAAATTACTTTTGAAGCTTATTGGCATAAAATTCCCTAAAAACCTTTTAGCCATTACTGGAATAAGAGTTATTGCTACAACTAGTGAAAGCATGACTGCAACGGATATAGACACTCCTATATCTCTAAAAAGTTGACCAGCTTCGAGATCCATAATGACTAATGGTATGAACACCAAAACAGTAGTAAGCGAAGATACAAAAATGGCTCCCCATACTTGGCTAGCACCAAGAAAAGCTGACTCTGATCGGCTTATTCCTTTTTGACGCAAGCGGTATATGTTCTCAAGCACTACTATTGCAGCATCAACTACCATCCCAACTGCGAATGCAAAGCCTGCGAGTGATACTACATTTATCGATCTACCTAATGCAGCCATCGCAACAAATGATCCTACAACAGATATTGGAATTGCAAAAGAAACGATGATGGTGGCACCGAGGGATCGAAGAAAAAGCATCAATATTATTGCTGCTAGTGTTCCTCCCACGTATATATTATTAATAACTAAATCAATTGATGAGTTGATGTAAACGGTTTCATCATACACTTGATCTAGTGTCAAACCTGCCTTTTGCATTTGCCCTGCATTAAGTTCATTTACAGCTTGTTTAATCCCTTCCATAGTTTCGATAACATTTGCCCCTGTTTCACGTATTGCGTTTACTGCTATCGAAGGGACCCCAAGGGCTCTGATCCGAGAAGAAGGTTCTTTGTATGCAAAGTCTATATTTGAAACGTCTGATAAGCGTATTTGCGTGAATGAATTTGAGTTTGGATCAAAATTACTTCTCAGGACTATGTTGCTTATGCGATCAATTGAATTTAATTCACCGTCAGTTCTAACAACATAACGTCTTTTACCTTCGTTGATTTCTCCAGCAGTTATTGAGTGATTGGCAGAGCGAATAGATTTTGCTACATCTTCTATTGTAAGCCCGTAATTAACCAAAGTTATAGGGTCTACAGTGATTCTCATCTCACGTTCAGTGCTACCAAAAACGTTTGAACGGGCTACCCCTTGAACCCTTTCTAAGCGTTCTTTAACAACATCTTCTACAAAATCCCCATATTTATGAATTTCACGATTATTCCCTTTTATTGGTTTTATAATAAACCAAGCTATTGGTTGATCTTCTGCGCCAGCTGTGCTGATAATTGGTTCGAGAGCTTCATCTGGGTAATCAGCTACTCTATCAAGGCTATTGGCTACAAGCAGTAATGCCCTATCCATGTTTTGACCAACTTTAAATTCTAGTACTATTTCGGATTCACTATCACTTGATGTGCTAGTTATTCTAGATAAACCTTCTAACCCTTTGAGTTCACTCTCTTGCCTATTGGTTATTTCTCTTTCTACATCTACAGGAGAAGCACCACCCCAAAACGTATTTATAGTTAGTATTGGTTTGCGAATATCAGGGGTAAGTTGAATAGGAATCGTTTCGAGGGCAACCAAACCAAATAAAATTATCATTACAACTGCTGCAATTACTGCAATTGGGCGGGCAATAGCTGCGCGAATGAGGTTCATGGTCTTAATTTATTCCTCAGTTTTAGTGCTAATTTTTATAGATTGACCAGGTTGGAGACGCTCATTACCACGAATCACCACTTGTTCCCCATCTTGAAGACCGTTGATAACCTCAAATCTGTTACCTATGGATGACCCAATCGTTATTGGCCTAATTTGAGCTTTACCTTCTATGGCGACAAAAACAAACGTCTGACCAGCTACATTTACCAATGCATCTTTATGGACAGTAATTGAATCTTTTTTACTCCCAACAGGAATTATTATTGTTACTGATTGTCCGGGGGCTATTGAATTTTTTAAAAATTTGGAATCAGGTGTAAAGCGTACTTGTCTGGTGTGGCTAAGTATATCTTCTTCAGGAAGAATTTTTCGAACAATCGCCTGAAATTTCTCTTCATTAGTGGAAATAAATGCTATTGGCATTCCTTGTTCTATTCCAGAAATGTATTTGGCCGGTAGGTCTGCTAATATTTCTAGGTCTCTATTATTCAGCATTGTAATAACATTCTGACCTTTTTGTAGCCAGCTACCAATTTCAGTATGGATAGCTGTAATAATACCATTATATGGTGCACGGACAGTTGACCACTCTAAGTTGACCTCATTAATAGCTAAATTAGCCTCTGCTATAGATTTTTTGGCTATAGCAATTTCAATAAGTTTTTTTGCTATTATAAGTTTTTGCCTAGAATCTTCGTACTGGCTTTTTTGGAAGACCACAGAATTTTGTAATTTTTCAAGTCTGTTCAATTCAGCTAGTTTTAGATTTGCTTCTGATTGAAAGCGTGCAACTTGTCGTATTGACTCATCAACGAGAGCTTTTAGACGATTATTTTCACCAACTAGCAACGCAGTATCTGTTTTTGCAATAATTTCCCCTTTTTCTACATAATCTCCTAACTCAATTCTAACGTCTATTACTGGTCCAGCTATGCGTGCTGAAACATATCCAGATTGGACTGCGACTAAACGTGCAGTAAATTTTATATTTTCTGATAAGAATTGTGTTTTAACTTTATTCACCTCTACACTAGCAGTTTGTCCAGCCTGTAAGATTGAAGAAAAACCAACTGATATAAAAGTTATGATTATCAGATTCAAAACTACAGTATAGCGTTTAGCCATTATCTAAGCCTTTTTTAATTAGTGTTTTATTCCTCAGTCTAAAATCTTTTTAAGAGCTTCGCGTTCGGGCAAAGCAACTCTATCATTATTTAGTAGATCAGATGGATTCAGGAAGCGTAAATTAATTTTTTCTGAAGGGTGGGCTTTTGGTTTTCCTAAACTCTTTATCTCATAAAATAAGGGAGTGTAAAGCCTATGGATCCATGGGCTAAAAAGTGTTCCAGGAACATGAACTAGGCCAATTGGGGTTATATTAATTTGGCATTCTTCTCTAAACTCCCTAATTAATGCCTGCTCTGGTGTTTCATCAACTTCAACACCCCCACCAGGAAATTTAAGAATTTCTTGGTGGCCAACCTTTTCTTCGGCCACTAAAACTCTTCTTTCTCGCATTAGAAGCCCATATACTCTTAAATTTATAGAAATTTTCATGATAATTTGTTTTATCCCCTTTTCGGGACCGCTTGGACAAGGCATAATAATATATTAATAGGTTAATACACTATCCTATGCTTTATACCAGCTCTAGATAGATAAAGTCTTTCAGCTGGCAATTGGCTATAACTAGGTACTCGTTTTTTATAACGAGGAACAACTATAATTGGAGGTTAATATGCAACTAGCGCGTGAAGAACTCCTACGCGCCTACCGGACAATGAAGACTATCCGGGAGTTTGAAGAGCGTCTACATGTAGATTTTGCAACAGGTGAGATCCCTGGTTTTGTTCATCTTTACGCAGGTGAAGAAGCAAGCGGTGTTGGGGTAATGATGAACCTTGATGATCGTGATTATATTGCCAGCACTCACAGAGGACACGGACATTGTATTGCAAAAGGCTGCGATGTTGACGGAATGATGGCAGAGATATATGGCCGCACTGACGGTCTTTGTGCGGGCAAGGGTGGTTCAATGCATATTGCTGACCTTGATAAAGGCATGATGGGTGCAAATGGGATTGTAGGTGGAGGCCCGCCATTGATTTGCGGTGCAGCATTGGCGAACAAGAATCTTGGAACAGGTGGAGTAGCTGTTTGTTTTGTTGGAGATGGAGCTTTCAATCAAGGTACAAATGCTGAGGGAATGAACCTAGCAGCTGTTTGGAAATTACCTGCCATTTTTGTTTTAGAAAATAATGGATATGCTGAGACGACATCATCGAGTTGGGCAATTGGAGGAGGCAATCCAGTAGATCGAGCCAAGGGCTTTGGTTTGCCGGGAGTATCTGTCGATGGATTTGATTTTTTTGCTGTCCATGAAGCCGCGAAAGAGGCCGTAGAAAGAGCTCGTGCTGGAGATGGGCCTAGTTTTATAGAAACACGATTATCTCGATATTATGGCCATTTTGAAGGAGACTCTCAGACATATCGTGGCAAAGATGAAGTAAAAGAAATACGGGAATCTGTGGATGCGCTATCTCAATTTCGGGAGAAAGTTATAGGTGCAGCTTTACTCGAGTCCGATGACCTTGATTCTATAGACGGTGAAGTGGCGGAGTTAATTGACAATTCAGTTAGCAAAGCAAAAGCCTCGCCACTTCCAACTTCTGAAGATTTACTTACTGACGTATACGTATCTTACTAAAGGAGGGCCAAATGGCTCGAAAAATTAGTTATCAACAGGCTATCAATGAAGCTCTTGACCAAGAGATGGAGCGAGATGAAACAGTTGTTATAATGGGCGAAGATGTTGCAGGTGGTCTTGGCTCTCCAGGCGAACGTGATGCTTGGGGGGGAGTTTTAGGAGTTACAAAGGGTCTGCAGCCAAAATATGGTGATGATCGTGTTTTAGATACTCCAATTACAGAGAGCGGGTTTATTGGTGCAGCGGTTGGTGCTGCTACTGCTGGCTTGCGACCAGTAGCAGAATTAATGTTTATAGATTTTATGGGGGTTTGTTTTGATCAAATCTTCAATCAGGCAGCTAAGTTCCGATATATGTTTGGAGGCAAGGCTGAAACTCCAGTAGTAATCCGAACTATGTATGGTGCTGGACTTAGAGCTGCTGCACAGCATTCACAATGTCTGTATCCTGTTTTTACCCATATTCCAGGGCTTAAAGTAGTTACACCATCAAATCCCTACGATGCAAAGGGTCTTTTAATTCAATCCATAAGAGATAATGATCCTGTAATTTTCTGTGAGCATAAATTTCTCTATACCCTAGAAGGAGATGTGCCGGAAGAGCCTTATGCTATCCCATTTGGCGAAGCAAACATTACACGTGAAGGAGATGATGTAACAATTGTTACTCTGGGCCGTATGGTTCATATTGCAAATGAAGCTGCTGATAATCTTGCAAAGGATGGCGTAAATTGTGAGGTTGTTGATTTAAGAACAACTTCCCCTATGGATACAGAGACTATAATTGAAAGTGTAGAAAACACTGGTAGGTTGGTTGTTCTGGATGAGGCAAACCCACGTTGCAGTATTGCAACTGATGTGTCTGCTCTAGTTGCACAAGAGGCATTCGGATCCTTAAAAGCACCAATTAAAATGGTCACTGCACCACACACTCCAGTTCCATTTTCTGATGCATTAGAAGATATGTATATTCCCGATGCTAATCAGGTAAGTGATGCAGTTCGCTTAGTTATGGAGGCATAGCTGATGTCAGGTGAAATTCACTCAATAACCATGCCTAAATGGGGCTTGGCGATGACAGAGGGCAAGCTAGGTGAGTGGCTAGTAGAAGAGGGCGACGAAATTGAGTCAGGTGATGAGTTATTAGAGGTAGAAACTGAAAAAATAACTGGTGCTGTTGAAGCCGCAGTCGGTGGTACAATAAGAAGGTGTGTTGGCCAGACAGGGGAAACACTAACTGTAGGAGCACTTCTCGGAGTTGTTGCAGATGGATCTATAGGTGATGAAGCAATAGACAATTTTATCTCAGACTTTCAGGAAAATTATGTCCCCCCAGAACCCGATGAGGATTCTGAGGGTTCAGGAACAGAAACCATAGATCTCAATGGAAAACAAATTCAATATGCTCAACGAGGAGAAGGTGGCATCCCAGCTATTCTTATTCACGGCTTTGGAGGAGATTTAAACAATTGGTTGTTTAGCCACGATTCGTTGGCAGAGGCTAGGGC
The DNA here is from genome assembly GCA_002728135.1 of Rhodospirillaceae bacterium. Classification (GTDB taxonomy): domain Bacteria; phylum Pseudomonadota; class Alphaproteobacteria; order UBA828; family UBA828. Next base: position 195,054 of record PBVE01000023.1, read on the forward strand.
AGTTTATGCAATTGATTTACCTGGTCATGGTGGTTCATCTAAAGAAGTTGAAGATGGTTCAATAGAATTTTTTGTATCTATTATTTTAGATTTTATGGATAATTTTGGTATAGAAAAGGCTCATTTCGTTGGTCATTCTATGGGCGGGGCTATCTCCTTGGCTTTCTCACTTAAATACTCAGAGAGAGTGTCTTCGCTTTCACTAATTGGAAGTGCTGGTCTTGGATCAGAGATTGACTCAGACTATCTTAATGGGTTTGTTGAGGCTGATCGAAGAAAAGATATGAAATCCCAAGCTGTAAAGCTTTTTGGTGATTCCTCTCTGGTAACACGTAGTTTGGTTGAGGATTTACTTACTTTTAAGCGTAAGGATGGTGTAAAAAAGGCCCTAACAACTATTATGTCCTCTTTTGCTCCTGACGGTGTTCAGGTAGCTGTAATGCGAGATAATATTACAGAACTAAATATACCCGTGCAGATTATTTGGGGCTCAGAAGATAAAATCATTCCATCTGCTCATGCACATGGTTTCCCAGATTCAGTTTCCGTACTCATAGTCCCTGAAAAAGGGCACATGGTTCAAATGGAAGCTGCTAATGAAGTAAATAGGGTATTGTTAGAGCTTATGGCTTAGGCTTCTAATTGGTAATCCAAGATAAAGTTTTAGGTTTTTTCAGGTAATTTTTTGCTTGGATATAAACTATGAATACAAATGAAAAAAAATCTGTGCCTAATCTGGCACCGTATAATTGTGGTGATATTGACATAAGCATATTAGCGAATGGCACTTGGACTCATGATGGATCCCCTATCACGCGCATGTCATTAGTAAAATTATTTGCAGGAGTTCTAGAGCGTGATGAGGCAGGTGATTTTTGGTTAGTTACACCTGTAGAAAAGGCACGGATTTTTGTAGAAGATGTACCTTTTATTGCAGTTAAAATGGAGGTGGAAGGTTCCAACAAAAATCAAATTATCCATTTTACTACAAATTTAGATGATAAGGTTAGTGTTGGTATAGAGCATCCATTAGTTTTTAGAAGTAGACCAAATGGAGATCAAGCACCATACATCATGATTCGCAAAGGTCTTGAGGCAATTACAGCAAGACAGGTCTGGTATGAACTAGCTGATTTATTTCAATATAAGGACTCGCAAAATTCAGCATCACTAGGAGTATGGAGTAACGGCCTCTTTTTTTCCTATGATTCAAATAAGGATTTATAGGGTGAATGAAATTGTTTTCTCTCGTCTTTTATTTTCTTCATTAGAATCATCAGACATCCTCTGGGCAGAGATTATATCAAATGCAGATGATCTACAGGGATGGTCAGATAATGGAAATTTTATTCTAGATTCAATGAGTCCTTCTCCAACCATGAAAATTAAGTCTGCTGCGGTTTTAGTTCCTATCATCAAAAGAGATAAGACCTATAAAATTTTATTAACTAAACGACCAGAGAATATGTCTGAGCATGCAGGGCAAATTTCATTTCCGGGGGGGAAGAAAGAGGATTTTGATCCTAGCCCTAGAGATACTGCATTACGAGAGGCGTATGAGGAAATAGGCCTACCCCCAGAAAATGTTGAGGTTGTTGGTTGTCTTGGAAATCACTACGTTAGAAGTGGTTATAGAATAACTCCAGTTGTAGGAATTGTGAATCCTAAAGTAAATTTTGTTGCCAATCCATCAGAGGTAGATGAGATTATTGAAGTGCCTTTGTATTATTTACTAGATTTGAGAAATTTTAGAAGAAAAATTATGTCCTCTCTAGGATTAAGTAAAGATACCTTTATCATTGATTATAAAGGTCATGAGATATGGGGTGCAACAGCGGCAATCATAGTAAATTTAAGGAATAAAATACGAACAGTTAGACAAGGAGTTTAATTTGCTTAGGGTTACGCTTATCCATTTGTTATTGTTGTGTGCACCAACAATTCTATACATTGTCTATTTAATTTTGATTAGAAAGATAAGGCCTGTAAATACAAAAGATAGGGTCTCTAATAAGTTACCATTTTATCCTTTAATAGCCATAGGAGCAGTCTTGGTAGTTGCATCTTTGGTTAGCCTCTCATTTTCATCAGGAGATCCACCAGAAGGGCATTATACCCCACCTCACATAGAAAATGGTAAGATTATTCCTGGCCAATTCGAGTAAATTACAAGTGACAGCAAAAACATATATCAAGCCCCTGCCTCAATGGTTTTTTTCTAAAGAGACCAAAATTTTGTTTAAAATTTTGATCTCAAATGATGCAGAGGTTCGTTTTGTTGGAGGATGTGTGCGTGACTCCCTTTTGCAGCTTCCTGTTACAGACATTGATATTGCAACTACAGATAGACCTGAAATAGTAACTGAAAAACTCAGAAATGAGGGTTTTAAAACAATAAATGTTGGTTTGTCTTATGGAACTGTTATCACAATTATAGCGGGAAGGCGTTTTGAGGTGACAACACTCAGGCGTGATTCTGAAAATTTTGGTCGGCAGGCAAAAGTTGAATTTATAAATGATTGGGTTGAGGATGCAAACAGGCGTGATTTTACTATAAATACATTAAGTTGTAATTCTGAAGGTCTAGTATTTGACCCATTTGGTGGAATAGATGATTTAAGAAATGGTCAAATTCTCTTTGTGGGAAATCCTAGAAAGCGTATTGAGGAAGATCATTTAAGATTGTTGCGTTTTTTTAGGTTCTTTGCTTGGTATGGCATTGGCTTACCAGATCCACGTGCTTTAAAAGCATGCAGTGAATCAGCTCAATTTTTAAATAAAATTTCTGGTGAGAGACTTAATCAAGAGACATTAAAACTATTGTCTGCACCTAATCCATTATTGGCATTGCAGTCTATGGCTAATATTGGTGTTTTAGATATTTTACTTCCGGGAGTCACAAAATTGAATATCTTGGAGGACTTGTTAGGTTTGGAATCATTTTGTCGTGGAAGTTTAGTGCTTGATTCTATTTGTAGGCTTGCTGCATTATTTAGAAATAATCATGATAATATTTCAAAAATATCTGAAAAATTAAAATTTTCTAAAATTCAAGCAGCTAGGTTCTTTCGTCTTACTTTACCCGAACCTAGATTAAAGCCGAGATATTATAGAAAAAAGGGTGATCAGACTTTTTATCCTTTCAATACTGAAGATTGTTTGCAAAAAATATTATTGAACTGGGCCGAAGATGGTGGTTTATCTTCAAGTGACAGTGATGAGTGGTTAGCTCTTTTTAATAAAGCAAAGATTTGGGTCTCACCCAAATTTCCATTAAATGGGGGAGATGTTATTTCTCATGGAATTTCATCGGGAGAACTAGTAGGAAACCTATTGAGAGATCTTGAGAATTTTTGGATTAAGGAGTCGTTTAAACCAAATCGAGAAGATTTATTATTAAAGCTGGAAAAAGAGATTAAAAATTTATCAAATCAAGATGCTGAGAATCATCAATAAATTTAAATAATTTTTATATTTTCAATTTTTAAGTCTTTTAGGGCCATTTAACATTGGGTGGCATTGACATTAAGATTGCTTCAATATTTCCCCCAGTCTTCAAGCCAAATTGGGTGCCTCTGTCATAAAGTAAGTTAAATTCGGCGTAACGACCACGTTTTATTAACTGATGTTCTTTGTCTTTCTCCGTCCATGGCTTCTGCATGTGCTGCCTTACGATATTGGTGTAAACATTGAGGAAAGTAAGGCCAACAGTTTTGGTAAAAGATAGGTCAGAGCTGAATGTCCCAGTGTTTAAATAATCATAAAATATACCACCAACCCCTCTTTCTTCATTACGATGGGGAAGAAAAAAATATTCCCGACACCAGTCTTTGAAGCACTGGTAATATTCTGGGTTATGTTTGTCACACCCTTTTTTGAGAGCATTATGAAAGGTTTTTGCATCTAGATCGTTTGGGATAGTCGGTGTAAGGTCAGCCCCACCTCCAAACCAACTTTTAGATGTAACTATATGTCTTGTATTCATGTGGACTGCAGGGACCAATGGTGACTGTGGATGGGCAACAACCGAAATACCAGTGGCCCAAAACGCAGAGTTATCTCTCGTGCCTGGTATTGAGTCGCTAAATTCTTTAGAAAATTCACCGTGTACTGTTGATATATTTACACCAACTTTTTCAAATAAATGACCGTGCATAATAGACATTTTACCACCACCACCAAGACCTTGATCTCTGATCCATTTTTTGGGAACGAATTTCCCTGGTGAAGAAGTGTTGGTATGTTCACAAAGTTCTTCTTCAAGAGATTCAAATGAATAGCAGATTCTATCTCTGAGTTGTTGAAACCAGTTTTTAACCTCAAGTTTCTCTTGAGCATTTGAAGTTCCCATTGGCAGATTTTTTGGTTCAAATTTATCCATATACTTACTCTGAAAATAATTTTGTTTGTCTTAGTGCTTCACCTGCGACTATCCCTAGGGCAACGGCAATATTAAGTGACCTTCTGTCTGGTTTCATCGGTATAATGAGCCGTTGATGAGCTGCAAGGTGGACTTTCTCAGGTACACCGGCACTTTCTCTTCCCACCATTATCCTGTCATTAGGTTTGAATCTGAAATTGTAATACGGTTTTTCCCCTTTTGTTGTAAGTAATACTAAACGGCTTTTATTATCGTTTACACCAATTTGCTTAGTATTGCCCATAAAAGATGAGTTTTCTTTTAAGTCTGGAATTATTTCATGATATTTGTCGAAATAATCTGACCATGACGAGTAACGCTCGATTCGAACAAATTTATGATAATCTAAGGCTGAACGCCTTAATATTCTTGTGTCCCAAGGAAAACCACAGGGTTCGATTATATCAACCCCAACGTCAAAGCAAGCAGCCATTCTCAGAATAGTTCCTACATTAGGTGCAATATCTGGTTGAAAAAGCACAAATCTCATTCTTATCCCCCCTAAAATACAATTGATTATCTAAATTATCGATTTCTATTACTGTAGCGACATTAAATCGTCTTGCCCTTCCAACCTGCTCATGCTAACCCTCCATCTTCCCAATCAGTTATTTGCTGTGAGGAAACATTTTTTTACTAAGACTTCCATTATGATATAGGAAGACTTAAATGTAATTATTATAGGGGCCCAGTCGATATGGGGGATAATGATGGCAGATTCGACGCCAGAGGGTGATCAGACCTCTGTTACAGAGGAAGAAGGAACACGGCGAGACTTTCTTGTTCTTGCAGCAGGTGCTATGGGTGCTATGGGTGCGGTTGGAGTAGTTTGGCCGCTAATAGAAACAATGAATCCGTCGGCAGATGTGCTCGCTTTAGCTTCAACTGAGGTAGATATCTCAGGGATCTCTGAAGGACAGGCGATTTCAGTAATGTGGAGGGGTAAGCCCGTATTCATTCGACATCGTACACAGGCAGAAATTGAAGAAGCCCAAAAGGTCAATATAGATGACCTTAGTGATCCAGAAGCTGACGAGGATAGATCCTACAAAGGTAAATGGTTGATTTTAGTGGGTGTATGCACACATTTAGGTTGCATTCCACTTGGAAATAAGCTCGGTGACCCTAAGGGAGAGTATGGTGGATGGTTTTGTCCCTGCCATGGTTCTCATTACGATACTTCTGGAAGGATTCGGAAAGGACCTGCACCCAGAAACCTAGAGGTTCCAGAGCATAACTTTTTAGATGATACATTAGTAAAGATTGGTTAAGGGAGAGTGTGCAAATGAGCACCCCAGTTCCACAAAATAAGGTTGTCCAATGGATTGAGTACCGTATACCAGTGTTTAGCTGGGCTATCGCACACGGTATAGATTATCCTGCCCCTCGTAATTTGAATTACTGGTGGACATTTGGCTCCATGGCTATGGTTATGCTGGTAGCACAAATTGTAACAGGTGTTTTGCTTTCCATGCACTACACTCCCCATGCTGATCATGCATTTGATTCTGTGGAGCACATAATGCGTGATGTTGAGTGGGGCTGGCTATTACGCTATGCACATGCCAATGGTGCATCTATGTTCTTTGTTGTTGTCTACATCCACATCTTTAGAAGCTTATATTATGGTTCCTATAAAGCCCCTAGGGAAATTCTTTGGTGGTTTGGAATAATTTTATTGTTGCTAATGATGGCAACCGCATTTTTAGGATATGTATTACCTTGGGGCCAGATGAGTTTCTGGGGAGCAACAGTAATAACAAATCTTTTCTCAGCAATTCCATGGATAGGTGATGACTTGGTAGAATGGTTGTGGGGTGGTTTTTCTGTTGATAACCCAACCCTGAACAGATTTTTTTCTCTGCATTATTTACTACCGTTTGTTATGTGCGGGCTTGTCTTTCTTCATCTATAGGCTTTGCACCATAGAAAATCAAATAATCCACTGGGTATAGATATAAAAAGCCCAAAAGATACAATGCCGTTCAGCCCTTATTGCACCACCAAAGATTTATTTACAGGTGCAGTGATGCTTTTTGTGCTTTTAGTTTTTGTTTTTTACTTGCCTAATACATTAGGAGAAGCTGTAAATTACGAAAAAGCAAACCCTCTACAGACACCTGCACATATTGTGCCAGAATGGTATTTCTTACCTTTTTACGCAATCTTACGATCCGTTCCCGATAAGCTTGGTGGCGTTATCGCTATGGCAGCCGCAATTTTAATCCTGTTTGTTTTACCTTGGCTTGACACCTCAAAAGTTAGAAGTGCTCGTTTCAGACCAATATACAAGCAATTGTTTTGGGTGTTCTTTGCAGATTGTGTTGTGCTTGGCTGGGTTGGTGCGATGCCAGCCGAAGGTGTATACTTAGTCATTGGTAGGATCTGCACAATCTACTATTTTGTGCATTTTATTCTAATTATGCCCATATTAGGTAAAGTTGAGAAAACTAAACCTCTTCCTGAGAGTATACATCAAGCTATATTAGAAAAGGCTGGAAAATCCAAAGCAGAGGGAGAAGCCTAATGTATAGAGCTCCTACTGTCATTTTTGCACTTATTATCACCTGGCTGGCATCTATCAATATTGTTTATGCTGCTGGTGACGCAAAAGAAATACCAGACCACGATTGGAAACAGGAGGGTATTTTTGGTACATACGACGATTCTGCCCTTGTAAGAGGTTTTCAAGTATTTCAAGAAGTCTGTGCTTCATGCCATTCTCTTAACTACATTGCATTTAGAAATTTAGTTGATATTGGCTTCTCTCCTGATGAAGTTAAGGTTATTGCCGCTGAATATGAGGTTCAAGATGGACCAGATGATGAAGGGGAAATGTTTATGCGGCCTGCTCGTCCTTCTGATTATTGGCCCGCACCCTATGCAAACAATAATGCAGCTAGAGCTGCTAACGGGGGAGCATTGCCACCTGATCTATCACTTGTCATAAAGTCAAAACCTGCTGGAGCTGATTATCTATATGCTCTTTTGACTGGGTATGAAGAGGAACCCCCTAGTGGTTTTGAATTAGCGGAAGGTATGTATTATAATCACTATTTTTCTGGTCATCAAATTGCAATGCCACAGCCAATTTATCCGGAATCTGTAGAGTATGTTGATGGAACTGGAGCTACAATTAAGCAACAAGCAAGTGATGTCACTCAGTTTTTATCCTGGGCAGCCGAGCCAGAGCTTGAAGAGAGAAAACAAACTGGGCTAAAAGTACTTATTTTCTTAGCTGTATTTGTTGCATTATTATTTGTTATATACAAGAGAACTTGGAAGAAACTAAAGATAAAATAGACGTGTTTTTTTAATGTCTGAAAATTGATTTGGCTCATTTCCTCTGGCCGATAATAGCGGAAAGATTATTTATTATTTCAGAGTCCTGCTCTGCAGCTTCAGTCATTAGAGCATTATCCAGAGCCCTATCACAACCACCCCCACAATATGTTCTTTCGATTTCTATTTCTTTAGCTAGAAGGCTTACAAGACTTCTAGCCTTGTTTGCATTTTCATTGACGCATTTGATCACTTTATCAACGGTTACGGCCTCGTGGCCTGAATGCCAGCAGTCGTAGTCGGTAACCATACCAACTGTTGCATAACATATCTCAGCCTCACGTGCTAACTTGGCTTCTGGCATGTTAGTCATCCCAATTATGCTACATCCCCAATTTCTATAAAGATTAGACTCTGCAAATGAAGAAAACTGTGGCCCTTCTATAACGATATAGGTTCCCTTTGAATGAAGTTTTAGGTCGGGTAATAATTTACCCGAAGTAAAGATTTTTTTAGCAAGGCGATTACAAACTGGGTTTGCCATACTAACATGTGCAACGCATCCAGAACCAAAGAATGAATTATTTCGGAGGAAGGTGCGGTCTATAAACTGATCAGCAACAACAAAATCTCCAGGTTCAAAGTCTTGGCGTAGTGAGCCAACTGCCGAAAGGGAAATTATATCAGTTACCCCTAATCTTTTTAGGGAGTCGATATTTGCTCGAAAATTTATTGATGTAGGAGAGTGTATATGGCCTCTGCCATGACGTGGTAAAAAGACAATTTCTAGACCATTTAGAACCCCACATAAAAATTTATCAGAGGGGGTACCAAATGGACTTTCTACATCGATCCAGTTTGAATTTTTAAGTCCGTCTATTTCATACAGGCCGCTCCCACCAATGATGCCTAGCTTAGTTTTACGAGTGTGGTCATCAAGGCTACTCATCTCAGGTGTTCCCTGAGATGGTCAAGAGTTCGTGAGAGTGCCTGTTTACTTGATTTGGAGTCAAAGTCAGAGCGTTTATTACAGTTAAATCCATGATTGGCACCTTTATAAACATATACTCCAATCTGTGGGTGTTGATTACTTATTTTTTCAACGTTGCTTATGGGGATTGACGTATCTTCCGACCCAAAATGAAGGATGGTTGGACATCGGGGTAACTCGGAATAAAACTCAATTATTTGACCACCATAATATCCAATTGTTGCATCAGGGCTTAGTCTGCAAGCGGATAGAAAAGCAAGTGAACCACCCCAGCAATATCCTAATACACCTATTTTTGAACAATTTCTTTTTCTTAAAAAATCAATTGATGCTTGTATATCAAGTAATGGTTTTTCCCATCCTATTTTAGACTTTAATGTGCGCCCTTTTTTAATATCTTTCTCTAAATAGTTAAGTTCAACATTCTTTTCAGTGCGGTCAAATAAAGATGGAGCAAGTGAAGTAAACCCATAGCTAGAATAGGAGTCGCAGACCTCTCTTATATGTGTATTTACCCCAAAAATCTCTTGGAGAATAACTAGCCCTTGTCCTGTTTGTTCTTGAGGTTCTGCAATATAAGCACCAAAATTATGGCCATCTTTGGAAGCAATGTTTATTTTATCAGTCATTTATAACTCCGGTGTATTAATTTGATTTAGAAAAGTTAGTTTATAGATGTAAAGTATTTTTAGACATTAAATCTAAAAAGGATTATATCCTTATTATTAACGAGATATTGGCGACCTTCTTGTCTCATTCTCCCAGCTTCTTTAGCTCCCTGTTCTCCGCTATATTCTATATAATCCTTAAAAGATATTGTTTCTGCACATATAAATCCACGCGAGAAATCTGTATGAATTACACCTGCGGCATTTTGAGCGTTAGTGCCTTGTTTAATTGTCCATGCACGGCTTTCTTTTTCGCCAGCCGTAAAAAAACTGATTAAACTTAGTAAATCGTATCCACCCTTAACTAAACGTTCTAAACCAAACTCTTTAAGCCCAAGAGAGTTTATAAATTCCTCTCTTTCATTAAAATCCTCTAAACTAGCAATTTCTGATTCAATAGCGGCAGAGATAGTAATATATTTAGCATTCTCAGCTTTGGAAAAAACCTCTACTTTCTTTGAATTATTGTTTCCAACATGAACACTCTTTTCATCAACATTACATACATAAAGAACAGGCTTTGCAGTCAGTAACTGAAAGCTTCTCATTATTTTTGTCTCATCATTGTTACCTACAAATAATCGTGATGGTTTACCATCTCTGAGGATTTCTGTAATTTTTTCTGCTATGGGTAAAGCATCTTTTGCAAATTTGTCACCACTTTTTGATTTTTTTTGTAAATTATTTGTTTGTTTTTCAATGCTTTCGAGGTCTGCTAGCATAAGTTCAATTTCAATTAGATTTATATCTCTTATTGGATCTATGTCACCTTCCACGTGACTGACCTGTTCATCATCAAAGCATCGAACTAGATGAATAATTGCGTCAACTTCCCGAATATTACCCAAAAACTGATTTCCTAAACCTTCACCTTTATTTGCTCCACGAACAAGACCTGCAATATCAACAACTTCAAGCTGAGCTGGAATAACTTTTCTTGATTTTGCTAATTTGGAAACTTCTATTAATTCTGAATCAATAACTGGTACTCTTCCAACATGTGGCTCTACTGTGCAGAAAGGATAATTACCCACCTCAGCAGATTGAGTATTAGTTAGTGCGTTAAAAAGGGTTGATTTTCCAACATTTGGTAGTCCAACAATACCACAACGAAAACCCATTTTACCTCCATAAAATTAACAATTTTACTTTTTATATTAAAAGTTATTACAAATAATTTACTAACTTGGAGATAATATGGGATTAGAAATTGTGAGAGAAGCTTTAGTTAAAAATTTATTTGCATCACCTTCTAATAAATCAGGAATACATGTGGTAATCGATCCTAATATTTTTGCTAACCACTCTTTTTCGTGTTGCTCAAAGCTACTAAGAACATAATTTTTTGTATTTGTTTTGTTGATGGGTTTTCCTATACCTATCCTTACTCTCCAATAATTACTCCCTATATATTCAGAAATGCTCTTAAGCCCATTATGCCCGGCATCACCACCGCCTAATTTAGCCTTAATTTTTCCAGGCTTTAGATCTAATTCGTCATGAATAATAATAACTTTATCTGGAGGTATTTTATAAAAGCGTGATGTTGCAGCTACAGATTTTCCAGAATTGTTCATATATGTAGATGGTTTTAGGGCAATGACTCTTTTATTGTTCACTTTCCCCTCTGATAAATCTCCATAGAAACGTTTATTTTTATGATACGAGCTGAACTTGTATTGTTCTGCGATATTTTCGAGCGCCATAAATCCAATATTATGTCGGTCGTTAAGGTGTCTGGCGCCAGGGTTTCCAAGCCCAACAAGCAAATTCATTAGATTATTTTCTTGCTATGGTATCAGCCTTAATCCTCATTGGAGGAATTCGCTGATTCACCTTCTGTATCATTAGAAGATGCACTATCCGCAAGTTTTTCAGTTTCTTCATCTTCTTCTCCTGTGGCTGAGTCTTCTTCAACCATCACGGTCGGAGCTGCAATAGTAGCAATTGTAAAATCTCTATCAGTTATGGTTGGGCTTACACCATCAGGTAATATTATCTGGCTAATATGTAAGCTATCTCCAATATCTGAATTGGCAATATCTAGTTCAATCATATCAGGAATAGATTCGACTGGACATAATAACTCAACTGAACGTCTTACTATATTTAGAACCCCACCACGCTTTAGGCCCACACAAACATCTTCGCCTATAAAATTAACTGCAACATCAACAGATATTTTTGCACCTTCAACAAAAAGTAAGAAGTCAATGTGGAGCGGTTTATCTGTGACAGGGTCTAATTGGACATCACGAGGTAAAACGCGAACTTTTTTTCCGTCAAGCTCTATATCAAAAAGCCGTGAAAAGAATCCAGATTGTTTATATTCTTTATCAAATTTTCTAGATTCAATTGAAACATGGGATGGTGCTTTATCTCCACCGTATATTACTGCAGGAATTTTCCCTTCACGTCTTAGACTTCGTGAAGCTCCTTTCCCTTGATTTTGCCGCGTCTCAGCATTTATTGTGATTATATTAGACATTCTAGGCGTTCCTTAGATATTGTTAATTATATTGTTCAATAGAAATTGTTGATCAGTTAATCAAATAGACTTGAAACAGATGATTCTGTACTAATTCGTTGAATGGCCTCCGCAATTAAACCCGATATAGAGAGTACATGTATGTTTTTAGTTACCCTAACTGCCTCTGTCATAGCTATACTATCTGTAACTATAAGTGATTCTAAAGATGATGAAGCAACTCTAGCAGTTGCTCCTCCCGATAGCACAGCGTGTGTAACATATGCATGAACAGAACTGGCTCCTGCTTTTTTGAGTGCTGTAGCGGCATTACAAAGTGTTCCTGCTGAGTCGACTATATCATCAACCATTATACAATTCCTACCTGATACATCACCAATAATATTCATTACTTCTGAGACGCCAGCTTTTTCTCGCCTTTTATCAACAATGGCTAAGTCTGCGTTATGTCTTTGAGCAATTGATCTAGCTCTTAATACGCCACCAACATCAGGGGAAACAAACATAAGTTTATTTCCATCAAATCGTTCATTGATATCGTCTGAGATCACAGGTGCAGCAAATAAATTATCAACAGGAATGTCAAAAAACCCTTGTATTTGTCCTGCATGTAGGTCGAGCGTAAGAACGCGGTTTGCACCAGCTGCAGTTATAAGGTTTGCAACTAGTTTTGCTGAAATAGGTGTTCTTGCTGCAGACTTACGATCCTGACGTGCGTAACCAAAGTATGGCAAAATAGCCGTTATACGTCGAGCAGATGCCCGTTTTAATGCATCAATGCAAACTAACAATTCCATTAAATTATCATTTGCTGGATAAGAGGTAGATTGTATTAAGAATACATCTTCACCCCTAACATTCTCATGAATTTCGACAAACACTTCCATATCCGCAAAACGGTGCACAGAGGCCCTTGTAAGCGGTATATTTAGAGCTGCAGCTATTGCTTCTGCCAACTGTCGGTTGCTATTGCCTGCAAGAAGTTTCATTTTTCTTTGTGCCCGGTTCTTGTCTAATATTTAAGACTTGTTGAGCAATTATTACCTAATTTCTTTACGTGCGGGAATGTATCAATAGGCTTCTTACCTGTAAACGGATTTAATTTCCTCTTTGAGGAAAATTTCTTTGTAACTCTGTATTTTCCAATATTGATCTAATTGGTATAACCGCATTATTTACTATTATTTCTGCTTCATCCTCTAATTTTTTTCCAATATTATTTTGAGATAGCCAATTTTGTTGGGTGACAGTTCCAATCTTTTCACCATTTGCGTGCATTATAGTCCAATCAATAATTACTAACTGAAGTTTATTATCTTTTTCAGCCAAGTAAACACTCCCAGAAATTAAGAACTCTGCTTTGATGATGTTCTTAGAAATTAGTATATTAGGTGAAACAATCTTACTACTCAATTTGTTTTGTAAAACCTCAGTAATTGCCTTCAAATCTCCATCAATAGGTAATATACCCAGATAAATTAAGTTTTTATTTTGCGTAGTAAGCTTATCTAATGAGTTTAGAGAATTTGCAATTTTTTTAGCAGCAATTTGTGCGTGCATAAGGATTTGTTTCTTTTCCAAAAAATTGACTTTAATTTGCAGAATTGATTTTCCATCTGTTTCTAGAAGATTCCATAATATTTTTCCATGTTTGAATTCTGATGAAAGTACAAGATCTCCAATATAATTGGTTCCATAGTGGGTTAAAAAACCTTGTTTTTGAAGTTCCTTTGCAACTAAGTCTGCAAGTTGTTCGCCCTTATGAAGTGAAATCCCTGAAGTTGGAATAACATTGATTATAGAATTATTGATTACGTTAAGATCACTTATGTTAGGCGGTTGTTTATTCTCTGGTTTAAAAGGCCTCTCTAGCTCAACACACGAGCTTGTGCTTATTAAAAGCGACACTAGAGTTATTAATGATAATTTACGTAACAATAGCGACACAACTCGCCACCAATGTAATTGCAAGCAACGCTATAAAGTATACAATATAAGGCATGGGGGTTATAGCTCCAAGACTATGCTAGACAGTAATCTCCCATAATCTTTATACCCTTTATGACAGTTTCTTCTATAGCTAAAAAATTTGTTTTGATGAGCATAAGTATCTAAGCCCAAGCTTGAAGCAACTCTAACACCAGTGTTCTCCAGTCGTTTAATTATATAACTCGGAAGATCAAACATCCAAAAATTAGTTTGTGAAGATTTTTTAAAAAAAAATGCGTTATTGTCATTATTTTCTATAAATAAATTACGAAATTCATTTCCAACTTCATAACTTTTAGGGCCAATTGTGGGGCCAATTACGGCATTAGTATTTTCCGGATTGGCTCCTAATTCGGCCATAAGGCCAATTGTCGATTCAATGATTCCGCTGAGAGCACCACGCCAACCTGCATGGGCAGCTGCTATCACACCGCATTTATAGTTTGCAAGAAGTATGGGAGCACAGTCAGCAGTCAAAATACCAAGAGCGATGTCTGGTTTGTTTGTAACTAGAGCATCACATTTAAGGTCTTTAGATTGGTATTTTTGTGTTTCTATTTTAAGGGCAATATTGCTGTGTGTTTGCCAAGAAGTTACTAGAGAATCATTATTCAGGTTAAAAAAATGCATAGCTCTTTTTCTATTTTCTTCTACTGCTTCTGGGAAGTCACGGGAACCTATTCCACAATTTAATGAGTTATATACCCCCTTACTCACCCCCCCTTCTCGAGTAAAGAACCCGTGATTAATTTTTGGTAGTTTAAGTTTAGGATGTTGTATGGGTTTTAACATTTTATTTCCGATTAGTTAGAGTATGTGTATAAAAATAACATCTAAATACTAGAACTAAAAACCTGGTGGTACTGGTGAACCTCTTTTAGTTATTGCTACAACTTTAAACATTTGGCCCATACCGTTTGGATCGATTAGCCGTTTTAGGGCAGACTCAATTTTAAGAGCCGATGAGCTATTAGCGTTTTTTAGGAGTTTTGCAGCACGAGTTTCAATACCAATACGCCGAAGGAACTCCCCTTGAGTTATTGGACCGAAGAAGTTGGTATTTGTATCAGATACAGCTCTTTTTAAAGATTCAAAATCCACATGTGCAGTAATATCTGCTATCCCAGGATTTTCAAGGACTGAATGACTCTGGTGGTTTTTAACAGCTTGAAGAGTTTCGCCTATACTTGTTTTGTTATGTCCATAGTCAACAATTAGAATTGCTCCGCCTTTATTTTCCACTCTTTTAGCCAAAGAAAGGATAGTTATCTCGCGTGACGGACTATATTCAAAAATTTCACCATCAGTTACTTTAAGATTTAAAATATTAGAAGGTAAACTGTCTATTTGTATTGGCGGACCTAAGGTAAAAAAAAGTTCAAAAGGTTCTTTTTCTCTTAAACTTATTCTTCTTTCATACCATTTGTAGTTATTACCAACGACTTGGAGAATCGGTAAGGCATCGAAAAATTCATTGGCGATGAAAATAGTTTGATCATGAGGTAATTTAGAAATACTTGGATACCACTTAGGCTTGTAATTAATTAATTTTGCCTGTTGAAGAAGTTTAAGTTTTTGACTAATTTCGACAAGGTTAATTTGAATTTTATTATCTAAATCAGTAACCATTTTGACTGCACGTAAGATATCTTTCATAAGCGTGCCTTTTCCAGGCCCAATTTCTGTTAAACTTAGATTTTTATCTCCGTTTGTTTGTTGCCATGTTACCAATGCCCAAAGTCCGAGCATTTCTCCAAACATTTGTGATATTTCTGGTGCGGTTATAAAGTCACCTTCTCCACCGATAGAATCTCTAGAAGAGTAATAACCATATTTAGGGTGGCTGAGAACTAAACTCATGAATCTTTCAACTGTTATTGATCCTTGTTGATAAATCTCAGTTTTTATAACGTACTCCAAAGGAGACATTTTTACTTTCTTATTCCTTTATAAATATGTTTAGTAATGATCGCGATTCCTAAGCATAACATTGGTATCGTCAATATTTGACCCATTGTCATGCCCCAAAATAAATAACCGAGAGAAATGTCAGGTTCGCGGAAAAATTCAACTGTAATTCTAGAAATTCCATAGCCAATTAAAAAAATACCACTTAAAAGTCCAGGCAAACTCCAGCCTCTTAAACTAAAGGCTACAAAGTTTAAAATTATAAACAAAATTAAACCTTCAAGTAATGCCTCGTAAAGTTGGCTGGGGTGCCTAGCTAGTCCATTTCCTGTTGGAAAAATTACTGCCCAAGGAACATTACTTGCTTTTCCGAAGAGCTCTCCATTTATAAAATTTGCAATTCGACCAAAAAAAAGGCCAATTGGTGCACATAACGCAATACCATCAGTGATTTGCAGGATAGGTTTTTGCAATTTCCAAGAGAAGAAAATCAGGCCTAAAATCATTCCCACTAAACCACCATGAAAGGACATTCCACCGGTCCAAATCATAGGAATTTGTTCTAGATTCTCAAAATAGTGAGAGGGTTGGTAAAAGAAAACGTATCCTAGACGACCTCCAATTATTATTGCTATAGCTGAAATAACTAGTAGGTCATCCACTTGTCTTTTATTCAATGGGACTAGAGCTTTTCGTGCTAGATAGCGTAAGTATTGCCATCCTAGTAATAGTCCCAAAAGATACGCCAGAGCATACCAGCGGATAGATATTGGTCCTACTTCTAAAAGAACAGGATCTATTGTTGGGAAGACTATAGCAGGAGTTATCATCTGTATGGGTCTGTTTTTATCAGATATTCTTGGATATAAGTCATTATTCCTTGTTCAATGGGGGTTAGTTTTTGGTTATAGCCAGCCTCTGTTAATCGATTTATTTTAGCCTCGGTAAAGTATTGGTATTTTGATCTTAACGTATAAGGCATATCTATGTATTCAATGTTTATATCCATACCTAACGCCAAAAACATGGACTCTGCGAGTTCATAAAATGTACGAGCTTGTCCTGTGCCCACGTTAAAAATTCCATTTACTTTAGGGTTTTTAAGAAGCCACAAAATAATTTTAACACAGTCTCCAACCCATATAAAATCACGAAGTTGGCCCCCATCAGAAAATCTAGGATTATAAGATTTAAATAATTTTATTGGTTTCCCAGAGATTGCATCTGGAAATGCTGTTGCTACAACACTGCGTTGATTTCCTTTATGGTATTCATTTGGTCCATAAACATTAAAAAATTTTAATCCAACCCATTGTGGGGGAGCTTGATGTCCTCGGTCAATTTTTTGTATTATCTTTCGGTCAAATAAATGTTTTGATCTACCATACAAATTCAAAGGTTTAAACTTAGATAAAGATCTAATACTTGTTTTGTCATCAAAGCCTATAGTGCCATTACCGTATGTTGCTGCTGACGATGCATATATCAGTGGCAACTCTAATTTTGAGCACGTTTCCCAAATTTTAAGACTGTAGGAGTAATTGTTTTTAAAAAACAAGGAAGCATCATTAACTAAAGTTGAAGATGTTGCCCCCATATGTATTATTGCTCTTATTTCTTTGCGGTTTTTTTCACAAAACTGGAACAGTTCATGTGGCTCAATAAAGTGTTTAAGTTTTCTCTTTGATATATTCTGAATGGCGGCATTCTGGGTATCAACAGCCACAAGGTTTACTTCACCACTGTCTTCTAACCCAGCAAGTATATTTGATCCAATAAACCCTGCACCACCTGTAACAATAATCATAATTTTTTGCCCCTGATTTATTGATTAACATAAACAGATATCAGTGTCATATCACTTTACCTTTAAGGCATGGTTAATGTATGTTTATTTTTATAAACTATTATCTAGGAGTTTTTAATGCCAGTTAATAGCCGATTATTAGATGATTTAACTCAAGTTGCTAGTAGTGCAATAGGTAGTGCTAGTGGAATCCGTGATGAACTTGAAGCTATAATCAAACGTCGCTTGGAAACTATTATAGCCGATATGGATCTGGTGACCCGTGAAGAGTTTGAGGCTGTGAAAGAAATGGCCAAAAAAGCCCGTGAAGAACAAGAAAACCTTTCTCTTAAGGTTGTAGAACTTGAAGAGTATATTAAGCTCATATCCATGAAGTAATAGAGCTGAAATACAAATCCATAATAAATCACCAGATTAAATTTTACATAAAATGTATTAATTATCTTGATTCATAAGATGATATAGTTGAATTTTTTTTGAATCCCATAAATTGATCATTGAAATTATTATACTACAATATATTGTGGGCATTAATATATATTGTAATATTGTCATTTTATGTACAATAGATTGTGTATAAATAATTTTAATTATCATTAGGGGGCTTATATGGCCTTTGATACGGTCGAATTTTCTGAAATTAACAATAATGCACTTCAAGTAGTAGAAAGAGTTGTAACAGCGGCAGAATTACAATTTCAATGGTTCAGTTCTGAAGATCTAGCTGCAGAATATCAGGGTAGGTGGGGAAATTATCAGCTTTGGTTTGCCGTAAATGCTGAATTACAGGTAATGCACGTGTCATGTGGTTTGAGTCTTAATGTTTCACAATCAAGATTTGGATATTTGTATCCCCTTCTGGCACGAATAAATGAACGTTTATGGTTGGGTCATTTTGATTTATGGCATGAAGAAGGTCAGCCAACATGGAGACACGCAGTTGTTTTTAGAGAAGGGCCTGTGCCTAATGATCAGCAAATTTCTCATATTGTTGGAAGTGCATTAGATGATTGTGAACGGTATTTCCCAGCATTCAGGGATGTTTTAAATAATGGAACAGATCCTGATTTGGCAATTTCTGGTGCTATAACAGAAACAATGGGCGAGGCATAATGAGCAAATTGTCATCCTCTACTATTTTATTAGTAGGAGGAGGCAGGATGGGAAGTGCATTATTATCTGGATGGATTTCAAGTGGAATTCAAACTGAACAGATTATTTTGGTTGAACCAGATACAAAATCGGCTCTAGTTCACTCCAGTAATGGGATCAACGTGGTTTCTTCACCAGCTGACCTTCCAAATGGATATAATCCTGATGCTTTAGTTCTTGCAATAAAACCCCAATATGTATCTCCAGTAATTAGCTCTTACAAAAAATATTTAAATCAAACTATCATTATTTCCGTTGCAGCAGGCATAACTATCAAGAAAATACAGAATGCCGTAGGTCACCTGCCAATTGTTAGGGCAATGCCTAATACCCCAGCAGCGATAGGAAAGGGGATAACAGTTGCCTGCGTTAATAGTAAAGTTAATGGCATTCAGAAGTCGCTAAGTTATAAACTTCTTGAAGTTACAGGAAAAATGGTTTGGATAGAAAATGAGTTATATATGGACGGAGTTACAGCCGTTTCAGGTAGTGGTCCTGCATACGTTTTTCTTTTGATTGAGTGTTTGTGTGAGGCTGGAATTGCAATAGGATTACCTCCTAAACTTTCATCGCAATTGGCAGAAATGACGGTAGCGGGTGCAGGTGAACTGGCCATTCTAGCTGAAGAATCACCAACAAATCTTCGCCAAAATGTTACAAGTCCGGGAGGAACAACTGCTGCAGCACTTGATATCCTGAATGGACCAAATGGGATGCCTGACCTTTTAATAAGAGCAGTTGCTGCTGCCGCAAAGCGTTCAAAAGAATTATCAGAAGAATGAAAGTAAGTTTCGAAGATTTTTTGAAATTTGATATTCGGGTAGGCACTATAACGGACGCTGTAACTTATTCAGAGGCAAGAAAACCGGCAATTAAACTTTGGATAGACTTTGGTGATAAAATAGGTATTAAGAAATCATCGGCCCAGATAACAGAATATTATAAACCAGAGACTTTAATGGGTTATCAGGTAATTGCACTAATTAATTTACCGCCACGACAAATAGGAAAATTTTTATCTGAAGTGCTTGTTCTAGGTATTGTTTATGAGGGGATGGGTGTAAAGCTGGTTAAGCCTGATGGGGAGGTGCCAAATGGTGCAAAGTTATTGTAAATACAGCTATATTTTCTATTACTTAAATGGGTATTCTTAATTCTGCTTTAAGACCACCCATATCGCTATCAAACATTTTAATATCTCCACCATGCCCTCTTGCAACATCTCTGGCAATTGCTAACCCAAGACCCGCTCCACCAGTATTAGGGCTTCTTGCAGTATTAATTTGGTAGAATGGTTTGAAGACAGCTTCCTTTTGGTCATTGGGCACCCCTGGACCGTTATCTTCAATAAGAATTTCAATCATAATATTACTGCGTTTGGAGGTTATTCTAACATCATTTCCAAAATGTGCAGCGTTTTCGATTAAGTTTGTTAAACATCTTTTCATTGCTTGAGGACGTATAGGTATTAGTATCGGCCCACCATCAATATATTTTATATTAGTCCCACTTTTTTTAGCTACTTCCACAAGTAATTGGAGCATATCATTAAGGTTAGTGTCTACGGGCACTTCTCCTTCTTGACCGCGTGCAAAGGATAGATATTCGTCTATCATATGTTCCATTTCAGCAATATCATCACTTATTTCCTTGATTCTTGATTCTTCTTTATTCGTAATTTCTAGCATTGCAAGCTGTAATTTCATTCTTGTAAGTGGTGTGCGTAGATCATGGCTTACTCCAGCTAACATTTCTGTCCTTTGATCTATATATCGCCTTATTCTTGCACGCATTTTTACAAATGCATTGGCAGCCTGACGAATTTCCCTGGCTCCAGATGGTTTAAAATTTTTAGCGTCTTGACCTTTTCCAAAGGCATCAGCTGCATCTGCTAAGCGTCGAATTGGACGAATTTGATTGCGAAGAAAAAGAATTGCGAGTGCTGCAACGATGAGTGAAGTTCCTACCATCCATAATACAAAAATATATGTAGTAGAGCTATCAAGTCTTTTTCTTGGAGTTAAAACATTCATTACTTCGTTTTGGAGTTGTATACGAATTGAGAGTTTGCCATCTGTGCGCCTAGTATCAATATGGAATGGAAAATATAGACGTTCAGCTATTGCTGCGTGTAAGACTCTATCAATAATTCTGGAACTTAATTCTGGAGCGACATTTGGAAGAATAGCATCATCTTCCATGTTAATATCAATTTGCATTTCTTTTCTGGCAGTTTCAAGAATCCATCTTCTTTTTAAATTATTATCTTCTTGTTGCAGCTCTCTCATGACATATACTATATCTCCGGCAATACCGAGTGCCAGACGTCTGCTAATTGTGTCCCAATGTCTTTCATAAAAAATGTATGCCACTACACACTGTAAAAGAACTAATGGGACTAATAAAATTAGTAATGACCTCCAGAATAGACCTCTAGGTACAAAACGTTTAAGCCAAGCCATTTTATTCTCTATCTGGTCTCATAATATAACCAGATCCCCAGATTGTTTTTAGATATTTAGGGTCATGAGGGTTAGGCTCAATTTTTCTTCTTAATCTTGTGATATGTACATCAATTGCCCGGCCTGTAGCAGAAATGCCAAGGTTTTTACATAATTCATCTCGATTAATGATTTCATTTGGACGTCTAGAAAAAAAATTGAGCAAGTCTGTCTCAGATCGTGTTAGTCGAACTTTATAACCCGATTTTGTCAATATATTATTGATTGGGTCATAAAAAGAATTTCCGATATGTAGAGGCTTAGTCTCTATCTGGTGTTTTTTAACGCTTTGTTCCGCCCTTCTTAATATACCTGCAAGACGGAGTAGTAACTCTCGTGGTTCAAATGGTTTTGTTAAATAATCATCAGCACCACTTTCAAGCCCTAAGATTCTGTCTTCTGATTCTGCCATTGCTGTTAACAACAGGATGGGAACATTGTTATTAATTCTCAGAGATTTAGTTAGACTTGTCCCACTTTCACCTGGCATCATCACGTCAACTATCATTATATCGAATTCCATACCTGTAAGATGTTTGCGAGCTTCGGCCGCAGAGCAAGCAGTTGTGACTCTGTATCCATTATTGCCAAGATATCTTTTTAAAAGATCACGTAACCGGTCATCATCATCTACTACTAGTACATGAGGGTTAGCTATTATTTCGTCTGCCTTGGCATTAATTGCTTCAATATTTTTCATATATAAATTGTTAATTAAACACCTTCCATGGCTTACCTATTTTTAAAGCGCTTGTGGTCTTTATCATCAATTATACCTAGTAAAACATTTCTATAACCTATAACTGCCTCTGCCCCAGCTTTCCTATAAGTATGAGATAATTTGTCTTTGTGTAATTTAGCTAGACTTTCTTCTAACTCACGTCCTTTATCGGTGGTTTTTAATATACGACGACGCTTATCAATTTGGCATTGAGTATTAACTATATATTTTTTGTCAGCTAAATCAGTTAATACTCGTGATAGGGATTGTTTAGTAATCCGTAAAATTTCCAAAAGCTCTGTTATGGAAATATTGGGGTTTCTGGCAATAAAGTAAATTGCACGATGATGTGCCCTTCCAAGACCATGAGTTGATAAAATATTATCACATTCAGCTATAAAGTCTCTATAAGCAAAAAATAATAACTCTATACCCTCATAAAGTTGATCTTCACGAAGGAAAAGTAGGTTAGAATTATTCTTTACGTCAGTCATATTGACTGATATGCCGTGCGATGCTAGTGGATGCAACCCCTTTTTTTAATTAATGTGTTTCTGATTGGATCAAATTGAATGGAAAATCTATGACAGAACTTGTACCTTATGATGATCGTGATGGACAAATCTGGTTTAATGGAGGGTTGATTCCATGGCGAGACGCTCGACTTCATGTTTTAAGTCATGCACTGCACTATGCTAGTTGTGTATTTGAAGGAGAGCGTGTCTATTCAGGACAGGTTTATAAACTTAGTGAACACAGTTCTAGGTTATGTGAATCTGCTGCAGAACTTGGTTTTGAAATCCCCTACACTATTGAAGAAATTAACAGAGCCACTAAAGAAGTTGTAATTGCTGAAGATATTGATGATGGCTATGTTAGGCCAGTTGCTTGGCGAGGCCCCGAGCAAATGGGTGTTTCAGCTCAAGAAACTAGGATACATGTTGCAATAGCTGCATGGCCATGGCCAGCTTATTTCGGAGAGCTAGCAAGACAAAAAGGAATAAAATTAAAAACATCCCGTTGGAGGCGGCCTGATCCTAATACTGCACCAGTTAAAGCTAAGGCAGCTGGTTTATATATGATCTGTACACTTTCTAAACATGAAGCAGAAGCTGAGGGCTACCATGATGCACTAATGTTAGATTGGAGAGGACAAATCGCTGAGGCAACTGGTGCAAATATATTTATAGTACAAGACGGTGTTATTCATACTCCAATTCCAGATTGTTTTTTGGATGGTATAACTAGAAGAACTGTTATGGAGTTAGCTAGAAAACGTGGGTATGAGGTGGTTGAGAGTGTTATATATCCAAACCACTTAAAAACGGGAGATGAGGTGTTTTTGACAGGTACTGCTGCAGAGGTAACTCCTGTAGGTCAAATTGATGATCTAAATTTTGGGGTGGGAACAATAACCCGTCAATTGATCCAAGATTATGATGAAGAGGTTAGAGGAAAATAAAATATTTTTTATATATCTCTTGCTTTATTAGGTATAATTTTGTCCCATTTTCTTGTTGCAATGTTATCGTCTTCTTTAGCCTCTACCCATTTCCCATTGTCGCATTCTGTTGAGTGCTCTAGTTTCCAAAATGGGGCTTTAGTTTTCAGCCAATCGATTAGGAAGGCACAGGATTCTAAAGAATCCTGTCTGTGTAAACTTGCTGTTGCAACCATTACTATCTTCTCACCCGGATTTAGTTGCCCATACCTATGAATGATCAAGCACCCTTCTAGAGACCAACGTTTGAAAGCTTCAGATTGTATTTCTTCCAGCATTTTTTCAGTCATTTTTGGATAATGCTCAAGTGTCATAGAAATCAACTTATGATCATTATACATATCCCTAACTAAACCAACGAAAGACGAAATACCGCCAATATGATAATTATCGGCTGATAAATTATCTATTTCAATTCCTGGATCGAAGTCCTCTAATTGTACCCTAATCAAAAAGTTTCTCCTAAATACCTCCACCTGTAACTGGTGGAAAAAATGCCACTTCATCTTCATTGTTAATACAGTGATCAAAATCTGAAAATTCCATGTTTACTGCTACCCTAACGATTTTTAAGTCACCGAATGCCGTTTGATAGCCTGATCCTTGGTTTGAAAGCCAGTTTATGAGATCTTGAACTGTACTGACATTTTGAGGCAGTGTAATTTCTTCACTTTCACAACCAACTCTCTCTCTTATCCAGGCAAAATATAGTATTCTCATCTTAAAATCTCATTAAAAGGAATAAAACTTGCTAAATCACCGACTTTTAGATCTGTAATACCTTCTTCAATTTCCATCAAACCATCTGCAAATACTGTAGAAGACAGGATGCCAGCTCCATCTCGACGATATTTTACTAAGTTGAGTTCATTTGAGCTATTTATTGCTAATTTAACCCTCATCCATTCTCTCCGGCCTTTCTTTTTTTTATAATCAAAAGATACCTTGACTGGATATTTATTTGGCTTCGTTTCATTGCAACCGCCTAATCGTAGTAAAAGTGGACGTGCAAAAAGTAAAAAAGTAACTAATACAGCAACAGGATTCCCTGGAAGTCCAATAAATGGAACTTGAGAAATTTGACCAATAGCGATGGGACGTCCTGGTCTAATGGCGAGTCTCCAAAAATGAATCTTACCGAGTGCCTCCACAACAGATTTTACATGGTCTTCTCTCCCGGTAGACATGCCGCCGGAGGTTAAAATTACATCGTTTGTTTGAATTGCAGAATGAAACGCATCACGAAGTACTTCTTCATTATCTTTGATAATTCCAAGATCAGTGGGTATACAGCCTAAATTCTCTAAGAGGTGATAAATTGTATATCTGTTGGAGTCGTATATTGCTCCTTTAGGAAGTATTTTGCCTGGGTCATAAATTTCATCGCCTGTAGAGAAAATAGCTACCCTAAGTTTTTTAAAAACAGGTAATTTAGTTAATCCAGCTGCTGCAGCTATTCCTATATCTTGAGGCCGCAGTCGTACACCTGGTGACAAAATTTTATCTCCTACCTTTATATCTTCTCCAGTTTTTCTTTTATTAGCCCCACGATTGATACCTGGTGGAAAAATAACTTCATCACCTTCTAGACGACAATCTTCCTGCATGAATATTGTATCTGCTACTTCCCCTTGCTCATTTTGTATTAATGCTGCACCAGTAAAAACTTGTATAGTTGTGCCATGATTCATTGTGTCATAGTAAGGGTGACCAGCACTTGATTCTCCTGAAAGTTTTAATCGTGTTTCTTTACTTGGGTTAAGGTCCTCAAAATAAACAGCATAGCCATCAACAGCAGCATTATCGTGAGGCGGCACGTTGATTTCTGAGATTACAGGTTTTGCAAGTACTCTTGCAGTCGCCATAGAAAGGGGAACATACTCAATTTCTGTTATAGGTTTTACCGTTGTCTCAATATGGGAAAGAGCCTCAGTGGCTGGCTTAAGAGCATTTCCAAAAGCAAAGCAGTCGTCATTAAGTTGTGCCATATTAAACTTGCTCGTATTCTTTTATTGTCAACCCAGAGTAACAGCAGATAAATTCAGCTATAGCTTGGTGATCATCAAGGTCAAGAATTTTTAAGTTAAGGCCTAATGGTAATTTATTATGATCAATGCATTTTGCTGCAATAGCAACTATATAAGGATCAGCTGCTGCTAAGAATACACTTTGTATACTTCCATTCCAAATCTCAATTTTTGGAAATGGTTGGTGCTTGAAGCCTTCTATTAACAAAATATCACATGATGAACGTGTATTAATAAATTCGTATACATTTGAAGCGTTTTTAGAGCCTAGCAAGCGATTAATCGCAAAATACTCTTCATTTGCAACCATAACTTCGCTTATGCCAGAATTCATTAAAAAATCAGAAATATGATTCTCTGGAAAAATATCTAGATTGTGATGTGTGTGTTTAATTGTGCCAGCTTCGATATTAAATGAATTTAATATTTTCACTAGACCTGATATTAAGGTAGTTTTTCCGCTTCCACTATAGCCAGCGATCCCTATAACTTTAGTTTTAGTCATTAATATCTTTACCGTTTACAATTATCTGATGATTGTTTTTCAATTTTTTTGATAGATTTTGGTGTGCTGTTTTCATATAGGGTAAAGCAGTTATCCATGTAATTATTGCAACTACCCATAAAAGAGATTCTCCTGTTAATTGCAAAGGGTTATTTTCTTCGTTAGACACAGCTGGAGCAAGAAGCAAAATAGCTATTGCAATTAATTGTCCAGCTGTTTTCCATTTAGATAGTTTAGAGACAGGAATAGAAATATTTTTTGCAAGGCTCTCCCTAATACCAGCAACAAATATTTCCCTTGTAAGGATTGTCACGACAGCAACTTCAGAAATTCGAGAGTCGGCTAGAAGTAGGATAAGAGTCGTTGCCACCAATAATTTGTCTGCTATAGGGTCAAAGATTTGACCAAATCTAGTTATTTGGTCTAAGTGACGAGCTAGCCAACCATCAAGAAAATCTGTTAACGCAGCTGCACAAAATACTCCGAATGTTATCCATATTCCTAAAGGGAATGGGATATAAAAAGTTCCAACAATAACTGGTATAGATAGAACTCGAGAAAATGTCAGAATATTGGGGATTGTTGTCATTTATTTTTTATGCCTTAAGAAATCAATACTTGTCATGAAAATATCCATAAATTAATAGTGCAATTTTTTTCGATACTCCTTCTACTTGTTCTAAATCCTTTACTCCTACACTTGAAATTACTCGAGTTGAACCGAAGTGATTCAGTAAAGCCCTTTTTCTAGCTGCCCCTATACCTGGAATTTCATCTAGTGCAGATTTTAGTGTTGACCTATTCCTCCTGCTTCTATGAGTGTTTATTGCAAATCTGTGAGCTTCATCTCTTATCCGTTGAACAAAGTACAAAACTGGATCTTTCTGAGGTAATGCAATAGGCTCTTGGTCGCTTATATATATAGTTTCTTTACCTGCATTTCTATCTCGACCCTTAGCAACAGCAGCGACTTTAACTTTACTAATATTTAATGTTTTCAGGGTAGACTCAGCAACTGATAGGTGTCCTGGGCCACCATCGATCAAGCAAAGGTCGGGCCAAACACCAGTGTAATTCACAGAATTTTTTTCTGATTTCAATTTTGAGAATATCCGGTTTAAGACCTCTTTGAGCATACTATAATCATCTCCTAGTATTTTTTTATTATTATTTAGTTCACTTCTATTACCCTTAATATTGTATTTACGATAAGCTTTTTTTTCAAAGCCACTAGAACCAACTACAATGACACATCCAACAGCATTATCACCTGAAATATGGCTATTGTCGTACACCTCAATTCTTTCGGGTGTTTTTGACATTTGGAGAGTTTTTCCTAGTTGATTTACCAATGATCTATGAGATGCACTTTCTGCTAACTTTCTACTAAGAGCCTCACTGGCATTTCTAGATACATCATCTATCAGCTTTCGTTTATTTCCTCTAATTGGCTTTTGAATCTGGACCTTGAAATTACTTTTAGATGATAATGCTTCAACAATAAGTTCTGATTCGGGTAGGTTTACATTAATAAGTATAGTATTTGGTGCATTTTTATCTGAGTAGAATTGACTAATAAAAGCATATAACACCTCTGCCATAGAAGAGTCCTCAGAGTGACGAGGAAAATATGAGCGATTGCCATAACTATGGCCCCCACGATAGAAGAAAACTTGAACACAGCTTTGCCCAGCTAATTGATTTATCGCAATTACATCAACATTTCCAAGCTTGTATAAATTTTCGATTTGTTGTGCCTGAATGTGTGCTAATGCTCTAATTCTATCTCTATATGAGGCAGCAGTTTCAAATTCAAGATTTTCACTAGCTTGAGTCATTTGTCTGCTAAGCCTTTTTTGTGCCTCTTGCGAAGAACCGCGGAGAAAATCAGCAGCTTCTTTAACTAATTTTTCATAATCTTCTGATGAAATACGACCTACACATGGTGCTGAACATCTTTTAATTTGATACTCTAAACAAGGACGATTACGGTTTTTAAAAATACTATCAGAACAAGATCTCAGAGGAAAAGCTCTATGAAGAGTATTAAGCGTTTGGGAAACTGCAGATGCAGATGCAAAAGGCCCAAAGTATTTTCCATTTTTTGACCTTGAGCCTCGAAACTTCATTATACGAGGATATTTATGATTTGATGTAATTAGAATATATGGAAAAGATTTATCATCTCTTAAAACAATATTATATTTTGGTTTCAGGGTTTTAATTAAACTACTCTCAAGCAGTAATGCTTCAACCTCACTTTCAGTAATTATTACTTCAACTTTAACAGTTGAAGCTACCATACGACATAATCTATATGGTAAAGACTTAGTATTTGTATAGCTACCTAGTCTCTTAGTCAGGCTTTTTGCTTTGCCAACATATAGAACATCTTCATTAGAATTAATCATACGGTAAACTCCAGGAGAATGAGCTGTTGTTTTCCTGGCTTCTTTAATAATTTTTATTCCATTTTCTAAATTCAATAGATTCAATTGGTATCTCTTAAAGTATTTTTTTATTAACCTAAATATTGGTCTGTTGAACTAGCCCTATCTAGATTTGCCCAAAGAAGGGTCTCAGTCAATGTGCTAGTATTTAGTAATCAATCATGTAGAATCAGATACTTCCATGATACCTTTACAAGTATTAGAAAGGTAGATTTTGGTTTCCACTGAGCTTGTGGATAACCCTGTGGGGAAGTAGGGCAAGTTGCCCTTAGGTAACTGGAAATCATAGCCTTAAACCGAAGTGCCTAAAAATTAGGCATAATTTATAAGTTATTGAAATATAATGTTTTTTTTATTGCAAGCAAGTAAAACATAAAAATATTACAAATTTCACGCTTAATTAGTCTACTGAAGACAATAAGAAGGTAGTATTGTGAACAATATTCCTCTTTAAAGAGCAAACTTATATTGGGGGAATGCAGGAATACGTAATAATGTCAACACTTTTTCTATAATACAATTTAGTTTTCTAGAAATAAATTTATAATCACTATATAATGAAATCGATATGTTTTTAAATTTGTCTCGTTAACTATAACATGTTTCAATATATAAAAATAATCCCAAAAAGAGATAATTTTGCTGATGCCATTTTTAGTAAGTTATTTTTCTAGCATACTTAATCTAGTACTAAGTAGGGAGGTTTAATTGGCTTTATTAGAGCGTAATGAGTGGTACGACATAGCACGTGATACTAATTGGACTCCTACATATGTTTCTCAGGAAAATTTGTTTCCTCCTACCATGAGTGACCCATATCAAATACCTATAGATGAATGGGAAACATTCGATGAGCCATACAAGGTATCTTTTCGTGAATATGTTAGAACACAGAGAGAAAAAGATGGCTCGGCTTATTCTGTAAAAGCTGCATTATCTCGTTCGCGTTTTTACGATCAGGCTTGTGAAGGTTGGGCAAGCGTACTCAAACTTCATTACGGTACAGTAGCGTTAACTGAATATCAGGCATGCCAGTTTCAGGCTCGTATGGTCAGATTTGGGCCTTCACCATCTATGCGTAACATGGCTACCTTTGGTATGCTCGATGAAATGAGGCACGCTCAGTTGCAGTTGTTTTTTCCTCATGAATTAGTTCACCGTGATAGGCAATATGATTGGGCTCATGAGGCAGCTCACACTAATAATTGGGCGGTTATAGGCGGTCGTCATGCTATGGACGATATAATGATGTGTAGGGATGCTGTAACAGGATCTTTGATGGTATCTTTTGCCTTTGAAACAGGTTTAACAAACTTGCAAATGATTGGGCTTTCTACAGATGCTGCTAATATGGGAGATTTCACATTTTCAAATCTTATTACAAGTATTCAATCAGATGAAGCACGTCATGCCCAACTAGGTACACCTACAATCGAAATTATGGTTAGAAACGGTTACAAAGAGGATGCTCAGAAAATATTAGATATTGCTTTTTGGCGCGTTTGGAGACTTTTTTCTGTCTCAGTTGGCATACCGATGGATTATTATATTCCACTCGAACAACGTCACATGTCTTTCAAGGAATTTATGCATGAATGGGTAAATCGTCAGTATGTTAGGCAAGTAGAGGATTTAGGTTTAGCAAAGCCATGGTATTGGCAGCATTTCCTTGACGATATAGAAAATCATCATCATTGTCAGCAAGGTGGTATATGGTCTTGGAGACCAACAGTTTGGTGGAATCCGCCAGGAGCTGTAGGCCCTAAAGAACGCCAATGGTTGGAGAAAAAATACCCAGGATGGAATGATAGCTATGGAACATACTGGGATGTAATAACAGAAAATCTTCTAGCTGATCGGGAGGAAAAAACTCATCCTGAATGTGTCCCGATTATTTGTAACATGTGTCAAATCCCTATTTCGAATCGTCCTGGGAAGGCTTGGAAAGCTCGTCCATATCAGTTTGAACATGAAGGTAGGCGATACAATTTTTGTACTGAACCTTGTAGGTGGATCTTCACTACAGACCCAAATAGATATAAGGATCACGAGACAATTGTTGACAGAATGTATTCTGGTGAAATTCAACCACCTGATCTCGATGGAGTTTTGAAGTATATGGGAATAGGTGTTGTAAGCGAAGGTGGTCGGGATGGTTACAATTATCAGTGGATCGAAGGTTTTAGATCTGCTGCAGCCGAGTAAGATTTAAGAATGGATAAATTTCCGATTCTTTCACGTTTCCAATATGACTGCCATGTTAAAGTTGTAGAAACAGATGTGGGAGAGACAATCACGCAATTAGCTATGAATTGTGCTTCTCACTCTATAGGTATTCATGTTAAGGACCAACCTGGAAAGGTTCTTAGGGTCAGAAAAACCTCTGATACTGACGATCAGCCACCATTAAGAGGGGATATAACTGTCGGTGAAGCAGGTTTAATTATGTATGATTGTGTAGATGTATATTTTTCTGATCCTGAAAGTTAATTATCATGGCATTCGAGAGAGTATGTAGTCTTGATGATCTCTGGCAAGGGGAAATGGAGAACTTCGAGGTAAGCGGTACAGAAGTATTGTTGATTCATTTGGATGATGGGAGCATACATGCCATTCAGTCTATTTGTCCGCATCAAGAAGTAGAGTTGGTAAATGGTAGTCTTGAGGGAAAGGTTTTAACGTGTAGTATGCATCTATGGCAGTTTGATGTATCAAGTGGAGAAGGAATCAATCCCACCCATGCCGAAGTAGCAAAATACCCAGTACGTGTTGATGGTGAAGATATTTTTGTTGATACAAAAGGGATAGAGCCTAAATTCACATTAGCTTAAATCAAAGTTAGGAGAACTTTGTGACTGATAATGAGCGTAGTAATTCTGTAGGGCCAGTTTTACGAACAGGTGAAGTGGCTGATGCTGTTATAGAAGCAATTCAAGAAGATAATCCAGGTAGAAAATTTGTGATTGACGATAAAGTATCATATGTAAGAATTGAGACAGAAGGTGAATGTATCATTCGTAAGGAAACTCTCAGCAAATATATGGGCCGCCCTTTTTCAATTACTGAGCTCGAACTTGATCTTACGTCCTTCTCCGGCCGTGTAGAAACTACGGATAATCAGATAAGGTTTTTTTTGGAGCGAAGTCTCTGAAATAAAAGGACTTAAAAAGGAGGCTTACATTTGGCAAATGATTCAAATGAATTGAAACCATTAAAAACATGGAGTCACTTGGCAGGTCAACGTAGAAGGCCAAGCGAGTATGAGATTGTTTCGACTAATCTCCTTTGGAGTACTGACGGTGACATGCCATGGGCATTATCTCCAAATATAGATATGAATAAATGGTACCTTAAATATCGAAATCAAAGTCCATTAAAACATGAAGATTGGGATGCTTTTCGTGACCCAGATGAATTAGTATACAGAACTTATAATATTAAGCAGGATGGCCAAGAAACCTATGTTGATGGATTGCTTGATGAGCATAACCGAAACGAGCATGATACTGGGTATGGGAAAGATTGGTTAGAATGTTTAGCAAAATCTTATACACCAGCTAGATATCTCATACATACTATGCAAATGGGCTCAGCGTATCTAGTACAAATGGTGCCTGCTAGCACGATAGAGAATTGTGCAATGTTACAGGCTGCAGATCAATTGCGTTGGATATCCCGTATCTCCTACAGAACAAAAGAACTGCAAAAGTCATTTGCGAATCTTGATTTTGGTGGGCAAGAAAGAAATCGTTGGGAAAAGGATCCTTCTTGGCAGGGCTTTCGGAAGTTAATGGAACGTACGCTCGTTACTTATGATTGGGCAGAGCATTTTGTAGCCCTTAATTTAATAGCTAAGCCAGCTATAGATGAAGCATTTATTCGTCAGCTGGGGAAAGCATCTAGGCGTAACGGAGATATGTTATTGGCTTTACTAAATGATGCTCAGATGCTGGATAGTGAAAGATCTAGAAGATGGACCAAGGCATTAGTAGAATTTGCACTTAATATAGAAGGTAATAGAACTATCCTTGAGGAGTGGATAAAAAAATGGGAACCATTAGGAGATTCGGCCATTGAGCTCTATTGTGATGGTTTACCTGATAGTCCTGAAGCATCCTCTGAAGCTAAAATTGCTGTTAAAGAATGGCGGCAATCAATAGGGCTTTAACGATGAAATGAGCTCCTGTAATGCCTCGAATTACTATTGAAACAGAAGAATCAAGTTATTTATGTGATCAAGACGATACTCTTCTTCGTGCTGCTCTTCGTGAGGGTTTAGGGTTTCCTTATGAATGTAACGTAGGATCATGTGGAATGTGCCGATATCAGCTTTTATCAGGCACAGTTGAGCAACTCTGGCTAGATGCTCCTGCTATTAATCCAAGAGATAAGAAGAAACAACGGATGCTAGGTTGTCAGACTAGGCCAACTAGCGATTGTAGGATTAAAATTAGAACAAACTCTGTTGACAAAGAAATTGATCCTCCAAAAAAGTTTGCTGCCAAATTAGTCAAGATTACGCACCTGACTCATGATATGGCAGAATTTAAGTTTTTTTCATATACACCGCCAAAATTTTTACCCGGTCAGTATGCTTTATTAAATTTGCCGGGTGTAGAAGGTGTACGTGCTTTATCGATGAGTAATATGGTTAATTCAGATGGTTATTGGTGTTTTATTGTAAAACGAGTGAAAGGCGGCAAGGGAACATTTTGGTTTTTTGATAGAGCAGCCATAGGAGATCAAATTATTATCGATGGACCTTATGGCCATGCATGGCTCAGGATCAATAGTGAACGCCCCATTATTTGTTTGGCTGGAGGGGCTGGTATTGGCGCAATGCTATCTATTGCCTCTGGATATTACAAAAAAACCTTAGCACAGTCTTCCTTGAGGCTTTATTATGGATGCCGAACATCAAGAGATATTATACATAAAGATTATGTGGTAGATACCATTCGTTCCTCTGCAGAAATTATATACAGTAATATTGTTTCTGAACCAGAATCAAGCTGGACAGGCAATAAGGGTATGCTGGACAAATTTTTATTTGAGAGTTTTGAGGGCAAAGAAGTTTATAAAAGTTTTGATTATTATATGGCTGGCCCACCACAGATGATAGAAAGTTTGCGTAGAGGTTTGATCATAGAACGTCAAGTCCCAATAGAAAATATCCGTTATGACCAATTTTATTAGACTTAAGAATAATTTAATTAAAGGGAGGAAGAGATATGGCAAAAAATAAAGCTCTGGTTATCGGGGGGTTGGGTGTAATTGGCCGCAACTTGATCAATCATCTTTCCACCCTTGAAGATTGGGACATTACTGCTGTTTCGAGGCGTGAACCAGATCAAGAAATGGCAAAAAAAGCTAAATACATATCATGCGATTTACTTGATATGAAACAAACTGAAAATAAATTTTCATCTCTAAGTGATATTACTCACGTATTCTGTTGTGCATTACATGGAGGTATAGATGCTACAAATACGGAGCCAAATAAACTACTTGTTGCAAATCCCGTTGAGGCCATATCTAATATTTCTAAAGATTTGCAGCTTGTAGTTCTACAGGAGGGTAGCAAGGCATATGGACGTCAGTTAGGTCCGTTTAAAACACCCGCCTTTGAGAGTGACTCTCGCCATATGCCACCAAATTTTTACTATGACCAAGAAGATTTTTTGATCGAATTTCAAAAAGGGAAAAATTGGACATGGTCTGTTTTGAGGCCAGAGGCAGTTTGTGGTTTTGCTGTTGGAAATCCAATGAATTTAATAATGTGTTTTGGTGTATATGCGGCTATTTCTAAAGAGCTCGGAATGCCATTGAAATATCCTGGTGAGATAGGTGGCTTTGAAGCAATTAATCAGGTTACGGATTCTGGATTATTGGCTCGAATGACTGTGTGGGCTGCAACAAGTCAAAATGCAGGAAATGAGATATTTAATATCACAAATGGAGATGGTTTCAGATATATTAACGTATGGTCAGATTGGGCTGCTCATTTTGGTATGGAGGTTGGACAACCGCAGCGTATTATATCATCTGACGTCATGCCTGATAAAGGAAGAATTTGGGAGCAAATAGTTGAGAAAAACAATCTTTTAAGGCTCCCTTACGACAAGACAGCAGGTTGGCCATACTTTGACTTCAATATGGATACAAGTTGGGATGTATTAATGTCTGATGCCAAGCGAATAGATAGGGGGTTTACTGAGATAGTAGATACAGAGGAGATGTTTCTTAGTCTTTTTTCTGAGTTTCGCGTCAGAAAAGTACTCCCGTGATTGAGATTATAATGACTTTAAAATAACCCAACGATATTATTTGATTTATCAACACTTATTGAATTTGCTGCAGGCACTCTAGGTAAGCCTGGCATGGTCATAATTTCCCCGCAGATTACAACAAGAAATTCGGCACCACTTGACAATCTAACTTCCCTTACGGGTACAGTATGATTTGAGGGGGCACCTTTTAAGTCAGGGTTAGTTGAAAAACTATATTGTGTTTTTGCTATGCATATAGGTAACTTACCAAAACCTTGGCCTTCAATGTCATTGAGTTGTTTTTGTACTTTACTGTCAGCGGTTACCTCATTTGCATGATAAATACTTTTTGCAACTATATTGATTTTTTCCCAGAGGCTCTTGTTATCATCATAGAGAACATTAAAATCACTTTTACCTGAATCTGCAATTTCAGCAACTTTAGATGCAAGTTCTTCTGTACCTTCACTGCCGAGAGCCCAGTGATCGCATTCTATAGCTTCTATATTTAAAGCCTTACAGCCATCAATTACTACATTTCTCTCACTATCTGTATCTGCAGAAAATCGATTTATAGCAACTACAACTGGCACTCCAAATTTAGCAACATTTTCAATATGTCGTTGGAGATTTTTCATGCCATTTTTAACTGCATCAACATTTTCTGATCCAAGATCATTTTTTGCCACGCCTCCGTGCATTTTGAGTGCTCGAATTGTTGCTACAATTACCGCACAGTCTGGAGAAAGACCTGCTTTTCTACATTTTATATCAAAGAATTTTTCTGCTCCTAAATCAGCACCAAATCCAGCCTCAGTTACAACATAATCAGCTAGTTTTAGGGCAGTTTTTGTGGCAAGTACTGAGTTGCAGCCATGTGCTATATTTGCAAAAGGACCACCATGAACAAATGCTGGGTTATTTTCTAGGGTTTGAACTAAATTTGGTTGTAGAGCGTCTTTGAGAAGAGTTGTCATGGCACCCTCGGCATTTATTGAAGATGCACGAACTGGTTGTCTGTCTCTTGTATAACCAACAACTATGTTTCCCAATCGGCTTTTGAGATCATCAAGGTTTTGGGCAAGGCAAAAAATTGCCATAACTTCTGAAGCTACAGTTATGTCGAATCCGTCCTCTCGCGGAAATCCGTTTGCAACTCCTCCAAGGGATGAAACAATAGAACGAAGGGCTCTATCATTCATATCAACTACACGCCTCCAAGTGACGCGTCTTGGGTCAATACCAGCAGAATTTCCCCAATATATATGGTTGTCAACTAAAGCAGCTAAAAGGTTATTTGCAACTCCTATTGCATGGAAATCCCCAGTGAAATGGAGGTTTATATCTTCCATTGGAACAACTTGGGCATATCCCCCACCTGCTGCTCCCCCTTTCATTCCGAAGCATGGTCCAAGACTGGGTTCACGCAAACAAATAATTGATTTTTTACCTATACGATTCAGGCCATCGCCTAAACCAACTGTAGTTGTAGTTTTACCTTCGCCTGCTGGGGTCGGGCTGATTGCAGTAACAAGTATAAGTTTACCCTCAGGGTTTTCACTGAGACTATCTATATATTTGAGTGAAACTTTAGCCTTATCATGGCCATAAGGAATTAAATTTGAAGTATCAATGCCAAGTTTTTTTGATGCTATTTCCTGAATGGGTTTTTTTTGAGCATTCCGAGCAATTTCGATATCGCTAAGAGGTTTTACGTGTTGATCTGCAACCATAATAGTTTATCCCTTCAGATTTTTGGCTTATGAAAGATTATATTTACCCTATAGCAATATTTATATTGTGATGTGAACCTTTTAATTATCTTTTATTGTTTAATTTAATATTTTCTAGAGAACTCGGCTTGTATGCCAACACTTTCAACATTTTCATAAACATCAAGCTTTTCGATAGTTATACAAACCTTATAGATTCGTGCGTCATCTAGACATAAATCAGCAATATTTTTTGCAAGTGTTTCAACTAAATTAATATGTCCATTAACTGATAAAGACTTTATTCCTTCTACAATATCGGAATAGCTTACAACTTTTTCAATTTTATCTTGTAGATTATTCACTTCCCAATTTGTCTTTAAAGTTAGATTTATTCTTACCCTTTGAGGTTTATTTTTTTCATATGAAAATACACCAATAGACCAAGGAACAATTAAATTTTTAATGATAATTTGTCCATAGTTTAAATCTAGAGATGTATTATCTCTAAAGTTATTCATTCAACTAACTCCGATGTTGCTGGCATTGACCATCCAAGATGTTGTCCACTGTCAATAGCTAACATTTGCCCTGTCAGGGATGGTGTATTTAAAATATATTTAACTGTATTTGTTATTTCTTCACTGGAAATCTGCCTTTTTAAAGGTGTATTTTCCCATTGTTTATTAAAGTCATAATTGGTTTGGCGTTGATTAGGCAGCACTGGCCCTGGTCCAATAGCGTTTACTCGAATATGCGGTGCAAGATCGAGTGCAAGGCTTTGTGTTAACACCCAGAGTCCAGACTTACTAAGTGTATAAGTGATATAGTGAGGGGTAATGTTCCAAACCCGTTGATCCAAGATATTTATAATTATTCCTTGGGTAGTTCTATTAGATATCTTTGAGAAATTTTGTGAGAGAACGAAAGGTGCTCTTAAGTTAACTTCCATATGAAGATCCCAAGAAGAGCGTGTCGCACTTTCTGATGAGTCATACTCAAAAGTAGAGGCATTATTGATTAGGCAACTAATTGGAGCCATTGATTGGACAACTTGTGGTATCAGTTTTTCGACATCATCTTCACATGCAAGGTTAGCACGGAATACTTCAGCTATACCCCCTTGTCCTCTAATCTTCTCAGCTAAATTCTCGGCTGCCTTATAATTTGTATTGCAATGAAGAGCAACAGACCACCCATCACTTGCCATTGATTCGGCTATCCATTTACCAATTCTGACAGCTGCTCCTGTTATTAATACTATCTTTGGATGATTAGTCATTGTTTATAAATACCATTTTTTTTTGCATATAAGGATATAACTAGATTTTATTTTTCTTTCTCTTTGATGTTTTGTTTTTTTTAGCACGTGTCCCAGGAACTCCAGAGCGACTTCGTCCAAGTGGTCTTAAATTTGATTTAATATCAGTCTGTTGAATAAAACCAAGATCTTTCTCTTGAAGTTTTCGTATTTCGTCTCTTATTTGTGCAGCATTTTCAAATTCCAACTCTGCCGCAGCATTTTTCATTTTTCTTTCGAGGCTTTTAATATGAGAATCCAAGTTGCCCCCAATATATTCATCTTCAGCCTTTACAGTTGATTTATCACTATCAACTTCATATGCATCTTTTAATATATCTTCCACGGATTTACGAATTGTCTCAGGTTTAATATTGTTTTCGCTATTGTAAGTCCTTTGTTTATTGCGTCGACGTTCTGTTTCATCGATTGCTGCCTCTAGAGAGCCTGTTAATTTATCGGCATATAAAAGGACTTTTCCGTTTATATTTCGTGCCGCACGGCCTATTGTTTGTATTAATGAGGTGCGAGATCTAAGAAACCCCTCTTTGTCAGCGTCAAGTATGGCAACTGTGTTACATTCTGGAATATCTAAACCTTCACGCAGTAAATTGATGCCAATTAACACGTCAAAAACACCAAGACGTAAATCTCTGATTATTTCAATACGTTCCAGCGTGTCTACGTCAGAATGCATATATCTTACATTTATTCCAGACTCGTGCATGTATTCAGTTAAGTCTTCTGCCATCCGCTTAGTAAGGGTGGTAACTAAAACTCGGTGATTTGTCGATGCAGCTTCCATACATTCAGCAATCAAATCATCGACTTGATTTTCAACAGGTCTCAAAATACACAACGGATCTACCAAGCCAGTTGGACGTATAAGTTGTTCAGTAAAAACTCCATCTGTAAGTCCCAGCTCCCAATCACCAGGAGTGGCAGAAACGAAAATTGTCTGTGGACGCATTTGATCCCATTCTTCAAACTTAAGGGGTCTATTGTCCACGCATGATGGTAAACGAAACCCAAACTCTGCCAAAGTTGATTTGCGTTTAAAATCTCCTCTATACATTCCTCTTAGCTGGGGAACAGCAACATGACTTTCATCAACGATTAATAATCCATCATTTGGGAGATATTCGAATAAAGTAGGTGGTGGTTGACCAGGTAACCGACCAGTGAGATAACGCGAGTAGTTTTCAATGCCAGCACAACTTCCGGTAGTATTCATCATTTCTATATCAAAAGTTGTTCTTTCTTCGAGACGTTGAGACTCCAATAATTTATTTTTTGAATTTAAGACTTTTAGTGTTTCATTAAGCTCTTTCTTGATTTCTTTTATTGCTTGTTGAATAGTTGGACGAGGAGTTACGTAGTGACTGTTTGGATATATTTTTATGTCATTTAGATCTTCTGTTTTCTGTCCTGTTAAGGGATCAAATTCAGAAATTTCTTCTACTTCGTCACCAAACATTGAAATACGCCAAGCTCTGTCTTCTGAGTGAGCTGGAAAGATCTCTATAATATCTCCCATCACACGGAAATCTCCTCTTTCTAGTGGGCCTTGATTCCTGCGATATTGTAATTCAACTAGTTTACGAACTAGTTTTTCTTGTTTTAAGTTTTCTTTTTTATTTATATAAATTGTCATCAATGAATAAGTTTCGAGAGAACCTATACCAAAGATACAAGATACAGAGGCAACGACTATTACGTCTCTTCGTTCAATAAGAGCTCTAGTGGCAGAATGTCTCATGCGGTCAATTTGTTCATTTATTGATGCATCTTTTTCAATATAAGTGTCTGTGCGTGGCACATACGCTTCAGGCTGATAATAGTCGTAATAAGAAACAAAATATTCGACGGCATTATTTGGGAAGAAGCTTCTCATTTCGCCAAAAAGCTGTGCGGCAAGAGTTTTATTAGGTGCGAGAATAAGGGTTGGCCTTTGTAGATTTTCTATCACATTAGCCATAGTAAATGTTTTTCCAGAGCCTGTAACACCCAGAAGAACTTTGTTATGGGCTCCTTTATAAAGGCCCGAGGTCAGTTCTTTTATTGCTTTGGGTTGATCACCAGCAGGTGCAAAATCAGAAAAAACTCTAAATTTTTCCTGAGAAAGCTTACTAATTTCTCTATCTAATGATACTAGATTATTTGTCGACATTTTTTGGATATAAGTTATGTATATTTATAATTAAAGCCATTTTAACACAACGTTGATATATTATTTGATTTTGAAGTTAAAAATTTTTATCCAAGATTTTCTTGAACACATTTTTGGATTAAGTTAAATCAAATTTAAAAAATTTATAAATTAGTGAATACAGACATGTCTTTTTTATCTAAGCGTTTAGAACGTATTAAACCTTCTGCTACTATGGCAATCACTGCCAAGGCAACTGAATTAAAAGCATCTGGTATAGATGTAATTGGCTTAGGGGCTGGAGAGCCAGATTTTGATACTCCAGAAAATATCAAGGATGCTGGTATTTCTGCAATCCGCAATGGTTGGACAAAATATACAAAAGTAGATGGTTTGCAAGATTTGCGTGAAGCTATAGTTGAAAAATTTAAGCGTGAAAATAATTTGAGCTACTCAATAGACCAAATAAATGTTGGCGTAGGTGCAAAGCATGTTATTTTTAATGCATTACTAGCTACCCTTAACCCGGGTGATGAGGTAATTATTCCCGCACCATACTGGGTTTCTTATCCTGATATGGTTACATTGGCTGAGGGTAAGCCAGTTATCATTCAAACTGAAGAGGAAAATGGCTTTAAACTCTCACCAAATAGTCTAGAGTCAGCGATAACTCCCAATACTAAATGGATAATTTTTAATTCTCCTAGTAACCCAACTGGAGCTGCTTATTCATCTGAAGATTTGGCAGATATAGCTAAAGTTATATTTAAGCACTCCCATGTACACATTATGTCAGATGATATTTATGAGCATCTTATATATGATAATTTTAAGTTCACAACACTTGCAGCTGTAGAACCAAATATTTTTGATAGGGTGCTGACAGTTAATGGAGTTTCTAAATCATATGCAATGACTGGATGGAGAATAGGATATGCTGGTGGAGATAAGGCTCTTATTAAGGCGATGGCAAAAATTCAATCACAGTCAACTTCTAACCCTGCATCTATGTGTCAAATCGCTGCTATTCAAGCACTTAAGGGTCCACAGGATTTTATAGAAAAACGCAGATTAGAGTTTCAAGATCGAAGAGATATGGTAGTTGCTATGCTTAACAAAACACCTGGTATAACTTGCCAGAAACCCAAAGGTGCTTTTTACGTATACCCAAGCTGTAAGGGCTTAGTTAATAAAAAAACCCCTTCTGGTGACATCATCACTTCATCTGAGGATTTTGCAAAATATCTGCTTGATTCGGGTGGTGTTGCAGTTGTGCATGGAGCCGCATTCGGTATGGATCCGTATTTTCGTATTTCTTATGCATCTTCAATGGAAACACTTAAGGAAGCCTGTGAGCGGATACAACAGGCGGTAAGTAACCTTGAGTGATAAACATATTAACTATTTGTTAAATTCACTGGATTGAATGCTTGCTAATACGCATAAGAAAAAATTGGGAAATTCCTGAACGCGAAGCTACACCGCAGGATATTTTCTATAGCCGGCGTTCTATATTAAAGAATTTAGGGTATTCTGGTGCACTTTTAACCAGCTCAATAATACCACATTATGGAATGAAATCAGGGGTAGCAAACGCATCCTATAGAGAGGGAACTAAGTTTTACCCTGTTCCAAGAAATAGTAAATATAAAATTGATAGGCCAATAACCCCCGAAGAAATTGCTACAAAATATAATAATTATTATGAGTTTGGCTCTCACAAAAAAATTTGGCCTCTTGCACAGAAATTAACTGTTCATCCTTGGCAAATATTAATTAATGGCCTAGTCGAAAAAGAAAAACTCTTAGATGTAGACGATTTAATTCGTATGATGCCTCTTGAAGAACGTTTATATCGTCACAGATGTGTCGAACGTTGGTCAATTGCTATTCCCTATAGTGGTTTTCCTCTGCGTAATTTATTGGATTATGCAGCACCCTTAGGTTCTGCAAAATATCTTATAATGGAAAGCTTTATGAATCTTGACTTAGCACTTGGCCAGAGACAATTTTGGTATCCGTGGCCTTATTTAGAAGGTTTAGCTATTGATGAAGCTGCACATGATTTGGCTTTTATTGCTACAGGTTATTATGGAAAGCCTATACCAAAACAAAATGGAGCCCCACTTCGTCTTGCTGTACCTTGGAAATATGGGTTTAAGCATATCAAGGCAATAACTAAATTTACTTTCTCTGCTGAAAGGCCAATATCTTTCTGGGAGAGTATTGCAGGAAATGAATACGGTTTCTGGGCAAATGTAGCAGGAGCTGTTCCACATGCAAGATGGTCTCAGTCAACAGAAGAGTTTCTAGGTCCAAATGGAAAGGAGATTCGAACCACCAAATTATATAATGGTTATGCTGAATTTGTTTCAGGACTATATAGAGGTAGGGAGAGTGAATCTTTATTCAAATAAACTCCTTCCTACAAGAAAACCTCTCATCATATTTGATTGTGATGGAGTGTTAGTTGATAGCGAGCCAATAGCAGCAGAAGTAATTTCATCTTTGCTGGGCGATAGAGGCATCACAATGAAGCCGAGAATTTGTCAAAGAGAGTTTCATGGTTTTACAATGGATGCAGTAGTTCAATGGGTGAAAAACAATTATAGTGTAGACTTAGGTGATAATTTTTTAATTCAATACCATTACAAAACAATGCATGCATTTGATCGGCAGCTTAAACCTGTTGAAGGTATAAGGAATGTACTTGAAAGTATAGATAATCCAATTTGTGTTGCATCAAATTCAGACTTAGAAAAAATTAAATTAAGTCTCAGTGTTACTGGTTTGTTGAAGTATTTTTCAGGTGCTGTGTTTTCTGCTGAACAAGTAAAACAAGGAAAACCAAGTCCAGATTTATTTTTGTATGCAGCAAAAAAAATGAATGCTGAGCAACATGAAATAATAGTAATAGAAGATAGTTTAGCTGGAGTATCTGCTGCAATAACAGCAGGTATGCATGTTCTAGCTTATATCCCTGAGAGTAATTCATCATATATAAAAGGTGACGTCTCTGCCATGCGTATGGCAGGTGCAACCACATTTACTCAAATGGAAAACTTGATCAGCATTTTGAAATCAGAGGGGCCAAACGAGGGTTCGTTTGGCCCCAGCTAGATAGGGAGGCATCTAGAATATGGGGCAGTGTCAAATTACCCCTTATCCCTCTGAATTTAAATATTATTAATCCAGAGGGGCGTAAGTCGAGGGAGACTGACGCTAAACCGTCCAAATATTAGAATATTTGTAATATTTAACGATATTGTGGAGAACATAATAATTTATTAGAATTTTTCTACACGAAATTTGAGATCCCTGATATGCATTAAATGCATATCAATCTTAAACATTGAGTAATAAAATTTATGCTGTACCTAATCACTGGGATAATTGCTATAAAATACTAATATTCCCAATCTGATAATTGCTTTAATAAAAAATCACGAAAAACATCTATACGTTTTGAATGCCTCAGCTCTTCAGGGTAGACAAAATATGTGTCTATACTTGGCCCTTGAACATTTGGCAGAATTCTTGTGATTCTAGCATGATCATGAACAGAATAATCCGGTAGCCCAGCAATACCTAATCCGCTCTCAACAGCTTGAACCATACAGTATATATTATTAACTTCTAAAGCTGCTCTTGGAATATAAGAATTTTTTTCATCAAGTTGTAGAATCCAAAAAGGGTCAATAAGAGGAGTAAGGGGCCCTCTATTATAAACTATAATCTGGTGTTTCTTTAGTTCTTCAACTGAACTGATAGGACCATATTCTTCAATATACCTTGGGGAGGCATAAATATGATGATTGAACTTCATCAGGTGTCGTTGAATAAGATCTGGCTGACGAAGAGGCCCAATACGAACAGCAACGTCTGCTTCCCCCATACTAAGGTCAAGGGGTGTATCACTGGCTAACAAAGTTAGATCGATTTCTGGATATGCAATTCGAAAATCCCTTAATCTGGGGGCAAGCCATATAGATGCAAATGTAACTGTCGCGGTTACAACAAGTTGGCCACGTGGACGATCTCTACCTTCCTTAATCGCTGATTTTGTTAAAGAAACTTTTGAAAAGACATCTTGTGCAGTTTCAAACAAAAGTTCTCCTTGTTCAGTTAGTGCAAGACCACGTGAGTGACGATGAAATAAAGTTATTCCAAGTTGTTCTTCAAGACTTAAAATTTGGCGACTTACTGAAGATTGGCTAAGATTTAAATCTTTTCCAGCAGCAGTAAAACTGCCAGCTATAGCAACGGCACGGAAAATTTTTATTTTGTTCCAGTCCATGAAGTTTGTTGACCTTATCTAAGTCTACTTTTCAGGTAATAATTTTATACTAGCCTGAATAAAATTTTTCTGCTTCTAGAGCACTCATGCAACCAGTACCAGCTGCTGTAACTGCTTGGCGATAAATTTTATCTTGGACATCACCTGCAGCAAAAATACCAGGGACGCTTGTAGCAGTACTATCGGGTGAAGTTAATATATAGCCTTCATCGTCCATTTCTAGATGGCCACGAAAAATATCTGTGTTGGGTCTATGCCCGATAGCAATAAATACTCCTTCAATATTTAAATCCTGAATTTTACCAGTTTCTGTTGATTTTATCAGGATACTGTTAACACTTTTTGGCTGCTTTTTACCTTTTATTTCTTCTAAAATGTGATTCCAAACGATTTCGATCTTATTGTTTGCAAATAATCTATCCTGAAGAATTTTTTCTGCCTTAAGGCTATTCCTTCGATGAATTAAGGTGACTTTTTTTGCGTGATTTGTGAGATATAAAGCTTCCTCAACTGCGGTATTGCCACCCCCTATTACTGCTACATTTTTATCCTTGTAGAAAAAGCCATCACACGTTGCACACGCAGAAACACCAAAACCCATATACTTTTTCTCAGTTGAAATGCCCAACCATTTTGCTTGGGCTCCAGTACAGATAATAATAGTTTCACCAATAAATAAGTCTCCGGAGTCAGCAATACAATTAAAGGGTCTCTTTGAAAAATCTACACTCTGTATGAGGTCTGAAACGAGCTTTGTTCCAAC
Source organism: Rhodospirillaceae bacterium (assembly GCA_002728135.1). Taxonomy (GTDB): domain Bacteria; phylum Pseudomonadota; class Alphaproteobacteria; order UBA828; family UBA828. Next base: position 239,954 of record PBVE01000023.1, read on the forward strand.
TTTTTCAGCTTGTTCGCGCATTTGATCCATCAACCATGGTCCCTGAATTACATCTGAAAAACCTGGGTAATTTTCTACATCTGTAGTAATTGTAAGTTGTCCTCCTGGTTCTAGACCTTGAACTAGAATTGGTTCAAGGTTTGCCCTAGCGGCATAGATTGCCGCTGTATAACCTGCTGGGCCTGATCCAATGATTAGAACTTTTGTACGGTGGGTATTATGCATTCTTATAAATCTGAATAGATAAAATCGAATCTTGTTTATACTTTAAGAAGCTAAAGGCCTTGTTGCAAGTCAAGTAGTTTATGTCCAAGAAAATTTTTTGTTTTTTCAGCTGCAAGCTCTGTTTCAGTAGGGATAACATAGTTCCAGTCGCTAAGATCACCCTTATACCACCTTATATACCCAGCTTCTGAAAACGTAGCATGAAATTCCTTAAACCTTGCGGATCCGCGCCCTTCTAAATTAAGGATATAGACAGGTTTACCCGTTGCCACGGCTTCTGAAGTCATGGTGATGGAATCGCAAGTAACTAAGATATAATCAGCATGAGCCAAATACCCTAGGAATGGGTTTTTACCTTCCCCAGTCCAGATTGAGCCTGGAACCCCTCTTAGTTCATTTTTAAGGACTTCTTGTACGCCTTTGCTTGTCCGCCTTGATGTAGTAGCTATTAAGCTCCCTCTTTTTTTTAACGTGATACTTCTAAGTTCTTTTCCAATTTTTTTTGCGGCTTGGACATCAAAAACAAATCTTTTAGATGATCCTCCAATCAGTGCTAGAATTATGGGTTTTTCTAGAGGGTTAAACGCGTTAGAAAATTGTTTCTTTGCTATATCAAGTTTTGGCTTTGTAATATTGTGAATAGCCCCATTAGTTGTAATAACATTTTTACCTTTAATTTTATCATGTTTTGGGGCAATTATCAGATCAAAAAATCTCAAGTTTACTCTTGGGTTTTGAATGTGGATAGTATGTGTTTCTCCTCGAGCTTTCCTTCGTAAGGCTATAGAGTAAGCCACAGATTTATGCCCACAGCTGATAACAATAGAGGGATCTTTGACGTTGGAAATTTCTTTTGGAGCATGCTCTTTTAATATCCTAATCAGTTGATCTCGAAATTGTAGATGCGGGGGTATTAAATTGTGTAAGGGTGGCTTTGGTATTCGAATACAAATGGGTTTTATCCCAAGTGCATTTGTAAGCCCAAGTGCCTGATTTTCCATTCCGGCAGCACCTTCACTGATGATCCAACATTGTTTCATTTTTGTTTTGGCAAACAATTATTCTGGTATTTTAAATTTTTCAGCAATTTATCATTCCAAACATTTTGTGAAGCGATTTCTTTCCTAGGGTTATGTTTTGGTTGGGGGACTAGGGTTCGAACCTAGATTTATTGAGTCAGAGTCAATTGTCCTACCATTAGACGATCCCCCAGTCAAAAATGGATACATGCGAAATACGGTGCTGATTAAGAGAAGTCAACACTTTACCAGCCAAAAATAGTATTGAACTAGTGCACTATCTGTTAACTTTCATTATAAATAGCTTAGTAACCAGATGTTGATATTTATAAAAGATGAAGTTAGTTGTTGCTATGCTTATTAATCAAAACAACTGTTATTCAAATAATCTATACGGAGCCATAGACATTGGAACAAATAATTGTCGAATGTTAATTGGCCAAAAGGTTGATTCTGGATTTTTGAAAATTGACTCATTCTCAAGAATTGTAAGGCTTGGTGATGGTCTTGATAGTACTGGACTTTTATCCGATAAAGCTATAGAGCGTACAATCTCAGTTTTAAAAGTTTGTGTGCAACGATTAGAATCTCACTCTGTAAAGAATTTAAGAGCAGTAGCCACAGCTGCATGCCGTCGTGCTTCAAACGTTAAGAAATTTCTTAGGTGTGTAGAAAATTCTACTGGTATCAAGATTGAGGTGATAAGTCCGCAAGAAGAAGCTCGATTGGCTTATCTTAGTTGTAGATCTTTGGTTAGCAAGTCTCACATAAATACATTAATTATTGATATTGGTGGAGGAAGTACAGAATTATTATGGGTAGATCCAAGCTCTTTAAACCTTAAATCATGGATCTCTCTAGATATAGGAGTAGTTACACTGACAGAAAGATACAGTGGTGAATTATTTTCTTTTAATAAAATGGTAGAAGAATCATCTAATGCAGCACATGAATTTATTATAGAAAATGCTGTCAACAAACTTTCAGAGGGCTCTGAAATTCAGGTAATTGGCACGTCAGGAACTGCTACTACAATAGCTAGCATATTTCTTGGGTTAAAGCAATTTAACCATGACAGGGTTGATGGTTTAAGTATTCCCTTTAATGAGGTAAGGGAAACTATCCAACGATTATTAAAAATGAATTATCAAGATCTCTCTACATTACCTTGTGTAGGAAAAGGTAGAGGTGACATACTTTTAGCCGGTTGTGCAATTCTTATGGGAGTAGTTTCAAGCTTATCGGTTAATAAGCTTGTTGCTGCTGATAGAGGCCTTAGAGAAGGTGTCTTATATGAATTATTGCACAATGAGGGAGAGTTGATTTGAGTCGAGGAGAAAAACCAAAGGGGAGAAATACAGGACGATCAATAAGTGCTTCTGGAGGTCGCAGAAGAAAGTCTGTTTTAGTCAGAGGAGGTGGCAGACCTCAATCATCCATACGCTGGTTACAACGACAGTTAAATGATCCATATGTTCTTGCTGCTAAAGAAAATGGATATAGATCAAGAGCAGCTTTCAAGCTGATAGAACTTGATGATAAATTTAAAATATTTGCGTCGGGTAATACGGTTGTTGATCTTGGTGCTGCTCCTGGTGGGTGGAGCCAGATAGCATCTCAAAAGGTAGGCAGGCGAGGAAATGTAATAGGAGTTGATACACAATTTATAGATCCGATTGGTTCGGTAACATTTTTGCAATTGGATGTGAGTGATGCCAAAACAATTGATAAAATCATGGACATACAGAAAAGGCCTGCGGACGTGGTTTTGAGTGATATGGCAGCGCGATCTACAGGCCATGCTTCGACTGACCACTTAAGAGTTATCACCTTAGCTGAAGCTGCTGCAGAAATAGCAACCCAAATACTGGCGCCTGGAGGTATTTTTGTTACAAAAGTATTTAAAGGTGGGACAGAATCCAGCCTTTTACATGAACTTAAGTCACAATTTGATAGGGTTAAGCATGCTAAACCACCTTCAAGCCGCTCGGGCTCTGCCGAAGAGTATGTTGTTGCTAAAGGTTTTCGGCAGCCGAGACATTAATTTTTTATGATAGCTTGGCGAAGCTGTAGTTTGGTGTATAGTGCGCGGCAATATTCAGCAGGAGGATATTATGAATATGCGAGAAGGACTGACTTTTGATGATGTGCTTCTGGAGCCTGCTGCATCAAAGGTGTTGCCAGCAGAAGCAGATACAGCTACGTACGTAACGAAAAATATTCAACTTGGGATCCCTATCCTTTCTGCCGCCATGGACACAGTTACTGAGAGCAGGCTAGCAATTGCTGTTGCCCAAGCAGGTGGCATAGGTGTTATTCATAAAAATATGGATATCTCTGTTCAGGCTGATGAAGTGCGTAAAGTTAAAAAAGCGGAAGCTGGAATGGTTATAAATCCGCTTACTATATCACCTGACAGGCCTGTTATTGATGCAATAAGGCTAAAGGAGGAGCATGGTATATCAGGTATCCCTGTAGTTGAAGATGGCAACGGAAAGCTAGTTGGCATACTGACAAATAGGGATGTGAGATTTGTGACAGATCTTACTCAACCTATAAGAGAAGTGATGACATGTAATAATCTTGTAACCATTTTAGAAGGTGCAGATAGAGATCATGCTAAAACACTTCTGCACAAGCATAGAATAGAAAAATTATTAGTAGTTGATTCAAATTATAAATGTGTTGGTTTGGTTACCGTCCGTGACATTGAACGTGCAGAGAAGTTTCCCAATGCTTGTAAAGATACACATGGGCGATTACGAGTTAGTGCAGCCACAGGTGTAGGTGAGAATGGTTTATCAAGAGCTAAGGCTTTAATTGATGCAGGATGTGATTTAGTCGTTGTTGATACTGCCCATGGTCATAGTGACGGAGTTTCTAAGATCGTTGCAGAAATAAAAAAATATAATAATCAGGCACAAATCCTTGCAGGGAATGTCGCTACAGCAGATGGTGCAAAGTCTTTGATAGAAGCTGGCGCAGATTCTATCAAAGTTGGTATTGGACCAGGCTCTATATGCACCACAAGAGTGGTAGCTGGTGTAGGTGTTCCTCAGCTTACAGCTCTATTTGATTGTGTTGCAGTAGCTAAAAAACATAAGATCCCTGTTATAGCCGATGGAGGAATTAAGTATTCAGGAGACCTTGCAAAGGCAATAGCCGCAGGTGCATCTTGTGCAATGATTGGCTCACTTTTAGCAGGGACAGAAGAAAGCCCAGGGGAAGTTTTTTTATATCAGGGACGCTCATATAAGCTGTATCGTGGAATGGGATCTATTGGTGCAATGGCCCGTGGTTCAGCGGATAGATATTTTCAGGAAGAGATAAATAATTCCTTAAAACTAGTTCCAGAGGGTATTGAGGGAAGGGTGCCGTTCAAAGGTCCAGTAGCGGCAATCATTCATCAGTTAGTAGGTGGGCTTAGAGCGGCTATGGGTTATACAGGAAGTGCAACAATTGATTCAATGCACTATCATTGTAATTTTATTAAAATATCTGGTGCTGGGCTTAGAGAAAGTCATGTGCACGACGTCACAATCCAACGTGAGCCACCAAATTACCAGCAGCCCAATTAGATTATGTTTTGTTTAGGTGTGTTATTTATCGTATAAAATTCACATAAAAAGGTGTATATTGGGATACCTATAATTCTATGGAGGCTATAATGAATTCATTTTGGACTACTTGTTTTGCAATAGCTTTAATATTTGGTTCAATACTACTTTCTTCTGAACATGTTAATGCAGCAGGAACTACTCAGGATGATGGTCCACCCAAAGAAGCAAACCTTGCAAAAGGCATAACTGCTATAGATAATGCTGATTGGTCCGAAGCTATAAGCCATTTGAAGGAAGCAGTTAAAGCAGATTCTCAAAATGCTGATGCACAGAACTTTTTAGCATTCGCCTATCGTAAATCAGGACAACTAGATCCAGCCTTTGATCATTATGCTAAAGCCCTTGCAATAAACCCAAAACATAAAGGGGCGAATGAATATATAGGTCGGGCTTATCTTTTAATTGGTAATTTAGAAAAAGCTCAGGAGCACTTGAAGACTCTTAAAAATATCTGTGGAAATATTTGCAAGGAAACTTCTAAGTTAAAAAAGGCCATAGCAAGATATAAAGAAAACGCTGATAAGCAAGTGCTTCTTGAGGAAGAATCAAATTGGTAAACAAATCATAGTTTGAATACTTTATTTAATGACCAAGAGCTCCCTGATATCTTGTGTATAGTAGTTTAAGCAAGATGATTGGTGCTGTAATTTAAAAAAAACTGAGACACAGCATGGAAGAGCGTGTACTAATTTTGGATTTTGGGTCTCAGGTTACCCAATTAATAGCGAGGCGCGTTCGTGAGGCTGGGGTGTATTGTGAGATACGCCCCTATACATCCGATATGGAGGAGATTAATTCTTTTAACCCCTCTGCTGTCATTTTATCAGGTGGGCCTGCTTCAGTAACCCAATCAAAAGCACCAAGGCCAAGACCTGAAATATTTAAAAGTGGTATTCCAATTCTCGGTATTTGCTATGGCCAACAAATCATGTGTGAAGCAATGGGAGGTAATGTTGAGAATGCTGATGAGCGAGAGTTTGGTCGAGCTCTAATTGATATTACTGCATCTTGTGAATTGTTTGAGGGTGTTTGGAAAGTGGGGAGCAAGCAAACTGTTTGGATGAGCCATGGAGATCGAGTTACATCTTTACCTCCTGGCTTTTCGGTTGTTGCATGTTCTGATGGAGCTCCATATGCTGCCACTGCAGACGAAAAAAATAAATTCTATGGTGTCCAATTTCATCCAGAGGTAATTCATACGCCAGATGGTGCTGCTATTATCCGAAATTTCGTGCAACGAATTGCTAAGTGTTCGGGAAACTGGACAATGTCGGAGTTTAAGGATCGTGCGAAAGTATCTATTCAGGAACAAGTTGGTAAAGGCAATGTAATTTGTGGCCTTTCTGGCGGAGTAGACTCAAGTGTCGTTGCTGCTTTATTGAACGAAGCTGTAGGTGATCAATTAACCTGTGTATTTGTAGACTCAGGGCTTTTGAGGCATGGAGAAGTAAATGAGGTTGTAGCATTATTTAGAGAAAAATATAATTTACGTTTAATAATTGTAGATGCAGCAGACGAGTTTTTCGAAAACCTTAAAGGTGTTACGGACCCAGAAGAAAAAAGAAAAATAATTGGATCAACATTTATAGATGTTTTTGAACGTGCTGCAAAAGAGGCTGGTGGAGCAGATTTTCTTGCTCAAGGAACCTTGTACCCAGATGTAATTGAGAGTGTATCAGTTGCAGGTCCAAGTGCTGTAATAAAATCTCATCATAATGTTGGTGGTCTCCCAGAGCGCATGAATCTAAAATTAGTTGAACCAGTTCGGGAGCTGTTTAAAGATGAGGTTAGAGAACTGGGAAGACAACTAGGATTATCTGAAGCGTTAGTTGGACGTCATCCTTTTCCTGGTCCAGGGCTAGCTATCAGAATTCCTGGTGCAGTTACGAGAGAAAAAGCAAATATTCTTCGTAGTGCGGATATGATTTTTCTCGAGGAAATTCGTAAAGCTAACTTATATGATAAAATTTGGCAGGCATTTGTAGTCCTTTTGCCTGTTAGAGCAGTAGGTGTTATGGGTGATGCTCGTACTTATGATAACGTATGTGCCCTAAGGGCAATTACTTCAACTGATGGTATGACTGCAGACTTTTATGCATTTGATATGGAGTTTCTTGGTCGAGTTGCCAACAGAATTGTTAATGAGGTGCGTGGTATTAATAGAGTAGTGTATGACGTTACGAGTAAACCGCCGGGTACTATTGAGTGGGAGTAGATGGGCGAAATAAATTCAATAATGTTTTAGAGTGGGAAATATTTCTATAAATTAACTTAGATTTAAAATTTAAGACTAATTCTTTGGGGAGTATAAGTCGTGCGAAATTTTAGAACAGTTCTTTTCGACAACAATCCAGGGCGTAACGCACAGACGTTCGGAATAGCACGGGAACTGGGTACCGATATCGAACTCATTCACGAACCATCGGTCGGCGTCGTGGGTAACAAGGGAGATTCCCAGTGTTATTTGGGAGTGCAACGCAAGGTCGAGAGAATTCAGGAATGTCTACGCAAACGAATTGGACAGAATGAAGGACAGATGCGCGTGCGTTTAGTACAACCAGAATATTCTGTTGCGACCTCCGATGGCATGCGCAACGGCACGCGTGAAATGCGGTATTCGCTAATTGGCCGCGAAGTCACAAACGATACAATAACCGAACATCTCAGTGACAGCGGACTGGAAGGTACTATTGCTATAGTGGCCTGTGACAAGCCTCCAGTAGGCACGCTGGCAGCCTTGCTCGAACACGACCGCCCTTCGATAATTATGTCGGATGGGCCGATCCGCCCAGGTCTTGACTCTGTCACCAAAGAGCCGATCGACATCATAACTGGATTTCAAGTCGCTGGGAGCTCCGATGAAGAGATGAAGAAACGCGTCGCTTGCGAGGCGTGCCCAGGCTATGGAAGCTGTGGGGGCATGTTCACTTACAACACAATGCAGACCTTTATCGCCGTCGTCGGTATGGAGCCACTTCACATGGTCTCTCCACCATCGGATGACCCGCGGCGTATGGAGCAGTATCCAGACGAGTTGGTATCCTATCTTGATGCACTGATATCCAAGGATCTCTCACCGCGTAAGATTGTCAATCGCGATTCGATTCGCAATGCAATGATTGTTGCCATGGCCGTAGGTGGGTCGACCAATGTTCTATTGCACGGCCCAGAGATTGCCCGTGCTGCGGGCTTTAGTAGCTTCAAGAAAGACATCATGTCGCCAGAGGAGTTCAACTACCTTTCGCAACACGTGGTGCCAGTGCTTATCAACGCACGGCCATTTGGGAAATATTCGATGGTTGACATCGACGAGAAGGGTGGCATTCAGGTTATAGTCAAGGAACTTCTCGAAGCTGGACTGCTAAACGGTGAAGCCATGACCTGCACAGGTGAAACTTTAACGGAACAGATCGTACGTCTTGATCCACCAGTGCCAGATGGTGAGGTCATTTACTCTGTAGAGAAACCCTTCAAGCCGACGGGCGGTCTCCGCGTGCTTGGTGGAAATTTGTCGCCAGAGTTTAGTGCTGTGCTGAAACTCGCAGGTCTCGAAGGTGGACTTGAGAATAATATTTTTACTGGTAAAGCACGGGTCTTCAACAGCGAAGCGGAACTACTTAACGCACTTGAGAACCAATCGGAGGTCTTTGAAAATAACGATATGATTATCGTCCGCTACGAAGGCCCAAGTGGCGCACCAGGTATGCCAGAAATGCTCGACTCTACTTCGCGTATAACCACGTTGTGCCGACAGAAAGAGATCGTGGTGGGCCTAATGACTGATGCACGATTCTCTGGCGGTTCTGTCGGTCTAGTGATCGGTCATGTTGGCCCAGAAGCCGCACTTGGGGGACCGATTGCCTATATTGAGGATGGCGACGACATAGTTGTTGATCTGAATAGTAACGAAATAAACTGTTTACAGCTCGACAATAACTCAACACTTTCCTCCCGCAAGGCAAGCTGGGAAAAAGCGGTGGCGGATAATGGTGGCACTCACCCGGCAATTGGTGATGCAGATACACGTCTACTAAACAGGATGCGACGTTCGGCTGTCTCAGCCGTATTCGGGGCTGGCATGCACCCCGACAGAGAGCTCTGGGTCTCTGACGCACGAGCACCCCAGATGACTGGTTTCGTGCCATCTAACAAGTATAGGGAAGGGTCGGCAAAAGCGTTCTAGTTGAGCCTATAACTAACTTATTGTTGTCATTTGAGAGTGGAAAAAGAGGTATGATCTTCAAATAAAAACATACATTTAGTGTGTGTTAGCAAGTTAAATGACGCTCGCAACTTTTATATAGGAAAAAAAATGACTATTCGAAGGCCATCAAAGGAAAATCTTCGTGATCTGAGTGACCGCTACTTTCTTGATCTAACGGAGTCTGAGCTGGAAGATTACTCCACTCTTGTTAATGGAGTTATTGAAACTTACGACGTTCTTGATCAATACCCGGATCCTTCTCGTGAATTAGTATCAGCGATTCGGCAAGTAGGCCCTCGCCCAGAACCAGTTGATGACCCTTATAATGGGATTGTAAGAACCTGTAGTGTTAGATCCTCGGAAAGTATATCTGGACCACTAAGTGGGAAAAAAATTGGTATAAAAGATACTATCTCTGTGGCTGGTATACCTATGACATGTGCATCAAGACTTCTTTATGATTATACCCCAGATATTGATGCTACTGTAGTCAAGCGATTGATTAGGGCTGGTGGTGAAATAACTCATATTCTCTCTACTGACGACTTTGGGTTTGCAGGTGTGGGTCATACAAGTACTTATGGACCAGCAAAAAACCCGATCGACCCTGAATATCACCCAGGAGGCTCATCATCTGGATCTGCCATAGCTGTAGCTACAGATATTGTAGATTTAGCTTTAGGTGGGGATCAAGGGGGGTCTATTCGTATACCTGCCGCTTGGACGGGTACTGTTGGTCTTAAGCCTAGTCACGGATTGATTCCTTATACGGGAATTGCAGGCTTTGATCTTACAATTGACCATGTAGGCCCTATGACTAAAACCGTTTCGGATTGTGCACTTCTATTAACAGTACTCGCAGGTAAAGATGAAACTTGTTGTGACCCACGTCAACCAGATGACTTCAAACCACAGAATTACTATTCGGAGCTAGAAAGTGGTGTAGAAGGTTTGAAGATTGGAGTTGTAGAAGAAGGATTTAACCACCCAGATGTTTCTTCAGCAGAGGTTGATGATACAGTAAGGTCTGCGGCAAACTACTTTAAAAAACTTGGAGCAAAAGTAGAAAATATCTCAATCCCTTTTCACCGTCGCGGCCCTGCTATATGGACAGCATTGGCTATAGAGGGTGCTACTGACAATTTATATCGTGGTGGATTCATTTACCAAACTAAAGGGTTATATAATCCTCGATTTATGACTCATATGTTGCGCGCAATTCAGACTAATGGAAGTGATTTTTCACCAACTACGAAATTAGGGCTTTTGGTTGGGCATTATATGCGTGAGCAATATCAAGGAGCGTTCTATGCTCGAGCACAGAATATGTCACGTGAACTGACATCAGAATATAATCATGCGTTAGAAAATTACGATATATTATTAATGCCTACTACACCACAAAAGGCACACTCAATTCAACCATCTGTTGATAATGACAGGCTTACTTATGTTAATAATGCCTTAAACATGATCCATAATACGGCACCTTTTGATTTGAGTGGTCACCCATCCATCAGTGTGCCATGTAGGAATGTCTCAGATTTACCAATTGGTCTAATGTTAACTGGAAGATGGATGGACGATGCAACAGTTCTTCGTGTAGCCAATGCATATATGAATAGTTAAAACTGTCATTGTGTTTTAAAAGTGTGGTTTTAGCTCTGGTATGGTCAAAGAGACTTACCTGAAATAAGGAAGTAGATATGAAAATCCTAGTTATTGGAAATCTGGGCTATATAGGACCTATTGTTTGTAAATACCTTAAGACGACTCTAACTAATTCTGAAATAGTAGGCTTAGACACAGGTTATTTTTCTTCTTGTATAACAACAAATGATCGACTGGGAGATACCTATTGCGATCAACAAATTTTTAAAGATATCAGGGATATTGATGTTAAGATCTGTAGGGGTTTTGACACTCTTATTCTACTTAGTGCTATCTCTAATGATCCAATAAGTAATAATTTTGATAAAATTACAGATGAAATTAATCATCTTGCCTTAGGAAAACTGGTTAAGGATTTTGGAGCCCTTTCAGATAAAACAATAGTTTTTGCTTCGAGTTGTAGTATATATGGTACGGCAGGTGTTGCTTCAAAGAAAGAAAACGACAATTTAAATCCACTCACTGCGTATGCCAGATCAAAGGTGGCCGTTGAAGAAGTTCTCGCTAATATTAAACTTGCACCTGGAACGATAGCAACTTCTTTACGCTTTGCAACAGCATGTGGAATGAGTGAAAGATTAAGATTAGACTTAGTTCTGAATAGTTTTGTAGCATCAGCAATGATTAATGGAAAAGTAGTTGTTCCGAGTAATGGCAAATCTTGGCGACCGTTAATAAATATAAAGGATATGGCTAGAGCAATAGAATGGGCGATTGCAAGAGGTTTTAGACAAGAATCACCTCACTTAGTGGTCAATGTTGGGTCCAATAACTGGAATTATACATTAAGACAATTGGCTGAGGCTGTTGTGGAGAAGATCAGCGATGTTGAGCTCGAGTTAAATCAATCTATACAACCAGATAAACGTTCCTATAAAGTCAACTTTGATTTGTTTAAAAAGATAGCACCTGACCATCAACCTCAATCCTCTCTTGATGAAACTATATATGAATTAATTAAGGGAATTACTCCCATAAAGCATTTGATTGGAGAAGATTTCCAGTCTTCCAATTTAATTCGACTCAATACAATTAAAAACCATCTAAATACAGACAGATTGTCACCTCAATTGCGTTGGCGCATATAGAAACGGTTAATAATCTCTCTTTCTTTAGCTACTATTATAAATAAAACCCCTAACCCTTGTTTATATCACTGTAAATAAATTAAGTTTATTACCATCTAAATCTCTGAAATAACCCATATAATATTTACCTTCGACACGTAACCCCGTTCCTTCATCTGATGCCCCCAGCTCAAGGGCTCTAGTATGAAGTGCATCAACCATCTCAATGCTTTCAACATGAATTCCTACCATAGACCCATTACCATTAGTGGCTGGTTTTTTATCAAAAGGGATGTAAACACCAAGTTTGGATCCTCCAGATGGGGCTTGCCAGAGTGTGTGTCGATCTGACTCTCCAGACCTTTTGGCACCTATAATATCAAATAGATTATCATAAAAATATCTGGCTCGTTCTAGGTCGTTTGTTCCAAGCGTTGCATAGCCAATCATTTTGTGTCTCCCAATGAGTGTATTACTGTATATATTTAAAAAAGTTTATTGATTCTTGTTTAAAACAAATCATCTAATTCTTGGAAAGTCTACAGCGTATTAAAATTATTATATCCGGAGGTAATTTTTTAATTTATAAATGATAATTAACCTTTAAAATAAATGGAAAAATTCCTTGGCTGATGAATCCATTACGTTAAATAGCGTCAAAGCCCCATTAACATACGTTTCAAGGCAAGAATTATACCCAATCACTTATCAAGATGAACCTGGAAAATCTTTGTCTGATAGAAGGGCATCTTATGATTCTCAGTTGATGAATATTTTTAATGGACGTGCCCCAGCTTATAAATTTAATTTAGATAATGATGGATTTGTTTTGTGTAGACATGAGACAATGGTAACTAATTATTTTAATGCCAATGAAGTTAAGAAAGAATACTCAAAAGAAATCCATGATTTGGTAAAAAATATAACTGGGGCTTCATTTGTGCATGTGTTTGATCATACAATCCGAACTTCTGATGATAATCAGAGATTAAAAGAAAAAGCAAGAGAACCAGTCCAAGTTGTACACAATGATTATACAGAAAGTTCTGCAACTAAAAGAGTAATTGATCTACTTCCAAGAGCTAAATCTTCGAAACTTTTAAGTTCCAGATTTGCAGTTGTGCAGGTATGGAGGCCAATCAAGGGAGTTGTGAGAAAGTTACCACTTGCTATTTGTAATTCAAGAAGTTTGTCCCAAAAGGATTTTGTTGTTACACAGTTAGTTTTACCAAATAGAAAAGGCGAGTTTTACCAAGTTCGTCATAATCCATTGCATGAGTGGTTTTTCTTCCCATACATGACCTCCAGCGAAGTTCTCCTATTTAAAGGTTATGATTCTGAGAAGGATGGGCGAGCTCGTTTTACTGCTCACAGTGCTTTTGAAGACCCCACAAGTACGCTGAACGCACCTGAAAGACTGAGTATTGAAAGTCGCACATTTATCTTTTTTGATTAAGTAATTATTAATTTTTTTCTTTTAGAAATCTATCGATCACATTTTTGGTGAGCTGCGAGATGTTGTTCTTGCAATTATTGTAAGGCAGAGATCCACAATAAGTAATTGAGCCTACAGCAAAAACTGCTCCACCCTTTGGTGTATCAAAATAAACAATATCAGCACGGATGAGGTCATCATAAGGCTCGCCGTTCCAAGCTAACATATTGGTCATAAGAATTTCTTCTGGTACTAGTCCAAAATGCTTACCGTGACCTTCAGAGGTTGCTAAAACAACAGCATTAAGAGGGGTTCCTAATTTTACATCAGCACGGTCAAGTTCAAAACCTGCTGCACCACCCCCTGATAATCCAAAATTTCCTATAATATCATCTTTTATTCCTTCAAAAATCCATGCGTATAAGGGGTCTCGCGAGGCCGCAGTGCGACGATAAGGATCTCCAAAATGTTTTCCTTGAGCAGTAAAACCAATGCCGCATAAATTTTGTGGAGGACGACCATTTCTTCGCCACATACCTCCGTAAGTACCATCAAATGCATTATAGTACTCGCCAGGCTCTGAAGCCCATAGTCTAATACCACCTTCAGCACGACGAATTTCAACAGCACCAGGAAAATTTTTATTAAGAGCCACTTTCCAATAAAAACCATTTCCTCCTAAGTACATAAAGTGACCACCTTCTTCTATATAGGCTTGAAGTGCATCAAGAGTCTCCGTTGTGTGATATTCTGGGTGTGAAGGTGTCATTACAATGTCATAATTTTTTATTGAGTTAATACCTTCATGGTGTAGTTCATGATCTGTTATGATGTCAAAGTCATAGCCCATTTTTTCAAGCCAAAACCATAGGTGTGCATCAGCTGCGAAATGCCGCAAACCCGACCCTGGTACATCTGGGTAAGAAACTGTTGCCGTTCTCATAGTGATAATTGGTCGTAGAAAAGAAGCGGTACAAATACCACTTCCATCAGTATGATCGTTATATGTAGATAAACCAAACTCTTTATGTTCATCACAATTATATGGCCATGCACCCCAGTCTTTTATTTTTTTGGCCAATGATCCATCATCTTTATAAGTTGAATTTCCTCGTGAAATATTTCCATAGACTATGTATGTAAACGTAGGAATTAGAATACATATTCGGGATTGAGGTTTATTTTTCTTTGCCGGAACGAAGAAGGGAACCATCTCCTTCTCCCCAGAATCTGTTTCAAGTCGAGCTGCGTAAATTCCGCTTTTAAATTCATCTGGTACAGTAAAAACGAAATCCGTATTCCACCCACAATCGTATATGTCATCTTCATGAAAATGAATAGCTGAGTAATGTTGGGTTTTTTTTGTCCAGTCATGTGAACTATTATCCCACTCTGAACTAGTCATAGCCCTCGTGGGTAGGTTTTCTATGTAACCATCAAGACCATGAGATCCAGAATCTATTATGTTGGGACTACTAATTTCTTGAGAAAAGTCCCAATAAGCAAATGCTATTTTTTGAAGTTCATTTAATGTCATTAAAGACATTTTTTTCTCATTAATGGCCGTTTCGAGAATTATGGGACTTTCAATCTTTCCATTATAATGGGCACTTCTAGGCTCACCTCGAAAAGCTGCTATTAATAGATCTCCTGAACCAATAAAGTTATTCTTTACTTTAGTTACAGCCTCACAAAAACCTTCATCCTCAGCATCAATTTGTTTAGAAAGTGGTTTTTGCCCTACCGTAACAGTTCCTGTTGAGGAATTATAACTCATCCATATCCTATACCATCGTCTTTCTATAAGGGGCATACCAACAGAAATTTCCAATCCGCCTAAAATAGCACATGCCCCTTTAGTATTTATAGCTAACCCGAAACCACTATTACCCTTTACTTCTCTACGTGTAATTATTCCTTGTAAGCCTGCTTGAGGTCTAGTTGGCCAGATAGTCGCAATTAAAGTAAAGGACTTAAGGGTGTCTAGTGAATTAGTTTCTGTAACTCTGATTGCTGAGCCAAGGCAAATGTTTTGTGGTTTTCCTTGATAAACACCATCAAAATTGGACTCTAATTTTTCTTCCTGAATGCCAGGCCCTTTTGGATTAGGGTCACATGAAATTACCCTTACTAGATTTGCGTAATATTTTTGTGGACTGGAACAACTAACCTTAAAGGCTATTGTTTCTCCAGGACGAGCTGATAGTTTGTCAGTATAGCCAATAATAGGTATAGAACTACTTGTCATTATCAATTAACCCTGTAATTTTTTTCTTAAATGAACTTATAAATATGGTAATCATCTAGGTTAGATCTAGCAAAGGGAATCAATAGATATTATGCAACTATATTTAATAGTGAGACCTTAAATGAATGAAAGTAATATTAAGAGTCTTTTTCTACCCAGCTTGCTCGTTCTAATAGGAGGTGTCACTTTTGGTAGTATTTTTGCTGCTAACCTATTTTCATTTGAATCTGGCATGCCATATTTTTCTTATGTTTTCTGGCAAATGTTTTTGGGTTCAATGATTTTATTAATTATCTGTTTTATTACAAATAATGTGCCTAGGTTTAGCTGGAATAATATTAAAGTCTTTGTCTTTTGTGCTGTTCTGGGGATGTTAACACCACTTGTTGTTTTCAATGTTGTTGCAGATAAATTGCCTCCAGGCGTAATCACTTTATCAGTAGCACTTATTCCAGCCAGTACATATGTGATGTCGCTATTAATAAAGACCGACAAACTTCGCCTGGTGAGTATTTTGGGAGTAGTTATTGGATTTGGGAGTGTATTGTTAATAGTTATACCTAGTAGCAGTTTACCTATTTCAGGAGCAGAAATTTGGGTAATTTTTTGTCTACTTGTGCCAATTGCCTGTGGGGCAAACAATGCTTTTATAGTTCTTCTTAGGCCACCGGAAGCTGAGACATTTAGCCTAGCTGCTGGCACGATGCTTGTAGCTTCTTTGATTTTATTTCCAGTTACACTTGCACAAGATGGTCTCCATTTTTTTGGTAATTATGGTTGGCAAGCAATTGGAAGCACGATCTGGGCATCTTTTGTATGGGTAATTGTCTATATGTGTTTTTTTGAAATTGTCAAACGTACTAGCGGACTTTTTTACGCACAAATAAATTATGTTATTGTAGCCGCAGGTTTGATCTGGTCATGGGTAATTTTCTCTGATTCCTTAAGTATATGGGTTTGGGCGGCTGTTGTTCTTCTTTTTATTAGCCTCGCTCTTATTAATCTAGGTGCAAGGAGTACCAAAAATACATAAAACTAACTAACGAAATATAATAGATTTACAGCCCATTTTTTGAAAAAAAATTTTAAAATAACAGAAAAAATGAATATCATGACAGTTGGTTTAATCTAGGTATACAGAATTAGGTTAAAGGGGGGTTAAATTGCTTGTTGGCTTTGTTAGTACGTTAAAGGTAAGGCGGTGCCACTCAGTTAATCTAGGTCTAACTCTTTTTGGGCTATCTCTATTATTATTTATTGCATCTTGCTCTCCTCCAACGGAAGTTATTAAAACCAGTAATCTTACTTACGATGCGAATCTTCAGAAGAGCTTGACATCAATTGCTTTACCCCAAAATAATTTTAAATTTGATTATTTTATCTCTGATCATGGATATTCTTTACGCTATGGCTTTTCATTAGTGGATGAGTCTAGAGGAACAATAGTCATTGCTCCAGGCCAATCGGAGTTTATTGAAGGTTATTTTGAGTTAATCAATGACTTTAATCAAAATAATTACAATGTATGGATAATGGATTGGCATGGACAAGGAGGTTCTGATCACGCTTTAACGGACTACAATAGAGCCGGAACAAACTTTAAAAATGATCAAGATGATATAAAAAAATTTATTTCACAGATAGTAGTATATGAAGATCATATGCCCCCTATAATTTTTGCCCATTCTATGGGCGCACATATACTACTTGGTCTTCTTAGCTCTGGACAAGTGGCTATAGATAGAGCTGTTCTTTCAGCTCCTATGATAACTGTCAAAACAGGATTATTCCCTCATGGACTTAGTTCCTTTGTTGCAGGCTTTGCATCAACATTGGGTTTAGGGTGGTGGTATGCACCAGGAAATAATGAATGGATTGATGATATAAATTATGCTGCTAATGATAATCAGAATACATCTGACTCTGAACGTTCATTTCTTAAGCAAAAATGGAGGCGGTCTTTAGAACACACTAGGAAGTCGTATGGGGTTACTCTTATGTGGTTTAATAACTATGTGAATTCCAGAAAACGAATTTTTAATAGTAGTGTTTTGCCAAATACAAAAACTAAAATATTAATGACTATTCCAGAAATTGATGTTTTAGTCGTTCCAGAAGACAGCCTTAAATTATGTAGTAAAATTATTAATTGTAGATCTATATTTTATAAAGGTGCTCGTCATGAGCTCTATCTAGAACGAAATGGTATTAGGGAAAAGTGGCTAGGCCATATATATAAATGGTTGAATAGCAAATAATAAAATAAAAAGTCTTCCAAATTGTTCAATTGAATCTAACAAAAACAAATTTAAATGGCCTTTTTGTTTATTTATTATTTTAATAAGACTCTGAAATAAATATAAATTTTACCCTGTGTTAATTTTTTACAATATATTGACAAATTTTGTGAATTCAACACTTGCTTATAGCGGTTAATACTGTATGTTGAGGGTTGCTGTCGGAAAGGCACTACTGATTGTGCGCCCTTTGGGTATTAGTTACGATGGGCCACCGTTCTTAATGTTAAAAGGAGGGTAAAATGACGACTTGGACTCCTGAGCGAGTTGATAACCTACGCAGATTGTGGGATGAAGGTCTTACCACTGCAGAAATTGGAAAGCAGATCGGAGTTTCTAAGAATTCTGTAGTTGGTAAAGCCCACCGGCTTGAGCTACCTTCAAGACCATCTCCTATTCGAAGAGGAATTACAAGAAGACCAGCTAAGTCCGTAAGAAAAACGGTAGTAAAAACGAGAAGCCAACCACGTGTTCTACCAATTAATCGAACTGGAATGTGTTGCCAGTGGCCGATTGGACATCCAGGTGAGGCGGATTTTCATTTTTGTGGCGATCCTGCAGTTGAGTCAAAGCCATATTGTGCAAGGCATTACTCAATAGCATATATACATAATAAGCCTAAAGTTGAGGAAGATGCAGCTTAAAAATTATTCCGACATATTGATCTCTTAAATAGACTATATTTGTGTTAAGCCAGCACTTAAATTTTTGTGAAACTGAAATGTGTGAATTGTGGTATTTTGAGCTGGAAAGTTGAGAATCAGGTATAGAATAACTAGTTGCTTTCAAACTAGTATATGACACAGGTTAATTTGTTGAATAAAGGAGTGACTATTTGGCTATAACTCGCCTGTAGTTTTTTTATCGGTTTCATTGGCTACCTTCAATTTACAATGCTATAACTCTCTATTTCTTATGGAACTCTTTCAGCGGAGATTGTAAATTGGCTGATATTTTTCACGATATTGAAGATGCACTTAAACAGGATAGGTTAAAAAAATTATGGCGTTGGGGGCGATGGCCGCTAGCTGCAATAATTATAATTATTATTGGTATAGTAATTGCTTTTGTTTTGGTTCGTGATGCCGCTGAAACGAGGAAACTTGAACAAGCTGAAATCTTTCATGATGCATTTAAGGCTCTAGAAGAAGGGAAACCTTCCGATGCTGCTGAAATGTATCTTGAACTTGCAAAATCTTCAGATGATCCAGCTTATTTGATCTTTTCACAGTTCCGAGCTGCAGAAGCATATTTATCAGATGAAAATCTGGCAGGGGCTTTGGAAACTTATGATGTAATTGCTGCGAATACAGATGTCCCACAGATTTATAGAGATTTAGCAATCTACATATCTTCGGATCTACTCTTAGACACTTTAGATTTTAGGCAGATAAATGAAAAATTAGCACCTATACTTTTAGAGGGCAATATATGGAGACCTATGGCTCAAGAAACACTGGCACTTTCGGCTATTAAAGCTGGTAAGAAAGATCATGCACGCGAGTTACTGAGTGCACTTACTCTTGATGCTTCTGCTCCCGAAGGGTTAAAAGATAGGGCAGCTCAAATTTTAGCTGTGCTTGGCACTGATAAGTGAATATCTTTGAACCAACAGGATAAAAGTATGCGAACTGTCTATATTTTCACAATAATAATACCTGTTTGTTTTTTATTATATGCATGTGGGGAATGGATGGGAGAGCCAGAGGATCCGCCACTACCTGGAAAACGTATATCTGTATTGTTACAGTCCTCAGTAATACAGCCTGACCCAACTGTTTCTGATTTACCTATTAGATTACCGAAGCCTTATATAAATAAAGAATGGCCACAGACGGGGGGTTATCCTGACCGTGCTATGCATCATCTCTCTGCTTCAAACAATCCAAGTATTTTTTGGAACACTAAATTTGGTTCGCCGTCAGATACAAAGACTCAAATTTTATCAACACCTGTTGTGGCTGGAGAAAAAATATTTGCAACAGATTCTAAAGGACTTATTTACAGCTTTTCAACAGATTCTGGGGTACTTTTGTGGAGCTATAACCCTAAACCTGAATATGAAGATAAAGAAAGTGGCTTTGGCGGTGGTTTAGCTTATTCTAGAGGAAGGATTTTTGCCTCTACTGGTTTTGGAGAGATTCTTGCACTGAATGCAAAAACAGGCCAAATAATTTGGCGTTTTAATACAGGTATTCCTTTTAGAACGGCACCAGTTGTTGCAGACAAAAAGGTATTTGCAATTAGTCTAGATAATCAAATCTGGGCACTTGACGGTCGTAGTGGAAAAAAATTATGGAGCCATGCTGGAATTTCAGAACCAGCAGGTTTGCTTGGTGGGGCTAGTCCTGCAATAGCAGGGGATATTGTTTTAGTGCCTTATTCTTCTGGTGAAATAACTGCTTTAAGTATAAAAAACGGTCGTATTATTTGGTCTGATGCATTGGGTAATCAAAATCAACTTACAAGCAGTATTTCTACATTCAATGATATTAATGGTAGTCCAATAATAGATAGGGGATTAGCTTTCATAATCAGTCATGGAAGTCACCTTGTGGCTATTGATCTTCGCTCAGGTTCACGTGTCTGGGAGCATGATTTAGCAGGTGTCAATACACCTTGGGTAGCCGGAGACTTTCTTTACGTGGTAACTCTTGAAGGTGAGGTGGTATGTTTGGTGAGGAAAACTGGAAAAATTAGATGGGTTAAATCCTTACCTAGGCACGCAGATCCTGAGAGGAAGGAAGAATCTATAAAGTGGAGTGGTCCCATTCTAATAAATGATCGATTGCTACTTACTAGTTCTGCTGGAGTTGCAGTTGTAATTTCACCTTATGACGGCCGATATCTCGGTAGGGTTGTTGTCCCTGATGCCATTAGCCTTCCGCCGATTGTTGCAGATGAAACAATTTTTGTGCTTACTGATCAGGCTAAAATATATGCACTCCGATAATACTGCTTTGGGGCTCACCAATGTCAATCACAGTAGCTTTAATAGGTAGACCTAACGTAGGTAAATCAACACTATTCAACCGTCTAGTCCAACGACGGGCGGCTATTATAAAAGACATACCGGGTGTAACACGTGATAGAAGGGAAGGTGATGCACGGCTTGGTAATCTAAATTTTCGTATAATCGATACCGCTGGATTGGACGATTCAAATAGTGAGAGTTTTGCATCAAGAATCATGGATCAAACAAAAACTGCCATTCATACGGCTGACATTATTTTGATGTTAGTTGATGGACGATTGGGCGTAACCCCTTTCGACCAGCATATAGCAAAAATGATGCATGAAAGTGGTAAAAAAACTATTCTAGTTTTAACAAAGTGTGAGGGGACATCTGGGGATTTATCTATACCAGATGCTTGGGGTTTAGGATTTGGATGCCCAATACCAATTTCTGCGGAACACGCTGAAGGGCTTAGTGATTTACACGATGTATTATCATCTTGCTTTAGGGAAAACTTTGATTGTGATGTAGATAGTTCAAAGTTGGATAAAAAGAAAAAATCATTACCATCACTGAAAATATCAATTGTTGGTCGTCCAAACGTAGGTAAATCAACACTTCTAAATAGAATTCTAGGGGAGGAAAGATCTATTACGGGCCCAGAATCTGGCCTTACAAGAGACTCAGTATCAGTAGAGTGGGATTATATGGGAAGGATAATTCAGCTTGTTGATACTGCAGGTCTTCGTCGCCGTGCAAAAGTAGTTGATGGAATAGAAAAGTTGTCTGCTGCTGATGCCAGGCGATCTCTGGGCAAGTCTGAGGTAGTAATTATTATGTTTGATGGATCTGTAGAGCCATCAAAACAAGATTTTTCTATTGCTTCGCTTGCAATAAGCGAGGGTCGTGCCCCACTTATAGTGTTAAATAAATGGGATTGCGTTAAAAATTCTAAGAATCAACTATTAGGTTATAATAATTTGATTTCTAGAACTCTTTCTCAAGCAAAAGGTATTTCTATCATTCCCCTTTCAGCTCTTAGTGGAAATGGTATTGAGTTATTAATGCCGGCTGTATTGGATGCACATAGGTGTTGGAATCAAAGAATCAAAACAGCAGAATTAAATCAATGGCTAGCAATGACATTAGAACATCATCCTCCGCCACTTTCGGCAGGCCGTAGAATAAAAATGAGATATATAACTCAGGTTAAGTCCAGACCACCAACTTTTACTATATTTTGCAATCTCCCTACAGAATTACCTGAAAGTTACTTACGTTATCTAGTAAATAGTTTGAGAGATGAGTTCAATCTTCTTGGGGTTCCCATACGCATTAATTTAAAAAAAGGGAAAAACCCCTATGTTAAATGAGGTCAGACTGATATTTCAACTCTCTGCCCATGAATATCATTTTCAGTTGTACTTAATTCAACAAATGTATTAACGATATCATCTGGCTGGTTAATTTTTTTCTGATCTTCGCCAGGAAATGCTTCTGCTCGCATTTTTGTTGCTACAGGTCCGGGGTCAATCAGGTTGACTTTGACTTTAGTGCGTTCAAGCTCTGAAGCCCAAGTTCTAATCAAGGTCTCAAGGGCAGATTTACTTGCGGCATATGGCCCCCAATATGGTCTTCCGTTAGCTTTCGTTATGCCAGAAGTTACAAACAAAGCTCTTCCAGAATTTGAAGCACGAAGTAAAGGATCAAGGCTTCTAATTAAACGCCAATTTGAAGTAAGATTAACGTTAATTGTCTCATCCCACATTTTGGGAGAATAATGTCCTAATGGACGAAGACCACCTAAAATTCCTGCGTTAGAAACTAAAACATCAAGTTTTTTGAATCTCTCATGTAATGCTGACCCAAGAAGGTCGATTTGATCACCATCATTTAAATCAAATGGGACAAGAGTTGGTCGTTTCCCACCCCTAGACCTAATATAGTCGTCTAACTCTTCTAGAGCATTTGTAGAGCGAGCAGTTAAAACTAGGTGTGCTCCTTCTTTAGCAAAACGTTTTGCAACTGCTGCACCTATTCCTCGCGAGGCTCCGGTGATCAGAGCTATGCGTCCATCCAGCTTTTTAGTCATAAACTAGCGACTTTCTGTAAGTAATGATAGTTGTGCTGGAGTGTGGCCTTCGTCATGATCACTTAGAGCAATTGGATATTCACCTGTAAAGCATGCATCACAGAATTGAGGGAAAGAATTATTTCGGTTGTTTTCTCCACAAGCCCTGTAGAGTCCATCAATAGAAATATATGATAAAGAATCAACTCCAATTATTTTTGCCATTTCTAGAGAATTATGTTGAGCAGCAAAAAGTTGCTTTCTTTCGGGAGTATCAACACCATAAAAGCAAGAGTGAGTTGTTGGTGGACTAGCTATACGCATATGTACTTCAGCAGCTCCAGCATTTCTAACCATCTCTACAATCTTGGTAGAAGTTGTTCCTCTAACAATACTATCATCAACTAATACTACTTTTTTTCCCTTAAGGGTGCCAGAATTTGCATTATGTTTAAGTTTAACTCCCAAGTGACGAATTTGATCTGAAGGCTCAATAAATGTGCGGCCAACATAGTGGTTTCTTATTATACCAAGCTCAAAGGGAATGCTTGCTGCTTCTGCATACCCAATAGCTGCAGGAACCCCTGAATCTGGGACTGGAACAACAACGTCTGCGTCTACGGGTGATTCTTGAGCAAGCTCTTGCCCAATGCGCTTTCTCACATTGTATACACTCGATCCTTCTACCTCACTATCAGGTCTAGAAAAATAAACATATTCAAAAATACAAAATCTTTGTTTTTGTACTGTGAATGGATGGTAACTTTTCAGCCCATTTTCTGTAATAACAATCATTTCGCCAGGCTTAATCTCTCTAATTAAATTTGCACCAATTATGTCAAAAGCAACTGACTCGGAAGCTAAAAGCCATGCATCATCAAGTTGACCTAAAACAAGAGGTCTTATTCCAAACGGATCACGCATTCCTATAAGCATATCACTTGTTAATGCTACTAAAGAATAAGCTCCAACAACTTTACTAGTAGCATCTACCAGTTTATCGATAACGCTGATTTGAGGGCTAAGAGCTACAAGATGAATTAACGTTTCTGTATCAGAAGTTGAATTGAATATACTACCTTTGTCCATTAGGTCACATCTAAGTTGAACAGCGTTCGTAAGATTACCATTGTGAGCTAAAGCAAAACCTCCAAAGGCATAATCAGCAAACATTGGTTGAATGTTTCTCTCCTCATTCGGACCAGTAGTAGAATACCTATTGTGCCCAATTGCTGAG
Source organism: Rhodospirillaceae bacterium (assembly GCA_002728135.1). Classification (GTDB taxonomy): domain Bacteria; phylum Pseudomonadota; class Alphaproteobacteria; order UBA828; family UBA828. The sequence goes on from PBVE01000023.1 coordinate 264,004, forward strand.
TAACCAGGTAATTTTTTAATTACACTAGCATCACTGAAATTATCTCCAACTTTACCGGTGGCACGATGACTGTGAAACATTTCGCTATCACTGGTTACTATGCCACATGACTCTTGCCCTCGATGTTGGAGGGCATGTAAACCAAGTGCAGTATGTGCTGCTGCTTCAGGGTGCCCGAAAACCCCGAAAACACCACATTCTTCGTGAAACTTATCCTTTTGTAAATGATCACTGGACATTGTAATTACCCGATAATAGAAAATAGATTAATGGAGGAGATGAAAGTATTTTTTGAATCATTCTTCATTATTAGGTTTCAGTTCCTCTGTTGCTTTTTCAAATTTTTCTTCAGCATCTCTTCTGTTTTTATCTGCTTCTTTTGCCTTCCTGATTCCATCTCCTGTTGCTTTAACTCGTTTTTGGGCTTCATGCAAAGTTTTATGCGGAACTATTGAACGAATCAAATCTGCACCGTGTATGATATACGGCATTGTGATCGCTTGGTCGACCCATGAAGGTTTATCTTCTTCTGCTACAGCCCAAACAAACATCATTTGGGCAAGACATACTAACAGTGCACCTCGAAATAAACCAAACACAATTCCAAGCATTCGATCCAAAGCTCCAAGTCTACTCTTTTGTATTCGTCCTGCTATAAGTTGAGTTAAAATTGTGAATACGACTAAGGATATAACAAAAATAGCAGCTCCTGCAGATGCATCTGCAATTAGTTGACTATCGATTAAATCACGGGCTATTGGACGTAAATAATGAAAACCATAAACGGTTGCTATAGTTGCACCAATCCAAGAGCCTATACCAAGAGTTTCACGAACAACTCCTCGCGAAAAAGCTAGCAGTCCTGAAATCAAAAGAATGATTGCAACGCCAATATCAATCAAATTGATGGGTAGTTCAGTCATGCATCTCCTGTTTCGTAGTTTGTATCTTGAAAAGGGATGGAAGTTCGGTAATTTGATTAATAGATTTAATCTTTACACCAGATATTCCAGTTAGTTTTTTATCAGTTGTTCTAGATGGAACGATTGCATTTATAAACCCAAGCTTTTTGGCTTCTTTTAAGCGGGTGGAGCTTTGGGCTATAGGTCTAATCTCCCCAGAAAGACCTATCTCACCAAAAACTACAGTTTCTGGATTAAGTGGCACACTATTTATTGATGACATAATTGCAGCTGCTATTGCTAAATCTGCGGCGGGTTCTTTGATCTTTAAGCCTCCAACAACATTCAGGTAAATATCATTTGTTAAGAAGGAATGACCAGTATTACGCTCTAAAACAGCAAGTATCATTGAAAGACGATTAGAGTCCCAACCTAGTACAGCTCTTCTTGGATTCCCGGCCCCCCCTGGTGAAACAAGTGCTTGTATTTCCATTAATACTGGCCTAGTTCCTTCTATTCCTGCAAAAACTACAGTTCCATAAGGAGGAGCTTTCAATCCATTCAGAAACACTGAAGATGGGTTTTTTACTTCGGTTAATCCTTGGCTCGTCATCTCAAAAACACCAATCTCGTCTGCTGGACCAAAACGATTCTTGATTGATCTAACAATTCTAAACTGGTGACCTCGATCTCCCTCAAAGTAAAGAACTGTGTCAACCATATGTTCCAATATTCTTGGCCCGGCAATTTGCCCGTCTTTAGTAACGTGCCCAACGAGTAAAATTACAGTACCAGATTCTTTCCCATATCTAATAAACTCTTGTGCAGCTGCTCTTACTTGGCTAACACTACCTGGACTTGCATCAAGGGTATCCAAATACATCGTTTGTATTGAATCAATTACTACTACTTCAGTTGGATTTGCTTTAAGGCTAGAAAGTATATTTCTTACATCAGTAGCTGTCGCTAGTTTTACCGAGGATTCATCAAGATTTAGTCTTTTAGCTCTCAGACGAATTTGTTCCTTCCCTTCCTCCCCTGAAACGTAAATTACAGATTTATTAAATTTTGAGACTGCCGCTATTGCTTGAAGTAATAGTGTAGATTTTCCAATGCCAGGATCACCAGCAACTAAAATTGCAGAGCCAGGCACCAGTCCACCTCCGAATACTCTATCGAGTTCCTGAATCTCTGTGAAAAACCTTTCCTGCTTATCCGATGTGATTCTTAAATCGGAGATTTCAATTTTTTTCCCTTCACGTTCACCAAGCCCTTTGGGAGGTTTTTCAGAAATAATTTCTTCAACCAATGTATTCCAACCATCACATGAATCACATCGGCCAGTCCATTGATGATAGGAACTTCCACAAGATTGACATACAAAGTTCTGTTTATTTTTTGCCAAGGCTATACTCCAAACTGGTTAACCCTCCAATTTCAGGATAAATAGGGTTAAGTATTTGTAGTTAAAGTTTTAATTGGGCCTTCGGCTCGGCCATTAACAAATTGATCTACATATTCATTATTACTAGTTTCGAGGTTATCAACTGATCCGTCCCAAATTATTTTTCCTTTATATATCATTGCAATTCTATCAGCAATTTTTCGAGCACTAGCCATGTCGTGAGTAATACTAAGCGTTGTGGTCCCCGTTTCCTTTGATATTTTTATTATTAAGTCATTAATTACATCAGCCATTATAGGATCAAGACCAGTTGTGGGCTCATCAAAAAAAATTATCTCTGGTTCTGTAGCAATCGCTCGAGCAAGGGCCACCCTTTTTTGCATGCCTCCAGATAGTTCAGAGTGATAAAGATTACCAACATCAGAACTCAATCCTACGGAAGATAGTTTTTCGTATGCTATTTCACGGGCTTCTTTTTTGCCAACTTTTTTACCTTGAATTAATCCAAATGCCACGTTTTCCCAGACAGGAATGCTGTCAAAAAGAGCCGCACCTTGGAATAACATTCCAAATTTTTGTATTAATTTTTCACGATCTCTAAATTTCATACTAGTTATTTCTTGCCCTTCAACATGTACTGAACCTGATTCTGGTTTCATCAAACCGAGAATACATTTGAGCATTACTGATTTTCCTGTTCCAGATCCACCTATGACGACTAGTGACTCACCTTTATTGACGTCTAAGTTTAAATCATTAAGAACTATTTTATTACCAAAGGTCTTAGATAGACCTTTTATCGAGAGCTTAATCGAGTTATTTTTCTCAGAGCTTTTTGTCATTGGGAGAAAAATGCTTCCGTAATAATATAGTTGAAGATTAAAACAAGTATTGCTCCAGAAACTACAGCATTTGTCGTAGCTGAACCAACACCCTGAGCACCTCCACGACTATGATAACCATGATAGCAGCCCATAAGGGTGATAAGAAAGCCAAAGACAGCTGCCTTCACTAGGCCGGATACTACATCCATAGTTTGTAGGAATTCAAAAGTATTTGTTATGTATGCATCAGAGTTAAATCCAAGTTTGTATACGCTAACTAAATACCCCCCTAATACACCTATTATATCCGCAACAATTACAAGTAACGGAAGAGTAATTGTACCAGCTATTAATCTGGGGGCTATAAGGTATTTGAAGGGGTTTGTTGACAAAGTTGTAAGGGCGTCTATTTGCTCTGTTACTCTCATTGTTCCTATTTCTGCTGCCATGGCTGCACCAACTCTGCCTGCTACCATTAGTCCAGCAAGTACTGGACCTAATTCTCTAGTTATAGAAAGAACCACAACAGCAGGTATTGCACTTTCAGCAGCAAATCTAGAAAAACCTGTATAACTCTGTAATGCTAGAACCATACCTGCGAAAATACCTGTGAGGCCTACAACAGGAAGAGAATAATATCCAACCTCTGCCATCTGTCTGACAATTAGCATGGGGTAAAAACGTGGGCGGAAACAATGAGATATACTTATTGCAGTAAAAATTGAAATACGACCTATTGTTTCCAATAAATTAAAAAACCCACGACCAAGAGTTGCAGCTGGATTATTATAAATATTCATCAATTTAGAGCCAAATACGTTTATAACGTTTACCTAGGGAGGTAAGGATCTCGTATCCGATTGTTCCCGAGTCTTGGGCTAACTTGTCGACAGAATAATTAGGGCCAATAACATCAACAATTGACCCTACATGAGAGTCTTTCTCTGGAACATCTGTTATGTCTAATGTGATTAAATCCATCGAAATACGGCCAACAACTGGTATACGAAAATCTCTAATATAGACTTGGGCAGAACCACTGGCTGCCCTAAAATACCCGTCAGCGTAACCTAATCCTATAGTGGCAATTCTTCCGGGTTTTTTAACCGTGTAGGTTCCACCATAACCAACGGTCTGATTAGTGTCAACGCGTTGTACTTGGAGTATTTTTGCTTGTAAACGAACAACATCTTTCATTATATTTTTTTGATCTAGCTGTGGATTAATACCGTATATTGATGCTCCAGGTCTAGTAATATCGAAGTGATACTCTTTACCAAGAAATATTCCAGAAGAATTGGCTAAGCTCCAATTTAAATAAGTATCAAATTGTGTATTCATCCATAATCTTAAGTGATTAAAGTGAGTTAGCTGTTCATAATTTGTCGAGTGGTTAACAATGTCAGAACAAGCAAGGTGACTCATTATACCAGAAATATTTAGGTTATTAACAATTGTTGGATTATTCCTAATTTTTTCTAATTCCTGTTTTGGTATACCTAGTCTTGTCATCCCAGTATCAAAATGAAGCCAAGCCTTTGATTTTTTGGTTTCTAATCGTGCTTCATTGTTTATTTTTAAGGCTTTACGCCAGATTTCGATCTGCCCTAAGTGGTTTAGGACGGGTGTTATATTATTCTCCAGACATACTTCTGCTTCTTCTAATGTATTATTCCCGAAAACCACATAAACTTCTGCTTGTTTAGTTAAGTATCTTGCATTAAGAGCCTCCTCTATTGTTGCCACAAAAAATGTATTACAACCAACTGTAATTAATAGAGGAATAATTTTATTTGCACCAAGACCATATGCGTCAGACTTTACAACCGCAGCAGTAGCAGCTGGCATACTTTTTAAATTCAAAGTTTGCCAATTATCTTTTATAGACACTGAGTCTATAAACAAGGTTGTGTTTTGTATCCCCTCTGTTTGGGGCATCGGGCTACTCTATTGAAAATTAATTATGTTGTGTGGATGCATCGTGCTGTGTGTCTAGATCTGCAAATTGTGTCAAGAATTCATTGAAATATAGAGAAACTTTTCCAGTCGGACCGTGTCTTTGTTTGGCGACTATGGTCTCTGCTACGTTGTGAACACGAGCCATTTGTTCTTGCCACTCTTGGTGTTCTATAGTGCCTTCGGTAGGTTGCTGCCGAGCTAGGTAATATTGTTCTCGATATACAAACATAACAACATCAGCATCTTGTTCTATAGAGCCTGACTCTCGAAGATCAGAAAGTTGTGGTCTTTTATCTTCTCTCTGTTCAACTGCTCGGGACAATTGAGAAAGTGCAACAACCGGAACGTTCAACTCTTTAGCCAGTGCTTTGAGACCCATTGTTATTTCTGTAACTTCTTGCACTCTGTTATTTAAACGTCTACTTGAAGTTGGCCTCATTAGTTGGAGATAGTCTACTATGATTAGATCAAGCCCATTCTGCCTTTTTAGCCTTCTAGATCTAGCCCTTAGACTGGGAACAGTTAATTCAGGTGTGTCATCAATATAAAACGGTAGAGCCTCAATTTCTTGACTGGCTTGCACGATTTTTCCAAAATCATCATTACTTACCTCGCCCCGTCTTAATTTTTCTGAAGACACTCCTGTTTTTTCAGCAAGTATACGAGTCGCTAGTTGTTCTGCTGACATTTCCAAACTAAAAAAACCGACACGGGCACCATTGACAACTTTATTAATATCATTTTTGTTTGGCTCTTCTTTAAAACTTTTTGCTGCATTATAACCTAAATTTGTTGCCAGTGCTGTTTTACCCATCCCAGGTCTACCAGCAATTATTACAAGGTCAGAAGGATGAAATCCTCCTAAAAGTTTATCTAAGTCAGTTAGGCCTGTTGGAACTCCAACCATATTTCCATCACGCTTGTATGCTGATTCAATTCGGTTTACAGCTCTAGAAAGAGAACTACTAAAGGTTTGGAACCCACCTTCGCTATCCCCTTCTTCTGCAAGTTTGTAGAGTTTTTGTTCTGCAGCTTCAATTTGTATGGAGGCTGTCTCTTCAACTGATCCATCAAAGGCTTCATTAACTACTTCTTCCCCAATCGTTACTAAAGCTCGACGAAGAGCTAGATCATGAATAATACGTCCGTAATTTTCAGAATTAATAATTGTTATAGCTGATCCAGCGAGTCGAGCTAGATATTTTGAACCGCCAACATTAGCCAGATCATCATCCTTATCAAAAAAATGTTTAAGAGTTACTGGACTGGCTATCTGCCCTCTATCGATAATTGTTCGAATTGCTTCAAATATGCGTCCATGAACAGGTAAAAAGAAATGATGGCCATTTAGAAACCCTGATACCTGATTTGCTGCTTCGTTATTTACAAGGATAGCACCTAAAAGTGCTTGCTCTACCTCAAGATTACTAGGAAGAGAACGGTAATCCTCATTGGTTGCCTCTTCTACAATGGGGGCATTATCTAATTTTGTTTGCATTGCCATGATTATATGTTTTAGCGCGGTAGAGCAGCTTCGAAAAGTATATGAATCGTATGTTTGAAATTTTGTGCAACAATAATATTAAAATAATTACCTTAATAATGGGGATAACTCTATTAAGTGTATTGGTTTAATGAATTATTTGTTTTGTGTATTAGCTAATTAATTGTTAGTAACTTTATTGAGTTTAATAAAACTAGCAATGCTAGTTTATATAATTGCTTGTTACCATTATCAATTTATTTGGTGTTTACGTTCCCAATCAACCATGTATTCGCGTGTTAAAGGAGCGGCTTCTTGATTACGGGAGATTTGTAGTTGAGCAACCATATGGTCTTGGCGTCGAAATGCCATTTCTGAACCTGCTAGATAAAATTCCCACATTCGGCAAAAGCGCTCATCATATATTTCTTTTATTTTTTCCCTGTTTGCTGAGAAATTTCGTGCCCAATGTCTAAGAGTTTCTGCGTAGTGAAGGCGTAACATTTCTACATCTAAAACCTTTAATCCAGTTTGTTCTAACGCAGCGAAGACTTCTGACATTGAAGGACAGTAACCACCAGGGAAGATATATTTTCGTAACCAAGGGTTAGTAACACTTGGGCCGTCCCATCGAGCTATAGTATGAATAACTGCTATACCATCATCCTTAAGGAGAGACTTAAGTTTATCAAAGAATTCACCATAGTGTTTTACGCCTACATGCTCAAACATTCCTACTGACACAATTCTATCGTAAGGACCCTTATCTTCACGATAATCTCGAAGAAAGAATTGGACATTTTTATCTATCCCGAGCTGCTTTGCCCTGTTTTGAGCATATTTTTGTTGTTCTACTGAAAGTGTTAGCCCGGTTACATTTGCACCGGTTTCTTGATGTAGGTATATGCCGAGTCCTCCCCAACCTGATCCTATGTCGAGAGTCTTTAATCCAGGTTCATTAAGAACTAACTTTGAGGCTAAGTGTCGTTTTTTTGCCTGTTGAGCTTGTTCTAAACTGCTATTCGGTGAGTCAAAATATGCACATGAATACTGACGATCTGGATCAAGAAATAAATCAAACAACTCGTCGGATAAGTCATAATGATGAGCTACATTCTTGCGTGCTATACCTAAAGGGTTATGTTGCTGTATGGGTCTTAAAATTCTAGCTATTCGATTCCTAACACGCATTATTTTCAGATCATCAAGTTTATGTAAATTTGCTCCCACTAGGTCGAGTAGGTCATGAATATTTGCTCCATCCTCTATCGTTAGAGATCCTTCCATATAGGCCTCACCAACAGCAAGCCTAGGATTAAAAAATATTTTTCTGTTAAGTGAATGATTATGAAGACGAATTGTCACTAATGGGCCGTCCTCACCTTTATATTCGTGACTTTTCCCACTGTGATCTATTACCCTGAGGGTCCCGAATTGCATTAACTTTTTAAGAAGTAGTCCTAATAGCATTATTAAGAATTCCTCAGGCTATCTTGCAATAGAGAAATATCTATTTTGGGTCATGAGTTTGGCTGGGTGCTCCGTCGGTTTCACTGATTGATTCTTCATGAGCTCCATTTACATTTATTTTATTTTCATTTTGCTCTAAATTTTGATTATCGGAAAGCTTTTCTTCAGCATCTGCAGCTATTTGTTCATTATCAAAAATTTCTTTGTCTACAATATTATTTTGTTTCTCATTTTCTAGTTCTGAAGTAACAGTACCCCCCTTAATTTGAATTTCTGCTTCTTCTTTAGATCGTGCTACATTTATTTTTACAGAAATAATTACTTCTGGGTGTAGAACTATGGATACATTATGAAGCCCTAGTGTCTTGATTGGTATATCTAACTTAATTTGTTGACGCTTTACAGAAACTCCTGTCTCACTGATGCTAGTAGAGATATCTCGGGCTGTTACAGACCCGAAAAGCTGCATTGTATCACCAGCTTGTCTAATAAGAATAAAGTCTTTTCCATTTAATAATTTTGCTGCTGACTCAGCTATTCCTCGTTTGTCGTCGTTGATACGTTGTAATGCTTCTTTTTCCGTTTCAAAACGAGTTTTATTTTCAGATGTTGCTAGTAGAGCTTTTTTCTGGGGTAGCAAGAAATTTCGTGCATACCCATCTTTAACTCTCACAGTATCTCCCATTTGTCCTAATTTTTCTATGCGTTCAAGTAGGATAATTTCCATTTTATATCTCCTAGGTTGAGTTTGCCGCCCCAAGCCGATCTCTTAGTTTAACCCATTGTTCAAAGAATCCAAGGATAGCGACTAGAAACATTGGCCATCCTCGAACAAACATAATTAAATAAAATACGCCGATAAATAAAGGGCCTGGTGCCCAACCTTTGCAAAGTAAATGAATTACCATAAGTCCTACGAAGATAAAAGGAACAATTAAAACTTGAAATAAATTCCATCCAATTATTCCAGCTAGTCCATCGCTAATAAGTCCAATAACCAATGAGATAGCAAGCCCAAAAACGATCCAATATGGATTCTTTGCATACGCTAAATTTAGATTAAAAACATAAATATTACTAAATCTTTTAAGGAGAGCTTGAGATATACCGAGGCTAATAAGTGTGATAGCAAGCCACCAAGCCGTCATTGTTCCTGGGGCTAATCTAGCAATCTGGGAAGCTAGATTCTTTATGGACTCCTCTGAGTTAAGATTGTTGGAAATCAGTGGTTCTAAAGCCATGTTTAATTGGCGTTCCACCATTCCTATAAATCCACCTTCAAGGCCTAAAGAACTCACAAAAATTAGAATTAGTAAAATAGAAGCATAACCTGTTATGTAGCTTATCAGTTTACTGGCAGGTGCACGTGAGTATTGATTGTTTCCTTTGTTGCTAAAACTTTTTAGGTGTTTCGAGATTGCGAACGCTGGGACAGCTTCTGCTGCAACATAAATGATCCCCCCTATAAAACCACAAATAGATGCAACTACTATAGTTGCGACTACAAGAGATATTATTGTTGTAGTAACTCCACTGCTTAAGCCAATTAGGAATAAAGGAAGCATAGAGAAAGGGACTACTAACATAGCCAGAGGATGGCCTGTTGTTATTGCTGCAAATAGAAGTGCTGAGGTGAGGCCGGCTCCTATAGCAATGAGATTCCTAGCGGGCATCTAAACTCTTAGCCGCCACCATTTGTTTTACTGCACTACATAAGGGAGGAGACCCAAATGGCGTGCTCTTTTAATTGCACGAGCTAGTTCCCTTTGTTTTTTTGCTGATACTGCCGTTATTCGACTTGGTACAATTTTACCCCGTTCAGATATAAATCTTTGTAGAACTTTGATATCCTTATAGTCAATTTTGGGTGCATGTTCACCACTGAAAGGGCAGGATTTTTTCCTACGAAAAAAAGGACGGCGAGGAAAAGCTACCATTGGGACATTTTGACTCAATGTATTTGATGTGCGCTGATTACCATATCTTTGGTTAGGGCGTTTATCGTAGTTGTCTTCTTCAGAAGAAATTACTTCATTTTCCATTTTTTGCTCTATTGGTTACCTTTATGCGTCGTTTTGGTCTGAATTGTTACTAATATCTGCTGTGTCATGTTTCTCTTCAGATACCCTGCGTTCATTTCTACCTTCACGTGAACGCGATTGCATCATTGCTGATGGTTCAGTTTCCAAGGCTTCAACTTTAATAGTTAAATAACGAATTATATCTTCGTTTAGCCTCATGTTTCTTTCCATTTCAGCTATAGCCTCTGCTGGTGCGTCAATACGCATGTGGACGTAATATCCTTTGCGATTTTTTTTAATCTTATAGGTTAGATTACGCAGACCCCAATTTTCTGTGCTGGCAACACGGCCTCCAGCTTCTTGGATAACTTTATCAAACTCTTCTCCTAATGTTTCGACTCGTTGGGTGGAAACATCTGGTCGAGCTATAAATGTATTTTCATAGAGCGGCATAATAAGCCGTTCCCTTCTATTTTATGTATATAGGCTGATTTTAATTTTGCCCATTAATACTATATTTTAATGCTTTAAAGCGCCGCACTATACTCAAATAATTCTGAGGTGCAAGTACCGTTAACTTCAATGTTTGTGTTATGATTACTAATGCTACAGATTATTATAATTATATAGTAGTATTAAATGATTAAAAATAGCTTATTTAGATAATAATATTTATAGGTTAAGTTCAAATGGGTAGAGCATTTATATTTCCTGGCCAAGGATCACAAATAATTGGTATGGGAAGGAAAGTTTATGACAATTATCCTGAAGCTGCTGATGTTTTCCGAATAGTTGATGAGGCTTTAGGTGAAAACTTATCTGATTTAATTTTTAATGGTTCTGAAGAGAATTTAAGGCTCACCGTTAATGCTCAACCGGCTCTGATGGCTACTTCTATAGCTATTCTAAGGGCTATTGAGACAGAAAGTGGTTATTCTATAGACAATCTTGTGAGCTTTGTAGCTGGTCATTCTTTAGGTGAATATTCTGCATTAGTAGCAGCTAATGCATTGGAAATATCTGATGCAGCGAAACTTTTAAGATTACGAGGTGAGGCAATGCAATCTGCTGTGCCGGTTGGTGAGGGCGGAATGGCTGCATTAATTGGAACAGACATGGCAGTAGCTGAAGAAATAGCATTAAAGTCAAGTATTAAGGGAGTTTGCGAAATAGCCAATGATAATGCACCCGGCCAGGTAGTTTTAAGTGGTAATCGTGTAGCCATTGAGTATGCAATAACTATAGCAAAAGAATTGGGGGTAAAGCGAGCAGTAAATTTACCTGTCAGTGCCCCATTTCACTGTTCTCTGATGATATCTGCAGCAGAGAAAATGGATAATGCACTAAAAACTGTAAATTTAAATAAACCTTTAGTGCCGATTGTAAATAATGTTACTGCTACTTCAGAGCAGTCTGAAGAAAAGCTTCGCCAGCTGTTAGTTAAGCAAGTTACAGACAGGGTGCGTTGGCGTGAAGGAATAGAATATATTAAAAACTGTAAAATCACAGAGATAATCGAGATTGGTCCTGGTAATGTTTTGAGTGGTTTATGCAAGAGAATTGCTCCTAGCTTAAAAACTAAGACCATTTCATTACCAGAGGATATACGTAATTTTTTAAGTGATATAAGATAGAAAATTACATTTTAGATGATTTTAGTTCAGCTAAGAATGATTCGGGGTTTTCTATTAAATTTTCTGTTTGGGAAGGTTTTATATGTTTAATTTGAGTGGTAAGGGTGCATTAATAACCGGTGCATCTGGAGCAATTGGTGCAGCTATAGCAAGGTCCTTGCATGAAAATGGTGCAATAATTGGTGTTTCTGGCACACGCCAGGATAAACTTGCAGAGTTTTGCGATGAATTAGGCGGGCAAGCACATGCAATTCCATGTAATTTAGCTGACCATGAAGCAGCAAATACTTTATTAGAGCAAGCACAGAGCATTCTTGGTGGTGTAGATATTTTAGTTCATTGTGCGGGAATAACACGTGATAATTTGATGCTAAGAATGAAGGATGATGATTGGTCGAATGTTATAAATCTCAATTTAAACACTGGATTTAGTTTGGCAAGGGCAAGTCTTAAAGGCATGATGAAAAATCGTTGGGGACGTCTAATTTTCATAACCTCTGTAGTTGGCTCAACCGGAAACCCGGGTCAATCAAACTATGCAGCATCTAAGGCAGGGTTAACAGGTATGGCCAAAGCTTTAGCTGCTGAGGTTGCTAGCCGTGGGGTAACGGTAAACTGTATAGCCCCTGGATTCATAGAAACACCCATGACAGATGTTTTAACTGATGAACAAGTTGAGAAGTTAAGGGCTCTTATCCCAACTGGCCGATTCGGCACACCTGCAGATGTTGCTGCTGGTTGTTTGTATTTAGCCAGTGAGGAATCATCCTATATAACTGGACAAACTTTGCACATAAATGGCGGAATGGCTATGATTTGAGCCAAAATTGACTTGAATAAAATTAAAAATATGTATCACATAGTTTAGACATATGGCCAAACGTTTTAAATTGTGCTACCAACCGCGCGGTTAGTCTATATTGCAGTCTTGAATTTTGTTTATTAATATGAATATAGGCTAGCTAAGTGATTCGTAATTAGGCCTATAAGTTATAGGCCACCCAAACAACAGATTATAGCCCGAGGGAATTTTCGATGAGTGATGATATCGCTGCCCGTGTAAAAAAAATTGTAGTCGAGCACCTTGGTGTCGACGAAGAAAAAGTAACTGAAGGTGCGAGTTTTATTGATGATCTTGGTGCTGATAGCCTAGATACCGTAGAATTGGTTATGGCCTTTGAGGAGGAGTTCGGGTGTGAAATCCCAGATGATGCCGCAGAAAAAATCCTTACGGTTAAGGACGCTATCAATTTTATTGAGCAGATTTCCTGACCGCTTTATGCAGGACTTCTTGCGACAGTGTTCAAGATGAATTTGATGAGAGTCATTTAAGGTTATAGTGTTTTAGGGGAAACTATGCCGTGAGAAGAGTTGTAGTTACGGGACTAGGTGCGGTAACTCCGCTTGCAGATGGAGTTAGTGAGAGCTGGAATAGACTAATTGAAGGCAATTCTGGCGTTGCTAAAATTGAAACTTTCGATATTTCAGATTTACCATGCAAAATTGCTGCCCAAGTACCGCGAGGAGACGGCTCGGGGAAATTTAATCCTGAAAACTATATGCCAGCAAAAGATGTCCGGAAGATGGATGATTTTATTATCTATGCACTAGGTGCTGCTGCAGGAGCTATAGAAGACTCAGGTTGGAGTCCAGAACGGGATGAGCAAAAAGACCGAACAGGGGTAATGATAGGTTCTGGAATTGGTGGACTGCGTGCAATTGAGCAGGGAGCAATATTAGTTAATGAGAAAGGGCCACGTCGTTTAAGCCCATTTTTTATTCCGTCAAGCCTTATAAATTTAGCATCTGGACACGTTTCTATTAAGCATGGATTTCGTGGACCAAATCATGCAGTAGTAACTGCGTGTTCAACTGGTGCTCATGCTATAGGGGATGCTTCTCGGTTGATAATGTTTGATGATGCTGATGTCATGATCGCAGGGGGCGCAGAAGCTGGAGTATGCAGATTAGGAGTTACAGGGTTCTCTGCGGCTAGGGCTTTAAGCACTAATTATAATGACACACCGACAAAGGCTTCAAGACCATGGGATAAAGACAGAGATGGATTCGTAATGGGTGATGGATCTGGTGTAGTCGTATTAGAGGAACTTGAACATGCAAAAAGACGTGGAGCTAAAATTTATGCTGAAGTAACCGGCTATGGAATGAGCGGCGATGCCCATCATGTAACAGCCCCAGCAGCAGACGGAAGTGGTGGCTTTCGTTCTATGAAGTCTGCTTTGAAGCGTGCTCAATTAAACCCAGAAAATATTGATTATATAAATGCCCATGGAACATCGACGCCTTTAGGTGATGAGATTGAGTTAGGGGCGGTGAAGAGACTCTTTGGCGATTCAGCATACTCAATATCTATGTCATCGACAAAAAGTTCTATCGGACATTTGCTAGGAGCAGCTGGTGCTGTGGAACTGATATTCTGTATTCTGGCAATTAAGCATGGAATAGTCCCGCCAACATTAAACCTCGAAAATCCTTCAGATGGTTGTGATATTGATCTTGTTCCTCATAAAGCTAAGGAACGAAAAGTTCGACATGCCTTGTCAAACTCTTTTGGTTTTGGTGGAACCAATGCAACGGTGATTGTAAGCGCTTACGAATGACCTTAGTATGAAAATACTTCTAAGACGTAAGATTTTTTTTATATTATTTTTTGGGTTCGTTAGTACTAGTCTTTTCTGTCTACTTGCTGCTTATCTATATATCATTAACGAGTTTAAACAACCTGGCCCCCTTGAACAGCCAAAGACATTTGTTATTACTCCTGGAATAGGTACTGAGGAGATTGCTGAAAATCTATCTTCATCTGGAGTAATATCTAACGCATATATTTTTACCTATGGAGTCTGGATTAATGGAGTTAGCGGGCAATTAAAAGCAGGTGAATATAAATTTGACAAGGGAATATCAGCACACGATGTAATGCTAAAAATTGAAGGAGGTGATGTTGTTAGAAGAAATATAACCTTTACTGAGGGCATAACCAGTGATGCCGTGATTAAACATATAATTTTGAATAAAGCTTTAGTTGGGGATGTATTCGAGGTTCCCGAAGAGGGGTCGCTTTTACCTGAGACATATAGTTTTCAATTTGGTGATTCGCGGCAATCAATCATTGATCGTATGAAGATTGCAATGAATAATACTCTTAAAGAATTATGGAAAGATCGAAAAGAAAATTTGCCTTATAAAAAACCAGCAGATGCAGTTATTATGGCATCTATTATAGAGATGGAGACTGGCCGTGAAAACGAGAGGCCAATAATCTCTGCAGTATTTTTAAATCGACTCAGACTTAACATGCTACTACAGTCTGACCCTACCGTAATTTACTCGATTACGGGTGGTAAAGTAAAACTGGGTAGAAAATTGACTAAGAATGATTTAGCTACCGAAAGCCCTTTTAATACATATAGAACAAAAGGTTTGCCACCATTGCCAATTTCTAACCCCGGTAGGCAATCTATATTTGCGGCATTAAATCCTGCTATAACTGATGCCCTATATTTTGTGGCAGATGGCAAGGGTGGACACAGATTTGCACGAACTCTTCAGGAACATAATAAAAATGTTAAGATATGGCGGCAATTAGAAAAAAATAATTAATCTAGTAATGGTTTAAGGGTCTCTTTCTTGGTTATTAATTGCAGAATTTATTTTGGCTAGAAATAGTCTTGAGAAACATGCAACAAATATCACACAAATGTAAACACTAAAGGGAAAGGCAATTATAGATGGATTTTTTATAATTTTTCTTTTGATGATTTCTGCTGCTGTTTTAGCATCAATAATCTTGAAGGGCTTATTAAGGTTTTTCGTCATTAATGAGTGAACATAACCTGGACAAATGACACTTACTCCTATCCCATGAGGGGCATTTTCAGCTCTTAAAGCTAATCCAAAGCTTTTTACAGCCGCCTTAGTTGCACCATATGCTGGATAATTAGGTGTGGGAATATAGGCAGCTAGGGAGGACATAATACCAATTTGTCCCCTACCACGGATTTTCATTTTTTCAATTACAGGATTAATTGTGTGGATTACGCCACAGAGATTGACCATTACAATTTCAATGTCTTTTGAGGGTTTGTCTATGTACGTATCAGTTGTTGAATATGATACACCCGCATTTGCAAATAACATATCAATAGGATGAATTTCTTCAATTTTACTTATAAAATTATGCATCGCATTTGAATTTTTAACATCTAGGACTTCATAAATTACCTCAGCACCATGTTCTTCGCATTGTTTAGCCACATTACGCAGTCGCTCAAGGTTCCTTCCGGTCAATGCCAGTAAAACTGCTTCTTTGGAGTAATGGACGGCTAAAGCTTCGCCTATACCGCTACTGGCACCAGTTATTAATATTGTACGAGGGTTTTTCATTTTTAATCAATTTATTGGTTTTGAAGTGGCAAGTATATAGTCTAAATTTAATATAGTTCTTATTAGGGTCCTCATGAAAATAAATACGGATGGGAATGAGATGGTAAGTAGTATGACAGGATTCGCAAGTAATGATGGAACATATCCTCCTTATGAGTGGGTCTGGGAACTTAAGAGTCTAAATAGTAAAACACTTGATATTAGATGTAGATTGGGAGCGGATTTTGAAAAAATAGAACCTGAGGTCCGTCGAAAAGTGATAGGTCGAATAAAACGCGGGCATATCTTTGTAAGTCTAAAGTTTGTTAAATCTCCCAATAAGTCTAACTTTAGTTTTAATAGGGAAATGTTAAATCAGGCGATTACACTTTGGAAAGAATATGAGGCTTCTTCAAACATTTCTCCACCTAGGTTTGATGGACTTTTATCACTTCGAGGGGTCATTGATCAGGTAAATAATGATGAGGTGGAGTGTGATTTATCAGTTCTTAAGGAATTAATATTGAAAACACTAGAAATGGCTTTAGATGATTTAGTAAAAATGAGAAATCAAGAAGGATATAGTATTAGGAGCATCCTTTATGGGCATCTGAGTCAAATAGAAAATCTTGTATTACTTGCACGTGATAAATCACAGGTTAGGCCAGATCAAATAGTCACTCGATTTAAGAAGCAGTTAAAGGATTTATTAGATGATACCAATCCAGTATCAGAAGAGAGATTAGCTCAGGAAATAACTCTTCTGGCTATAAAAAATGATGTGAGTGAAGAAATAGACCGTTTGCAAAGTCATCTCTCAGCTGCAAGAAAGCAGATAGAGAAAAATGAACCAATGGGTAGGAAGTTGGATTTTTTATCACAAGAGTTAAACAGGGAGGTAAACACTCTTTGCTCAAAATCAAATGATTATCAGTTAACAGAAACATGCCTATCAATGAAACTAATTATAGATCAATTCAGAGAGCAGGTTCAAAATATTGAATAGGGCCTTAAAATGGAAGAAATGACAAATCGCAGAGGAATAATGCTTGTATTATCATCACCTTCTGGTGCAGGTAAAACAACTATCACAAGACGTTTGTTGGAATCAGTTGATAGTCTTGAGATGTCTGTTTCAGTCACAACCAGGCCGAAGCGGTCTGATGAAATAGAAGGTAGGGATTATAGTTTTGTTGACGATGAGAAATTCGAGAAATTAGTTAGCCAAGGTGCATTTTTAGAGTATGCAACTGTTTTTGGTAGGAGTTATGGTACCCCTCGCGAGCCTGTTGAAGCTGCACTCGGTAATGGTAGAGATATAATCTTTGATATCGATTGGCAGGGACATAGTCAGCTTGTATCTTCTATGGCAAATGATGTTGTATCTGTATTCATTCTTCCTCCTAGCTTAGATGAGTTAGAACAAAGACTTAGAAGACGGGCACAGGATGTTGACAATGTTGTTGCAAGCCGAATGGCAAAAGCTAGTGATGAGATGAGTCATTTTTCAGACTATCATTATGTTGTAATTAATCGTTCATTGGATGAGGCTGTAGAGAGTGTAACCTCAATACTTCTTGCAGAACGATATAGACGTGAAAGGCAAACAGGTCTGCAAGAGTTCGTTTTGCAGTTAAAATCAACTTAAAGTCTTATACTCTAATCTTATGCCAGCTTGATTTTACCTTTTGCTAATTTGGAGGATCCTTCAATAAGTTCTTTTATAAGAAATCTATTTTTGTCTACAAAAATTGGAAAAGTTAATTCTTTACCCTCAATAGAAATAAAACCGAAGTCACCAAGAAATTCTGGATCACCAATTGCAACAACTAATTCATATCCCGCATCTTTGGCCGCTTTTAGACCATGTTTCATCAAAGAAGACCCTATTTTTATTCCTTGATATTCAGGAAGAACTGCGATTGGCCCTAGCAAGAGGCACGTAAACTCATTACCAATACTAATTTTTGTGAATCTAATTACCCCAACTACTAATTCTTCCTTCATAGCTATAAAGCTAAGATTTTGTATCGGCTTTGACCCTTTCCGAAATTTTTGTGAGGGAAGAGTTTTGCGTTTTTCACCGAATGATGAATTAAGTAGTAATTCAATTTGTGATTTTATACCCTGACTTTCTGATACTATACTAATCATAATAGTTTCCAATAATTAAAAACCAATATTAATTATCTTAAGTTTATGGTGCAGAGTTCTATAGTTTCTCTAAACAATAAATGCTACAGTTTTTATTCTAACAGTTTCAAGGGCTTAGAATAATTGGAAAAATTTAATATATAAAACAGAAATTTTTTTCATTGACGTTTTATCTTTAGATTTGTGTCAGCACATTCCCTTGCTAGAGAACACCATTCTTCCAAAGTTAATGTCTCTGCTCTTCTGTCGGACGAAATTCCTGTGTTCTTAAGAATAATCTCTGGGTCATCGATAGCATTCTTAAGAGAGCTTCTTAATTTTTTACGACGTTGGCCAAACCCTGCAGCAATTATTCTCAAAAGTACCTCTTTTGGTGCCTTAAATAACGGTTCTGTATATGGAGTAAGTCTAATAATAGTTGAGTTAACTTTTGGTGGTGGTGAGAATGCATTAGGCTTAAGGTCAAAAACAATCTCACATTTGCAAAGCCATTGAGCATATATTGATAATCGACCGTAGGCTGATGTATTAGGTTTAGCTACAATCCTAAGAGCAACTTCTTTTTGAAACATAAGTACCATTTGAGAAAATTCATTTGACTGATCGAGCCATTTAACTAATAGCTGGGTAGAGATATTATATGGAAGGTTGGAAATGATATGTTTAGGATAAGGTATATTTTGAACAAAATTAAAATCCAAAGCATTGCCTTCTCTTACAATAAGGCGACCATTAGAAATTAACGCAAGCTCATTTAGGGCTGCTATACACCTCTTATCTTTTTCGATAGCGATGACTTGCTTTGCACCCATTTCAAGTAATGCTCTTGTAAGCCCACCAGGCCCAGGTCCGACCTCAATCACAGTAGTTTCTGATAGGTCGCCAGATGATTCGGCTATACGAGAGCAAATAGATTTATTCAGAAGAAAATGTTGACCAAGAGATTTCTTCGGAGACAGGTTATGTTTATGCAGAATTTGAGAGAGCTTAGGTAGAGATGATAAATCAAGCTTTTGCGGTGATTTATTGTCATCAAATTCGGACATCAATAAATGCCTGCCTACGAAGGTTTCTTAAATATCTACGAGCTAGAAGCTCCAATCTTTTATTTGCGATTTTTACTAGAATTTTCTCTCGCTCTGGTAATTTTACCTTGGTCTCTTGCCTTTCACAAACCATTAGTGCTCTATAACCGTTTTCATAAATCTGAGGTTGACTAAGTTGACCAATTGGGATTGCTAAAATAAGATCTTGTAAATCTTTTGGAAGATCTCGTATCTCAATGTTTCCAAGGCTTCCTGATAAATCTGACACTTTTCCAGAACTATTCTTTAATAAGTCATCACAATTCTTTGAATTTTCACGCAAGCGGTCTAATAACTCAAGATTTAGCGATGTCTGCTGGTTATAATTTTTGACGATTATCTGTGTTAGGTTGACTTTTGTATCTAATGGGTTTGCTGTAAGTGCCAGCCTCTTAGATCTTAAATTGATGATGAAAATTCCCTCATAAGTTCGAATGGGGGAAGAAATTTCGTTTGGGCTAAGTTGTTTAACAATATTTGATATTTCTGTGGGCAGCTGATCTTCTAAAATCCAACCTAAGTCGCCGCCAACTGAGGCATTTGCACTTTGAGAAAATTGTCGAGCAATACTAAAAAAATCAGAGCCCCCCCTAAGTTGTGAAACTAGATTATCTGCGAGCTTACTGATTTTAGGGTCAGGGGATTTGTTATCAACAGAAAGAAAAATATCACTAATTAGATATTCAGGCTTCCCCCGAGAAGCTTCTATCCTTGCAATAGATTCATCTATCTCATCTTCCCCAACTGAAATAGTATTGCCAAATCTCCGGCTTACAACTGTAGCCCAAGAAATTTCAGCCTTAATTTGAGAATCTACGGTTTCCTTACTAAGTTTGTTAGCTTTAAGAAATTTTTCAAAACTACCTGGAGGGTTTCCATTTCTTTCTTCTAGTGATTCAATTGCTGCATTTAAAGCCTCTTCACTTACAGTATACTCTAGAGAATTTGCTGCCTGTATTTGAAGACGCTCATCGATCATTGTTTTAAGGATCTGCGGTGTAATTTGCTTTCTCAACTGTTCGCTGTCACGTAAGTTTGAAGTAGCAATGGCAATATCAACCCTTGATAGAAGGTCATACATAGAAATTACATCATCATTTACCACGGCAGCGATTTTGATAATATCCTCTGCATCTGAACTGAAAGATGGTGCAACAAAAAATTGTGCACCGCAGAAAATACTAGCAAATGATATGACCACGAAAAAGTTTTTGAATTTTAAGCACATAAAAATAACTTTACTCACAAAGTTTTAACTTTATTGATTAATTAGTGTTGTATTTTTTGAGCGGTTGCAACCTAAGAAATAAAAGAATTATCATAGAATATTATTCTCTTAGTATTGTTTACCCAAGGTTTTTTAATAATACTTTAAAAATTAGAGTGTCATCAGGCTCAACTTCGCGATCACGTGTAAATGTTCGACCATACTTTGTTACAAACAAAAAACATTCATCTTCATATTTAAGACCAGAAGACCATGATACTGTCCCTCCAGAACCAGTAAGATTACGCCTCAAATCTGCTGAGATACTCCAGAAATCTGTAAATTTTGATACAACAGAGGTAACCATTTCTTCACGGTTAGCAAAGCCAGATGTTTCGACTTCTGAAAGCTGTTCATCTAATAAAGCATAACCTAAATGTAATTTTAAATAATCTGGGCCACCTCTTAACGTAATTTCATTTCGTCGAGCCTCGATAGTCTTTTTATCTAATCTAAATCGGTAAGCAAGAGAGAAATAGTTTGAAGGCTCAACCATTAATCTTCCAACATAGTCTGAATAATGATCTTCTAGACCACTTCCTAACCCAAAAGTATCATCATCTTTCAAACGGGCACTTTGGCCAATCAATGCCGTAGTTCTTCCACCACTGGCCCCATAGGCTCCATACCTAATGCCATAATTTATTCTTGGACCACTTTCGAGTCTGTCTAAGCCTGTGAAACGACTCTTACTGAAGAGGTTTGAGTCATTAAATTCAAAATTTTGGCTATCTTCATTGGGAATTTCTACTGGGTTACCCCCATAAGGACTGAATATCCCTTGCACGACAGGTTCTAAAATATGATTTACAGTTTTTTGACGTTTTATAAGTGGGTATCTCCACTCTAATAGGGCTGTGGGCCTAATGCGTCCTGTTAATCCTGAGCTTGTATTTGCTAATGGATCTCGTCGATTAATAACATTGTTTACGTGATATAAGTCAGCTCTTAGATTAAGAGATCCTGTCCACAAATGCCCCCCCTTGCTTTTTGTTGGCAAGTGCAAACTACCCTCAATTGAAAACCTTCTACTATCAGTGCCTTCTAATCTCTGTAATAACATAAGATTGGTTTTTAGGGTGCGGTATGAGCCATTCCAGCCAGGTTTACTAATATGGCTAAACTCAGCTAATGGAAATACAAATGGTATCTGACCTTGGTCATCATTTTCCTCTAATCCCTGAAAAAAATAGGCGTTTGCAGCAGCATAATTGCTACCGTTTAAACCTTCAATATAAGGGTTTGTAAGTAGTGTATCTTCCGACTTAATTCTGTATCTTCTTAGATAAGTATCATCACTAGCTCTCTCAAATTTATAACCCCATTCCCATATATCATTAATTTCAAAATGACCGTCACTAAATAGATGCCCACGAAATTCATTCCCATTAATCTCATTGCCATCATCATCTAACTTGTCAGTGTAGGTTATACTGGGTGATATTCGAATTTCACCATTTCCCAAATGTTCACGATATTCACCGCTTAAGACTGCTCCTCCATCGGTGTAGAAGCTTGGGGCAAATGTAGCATCTTTTTCAGGTGAGATATTCCAATAATAAGGAGTTGTAAGCTCGAATCCTAAAGAAGATGAATTGCTGTAGCTAGGTGCAAGAAAACCACTACGACGATCGACGGTAGGGTCAGGATGTTGAAAATAAGGAGTATAAAGAAAAGGCATGCCATAAAATTCTATCCATGCATCTCGATAAGCAATGTCCCGAGCTTTAAGATCATGTATTACCTTCATTGCTTTAATTTGCCATAATGGTGGTTCATCAGGATTCTCAGGGCAGAGTTCACATGGAGAATAGACAGCCTTATTCATTTCGGTCCTAGTACCATTTATTCTTTTGGCTGAATTAGCAGAAATTCTTGAGTTGTCATTAAGTATTAAAAGAAGTTTATCAAGGATGCCTTCTTTCATTTGATCTTTGAGTTTTACATAATTCGCAAATGCAACTTCGCCAGATGGTTCCATCAGCGTAACATTTCCACGGGCACTTAGCTCATCATTATTTCTTCTGTAAACTATTGAATCTGCAATAATAATTCTTCCTGCTTGGGAGATTTCTACATTGCCTTGGGCTTTTATAATACCTTTCTTATCGTCGTAAATTACTTCATCTGCAAACAGTAAAACATTCTCATGGAAATGTTGGTTTCTTTCCGCGTAGCTGGTATTGGCGTTCACTAAATTAAGGCCTGTCATCAATAAAAAAAATATTAATTTGAATGTGAAAATATTTTTTGGATAAATTTTCTCTAGCATCTGGGATCCTATACATTTTGAAAATCCCATTATCCGTCCTCCAAATGAAATAAACTTGCAATTCCAACGAGAGTGAAGATTCCTGCTGGAGTCCATGCAGCAAGAGCAACTGGAATATTCCCAGACAATCCAAGAGCGAGAACTAGGTCAGATAAGAAATAAAGAATGAATCCAGTTAATACTGCAGCAGCAATTAAAATCCATATTCCACCTTTTCTCCTGAATCTAAGAGAAAATGTTGCGGCAATTAAAACCATCGCACACAGTAATAATGGTCCAGCAAGTAGTGAATGCCAGTGCAGTCTATGTGCGACAGCAGAAAAACCAGAATTCTCCAATACTTTAATAAAGCCAGGAAGTGCCCAAAATGAGAGAGTTTCGGGAGGGGCAAAGCTATCTTCAATTTGGTCAAATGTTAAAGAAGTAGGGAGAAAATATGTATCATGAAATATGGCAGGCTGGTCAGGGCCTGTTATAACTGCTTTTGTTAATTGCCATTTACCTTTTGATAATTTGGCTTCCTCTGCGTCAATTCTATTAACAAACTGATCGTCTTTGAGGAATGAAAATATGATTACATCATGTAGTACTACATCATCCTCACTGATTCTACGAGCGTGAACTACAGATTGCATCTCTGTATCATTTTGTCTAAGCCAAATACCGTTTTGAGACAATGCTAGAAGGCTTGAGTTTCCACCAAGATACTGAGCATCCATTTGCTCATATTTGTTTACCATAGCAGCAGACATAGGATTAAAAACTGTGATTGTGAAAGTGCCTAAAATTAAAGCTATGACAAGTATTGGTAGTAAGAACTGCCAAACTGAAACACCTGCGGCTCGAGCAACAATTAGTTCATGGTTTTTTGTTAACCGTGTAAAAGTCCATAACCCTCCTACTAAGGCCGCAAATGGCAAAACCTTTTGAGCCATAAAGGGAATACGTAGTAGTGCCATTTGCAACATAGTGACAAATGTTGCGAACTCTTTGTTTGCTCCCGAACCACGACGCAAAAGTTCGACAGCATCAAAAATAAATATTGTTACAACAAAAACTAAAAAAACAATACCAATTCCTGTTATAAACTGTTTGCCAATATAAAAAGATAGTGTTGGAGAAAGTCGCATTGTTTTCATGACTCTTGTCCCTTTGTTATCACAAAGGAATTATTATTTATCTTTAATCTATGTCTCAGCATCAGATAAAAACCAGCTAGGGTAAATACAGCAACATTAATATACATTAACCAAGCATATTGCGGCTGCTTAGCTACAAGGTTTGCTAGTAAGAGGCCTATAGCCTCAAGTGCAAAGCCAGCTAGGATGCCGATTAGAATTTGGCGCCATTGTCCCCGTCTGTTTAGGGTACCTCCTAGCACTGATGCCATTGCAATGGCAGTTAGAGCAATAGCAAATAATGGTGAAATTATTCTTTGATGAGCCTCCGCTAAAAATTTACTACGATTGCGTTGATCATCGTAGCCTGGACCTGGATTAAGAAGTTCGTGTAAGTATCGCTCTCGAGGCTCCCTCCAGCGATCTTCGGGGTTTTCAGTAATAAATTGAATGTCTAGTGCATATGAATCAAAGTATAAAAGAGAAAGTCTACCCAATCCCTTATCAATTTCTTGTCTATTTCCGTTTATAAGTACAAAACGTGGTCCTGATTCAGTACGAACCAAAGTTCCGCTTTCGGCCATCATTGTAACAGGTTGATCAGGTATTCTTTCATCGTGGACTAATATTCCACGGAGCCTTCCATCAGTATTTCTTGCCCTTACGTATACAGTTACGTTATTTACTAAGGTTGTAAAAACTCCTTCTTGTAGAAGGACAGAGGAGAAATCGCTGCGAATTACAGTCTGTTTATCTTTAAAATTGCGATAAGATAAAGGGGTGAAATACATATTTATTGCATAAACTATAATCATCACGATCCCTGCTAAAATAATTGCGGGTTTTGCGAGTGACCATTGGCTTGCCCCACTAGCTCTTAAACTAACCAGCTCACTGTCAATAGCTAGTCGGTTGTAGACAAAAAGTATGGCACAAAAAAGAGAGATAGGGAGAATCACGCCCAAAAAAGATGGTAATAATAACAACGAAAGATGAAGAAATGAGCTCAGAGAAAGACCTTTATTAACTATCAGATCAATGAATCTCAGAGACTGAGTAAGCCAAATGATGGCGGTAAGCCCAACTGTAATGAACAAAACAGGTAAAGCTAAATGCCTTAATATATATCTTTGATATCTCAACATGGCATACATTATAGGGTGGTAGATCGATCAGGCACAGCCTAGAATAAACGTTTTTTTTTTATGTGTTATCTGAGAATAAGTTGTAGAAAAGGTCTATAGCGTATAAATGTTTAAATCTTATACCTTTTATAATTTTTTCTTTGTTACGGAGAGATAAGAATGAAGATTGAATTTGCACCTATCGAAATACCTACTTCTGGCTCACTTATAATTTTCCTAGCAGAAGGTGATGGCCTAACTGAATTTGCGAAATCAGTTGATACTTTTACTGAAGGTGCAATTAGTAGGGCTATCGAGTTAAATTCATATGACGCTAAGCTTTATTCCACTTTGATTATTGAGGCACCACATGGTTTGTCATTAAATAGAATATTGCTCTGTGGGCTTGGTAAGGCTTCAGAATTTTCAATCTTAAATATTCAAAGGGCAGGAGCAACAGCTCTTAAAGCTCTTGCTCATTGTAAGGAAGAAAGTGTTGATTTAGCCATAGAATCTTTTTCTGAAATGGGCATGACAGATGTTAATCTTGCTTTAGAAATTGCTTATGGACTAAAGCTTGGAAGTTATAAATTCTCAAAATACTTTACAAATGAGAAAAATTCCGTCTCATCAATTTCTATAAATACGGCAAATGTTCTGGTTAATGACCATTTGGATGCTCAGAATATATTTTCTATTAGAAGTGAGGTGGCAAAAGGTGTAAATCTCGCGCGCGACCTAATTTCTGAACCTGGTAATGTCAAATACCCAGAAGCAATTGGCCGAGATATCATGAATTTGCAAGAATTAGGGATTGATGTGAAACTACTTAAAAAAAATGAATTGGAGAAATTAGGTATGGGAGCCTTGCTCGGTGTCTCCCAAGGAAGCGAGAAAGAACCAATTGTAGCTATTATGCATTGGAAAGGTAATCCAAACAGTTCTAAGGAAACACCTGTAGCTTTAGTTGGAAAAGGGGTAACATTTGATACTGGTGGTATTTCTCTCAAACCGTCGGGCGGAATGGAGGAAATGAAATATGATATGGCGGGTGCAGGTGCCGTAATTGGTACAATGCGTGCATTGGCAGGTAGGAAAGCAAAGTGTAATGTGGTTGGTATTGTCGGGCTTGTTGAAAATATGCCCGATGGTAAGGCACAAAGACCAGGCGATGTTGTGACTACCATGTCTGGGCAAACTATCGAGGTAATAAACACAGATGCAGAAGGCCGTCTGGTCCTCGCTGACGTTTTATACTATGCCCAAAGTAAGTATAGTCCCTCTGTAATTATAAACCTAGCAACCTTAACTGGAGCAGTAGTTGTGACTTTGGGTTCTCACATGGCTGGTGTTTTTTCAAACAATCAAAATTTAGCAGACAATTTAATTAATGCAGGAAAATATGTAGGTGAAGATATTTGGCAACTTCCTCTAGATGTTCGTTATGACAAGGAAATTAATTCAGCAATTGCTGATATGAAGAACGTTGGAAAATCGCGAGAAGCCGGCAGTATTGCTGGTGCACAGTTATTGCAGCGTTTTGTAGGTAATACTCCATGGGCACATATTGATATTGCTGGAGTGGCCTGGATGAAGGGCTCTGAAAATTCAATTGTACCTAAGGGGGCAAGTGGGTTTGGTGTAAAATTACTTGATAGGTTTGTAAATGAAAACTATGAAGATTTATAAATATACAAGTAAACTCGTATGTATATTTGCGAAAAAAAGTAATTAAATTATGAAAATAATAAATTTTATTTATAAATATTTTAATCTTGTTGAAGCAAAAGTTTTCCCATCTTATATAGTTCATTAAAAAAATTCTGGAGATTAATTGAAATGGCGACTGAACGAACTCTTTCAATAATAAAGCCCGACGCAACCCGTCGTAATCTAACAGGCGCTATTAATGAGCGTTTTGAGATTCGTGGGCTAAAAATAGTTGCACAAAAGCGTATACATCTCACTTTAGGTCAAGCTCAGAAATTTTATCAAATCCACAAAGAGAGAGCTTTTTACGATGACTTGTGTAAGTATATGACTTCTGGTCCAGTTGTTGTCCAAGTCTTAGAAGGAGAACAAGCTATTACGGAAAATCGATCTATAATGGGCGCTACAAACCCAGCAAATGCAGATGAAGGAACGATAAGGAAGGATTTTGGAGAATCAGTTGAGGCTAATTCAGTTCATGGATCTGATTCACCAGAAAACGCTGCTATAGAGATTAGTTTCTTCTTTGCAGATATAGATATAGTCATTTAATTCCATTTATTCGTGAAAATTTTCAACTTATGATAGCCAAGTGTATATATGGCCTATTGTTTTGGTGAAAGTAATTTACGCTTTGTTAGGATTTAGAAGCTAATGAATGATAGAAAAACAGATCTTGGACCAGAGGATATATCAGGAGTTATAACAAAGAAACGGGCTGAGGTTGAAAAGCCTTCTATGTACAAAGTATTATTACTAAACGATGATTACACCCCAATGGAATTTGTCATTATAGTTTTGCAGTCCTTTTTTTCAATGAGCAACCAAAAGGCTACTGAGGTTATGCTGCATGTTCATCGAAGAGGGGTGGGAGTATGTGGGGTTTTTACTTTTGAGGTTGCCGAAACAAAGGTTAAACAGGTAATTGAATTCGCAAAACACAATGAACATCCATTACAGTGTACGATGGAAAAGGATTAAAAAATTACTATAGGATTATATTTTTAAATGCTTTCAACTAACCTTGAAAAAAGTCTGCAAGTTGCCTTTTCTGTTGCTAAGAAAAACGACCATGAATTCGTAACATTAGAGCATTTGTTGTTGGCATTATTAGAAGATCCAGATTCTAAAGCTGTTTTTGAAGCATGTGATGTGGATACATCTAAATTACAAGAAGATTTAACTGTGTTTATTAATACAGAGCTGAATAAGGAGCAATACAAAACCACGGATTCAGATCATGGCGAAGAATTGGGTTATTCTACCTCTTTCCAGCGTGTAGTTCAGCGTGCTGTTATTCATGTCCAGTCCTCAGGGCGTGACAAGGTTACAGGTGCGAATGTACTAGTTGCAATGTTTTCTGAGAGTGAGAGTCATGCGGTGTTTTTTCTTAAAAAACAATCTCTAACAAGACTCGACATAGTAAATTTTATTTCCCATGGAATTAAGAAATCAAATAAAGGAGATAATCTTGAATATCGGGGGGTGTCAGGGTCAGAAGAAAATACTGATGATGTTGTTGTTAAAAAGGGGATGAATGCACTTGAATCCTATTGTGCAAACCTTAATGAGGAAGCTCGAGAAGGTAAAATTGACCCCCTTATCGGACGAGATCAGGAAATAGAACGAACTGTCCAAGTGCTTTGTCGCCGTCGTAAGAACAACCCTCTATTTGTGGGTGATCCAGGGGTAGGAAAAACTGCTATAGCTGAAGGCTTAGCAAGAAGAATAGTGGATAAACAAGTACCTGAGGTAATTGCTTCAGTAACAATTTATTCTCTCGATATGGGTCTATTGTTGGCTGGTACTCGCTATAGAGGAGATTTTGAAGAACGAATTAAGGCTGTAATTAGCCAATTAGATGAGATTGATGGGGCAATTCTTTTTATTGATGAAATCCATACAATAATAGGTGCTGGAGCTACATCTGGCGGATCTATGGATGCTTCAAACATTTTGAAACCCGCACTTCAAAGAGGGTCTTTGAGTTGTATTGGATCAACTACTTACAAGGAATACCGCAATTACTTTGATAAAGACAGAGCACTATCACGCAGATTTGAAAAAATTGATATTAGAGAACCATCTCTTGAGGATGCAATAAAAATATTGCGTGGTATAAAACCTTATTATGAGGAGCATCATCAAATTAAATATACTTCTGAAGCAATTAGATCTGCTGTAGAGTTATCTGATAGATATATTCATGACCGTAAATTACCCGATAAAGCTATTGATGTAATTGATGAAGTTGGTGCTATGCAAGCTCTCAAAAGTAATTCAAAGAGGAAAAAGACCGTTGGTGTCAGAGACGTGGAGTCTGTAATTTCTAAGATTGCCAGAATTCCACCGAAAACCGTAAGTGGGGAAGATAAAACATCTCTAAAAAACTTAGAAAGAGATCTGGCAACTGTTGTTTTTGGTCAGAACAGTGCAATTACTCAAGTTAGTAATGCAATTAAATTAGCTCGTGCAGGATTAAGAGAAACTGAGAAGCCAGTAGGTTCATACATCTTTTCTGGTCCTACTGGTGTAGGTAAAACTGAGGTTGCTCGCCAATTGGCACATACTCTTGGAATAGACCTAATTCGTTTTGACATGTCTGAATATATGGAACGCCATACTGTCTCAAGGCTAATTGGTGCACCACCGGGTTATGTTGGTTTTGATCAAGGTGGCTTGTTGACGGATGCAGTAGATAAAACTCCTCATGCCGTATTGTTGCTTGATGAGATAGAGAAGGCACACCCCGATCTTTTCAATCTTCTTCTTCAAGTAATGGATCATGGTACTCTCACTGATCATAATGGTAAGAAAATAGATTTTCGTAATATAATAATAATTATGACGACCAATGCCGGTGCGGCAGATCTTGCTAAGCCAGCTATAGGCTTTGAGCGTGAGACACGCTCGGGTGATGACCAAGAGGCAATAACGAAATTATTCTCACCTGAATTTCGTAATCGACTAGATGCTATTATCGCATTTTCGCCACTTACACCTGAAATAGTAAGACTGGTAGTGGGGAAGTTTATTATGCAACTTGAGGAGCTTCTTGCTGATAAAAAAGTAGAAATTGAAGTAGGAGAGAGAGTTATTGAGTGGCTTGTTTCTGAAGGATTCGACTCAACTTATGGTGCTAGACCCATCTCACGTTTAATTCAAGAAAAAATAAAAAAACCGTTAGCAGACGAAATGTTATTTGGAAAACTAGAGAAAGGAGGAATGGTCAGATTAGACTATGTGAAAGATGAAATTAGTTTTGAATATTATTTAGATCCTTTTAAACAGAAAAAACTAAAGTCTTAAATTGATGTGCGTCGATTGATTCTACTATACTCGTTTAAAGGGTGAGTGTTTTTCTAAAATTTTTATTTCCCTATCCACGTTAGTAACTTCGTTTGTAAGATACTCACTAACTGCCTGACGTAATCCTGGGTGAGCTATCCAATGTGATGAATATGTAGTAGTGGGGATGTAACCGCGCGAAAGTTTATGTCCCCCTTGGGCACCAGCCTCAATTTTGTTAATTTTATTTGTAATTGCAAAATCAATTGCTTGGTAATAACAGACCTCAAAATGTAAAAATTTATGGTCTTCTATACACCCCCAATTTCTTCCATATAAAGTATTATTTCCAAGAAAATTTAGTGCAGCACCAATCGGTTTACCTGCCCTCTCGGCTACAATCAAAATTATTTGATCTGCCATTCTATTCCCTAAGAGGCTAAAAAAATCACGATTTAAATAGGGAATGCCCCACTTGCGCTGTCCTGTATTTTTGTAAAATGTATAAAATGAATCCCAATGATGCTCTTTAATACTATCACCGCAAAGGGTTGAAATTTTTATATCATTTATAATTGCTTTCCTTCGTTCTTTTCGTATTTGTTTTCTCTTCGATGAAGAAAATGTAGATAAAAATTCTTCAAAGTTTTCATAACCCTGATTGAACCAGTGAAATTGTATCCCTGTGCGTTTTAGCATCCCTAATTCACTAAAATTATTCCACTCTTCTCTCGTTGGAAAAGTTATGTGCAAAGATGATGCACCCATATTTTGGCAATGTTCGATAGCTTTCAAAATTAGTGCTTTCCTTGCAATTTCTGGTTTGTCTACATTTGGTGAAATTAGCAACCTTGGACCCGTTGCTGGTGTGAACGGGACTGAGACTTGAAGTTTTGGATAATATCTACCGCCCGCTCTGTGAAAAGCATCAGCCCAGCCATGATCAAAAACATATTCACCCGCGGAATGCTCTTTTAGATACATTGGCATAGTGCCAACAATATTTGTGCCCGAGTATAGTACAAGGTGCTGGGCCCTCCAGCCGGTTTCAGAGATTGCAGATCCACTTTCTTCTAATGAAAGAAGAAAGTTAAAGAGCATAAAAGGATGGTTCGAGTTTAAACAGTGATTCCAAGTGTTTTCCGGAATATCAGTTATGGAGTCAGCTACTTGAACAGTAAATTGGCTTTTTAGAGGGGTGTCTTGCATCTTTAAACTGTTGATTTAATTTCTAAAATCTGAATCTAAATGACTAAATTTCTGAAATCTGGAACTATTCCATCTTAAGGCCTGTGCCACTGAGATCTCTTAGATCAGTTACAATATGAATAAGTGTTGGTTCCATGGAGGATAAAGCGTTTCTGAATACGGGTTCGAATTCATCAGTCTTTCTCACTGTTGAAGCTCTTGCTCCCCAGCCTCTTGCTGCAGCCGCGAAGTCGGGGCTTTTAATTTTTGTACCGTATTGATTATTTTCTCCATAGTGCACATATTGATGCATAGCTATAGTTCCATAAGCAGAATTATCACAAACAATTACAATTATTGGCAGGTTATTCTCGACAGCTGATATTAATTCTTGCCCCGTCATCATAAAACCTCCGTCCCCTGCTATAGCAACGACAGTATGCTCCGGATAGGCTATTTTTGCTCCAAATGCTGCTGGCACACTATAACCCATAGCTCCAACAGCAGGTCCAGCTTGAGCCTTAGAGTGTGTATATGAACCATGGCGCTGAAACCACGTAGAAAAATTACCGGCATCGCAGGTCATAATAGAATTACTTGGTAAAAGATCACTCATTTTGCTTGCAATAGCCGCTAGATCTACATTTCCTATAGAGGGATTATTTTCAGGTTTTGTCCAATCACGGTATATTCTATTAATCTTTTCTCTCCATTCCATTCTACTAGAAGGAGCTTGATCACTTAGTTTTTCACTTAAGGCTATAATGGTTGGTTTACTGTCCGCACAGATTGGTATATTTGGTTTGTTGTTAATTAGTCCTTCTTGACTTGGAAATACTTGTATAAGTGACTGGGACTCTCTAACTAATGAGAAGTCAAGCGAAGTTGCTCCATCAAGCCTTGTGCCTATTCCTATTACCAAATCTACATCAGACCAAAATTCATTTTGATAATCGTTTAGAGCTAAGCCAAAATGACCAAAATATCCGGAATAATTTGAATCTATAACACCTTGTCTTCGGAATCCTGCAATAACTCCTGCTCCAATTTGGGAAGCAAATTTTTCGAGAAGATCATTGCAGCGTTCAAAATTAATCATTTCTCCAGCTATTATGACTGGATACTTAGAACACTCTATCATTTCAACTGCAGAATTTATTAATTCTACTTCCGCTAAGATAGTTGCCCTATCAACAGGCTCTATCTCTAATTTATTTTTTACCTCTCCAAAACCTACATCTTCAGGTAGTGGGACAATAACAGGTCCCGGTCGTCCTTCCATAGAAATCCTAAGTGCTTCTTCGGTAGCAGAACTAACATCTTCTGCTTTTATAGGCTCTATGACAGCTTTTGCTACTTGTCCAAACATTTCTGAATAGTTTATTTCTTGAAAAGACTCTAGTCCCAGTTGATCTGTTGGCACTTGTCCTACAAACATGACCAAAGGATTGCTATCCTGGCGTGCAGTATGGATTCCTATTGAAGCGTTTGTGGCACCTGGGCCTCTTGTAACAAATGCAACCCCAGGTCTACTTGTGAGGCGACCATAGGCATCAGCTGCGAATGATGCTCCAGATTCATGTCGTGTATTAATAAATCTTAAAGCATTGTTTTTTGCCCTAATGGCTTCTAACACTGAAAGATAACTTTCACCAGGTACGCCAAAAATATATTTTACACCATTGTCTATAAGAGTAGAGACAAGAGATTCACCACCATTCATTCCATATGTCCAATCATAAAATTTCCCATATTGACTCAACTTCTACCGCACAATCTAATGGTAATGAACTACATCCAACAGCTGCTCGAGAGTGAGGCCCAGCTATACCAAAAATATCTGATATGAGGTCAGAGGCACCATTACCAACCTTAGGATGGTCAATAAAATCAGAAGTGCAGGCAATTAGAACTCTAATATTTACACATTTTTTTACTATTTCTAAATCACCTTTGCATGCTGATTTTAGGTGTGCTATCGCGTTGAGGGTAGCATTTCTAGCTGCTTGATATCCCTGCTCAGTTGTTAGGTTTGCCCCCAATTTTCCCTTTAGTGACTGGTCTTGTCCTATAAAACAAACTTGTCCAGAGATAAAAATGAGTTTTCCTGTGATTACAAAAGGTACATAACTTGCAACTGGAATGGGTGGTTGGGGCAAGATAACATTATGTTTCTTTAAATTGTTCTCTATGCTGTTTTTCATTTGTATAACCCATTTTTTTTGTTTGGCATGCGTTAGTATGTAGCCTTAAATTTTTGTCTAATATTAATTGACCTGATTTGGTGGGTTTTCACCTTTAAAAAACGTTAATAAATTATCAATAGCTTGGAATCCCATTCCATCACGTCCCTCTCTTGTTGCACTCCCAATATGAGGGAGAAGAAAGGTATTAACAAGATCGGAATACCTTTTGTCCAATTTAGGTTCTTTATTAAATACATCTAGACCAGCAGATGCCACGTGCCCAGATTTTAGAGCTTCTATAAGTGCGTTGTCATCAATAACTTCACCTCTTGATGTATTTATAACAATTGCACCTTTTGGGAGTAAATCTATCCGTTGTTTAGATAAGAAGCCCCTAGTATCTTCGGTTAATGCACAGTGGAGAGAGAGAATGTCAGAGTTTTTTAAAAGAGAATCACTAGTAGCATGATAGATTGCCCCGTCTTCCTCTGATGAAGAAAGTTTTTTCCTATTGTGGTAATGAATTTCCAGGCCAAAAATTTTTGCCCTGATTGCAACTGCCTTCCCAATTCGACCCATACCAAAAATGCCAAGTTTTTTTCCAATAAGACTTTGGCCAATCATAAATTCTGTATGCCAACCAGACCATTTTCCACTACGAACTAATTTGTCCGCTTCTGCACCTCTTCTTGCGGCACCAAGCATGAGAAGCATAGCAATCTCAGCAGTTGGATTTGTGACTGAGTCAGGTGAGTTGGTTACTACAATTCCTCTGTTTCTTGCTGCTATCCCGTCAACATTTTCGTGCCCTGCTGTATAGCACGCAATAATTTTAATTGAACTTGATAGAGCATTTATTGTGGTCTCATCAAGTTTGTCATTGGAGCAAACAAGTAAAGCATCAGAATCCTTCGATTTTTTAATTAACTCATTCTGAGTATATAAGTTGTCAGTTGGGTTGATACGGATATCAAAACTTTTCTTTGCCAGATTTTCCACGGCTATTGGCATTTTCCGAGTTATTGTTAATATTTTTTTTTTAGGCATTTGTGCCGCCCAACAGGGATTGAAAAGTTTGTGACATAAAGAAATATTAATTGGATAGATGTAGAGTGTTGTTATTTAATCTTAGATTCCTTAAAATCGACATGTTTTCTTACTACTGGATCATATTTCCTGAGACTTAGTTTTTCACTGTCCGTTCTTGGGTTTTTCCGTGTTGTATAATAAAAACCTGTTCCTGCGGAACTTACTAACTTTATGATTATGCTATTGGCTTTGGCCATTTTCTTTCCTCATTACAGAACAAGTTTATAATAAATCAGTTGGGAACATAAACTTCGTAGCTGAGCTGTCAAGTATATCTGTAATTAGTTTAATTTATCCAGAACTTTTAAACCTTCAGGAGTGATACGGCATACCAGCCATTCTGGCATAATTGGATTATGTTTCCATGGCTCAGCCCATCCAGCATTTATACATGCCTTAACAGTCCGGTTGTCAATTTGTTTTCCATCTTTAGAAAATAAAGGCAATTTTCCGCCAGGTTGTTCTAGCCCGCGTTCTAACCATTGTTTTTGTGCCTTGGTAGGTCGCATAAATTAACCTTTGTATAGTTTGTAAGATACTATGGCCTTGCCTTGGAAAGTTCAATCCACTGAGGTTAAAATTAAAGTAAAAAATTTATTTTTTAATTTTTAACTGATTTATCTAATACTCATTAAAACTAGCGTCATATTTCTCTAATCTATGATAAATACAATTGTTGTTAGTTGACTTTGATTATAATTTTTTAGATTTTTTAGATTTTTTTTTGCCGCCAGTTTTCTTCTTTCCAGCTTTTTGTCTTTTTGCTGCTAAAATATCAATTGCTTCTTGAATTGTAAGGCTTTCAGGATCAAATGCTTTTGGAATTGTTGCATTAACACGACCATGTTGAACGTATGGTCCGAAGCGTCCATCTTTTACAATTATGGATTTCTCATCATCAGGATGAGGTCCAAGATCTTTAAGAGGTTTGCTGGCTCGCCCTTTTGCACTAGCTAGTAGGTCAACTGCACGATTGAGTCCTATTGAAAGTATATCATCATCCTTAGCTAGAGATTTATATTTACCGTCGCAATGTACGTATGGGCCATACCGTCCAATACCAGCGGTTATAGGTTTTGAAAATTCAGGATGGTTCCCAATTGTTCTGGGTAATTCTAAAATTTTAATTGCTATGTCAAGGTCTACATCAGAGGGGAAAATATTTTGCGGCAGTGAACTGCGTTTAGGTTTCTTATTTTTCTCTGTTATTTCACCAAGCTGAATATATGGGCCAAATCTACCAATTTTTAAGTTTATTGGTTGACCTGTATTTGGGTCCAGACCAATTTCTCGAGATTCATCACTTGAGCCTCCTGCAAGAGGCCGTGTAAATTTACATTCTGGGTAATCTGAACAACCTATAAATGGACCCATTTTGCCTAATTTTAAACTTAATTTTCCGTTATCACACTTTGGGCAAGTTCTGGGGTCTGCAGAGCCAGATATGACTGGAAACAGATGTGGGGATAGTTCTTCATCAAGTGCAGAGATCACGTCACGGACTCTAAGATTAGATGTATTTTCAACTGCCTGGCTTAGAGTTTTCCAAAATTCTTCTAAAACACCATTCCATTCTATTTGCCCGGCTGATATTTCATCTAGCTGTGTTTCCATCTTGGCTGTGAAATCATACTCAACATAACGTGAGAAAAAGTTCTCTAGAAAGGTTATTAAAATTCTTCCACGGTCTTCAGGAAAAAAACGGCGATTTTCAAGTCTTACATAATTTCTATCTTGGAGAACTGAAATAATGGAAGCGTATGTTGATGGACGGCCAATTCCTAAATTTTCCAATTCCTTTACCAAACTTGCTTCACTGAAACGGGGAGGAGGTTCAGTAAAGTGTTGATTAGATAATACTGAAACTAATTTGATTGAGTCACCAACTTTTAAGATAGGTAATTGAGTGCTAATTTCTTCATCATCTTGTGTCTCATCTTTACCTTCCTGATAAAGAGCAAGAAAACCCTTAAATGCAATAGTCGAGCCTGAAGCTCTTAATTCAATTGTATCGGCATTGTTATGAATAGTGATAGTCATCCGGTCAATTTCAGCAGCAGCCATTTGACTAGCAAGAGTCCTTTTCCAAATTAATTCATATAGCTTTAACTGATCATTATTAAGTTGGCTTGCTAGTGATGATGGATTTATTTCAAAATTTGTTGGTCTGATAGCTTCATGTGCTTCCTGTGCATTTTTTGCTTTAACTTTGTAGTATCGTGGTGTTTTAGGAAGGTGTTTAGTGCTAAAATCATTCTCAATTTTTCTACGAACTTGTTGTAGGGCTTGGTTTGAAATCTGGACACCATCAGTTCGCATATAAGTAATTAAACCAACTCTTTCCCCGTCTATTTCTATACCTTCATAAAGTTGTTGTGCTGTTTGCATCGTATTCTTAGCAGAGAATCGAAGTTTCCTTGATGCTTCTTGTTGAAGTGTGGATGTGGTAAACGGGGGGGCAGGGTTACGGCGGATTCTTTTTGGTTCAATTGAATTCACAGTTAAAGAACCCTCAACTAAATTACGTGCTGAGGTTGCCTCTTCTTCATTTTTAAGACTGAACTTATCTAATTTTTTTCCATCAAAATGAGTAAGCTTTGCATTAAATTCTCTGCCATCAGGAGCTTGCAGTATTGTGTCTATAGACCAATATTCTTTTGGGGAAAAGTTTTCAATATTAGACTCTCGCTCTGCTATTAAACGCAGTGCGACTGATTGAACTCTTCCTGCAGATCTTGCTCCAGGTAATTTTCTCCATAGAACTGGCGATAATGTAAACCCCATTAAATAATCTAATGCTCTACGAGCTCTATATGCATCAATTAGATTATTATCAAGGTTACGAGGATTAGATATGGCTTCTAAAACTGCATTTTTTGTAATTTCAGTAAAAACGATTCTTTTTATGGATATTCCTTTAAGAGCCCCACGTTGTTTTAACTCATCAAGTACATGCCAAGATATTGCCTCACCCTCACGATCAGGGTCAGTAGCTAGGTAAAGATTTTTTGCTCCTTTTGTTGCGTCTCTAATCTTACGAATATGTTGTTCAGACTTTTCACTAACCTCCCATAACATTTTAAAATTATTTTCGGGGTCAACGGATCCATTTTTGGGTGGTAAATCCCTTACATGGCCATAAGAAGCGTATACCTTGAAATTATTTCCAAGATATTTGTTTATGGTTGTTGCTTTTGCTGGTGATTCAACTATTACAATATCCATTTTAATCGACCTGCTTTTAATTAGGTTAACTCTTTGAACAAATTTTAATATAATTGCTTAAAGCTATATTCTTATCGCCACAAGGATTTATCGTGCCAAAATGGTGATATAGCTACAAAGTGTCAACCAAATGACAGCAAAGAAATATTAAAAATGTAATTTTTTGGACAATGATTTTATAGATATAGTCTTAATAAATCAGATGTTCTAAACATTATTTTTATTTTTTAAAAAAGAAATTTTTGGTTCTTGTCCTGAAAATAAGCGTTTAATATTTGCCTTATGTTTTGCAATTACTAAAACACTTATAAACAATCCAAGCCAAATCACTAAACTATCGCCCCAACACCATCCAAGTAGGGGAATACTTGATATTGCGATAATAGCAGCAATAGAAGAAAATTTGGTTGTTATAGCAATAATGATCCACACGCAGCATATTAACAAACCTATAGGCCAATAAAAACCAATTAGAACACCTATGCCTGTTGCTACCCCTTTACCCCCGCGGAATTTAAGCCAAAATGGGAAAATATGACCAAGTACAGCTGCAATTGAAACATAAAAGGCCATGTCAAGGCCAAATTCCATAGCTGCAAACACTGGGCCTATCCCTTTAGAAAAATCAAATAAAAGTGTTATACCAGCGGCAATTTTATTGCCCGACCGTAATACATTAGTAGCACCAATGTTTTTGGATCCAATCTTTCTTGGGTCAGGAAGATTAAAAATCTTAGAGATTATAAGACCAAAAGGAACAGATCCAACTAAATAAGCCAAGAAAGCCCCAATAATAAATGGCCATACAAACATAAAACCGCCCATGGGTTCAGGCATTATGTTTTAAGCCTCTTGTTTGAAAACCGTGCGGCCATCAACTATAGTTCGATTTACCTTACCTATCATCTTCCGTCCTTCAAAAGGTGTATTTTTTGATTTGCTAATAATCTTTTCTAGATCTACTGTCCATTCTGCATCAGGGTCAAAGATTACCATATCTGCGGGTGCACCTTTATAGAATTTTCCAGCTTTAAGGCCAATTAAATCAGCAGGCTCGCACGTTATTTTAGATAAAGCTTCTAGAAGAGTAAGGTGTCCATTATTAACGAGCTCTAGGGTAAGAGATAGGAGTGTTTCTAGTCCAACTACACCGTTTGAAGCATGTTCCATAGGGACTCTCTTACTTTCTTGGTCATGCGGTGCATGATCTGTAGCAATTGCATCAATTGTACCATCTGATAGTCCATCTATTATTGCAAGCCTATTTTCCTCACTTCTGAGCGGGGGTGCCATTTTAGCAAAGGTACGATAGTTGCCTACATCACTATCTGTAAGGATAAAGTGGTGTGGAGCAGCTTCACATGATACTTGCAAACCTTTTTCTTTTGCCTTACGCACTGCTTCCACTCCTTGAGCAGTTGAGATATGTGCAACGTGATAACGTCCACCAGTAATTTCAACTAGTCTAAGGTCTCTCTCAATAATTACTATTTCAGATGCATCAGGAATTCCTGGGAGCCCGAGCTTAGTTGCCATTTGACCTTCTGCCATACATCCACAACCTGATAGGGAGAGGTCTTCAGCATGTTGACTAACAATCATATCAAACGCTTTTGCATAAGCTAATGCACGACGCATAACCTGACTATCCATTATTGGCAGACCATCGTCAGTAAAGGCAACAGCACCTGCATTAGCAAGCATTCCTATTTCTGTAAGTTGTTTTCCTTCCAATCCTTTTGTTACAGCCGCAAATGGATATATTTTTACACTTTTTGCCTCTCTTGCCCTTCGTTGAATGAATTCAATGAGTGCAACATCATCTATTACAGGGTTTGTATTAGGCATACAGCAAAGAGTCGTGACTCCACCAGCTGCAGCAGACTTACCTCCACTTTCTATTGTTTCTTTGTGTTCGTGGCCAGGTTCTCTTAGATGAACATGAATATCTACTAAACCTGGAGCTAATATATGACCTTGACAGTCAATCATAATAGTTTCTTCAGACAAGTCTGGATTAAACAGATGGGAGCCCAAATCTAATATTTTACTCCCACGAGTTAATATTCCACCTTTGACATCCAAGTTTGATGAGGGGTCAATAAGGCGGGAATTTATATAAGCTATATCAGGTTTATTTGGCATTTAATTACCCTTCTTTCTGTAAATTTAGGGCAAGAAGTTCCATACAGGCCTGACGAACAGCAACGCCAAACTCAACTTGTTCTAAAATTACGCTGCGTGTTATATCATCAGCCACTTCACTATCTATTTCAATTCCTCTATTCATTGGGCCCGGGTGCATAATCATTGCATCTTCTTTTGCAAAAGAAAGTTTTTTTCTATCAAGTCCCCAGAACCGAAAATATTCTCTTGTTGAGGGAACAAAAGATCCTTGCATCCTTTCTGATTGAAGTCTGAGCATCATTATAACATCACAGCCATCTATCCCTTGTTGCATATCATGATAAACATCCACACCAAGGTTTTCTATGCCCGTTGGAGTAAGTGTAGGAGGGGAAATTACTCGCACCTTTGCGCCCATTAGCTGGAGAAGGAGAATATTAGAACGGGCAACCCTGCTGTGCATTATGTCTCCACATATGGCCACTATTAATCCATTTAGGTGTCCCTTATGGCGTCTAATAGTTAAGGCATCAAGAAGAGCCTGTGTTGGGTGCTCGTGTGCACCATCTCCTGCATTAAGAACGGAACCTCTTACATGATGACTTAGAAGATTTACTGCCCCAGCATTTGGATGTCTCATTACCAGTAAATCTGGGTGCATTGCATTAAGGGTCATTGCAGTATCAATTAGCGTTTCACCCTTTTTAATTGCAGATGATGAAACTGAAATATTGATAGTATCAGCACCTAATCTTTTCCCTGCAAGCTCAAAAGATGTACGTGTTCGTGTTGAATTTTCAAAAAAAAGTAAAACTAGTGTTTTCCCACGCAATATGTTGTGTTTTTTCTGTTGTTCTCTATTAAGTTGGATATAGCGTTCGGAAAGATTTAGAATATTAGAAACATCATTCTCCGACAATTCCTCGATACCAAGAAGGTGGCGGTGCTTGAATGACATATCGTTTGTTAAAATGCTCATTAAAAAAACCTTATATGCTTGGTGAGGCTATCAATGCAAGTATTACCTTAAATTACTATGAAAAATTGATAAAAAATCTTTTTTATAGCAAATTAATTGATAGGTGATATATGAAGGCACATGTTTTAAAAAAAATGTGATCTTCTTACGGCTAGTTTTTCACAGCAACATTTTTCTTGAATAGGAAGTAATGGAATATAAAAACTCCGATAGCACGATACTTCATGTACATGCCCTTACAATCTTGGCAAACTTATTAATTTCAACGTCATTTACTGTAGGGCATGCCATTGCCCATGCATTTGAACCTGGTGTATTGATGTTGGTTCGCTTTGCTATGGCAGCAATCATAATGGGTGTTTTTGTTTATTGGAAATATGGCTTTTCATGGCCAGGCTGGCAAGGAATGCTTAGATATACCATTCTTGGACTAATGCCTGTGGGGTTTTTTTGGTGTCAATTTGAGTCATTAAGATACACGAGTGCGCTTAATACAAGTGCCTTATTTACAACTGTTCCTGGTATTTCAGCAATAATTGCGGCAATTTTTATTGGTGAAAGGTTGGGCTGGCATCGTCTACTAGCACTGGGTGTTGGGATGATAGGTGCTCTGTGGGTAGTATTTAGGGGTGATCCAGATCGCTTCTTAGCTTTTGACCTTAACTATGGTGATATTTTGTTTTTATTAGGTTGCTTATGTTTTGGTGCATATGGTGTTTTAGTGAAACATCTTCATAGGGGAGAGCCCACTGCTATAATGACTTTTTGGGTTTTAGTTGTAGCTACATTGTCATTTTTTCTAATAGCAGCGAAGGACATAGCATCTAC
Source organism: Rhodospirillaceae bacterium (assembly GCA_002728135.1). Classification (GTDB taxonomy): domain Bacteria; phylum Pseudomonadota; class Alphaproteobacteria; order UBA828; family UBA828. The sequence continues at coordinate 305,728 of PBVE01000023.1, forward strand.
TGATTGGGTAGGTGCAAGTTTTGAGGTTTATGGGTGGTTATTTTACCTAGCTTTAGTGACTACGGTGATCAGTTTTTTCCTTTTTCAATATGCCACCCCACGAATTGGTCCAACTCGCGTTCAGGCATATAGTTATTTTATGCCAGGATTAGTTATTTTAACAGAGTGGATAATAGGCTACGGCCTACCTCCAGCAATGACGCTTCCAGGAATAGCATTGGTATTAATTACTAGTTATTTTATTCAACAAGGATCTAAAATAGTTAAATCTTAAATGTTGTTAGTAGACATTAGGTCAAGGGCACCCTGCAAAATAAATGTTGCAGCAAGCTTGTCTACAATTTGTGAGCGCCTTTTTCTGGAGAGATCTGCTTGGATCATGATTTTTTCAACAGCTACAGTTGAAAGACGCTCATCCCAAAGAGATATTAATGCAAAATCTTCATGTGCTAATTGTTTTGAGTAATCCTTTATTGATTGTGCTGCAGGGCCAAAACTCCCATCCATATTCATTGGAAGACCAATTATTAGAGCACCGACGTTTTCACTTTTAGTTATAACTTTTAGTTCCTTTGCATTCAGTGAAAATTTTTTCCGTGATAAGGATTTATATGGAGTTGCAACAATTCGTTCTACATCTGATAAGGCAAGGCCTATAGTTTTGGTACCAAGATCAAGCCCGAGAACACGTTGTCCTCTCCCAATAAGATTATTAATCTCGTTAATATTGCGGATATGCATGTCCAGTGATACCTTCGCCAGCCTTAAGATTATTATTCATAAAATTTTAATTGCTGAGTGAAAATGACACATGCCGATAGATAAAGCCACCGTGCAGCGTATATCCAGGTTGGCTCGCATTCATATTGATGACAATGAAATTGAAGTCGTTGCTAAAGAGCTGAATGGAATTATTGATTGGGTTGAACAACTAAAAGAGGTAGACACAGATTCTATCGAACCTATGACTAGTGTTGTTGAACTAAAACTTCCAAAAAGAAAAGATATGGTTAACGATTCAGCTGATAGACAAGAGTTGCTGTCAAATTCACCGGAGTCGGAGGATGGATTTTTTGTAGTTCCAAAGGTTGTAGAATGAGTAAACTTACGGAGTTAACAGTTGCTGACGCAATTTCTGGGCTCAGGAAAAAAGAATTTTCTGCTGTTGAGCTAACTGAGGACCACATAAATGCTGTCAAAGACTCTCAAGAATTAAACGCTTATGTTGTTAAAACTTTTGATTTGGCTAGACAGCGTTCAATCTTATCCGATAAAAAAATAAGTAGTGGTGAGGCAGGATTACTAGAAGGAATTCCAATTGCGGTAAAGGACTTGTTTTGTACAAAGGGAGTGCATTCTTCTGCCTGTTCTAAGGTGCTTGATGGCTTCCAGCCTCCATATGAATCTACAGTTACCCAAAAATTATGGGATTCAGGTGCTGTAATGCTTGGAAAAGCAAATATGGATGAATTTGCAATGGGTTCTTCAAACTCAACTAGTTGTTATGGGCCAGCTATTAATCCATGGACTCCAAAAGAGACAGGAGAACAACGTGTGCCTGGGGGAAGCTCTGGAGGTTCAGCGGTTGCAGTTGCTGCTCGAGCAGCTTTAGCTGCTACAGGAACAGATACAGGAGGGTCAATAAGACAGCCTGCATCATTTTGTGGTGTTGTTGGATTAAAACCAACCTACGGACGATGTTCTCGATGGGGTATAATAGCTTTTGCATCATCGCTTGATCAGGCTGGGCCCATTACAAGAAGTGTAAAAGATGCTGCACTAATGTTAAATGTAATGGCAGGTTTTGATTCAAAGGACTCAACATCACTAGATAAAAATGTACCAGACTATGTCAAGGACTTAGATCAGGGTGTTAAGGGTCTTAGGATAGGAGTTCCTGAGGAATATCGTATTGATGGTATGTTGCCTGAGATTACTGCTTTGTGGGAGCAAGGCATTGAATGGTTTAAGAATGCTGGTGGTGAAATAAAGGAGATTTCACTTCCGCATACTAAATATGCTCTTCCAACATACTATATAATTGCACCGGCAGAGGCTTCATCAAATTTGGCACGCTATGACGGGGTTCGTTTCGGGTTAAGAGAAACTGGAGATGATCTTATTGATATGTATTCTAAAAGTAGAGCAAAAGGTTTTGGTGAGGAAGTTAAAAGGCGTGTAATGATTGGTACTTACGTTTTGTCGGCTGGTTACTATGATGCATATTATCTAAAGGCTCAACGCGTTAGATCACGTATTGCTAAAGATTTTAAGGATGCATTTAATGATGTAGACGTTATTTTAACTCCGACTGCACCAACAGGTGCGTTTGCAGTTGGTGAAAAGACGGATGATCCTATATCAATGTATTTGAACGATGTATTTACTGTTCCTGCTAGTTTAGCTGGATTACCTGGTATTTCAATTCCATCAGGTTTAAGCCCTGAGGGCATGCCATTAGGCCTTCAACTTATTGGTAGACCATTTGATGAGGTTACTATTCTCTCTGCAGGAAGGTTTTTAGAAACTGCTGCAGATTTTAACTGCCTTCCGAGTGATAATATAGGAAGGAAAAAATTATGACTTATTGTATTCAGGGTAATAGTGGTCAGTTTGAACTAGTAGTGGGTTTAGAAGTTCATGCTCAGGTAAAGTCAAAAGCCAAATTATTTTCAGGGGCTCCGACAGAATATGGTGCAGAACCAAATACTCAAGTATCATTTATTGATGCCGGAATGCCAGGAATGTTACCAGTCATTAATGAAGTTGCTATAGAACAGGCAGTGAGAACAGGCCTCGCTTTAAACGCAAAAATAAACCTAACTTCAATATTTGATAGAAAAAATTATTTTTATCCCGATTTACCTTGTGGGTATCAAATTTCTCAATACCTTGATCCTATTGTTGGTGAAGGCACTGTAGAAATCGATCTTAAAGATGGATCAAGTCGGAACATAGGGATTGAGAGGTTGCATCTAGAAATGGATGCTGGAAAGAGTATACATGACTTGAGACCAAATGTTACCCATGTAGACCTTAATAGATCTGGCATCGCATTGATGGAGATTGTATCAAAACCTGACATGCGTTCTCCAGAAGAGGCTGGTGCATATTTGCGTAAGCTAAGAACTATTCTAAGATATGTTGGGAGTTGTGACGGCAATATGGAGCAAGGTTCTATGCGCTGTGACGTTAATGTTTCTGTTAGACGTCCGGGCGAAAAATACGGCACTCGATGTGAGATAAAGAATGTCAATTCTGTCCGGTTTGTTATGCGTGCAATTGAATATGAGAGTAAAAGACAAGTTGATATTATAGAGGAAGGAAATTCTGTAGATCAGGAAACAAGATTATTTGATTCTTCTAAAGGTGAAACACGTACAATGCGATCAAAAGAAGAGGCTCACGACTACAGGTATTTCCCTGACCCCGATTTGCTTCCTTTAAAAATTGAGCAGGATTGGGTTAATGAAATTAAAAATTCATTACCTGAGTTGCCTGATGTGCTTAAGAAGCGTTTTATAAAGCAATATAGTTTAACTCCTTATGATGCTGAAGTTTTAGTAAGCGAGCAGAGTTCTGCAATGTTTTTTGAAACTGTTGCTCATGGACGTGATGGTAAGCTGGCCGCTAATTGGGTTACAGGTGAGTTTTTCGGGGCGCTTAACAAAGCTAACCTGAACATTGTAAACTCTCCTATTACCGCTCATCAACTGGGTGGTTTGATTGATCGAGTAAGTGATGGAACATTATCAGTTCGTCTTGCTAAGGAAGTTTTTGAGTTTATGTTTCTTAGTGGAAGTGACGCTGACGTTGTTATTGAAGAAAAAGGATTAAAGCAGGTTACAGACGTAGATGAAATTCATACTATTATTGACAAAATCCTCTCTTCAAATACTGAAAAAGTTGAAGAATTTCGCAATGGAAAAGTGAAATTAATGGGATGGTTTGTTGGTCAAGTTATGAAGGAAAGCCAAGGTAAAGCTAATCCTGCAGCTGTAAATAAAGCTCTCAAAGAAAAATTAACTTAATAGGTTACTCTAACTTTTATGAATTTAGTTTTTAATAACCAAATTGTTGCATGAGCACTCATAAAATTTATCCAAAAAAATTGATGTTTATGCGCAATCGTTTTTTCCAAATGATTGCAGCAATTGGGCTTGTTTACATAATGAGTCAATTTTTCCGTACAGCAAATGGAGTTATAGCCAAGGATTTAACCCTTGAGTTTAAATTATCTGCAGACTCACTGGGTGTTCTTACTGGTGCATTTTTTTTGTCCTTTGCAATAGTTCAGATACCCATTGGGGTATTATTTGATCGATTTGGCCCTCGAATAGTGATGCCAGTAATTTTATTATTTGCAATATTAGGGAGTCTATTCTTTGGCTTTGCTGAAAACTTTTCTTCTTTAATTGTGGCTCGTTTGATGATGGGAGTAGGGGTTGCTCCAATACTTATGGGGGCTCTTTTTCTTTTTGGTCGTTGGGTCAGTGCTGAAGAATACAGTACATGGATGGGACGGATGATTGCTATCGGTGGGGTGGGAGCACTTTTATCTGCATCACCCTTAGCCTTTATAGCTGATAGCTATGGTTGGAGATATGCATTTATTGGTACAGCTATAATTACTGCAGTAGGTGGGTTATTTATATGGATTTGCGTTAGAGATTACCCTCCTAATTTATCAGATAAAAATTTTTATAAATTAGTTCATCAGGGATCAAAAGAAACCTTATGGCAAAACATATGCGGAATTAAAGATCTAGCAAAAATAAAAAATCTATGGCAAATCCTTGCTATGGCCTTTGTATCATATCCTGTAACTATAACCATTCTTGGTTTATGGGGTGCACCTTGGCTAATAGATATTTATGGAATTACCCGGGTTGAGGCTGGGAATATATTGCTTTTGATGGCAATCGCATTAATCATTTCTAGTGTTTTGATTGGTCCAGTTGAGAAAAAATTGAATAACAGAAAGTGGCTTGTAATTTCATGTTCTTGTGGAATTGGAATGTCACTTTGTATTTTAGCTATTTGGCCTAAACCGCCATTAGGATTTGCAATAGGAATACTTATATTTATTGGGTTTGCTGGTGCATATAACATAATAATTGCTGGGCATGGGAGGTCACTTTTTCCTGATCAACTTGCAGGTCGGGGAATGTCTCTTATCGGAATTGCTTTAATGGGTGGTCCATTTATCATGCAAAGTTTAACAGGGCTGATTATTAGTTCTTTCGAGGGAGATAATAGTATTATGCTATCTGGAGAACCATATAGGGCAGCCTTTGGTTTCTTAGCAGTCTGTATAATCATTGCGAGTATTTTTTATTCTAGGATACCTGACGCACGCCCATCAGAAGGTTTTGGAAGAACCAAGATAAATTAAAATGCTGTTTATCTCAGAAATTTAAAAACTGATTAGGTCTCTCTTGCTTATATGTTCAGGCTACCTTAGTTTGTAATTCATAGGTATAAATAGGGAGAAACTAAAATGTCTAAAAAGGAAAAAGAAATATTTGTCGCATTTGGTATCGACGTAGATGCTGTTGCTGGTCAAATCGGTAGTTATGCAGGAGGTGACTCTCCATCTGATATATCACGTGGTGTATTTGCTGCGGAAGTTGGGTCTCCACGCTTATTAGATCTTTTTGATCGGTTTGATATTAAAACAAGTTGGTTTATTCCTGGGCATTCTATTGAGTCATTTCCCACAGAGATGAAAGCTGTAGCTAAAGCAGGTCATGAAATAGGACTACATGGGTATACTCATGAAAATCCAATTGCAATGACTCCTGAACAGGAGGCAGCTATTTTAGATAAAACTTTACGTTTGGTTAAAAAGTTATCGGGCAAAGCACCAACTGGGTATGTTGCTCCTTGGTGGGAGATGAGTGCCTATACACCTCACTTATTGATGGAGCGTGGAATAAAATATGATCATTCACAGATGCATCATGATTTTTTACCGTATTGGATGAGAATTAATGAGGAATGGTCTTTAATCGATTATTCTAAACATCCAAGAACATGGATGAAGCCAATGAAAATGGGAGATAGGTTTCCTATAGTTCAAATTCCAGGGAGTTGGTACTTGGATGATTTGCCACCAATGATGTTTATGAAAAAAGTTCCTAATTCAGGAGGATGGACAAATCCTCGTGATATTGAGGATTGGTGGCGTGATCAATTTGATTGGGTGTATAGGGAAATGGATTATGCAGTTTTTACTTTTACTATTCATCCTGATATTTCAGGCAGACCTCAGACTCTACTAATGCTAGAGAGAATAATCGGGCACATAAATAGTCACGCAAACATAAAGTGGGCAACATTTGATGAAATTGCAAATGACTTTATTAAGAGAAGTCCTTTTAAAGGCAGGAAACCAAAATTAAAGAAGATCAAGTAGTTTATAATTGGTATTTTGTAATAAAGTAAAATTTATATGTGTGCTTTATGTGGTATATTGATTGATGGCCCGCATTGGACAGAAACAGGTACTAATGTGGGTAATAATCAGTATATGTCCGATTCGCGTAGTTTATATCTAGAGCGTTTTTACCGTCTGAAGGTATTGAATTATGTTTTGAAACCTTACGGGGCAGTTGCGGAAGATTGGAGTGGCGGCCAGTATATTGTTCGAAATTTAGCTGGTGGTGCTTCAGATGTAGCTCCTAATTTACCAGCATTGTGGAAGTCTCTAGAGTTCATTCTCAACCGCAGGGTTGACCCTTTATCAAAAGAGTTTTTGAGTGAAATAGAGAAAATACCAGTTTGATTTTCTAGTGTGAGGTAATTCCGTTGGTAGCGTATAGTCGATTGCTTCCTATATTTGTAGTCACTGGGTATTTAGGTAGCGGCAAAACAACATTAATAAACAAGATGCTGAAGCACTCATCTCTTCGTGATGCAGCTGTTCTAGTTAATGAATTTGGTGAGGTTGGCATTGATCACATGCTGGTCCAGGAAATGGATGAAAATACAGTTTTATTACAATCTGGTTGTATTTGTTGCACAATACGTTCTGACCTCAAGGATAGCATCATAGAACTTAATTCTAAGAGAGAGTCTGGTAAAATACCACCATACAAAAGACTCATACTTGAAACTACAGGGCTAGCAGACCCATCTCCAATTTTATTCACACTAAACTCGGATACAGTAATAAAACATCATTATCGGCTAGGAGCAGTTATAGCTACGGTAGATTCTGTAAACGCTGCTACTCAGATGAGACGACATAAAGAACCCCTTAAGCAAGTCCTTGTTGCAGATCGCGTTGTGATAACGAAGCATGATTTGGTCAAGAAGGAGAAAGTAGTCGCTTTAAGAGAAAAACTTAGAAAACTTAACCCTACAGCTGATATTATTGAGGCCCTGCATGGAGATATCGATATCAACAGATTATTACGTGCAGATATTTATGAAAAGAAATCAAAGCAACGAGAGACAAAAAGGTGGCTTCCTGTTCCTGAAGATGATTCTAATGATGATGAGCATCATTCTCATGATATTAATAGGCATGGTAAAACAATTTCATCTTTTACTATAAGTTATGAGAGATCGTTAGACTGGACAGCATTTGGCATCTGGTTAACGATGTTATTAAATAGCCATGGCGAGAATGTATTAAGAGTAAAAGGAATTCTGAATGTTAAAGGGGTTGACGCTCCAGTTATCATAAACGGCGTGCAACATGTTGTGCACCCTCCAATACATTTGAATTCATGGCCTACTAACGATCGGCGATCACATATTGTTTTTATCGTTGATAATATGGATAGAGAATTAATCGAGAGGTCATTATCAGCATTTAATAAACTTGCTGAACTTGGTTAGGTTTTTTATTTCTGTTAAGCAGAATTACTACATTCATCCTTTTGAAAAACATTGGTGATTCATGGAAAATAAAATAGCAATACTGGGAGCTGGGCTAGTAGGAACATCATGGGCAACTATATTTTTCCAAGCTGGATATAATGTTTTAATTTTTGATTGTGATGAAAAAAAATTAAGGCTTGGAATAAGTAATGTAACTAAAAATTTAGTTGATCTTAAAAAATATGGGCTTGTATCTGAGCAATCTAATCAAACTGGCAAAATAGATATAACAACTAGTTTGTCTGATGCTTTGCAAGGTGCATTTTATGCACAAGAAAGCATTTATGAAGATTTAGAAACAAAGACAAATTTCTATTTGGAGATAGACTCAGTAATTGATTCTAATACTATAGTTGGTTCTTCTACCTCAACATTGGTTGCCTCAGCCTTTACAGAAAATAATAGGTGTTCAACTCGCTGTTTGGTGGTACATCCTGCTAACCCTCCCCATTTAATCCCAATCGTAGAAATTGTTCCGAAGCCTTCTACTCCTAAAGATGTCTGTTATAGGGTGAAAAATTTGATGTCAAAGATTGGTATGGAGCCTATTGTTTTGTCTCATGAGATTGACGGGTTCATACTAAATAGGCTGCAAGGTGCCTTGTTAAACGAAGCTTTTTATCTTTTTGAGAATGGCTTTGCCTCTGCTGATGATATTGACAAAACAATAAGTAAAGGTCTAGGGCTGCGCTGGGCGTTAATGGGACCATTTGAAACTATAGACTTGAATGCTCCAGACGGCATATCTGATTATTGTATTAGGTATTCAGAATTGTATTTTAATATGATGAAACAAAGTGACCCTTCAATACCTTGGAATCAAAACACTATAGAGAAACTGAGTGACGCTATGAGAAGTAAATATGCTAGTGGCGATATAAAAAATCGTCAGGCCATTCGAGATCATAGATTGGCAGCCCTTAAAGCTTACTTGATTAATGAATAAAAGCTTTATTATAAATGTAGTTTGATTTGAGAATATTTTGTTAATTAATAAGCAAATTCTTCTGGTTATTCATGCCACTGAGTTAAGTGTAAAGAATCTATGCCCTTTGATTTATTTTTAAATGGGCTAATTAAATAATTCATAAGAATTCTTATTAATTTCCTCAGGTGAAATTTTTTCATGGTTGATGCATAATTACTTTAGACCCTTAAGGAGTATTTAATGCGTAAAATGAACAAATTATCGGGATCTCGTTATTCTGCTCAGTTACGTGAGGTGAGCAGGAGTGCCAGTAAAGCACCGGGTGCTCGTTCTCATGAACATCAACTTGAGCAGGCCATTGGTCATGAAGTAAGAACTCTTCGTAAGAAACATGGTATGACAGTAACTGAATTAGCAGCGACAGCTGAATTGTCTCCCGGGATGTTATCTAAAATTGAAAATGGCTTAACTTCTCCCTCACTCTCTACTTTGCAGGCTCTTGGAAATGCACTCAACGTTTCAGTCATGGCACTAATGCGTAGGCATGAGCAACGACATGAAGCAACTTTTGTGCCAGCTGGGCAGGGTCTACATATTAAACGTAGAGGCACCCGCTCAGGACATGACTATCAACTTCTAGGTCATGCAGTGAGCAATCGTGTTGGTGTAGAGCCATATCATATCACTTTAGATAAAAAATCTGAGGTATATCCGTCATTTCAGCATGAAGGAACAGAATTTATTCATGTTATTTCTGGTCGGATGGTTTATAGGCATGGTTTAGATACATTTGATATGATGCCTGGTGATTCGCTATTTTTTGATGCACAAGCACCCCACGGACCTGAAGAGCTGCTGGACACACCAATAAAATTTTTATGCATCATTGCTTACGAATCGGCTGAAGATAATAATGATTAACAGTGCTGACTCTAATTATATTGATTAGAAATTAAACATAAATATGAGACATTTATTATATGAAACCAAAAAATGAGTCACAGAGTTTAAAAATAAAAAACACTCATACTCCTAGTTCTTTGGAAAAAAACCAGAGGCTAATTCGCGTGGCCACAAGAGCCGCGGTTATTGTTGCTTGTGTTTTAATTGTTGTAAAACTTGGTGCGTGGTTGATTGTAGACTCCGTGGTCCTCCTTTCGAGTTTTGTTGATTCTGTGATGGATACTTTTGCTTCTTTAATTAATTTTCTGGCGGTCAGGCACGCTATGCAACCAGCAGACTCAGAACATCGGTTTGGTCATGGGAAAATGGAGTCTATAGCTGGTTTGGGTCAGGCAGCCTTTATAATTGGCTCTGGTATATTTTTATTTGTTGAGGCTATAGGGCGAATTCTGAATCCAGTCGATATTAAAATGGGTAGTTTAGGAATTGGTGTTATGGTTTTTTCAATGATACTTACTGCTGGACTTGTAATCTTTCAAAGAAACGTAAGTCAAAAAACTGGCTCACTTGCAATAAAAGCTGACTCACTTCATTATACATCTGATTTTTTAGTTAATGTTGGTATAATATTAGCTTTAGTTTTGGCGGTTACTTTGGGTTGGCAATTAGCCGATCCAATAGCTGGTATTTTAGTGGCTCTAGTAATAATTTTCTCTGCTATACAGATTATAAGACAATCAATAGACAGGCTCATGGATAGGGAATTGTCGGATATAGACCGAGAAAATATTATTAATATAGCTTTAAGTCATCCAACAGTAAGCAAATGTCATGATTTGAGGACCCGTTCTGCTGGACTTGATATTTTTATTCAACTCCATATTGAAATGGACGGGTATTTAACCCTTAATCAGGCTCATGAAGTCTGTGATGATGTTGAGTTAAAAATACTAAAGACTTATCCCAATGCTGAAATAATTATTCATGCAGATCCAGAGGGAATAACTGAAGAACATCCTGATTTCGAACACGAAGTTTAGCTAAATTATTTCTACTTTTTTAGAATTAATTCAGCACCTTTCTCCGCAATCATAATGGTTGCTGCATTGGTATTTCCTGAAACTAGTTTTGGCATAATTGAGGCGTCAATAACTCTTAAGTTTTCTGTGCCATGGACTATTAGATTATCACCTACAACGGCTTTATCATCATGTCCCATTTTACATGTTCCAGTTGGATGATAGAGAGTTGCTCCTGTTCGTCTAGCATAATCTAGGAGGTCATCATCTGATTCAGTTTCTGGACCGGGTAATTCTTCTCTGTCAATCCAATCTTTCAGGGCTGGTGCTTTTACTAAGTTACGAGCAATTTTCATACCTTTTATAAGTACATGTCTGTCCATTTCTGAAGATAAGAAGTTTGGTTTAATTATGGGATTTGCCATAGAATCTTTGGACCCAATATGAACACTTCCTCTACTGTGGGGTCTGAGTTGACATGGCCCAATTGTAAGGCCAGGCCACTTGTCGAGTTTTCTTTTTTTTGGGTCTGCAAAACTTGCGGGTGCAATATGGTATTGAATATCTGGGGTAGAAACTGATTCATCAGATTTTACAAAGCCAGCAACTAGCCCTGCTGTTACACATAATGCTCCCCGTCTTAAGAAAGCAAATTTTAGTGCCTGTTTTACCAGTCCTAAGCCCCTTAGCTCTTCATTGAGAGTACGTTTTTGGCTAGCTCTCCATACAAGGCGAGCTATGTAATGATCTTGATAGTTTTCTCCAACACCTAGAAGAGGATACTTTACCTCTATTCCATATTTTTTAAGTAATATTGGGTTGCCAATTCCTGAAAGCTCGAGGATTTGAGGCGATTGGATGGAGCCCGCAGAAAGTATGACCTCTTTTTGTGCAAAAATAGATTTTTCATTATTATTTACTAAATATTTGATGCCCTTTGCAATTTTTCCGTCAATAATTATTTTTGTTGCATGGGCATGTTTAATAATCTGGAGATTAGATCTTTTCTTTGCAGGGTTTAGGTAGGCACGTGCAGCACTAAATCTCAATCCATTTTTTTGTGTGACTTGGAAATAATTAAAACCTTCCTGAGATTCAGCATTGTAATCTTTTGTTTTCTCATATCCAATTTGAACCGCACCCTGAATCAGGTCATCCATAAATGGGTACGTTTGACGAGTAGTAGTCACATTAAGCGGCCCATCAATACCTCGAAATTCATTACTGCCCAACTCAAAATTTTCCGATTTTTTAAAATACGGGAGAACATCATCATAAGACCAGCCTCTATTTCCCATTTGACTCCAGCCATTGTAGTCATCTGGTTGCCCTCTAACATACACCATAGCATTAATTGATGATGAGCCTCCAAGACCCTTTCCCCGTGGTATAGGAATAGGCCTATTGTATGTATATGGCTCAGGTTCTGAATCAAAAAGCCAATTCACACCGGGCATTGCCATAGTTTTTATATAGCCAACAGGAATATGTATCCAAGGGTTTATGTCAGCTCCACCTGCTTCTAATAAAGCTACGGTATATTTACCATTTTCACTTAGACGATTAGCTAATACACATCCAGCTGATCCAGCTCCAACTATAATGTAGTCATATTTAGCCAAGGACTTCTCCTAAATTTAGATTTATATTTGTTTTACTATCTATAGACGTGCAGAATTTTTATTTCTCAGTATAAATACGTTAAGTTACAAAGCATATATATTGTTTCATATGCTGCAGGAGAACGAAATGGGAGATCTTGAAGAAAAAATTATTTTGGTCACAGGTGGTAGTAGGGGTATAGGGGCTGAAATTGTTCGTCAATCTATTAAAGAGGGGGCTAAGGTAATTCTGCATTATGGGAAAAGCCATGATGCTGCAATATCAATTCAAGATGAAGTGGGTAAAGATAAATGCCAGATAATTTCTGCAGATCTTATGAAAAACAAAGAAATCTTAAGCTTGTGGGAAAAATCTTGGGAATGGCGAGGCAGGATAGATGTTCTAGTTAATAACGCAGGAATATACGAGCCAGTAGATGTGGCTGATAATTTTACTGACTGGACGGATGCTTGGTCAAAAACTCTACAGATAAATCTTCTAGCTACAGCTCATCTATCACGTTTGGCAATTCTTGCATACCGGGAATGTGGTGGAGGAACCATTATAAATATTACAAGTCGAGCTGCATTTAGAGGAGATACACATTTCCATATGCACTATGCTGCATCAAAAGGTGGACAAACGGCACTCACAAGCACTATTTCTAGAGGATATGGTGGTGATGGAATTACTTGTTATTCTATTGCTCCTGGATGGGTAGACACTGAAATGGCCAGAGAGGGTGCTGAAAAAGTGGGCTGGGATTATGTTCTAAAGGATTTACCGTTAGGTGAGATGGTTCCCCCAAGAGAGGTGGCAAATGTTGCAGTCTTTATGGCTTCTGGAAAAGCCAGACATCTTACTGGTTCCTCAGTAAGTATAAACGGAGGATCTTTTCCTCGATGAACAATAAAATATAAGGATACGTTGACACTAAACTATCAAGAAGTGTAAATATTCTTTATTCCTAACATTGAATTTTAGACTGGGGTTAAACCTATAGTTTTATATTATTTTCTAAATCCTTTTTTTATATTTAAACTACTGAAGGGGTGACATGTTTTAAGATGCTGTCACAAGTTAATTATGCCTTTACGAATTGCCATTGATACAGGCGGTACATTTACAGATGTTGTTGCTATAAATGACCAAACAGGAGAGCAATGGGCAGTAAAAACTCCTAGCACACCGGATGACCCATCAATTGGTTTGCTCACTGGAATGCGAAAAGCAGCTGATCGGGCAGGTTTTCCTGAATCAGATATAAATCAGCTCTTACATGGGTCAACTACAGCAACTAACGCTGTTCTGGAACATAAATTTGAGGGTCTTGGCCTATTAGTTACGCATGGTTTTAGGCATATAATTGAGATTGCCCGACAATCTGTACCTGATGGATATGGTAATTCATATTTTTGGGTAAAGCCTCCTAGATTGGTTCCATTACATCTTGTGCAGGAAGTGCCTGGAAGGATTGATTTTCAGGGGAAGGAAATAGAGCCTCTTGATGAAGATACTTTAATAAAGGCTGCAGAAAAATTAGTGAGTCGCGGTGTTAAGTGTATAGGTGTTTGTCTGTTGCATTCGTATGCTAATGACGAACACGAAAAACGGGTTGGTCAAATACTAATTGATAGATTTCCAGATATTTTTATTTCTCTATCTTCTGTTGTTTTGCCCGAATATAGAGAATATGAACGTGCGATGACTACTTTAATAGACGTAATGGTAAAACCTTACTGTAAAACATATTTACGTCATGCTGAAGATCAACTAAGAGCACAAGCTGGAGATGCTCCATTTTTAATTATGCAGTCTAATGGGGGTGTAGTAAGTGCAGAGGCTGCCGGACAAAAGCCAGTCACTATGCTTCTGTCAGGTCCAGCTGCAGGGGTTTTGGGGGCAACATATATGTCAAATTTGGCAGGACATAAAGATGTATTAACTCTTGATGTTGGAGGAACATCTACAGATGTATCCCTAGTTGAGGATCTCAATCCACAGCTCACAACTCACTCTTTAATTGAACACTATCCCGTTAAAACTCCAATGTTGGATATTGCTACTGTCGGAACAGGGGGTGGCTCGCTTGCTTGGATAGATGATTATGGAAATCTAAAAGTTGGCCCAAAGAGTGCAGGAGCAGACCCAGGTCCAATCTGTTATAGTCGTGGGGGAAAGAAACCTACTGTTACTGATGCTGCACTTGTGCTAGGACGACTTCCAAATGCTTTGGTTGGTGGAGAACTGGCATTGGATATAGATGGTGCACGAAGTGCATTTGCAGATTTAGGATCTTCTTTTAATATTTCTGCAGAAGAAGCTGCAGCAGGCGTATTTGAGATTGCAGCAGCTAATCAAGTTAACGGTATACGTCAAGTTTCAGTTCTTAAAGGTCGTGACCCCGGCCTCTATGCTTTAGTTGCTTTTGGTGGAGCGGGTGGTTTATTTGCGGCAGAAGTCGCAGATTTCTTAAATATCACAACTGTGCTTTCCCCTCCTAATCCTGGAAATTTATCAGCATTTGGTCTGCATGTGTCAGATATTAAGCGTGATTATATTAGAACTATTGTAAGACGACAGACCAGCTCTAATCACGCTGAATTACTAAAAGTATGGTCTGACCTGGAATCTCTGGGAAGAGAAGAGATAAGCCGTGAAGGTGTTGAGGAAAAAGCCATTGAGTCACATTATTCTGCAGATATGAGATATGTTGGGGAAGGGCATGAGGTTCCAGTAAAGGTGCCCCAAGGTCTATCAAAAGAGGATGCAGTTTTATATATTTGGGATGAATTTCATAATGTTCATGAAAAAACATTTGGGTTTCAATATCGAGATCAGCAAGATGTGGAGCTTGTAAACCTTCGTGTGCAAGCTGTTGGGCGGGCACATAGACCCGAAGTTTCCAAAATTAACAATACCTCAGATAAATTAGAAATTGACTCTTTAAGGCAAGTTTTTTGGAGAGACCATGGTTGGCTTGAATGTCCAATTTATAAAAGGGCCGATTTTCCAACAGGGTACAAAGTTGAAGGTCCAGCGATATTTGAGGAATATGGATCAACAGTAGTTGTCCCACAAAAATGGTTAGTTTTTAAAGATGAATTCGGGAATTTAATACTTGAAAGGATATCATGATGGTGTTTGACGCTAAGGCAACAATAGGGCCGGTTGAACTAGAGGTGATAGCCGGAACAGTTAGATCAGCAGAATTGGAAATTGAGGCAGCTGTTGAGAGAACTTCTCGTTCACCTATGATTAGAGACCAACACGATTATAGAGTTGCTCTTTTTGATGCTCGTGGTAGAAAATTAACTGGTAGATCTTATTCAGCTTTAGTTGAACCAATTTTTGAGTATTTTGGCGAGGAAAACATTAACGAAGGCGATGTATTTTTTTGGAATGATCCATACAATAGTTGTGGTGGTATAGGGCATATACCAGATTTGTGCACTACAATTCCAATTTTTTATGAGAAAAGGTTAATTGGTTTCAGTCAAGTTTTTGGCCATCATGATGATGTAGGTGGTGCTGTTCCTGGAAGTATGCCTGTAAAGGCAACAGATATGTGGACAGAGGGTTTAGTAGTTCCACCAATAAAGCTATATGAGCGTGGCAATATAAATAAAGCCGCTTATGAGATCATAGCTCGTAATTCAAGGTTATCAGAGCATTTAAAAGGTGACATTGATGCAGAAATAGGAGCCGCTCGTCTAGGTTTGAATAGAATAACTGAGATGGCCGAGCGTTATGGTGTGGATGCTCTGGAAGCAGCATTTGACATGATAATAGAAAATTGTACCCGAACAATTAGAGAGGAACTACTGCCAAAAATAAAAGATGGAGTTTATCACTGGGAAGACTACATTGAGTGTGATGGTGTAGAGGCTCCTAAGTTGCACGCAATGCGTTTGACAATGACTAAAACACCAGATGGAATACTACTAGATTTTAGTGGGACAGACCCAGAGGCAAAAGGACCTATTAATTGGCCTATTGATTATGCAGATGGAAAATTCGCACGCAAGTGGATGGCTCCAGTTCTTCGTTCTTTAGCAAGCTCGCCTGATAGAGCAGCTGAAATTGATATGAATGAAGGTGTTCTTGATGTGATTGATGTTAAGTTTCCGGAAAAGGGAACTTTAGTCACTCCAACTTTTGGTAAGCCAACGGGTCTAAGGTTTTTCATTTTATTACGTTCACTGGGTATTTTTGCAGCCTGTTTATCAAAGGCAACGGGCGGACAAATGCCCGCAGACCATGAAACAATAAGAATTTGGGGTTTACATGGTGGTAAAAACGCTGAAGACTTCTTTCTTTTCAGGGAAGTTTTAGGAGGAGGTGGTCCTGGACGCCCTTGGGCAGATGGTAGTGATGTCGTTCATATTGTCCCAAATTCTCGTAATCTTCCAGCAGAATTTTCTGAGCAGCGCTATCCAGTACAAGTTGAAAAACTTGGCCTTGCAATAGACTCTGGTGGAGCAGGCTATAGGCGTGGAGGGTTTGGATATGATAAACGTATTCGTTTATTAGAAGATGCTCGTCTTTTGTCTAACGCTGATCGTGCTCTTCTTAATACGTATGGTGTAAATGGAGGTAAGGCTGGGAAAACTTACGGAATAGAAATACAGCATAAGTCTGGCAATGAAGAAACAGTTCCAGGAATGGCCGATAATATAGAGGTTTCTTCTGGATCAATTGTTCATATTGTCACTACAGGAGGAGGTGGATGGGGAGACGCACTGAATCGAGAAACTGGAATGGTTTGTTACGACGTTGAGTGTGGTTTAGTCTCATTAGAAGCAGCAAAGAATCAATATGGAGTTGTATTGAAGGATACAGAGAAAGGCTATGTGGTCGACGAGCAAAAAACGCAGGCACTTCGTGCGAGATTAAGAAATGAACGAGGTAAACTGCCAATGTTTGATAGGGGTCAGTATTTCAATAAAATTTCAGAATCTGAAGGTATCAAATGGCCTGATGGCTGGATTGACCCTGATGTTGATTGGGATGCCGAAACTGGTGTGAGTGAAGATGAAGCCACCGCTGTTTGAATATCTAAGACCTAATACATTAGAAGAAGCTATTGCAGCTAGATCAGCTCATGACTATTCGGCTGTGCTTGCTGGGGGGCAAAGTTTAATCCCAACCATGAATTTTCGTATTGCAAATCCAACAGTTTTAATTGATATAAGCAGGATTGAATCATTAAAAAATTTATCTGTTGAAGATGATCAGATAATTATCGGTGCCATGGTTAGGCAACGAGCTGTTGAGTTAAATAATTCAATATATAAAGCAAATCCTTTAGTAAGAGAAACATTAGAGCATGTTGCTCATGTCCCAATACGTTCACGCGGAACAGTTGTAGGCAGTTTAGCTCATGCTGATGCAGCAGCCGAATTGCCAGCTTTGTTGATAGCATCTGGGGGTTCAGTAGTTGTGCAAAGTGCTTCTGGGTCAAGAATTGTTGAAGCAAATTCATTATTTAAATTTCATATGACGACAACATTATCTCATGATGAAATTATAACAGAAGTAAGAATTCCTAGTCTGAAGAGTGATTCAGGGTGGGCTTTTCAGGAATTCACGCGTCGTCATGGTGATTATGCAATTGCTGGGGTTGCGGTAATACTTAATCTTGCTAGTACAGGTGAATGCACATCTATTTCCTTAGCCGCCTGTGGCATAGCACAAAGAGCTGTAAGATTGGAGGAGTCAGAGACTCTTCTAAAGGGCACAAGTCTTGATGTAAATTCGATAAAAGATGCAGCCTTGGCAGCAAAAGATCTAGTTACTACAGCAGATGATACCCATGCATCTAACGAGTTTAGAAGACATGTTCTAGCAACTCTTCTTCAACGAGCAATTATACAAGCTAAATCTCGCGCTGGTAAGGGTTGGTAAAAATGAAAAAATCCGAAATTCGCAAGGCTTATCCAGAAAACTCAAGTGATCCATTATATTCGATTACTTTAAAAGTTAATAATCAGGAAATAACTCGTGAGGTTTCTCCAAGACGTTTATTAGCTGATTTTTTACGACATGAGTTGGGGCTAACTGGCACTCATGTAGGATGTGAGCATGGTGTATGTGGTTGTTGCACAGTAATTATTGATGGGTCTCCTGCTCGATCTTGTCTAACATTTGCAGTCCAAGTTGATGGGGCTGATATTAGAACAGTTGAAAGTTTGCAAAACGAAGATGGGAGTCTCCACCCTCTTCAGGAAGCTTTCAAAAAATGTCATGCACTCCAATGTGGTTTTTGTACACCAGGTTTTTTGATGTCTATTGTCAGTCAATTAGAACAGACAAAGGGTGATATTGATCTATCAGATGATGGCATAAGAGTAATGCTATCTGGAAATTTATGTAGGTGTACAGGGTATCAGAATATAGTCAGTGCTGTTAGGCAAGCAGCAGAACAAATAACCAGAAATAAGTAGGTAAGTTAAATATGTCAACGAGAATATTTGGTGAAAGAGTACAGCGTAATAATGACGAAAGACTACTTACGGGAGGGGGACGTTATGTTGATGATATTCCTCTATCTGGTGCACTGCACGTAGCGTTTGTTAGAAGCCCATTTGCACGTGCACAAATTATTTCAATAGATACATCCATAGCTAAAGAACATCCTGGGGTAATTAAGGTATATACATACAAGGATATAGGTAATCTAGATGTTGAAATGCCACTATTAATTCCTCATCCAGCTCTACACAGTCCCAAAACCCAAAGGCCCCTGGCACATGACGATGTCTTTTACGTTGGACAAACTGTAGTCATGGTTGTCGCTATTGACCGTTATGTGGCCGAGGATGCTGCGAGGTTAGTTGATGTTGAATATTCAGATCCTTTTAATTGTTCAATTGAAATAGAGGAAGCGGTTCTTGATGACGCACCTCTCGTACACCCCGATGTTCCAAACAATGTTGCTGCCCATTGTATACAAGTTAGTGGTAATCCAGATAAGGCTTTTCAGGAGGCAGAGCATTATACCAAATTAAAAGTCCGAGTAGATAGATCTACAGCAGCTCCTATGGAGTGTCGGGCTGTCGCAGCAAGATTTGACGCAGTGAGTGGAGAACTAACAGTTTGGGATGGCACGCAAGCACCAATCTCAGTTCGTGGTGGTATTGCTTCAATTTTTAATCTTGATGAAGATAAAGTTCGTGTTATTGCTCCTGATGTAGGCGGAGGGTTTGGTCAAAAAGTCTTACTCTTTTATCCAGATGAGTTATTAGTTCCCTTTGCTGCAATGGACTTAGATCGTCCAGTAAAATATATCGAAGATCGTACAGAAAATTTTTTAGGCTCTACACAGGAACGAACACAAATACATGATGTGGAGCTTGCTGCAACTAAAGATGGAGTAGTATTGGGTCTTAAGGACAACTTTCTTCATGATACGGGAGCTTTTATCCCATATGGCATTGCTGTTGCTCAAGTTGCATCGACGGGAATTCTGGGTCCATACAGAATACCCAATTCGAGAGTTGAATATAAGGCGATTTATACTCCTATCGTGCCAGTCACACCTTATAGAGGCTGTGGAAGGCCTCACGCCTGTTTTGCAATTGAACGTGCAATGGATCAGCTAGCCGACGAACTTGGGCTAGACCGTTTTGAAGTTAGAAGACGCAACTTAATTAGCGAGGATGAGTTTCCTTATGAACGACCAAACCTTCTGTTTGCAGACGGTTTAGCAGTAATTTATGATAGCGGTCAATATGCTAAGGCTCTCGATATGATAATCGAGAAAATCAATCTAGATGAATTTAACACTCAACAAAAAGCTGCTGCTCAAGAGGGAAAATATCTTGGCCTTGGCCTCAGTTTTTATGTTGAAGCAACTGGAATTGGCCCTTATGAGGGTGGGCACATTAAAGTTCATCCTATTACAGGAAAAGTATATGTGAATACAGGTCTGACCACGCAAGGGCAGGGTCATGAGACAGTATTCGCGCAAATTGTTGCAGACCAACTTGGTGTATCCCCCGAAGACGTTATTCTGGTTGAGGGAGATACAGGAGCCTTTGATTGGGGAGTTGCGACATATGCAAGTCGTGCGGCAGTTGTAAGTGGCAATGCAATACATTTGGCAGCACAAAAAGCAAGAAAAATAGTGTTAGATGCTGCAGGAAATATGTTAGAGGCATCCGTAGATGATTTAGAGTTGGGAGGCGGAGAAGTTAGAGTAAGAGGGTCTGATGTTTCAGTAAGTTTAGCTGCAGTCGCTACTGCTTGTAATCCACTCAGATATGCATTTAATGAAGCTGCACAAGCAGCCACACAGTTTGCACCAGCAGCACGCAGTGATGAGCCTGCTCTTGGTGATGGAAGAGCCCCAGGAGTAGAAACAACAGCTTATTATGCCCCTCCTCATGCTACATGGGCATATGGGGTTCATGCTGCAATTGTAGAGGTAGATCCAGGTTTATGCTCTATAGACATCAAGCGATATATATGTGTGCACGATTGTGGGAACATGATCAACCCTACTATTGTAGAAGGACAGGTTATGGGTGGTGTGGCACAGGGTATGGGAGGAGCTTTTTATGAGCGAGTCGAGTTTGACTCTGAGGGCAACCCAAGAAATGCAAATTTTATGGACTTTCTGGTGCCTTATGCAACTGAGGTCTCACAAATAGAACTTCATCATATTGAAACTCCATCTCCCCTTAACCCACTTGGAGTAAAAGGGGTTGGAGAAGCAGGAACAATACCTGTAGCCCCAGTAATTGCATCTGCTATAGAAGATGCTTTAAAGCCTTTTGGCATAAAAAGGCTTCATCATGTTCCATTATCACCGAATAGTATATATGAAGCATTGCAAGAATCAGGTGGTGATTTTAATAGTAAATTATAATGAGTAGATTAGAGGTTATTTTTAAAACCAAATGAGCTCAGTAATTTTCTGAAAAGTATTTTTAACAATAATTTTGTTGCATTTATTTCAGTGCCTTTTGAGTTATTAACAGAATCTTTGGGATGAAAATTCTCACGTCCTAGAGATCCACTATCTGTTGTTTCTTTTATGCCATCTGTTTGTTTAGAATCTGCAGAGATAAGTTTTTGGTTTAAGTTTACAGAAAATTCTTTTGTAAGTTGATCAGCTACATCTTGAACAATTCCAGTTCGACCCATTTGTGCAAGAGAGCCTGTTAATTTCATTTCTGCATATATATCAACAATTGTAATATCATTTTTTTCTTTAACTGTATAAGTGACTGTAGCACTTGCACGGCTTCCACCCTGCTTATCTAGTCCCTGTCCTTCAATCTTGGAGGTGCGTTCTTCAATATTTGTTTCAACTATAGTCGCTTCGCCCTCAAAAGCACTTACTATTGGCCCTAAGCGTATAGAAACTTTACCAAAATATTTTTTATCTCCTTCTTGTCCCGTTAAGGAAAATCCAGGTATACAATCAACAACCTCGGGAACACTTTGAAGAAATTTCCATACATCTTCAGCTGGCTGGTTGATTTCAAATTTTTGAGTGATGTCAGGCATAAGGTTTTCCTAATTAAAGAAAGTTTCTCCTGTTTATTTAGGTCAGGATATTTTAAAGAATAATTATATGATTATAATGATTCTAATAAGAAAGCACCAGTTGTTGATTATTTAACGTTAACTTATTAAGCCAATTAAATTTATGAGGACAGTATGAAAGTAGAAATGTCACATATGACTTGGGATGAAGTTAAGGACGCTATTGCAGAAGAGAAAATGGTGATTGTTCCAACTGGTGCCACAGAGGCACATGGACCTCATATGCCAACAGACACAGATACTCATCAGGCAGAGTGGATGGCTATTGAACTTGCAAAGAGAGTTAAAGCAGTCGTGGCTCCCCCTTTGGCCTATGGAATATCAAAGACATTCGAACATTTCCCGGGTACAATCTCACTTTCAATTCCAATATATCAAGAAGTAGTTTATGAGGTAGGTTCAGCATTAATAAAACAAGGTTTTAAGCACCTATTGTTTTTAAATGGAAACAGACCAAATGGCACCTCTAATGATGCAGTCGCTCGTCGTTTAATTGATGATCATGATCAAGAATATGACTTTATGGTTACAGCTGTAAGTTATTGGGAACCTGGAGCACAAAAGATACATGAACTACGTAGGTCAGGTGTAGGAGGTATGGGGCATGGAGGAGAGTTTGAGACGTCTTTTCAGCTAGCCACACGTCCTGATTTGGTTCATATGGATCGCTTAGAAGGAGTTTATGCACCACTTGTTGGGTGGGATCTAGTTGCACCTGTAATACCATCCCGCACATATAGACGCCGACCAACTCCAGATACCAATCATGCATCAATTTTTGGAGATCCACACGAAGCTAGTGCTGAAACAGGAAAAGAGATGCTAGAAGCTGCTCTAAACGGACTTGAAAGTATGATTAAAGAATTACAGCCCGCTTATGAAGAACGTAAGTAATATTTCAAAGAATCAAGAATTTAATTATTTCCTTAATTCAAGATCAGCTACATAAAATAAATCCAAAAGGGGTTAATAAGGTGACAGAAAAAATTTGGAATCAGAACCTATATGACCTCTTTGAGCAGAATTTCCCTATTTTAAATAGGCCATTTATTGAAAAGCCCGATGGAGGGATTTTGACTTATGGTTATATGAAAAAAATGACAGGTATATTTTCCAATGCATTAGATTCTTTGGGAGTTACAATAGGGGATAGGGTAATAGTCCAGACAAATAAATCGCCCGAAGTTGTTTTTCTTTACCTGGCATGTCTTAAAACGGGTGCTATTTTTGTGCCTTTAAATACGGCATATACTCAAAGCGAGCTTGAATACTTTATTAGTGATTCTGATCCAAAAGTTGTTATTTGTGATCCTAAATCACCAATAATTAACTATCAACTAACGGAGCATCATCCTGATGCTCATCTATATACTATGGATATCAATGGTAATGGTAGTTTTACGAAGTATGCCGAAAGTTATCCTGAGACATTTGTGACTGTTCCGGGAGATGGGACGGATATTGCTTGCATATTGTATACCAGTGGTACTACTGGTCAGCCAAAAGGTGCAATGTTAACCCATTCAAATCTAGGCTCAAATGCAATAACTTTAAGAGATGCATGGGGTTTTACATCAGATGATACCCTTCTACATGTTCTTCCCATATTTCACGCACATGGGCTTTTTGTGGCTATAAATACAGTTCTAGTAAATGGAACAGGAATGATTTTTCTACCAAAGTTTGAAGTAGATGAAGTATGTCGATTGATACCAAAAACCTCTGTAATGATGGGTGTCCCTACTTTCTATACAAGATTATTAGCTAATGAAAAATTCACAAGAAATTTGTCTCAAAATATGAGGCTTTTTGTTTCGGGTTCAGCACCACTACTAGCTGAGACACATCGTGAATTTTCCCAACGTACTGGCCATGAAATTCTTGAGAGATATGGTATGACAGAGACAGCAATGAATACATCAAACCCGTTAAAAGGAATTAGAATTCCTGGTAGCGTAGGCCCAGCTCTGCCTGGAATTGAGGTGAGAGTTGTAAATCAAGAGGAAAAAATTTTAGGTGTTAATGAAACCGGTGATATACATGTAAGAGGTCCTAATGTATTTAACGGTTATTGGAAAAAACCAGATAAAACCTTGGAAGAATTTTGTGAAGATAATTTTTTTCGAACAGGAGATTTAGGATATCTCGATGATAAGGGATATCTTTTTATTGTTGGTAGAGCTAAGGACCTAATCATTTCAGGTGGATATAATGTATATCCGAAGGAAATTGAAAGTTGTCTTGACGAGATTAATGGGATTCAGGAATCTGCAGTTATAGGTGTCCCTCACAAGGATTTTGGAGAAGCTGTTGTTGCTATTGTTACATATGATAAAGAAAAGAATCTAATCACAGAACAAGATGTAATTGTTTTATTGAAAAAGGTTCTCGCATCTTACAAGGTTCCAAAAGCAGTATTTTTTGTACCAGACATTCCACGTAATGTTATGGGAAAAGTTGAAAAGACTAAATTAAGGAAAACATATAACCAGACCTTTGAAGAATAATATCCAATCAAGGAAGAAACTATATTAGTTAGTTTGTTTAACAATAACTTTTAAAATGGGGTCACACATGATTGATCTTTACTATTGGCCAACACCAAATGGATGGAAAATAACTATTCTCTTTGAGGAATTAGGACTGGAATATAAAATTGTTCCTGTAAATATACTAAATGGTGATCAATTTGAGCCTGATTTCTTAAAAATAGCTCCCAATAATAAAATGCCTGCTATAATTGATTCTAATGGTCCCAATGGAGAGTCAATCTCAATTTTTGAGTCTGGTGCCATTTTACTTCATTATGCTGAACAAGAAGATAAATTTATTCCATCTGATAAAAGAGGGAGAATGGAGGTTCTACAGTGGTTGTTTTTTCAAATGGCACATGTAGGTCCAATGTTGGGACAAAATCACCATTTTCGTGTTTATGCACCTGAAAAAATACAATATGCAATTGATAGATATACCAAGGAAGCTTCACGTATCTATGGTGTAATTGATAAATGTTTATCTAAACAAGAATTTATTGCTGGAGATTATTCAATAGCAGATATGGCAATTTATCCTTGGATTCGTGGTTATGAACGTCAAGGCCAAGATCTTGAGACCTTTCCAAATCTTAAACGTTGGTATTTAGAGATAGAGAAGAGGCCGGGAGTTCAAAGGGGTTTAGATGTTTTGAAAGATTTGAGAAAGAATCCTGGTGATTTTACTGAAGACCAAAGGTCAATCATGTTCGGTGATAAACAATTTGAGAGAGGTATAAATAGGTGATTAGGTCTTTTCTATTCACCCTTGTTTACTAATAACATATGACGATATTAGAAAACCCTGCTGTAAAAAGAGTTGAATCATCTCTGAGACAATCTGGATCTGAATCTAGAATTATTGAGCTACAGGATACAGCTCGTAGTGCTAATGATGCTGCTTCTAGTATTGGTACTGAGCTAGGAAGTATAGTAAAGTCATTATTATTCTCAATTGATTCAGAACCCGTGATGACTTTGATTGCTGGTGACATGTTATGTGACATGGAAAACCTTAATAAAGTTTTTGATATTGAGGGTAAGATAATACGATTGGACGCAAAAACTGTGAGATCTGTTACAGGTTTTTCTATTGGGGGAGTCGCCCCTATAGGGCATCTAACAAATATTCCAGTAGTGATTGATGGTAGTCTGAAAAGATTCAGAACTCTTTATGCAGCAGCTGGACATCCTCATTGTGTTTTTGCCACTACTTTTACAGAACTCAAAAAAATTACGAAGGGTTTGGTCAGTGAGGAAGTATCTATCATGGCTGTAGATCCAGATGGTTGCAAAGATCTAAACCTTAATTTAAATAAATTATAATGAATTCTTTTCGTTTGACATTATATTCTCGGATTTAATCCATTATTTCTATTGTAATTAACAGTATGAATACGCTATTTCTGACATTTGACTTCACTAAATGTCACGCTAACATTATTCATATTGTAAGTGTTTTGCTGGTGTTGACTCACTTTAAAAAGATGGGAATTTAATATGGTTGAGAGACTAATGTATTTCTTACATTGGGTAATATTTTCCCTAGCTTTAGGTATCATCGTTTTTGGTGTTGTGATCATACATCGAGGTGATGCAATTGGATATGGTTACCTAATTTTTGGGGTAGGAGGCTATATAGTTTTTGATATCATACTTTGCCTTTACAATAAAAAATGGCATACATTTCCATGGAGTGATTGAGTTTTTGTAATAATATAGTTTAGATTAGTAAACAATTTTAGCGGTTAAACATTATTTTATAAATCAAAGAAAAATTTGCTTAAAAAGTGATATTGCAATTCATGTAAAAGGGTGGCACATAACAAATGTGTCCAGTCTTAGAAATATTTTCAAGATCTTAATTGTAATTCTTGGGCAATAAAGTGTAGGAGAGGTGGCCGAGTGGCTGAAGGCGGTGGGTTGCTAACTCATTGTGCGGTGTAAGCCGTACCGCGGGTTCGAATCCCGCTCTCTCCGCCATTTGACCCCATGAACACTTTTAAGAATCATTCTAAAACTATAAGGCAGCCTTTAGTTATATCGCTTCTGGAAAGCAGATGGCGTTTGTAATTGTTTTGGAATGCATACTTTCGAGAAAAAATAATTTTGAGAAACAGTTAGCAGAGGAGCTGAGTAATTGGTTCAGGGGCAATGCCCTATAATCAAAATTACTGGTTTTATAAATAATTTACAGCCTTATAAGACTCGGAACGCTTGTATCTTTAAAATATAAACAAAACATGTATGCAAAAATACTGAGTATATAAATGTCTCTAATACTTGCATAAAGGTAAAGGCACCTTAACTCTAATATCTGTAAGAATTAAAATTCCTCATGGTTTAATTTTATGGATACAAAAATAGCTATTCATTGGTTTCGTCAAGATTTAAGGCTTAGTGATAATCCAGCGTTTGCCGAAGCCGGGAATATGTGTGGTGTCCTCCCTATATATATTCTTGATGAAGTAAACGCCGGAGGATATGCAATGGGTGAGGCAAGTCGTTGGTGGTTACA
Source organism: Rhodospirillaceae bacterium (assembly GCA_002728135.1). GTDB lineage: Bacteria > Pseudomonadota > Alphaproteobacteria > UBA828 > UBA828. The sequence goes on from PBVE01000023.1 coordinate 332,674, forward strand.
TCATTCACTGTGTTCTCTTAACAAATCACTCAAAGGTAAGCTTTCAGTATATCAAGGAAATCCATTAGATATATTTAAAGATATAATGAGGAGGTTTGACGTTAGGGCAATAGTTTGGAACCGTTGCTATGAGCCATGGCGTATTAATCGAGATAAAAAAATCAAAGAATTTTTCAAGGCTCAGGGTATATATATACAAACTACTAATGGATCCTTATTGTGGGAGCCTTGGACTATTAAAAAAAAAGATGGAACCCCATATAGGGTGTTCACTCCATTTTATCGTAAAGGTTGTTTACAGGCAGAATCACCAAGAAAACCTCAATCAATTCCTGAAAAAACAAAGCTTCTGAGAGATAAAAAGGGGGATATTGGCATTCAAGGTCTTAGCCTCCTTCCTAAGAACATATGGCATTTGAAGCTTAGTCAACATTGGAAAATAGGTGAAGATGGTGCTAATAAAAAACTCGATGAATTTATAGTTAAGGGTCTTTTATCTTATAAAGATGGACGTAATTTTCCATCTAAACAGAATGTTTCGGGTCTTTCCCCCCACCTACATTTTGGAGAAATCTCTCCTAACCAAGTTTGGCATGCCATGCTTAATGCTGGGAATAATAAAAATATTGATCATTTTTGTAGTGAGCTCGGATGGCGAGAGTTTTCATATAGTCAATTATACTATAATCCTGAATTGCCTATAAGAAATCTTCAGCGAAGATTTGACGCTTTTCCCTGGGTAGAAAATCAAGAAAGTTTGAGAGCATGGCAAACGGGTAATACTGGAGTTCCAATGGTTGATGCTGGTATGCGCCAATTATGGAATACAGGATATATGCATAATAGATCTAGAATGGTCGTAGGCTCTTTCTTAGTCAAGAACCTTCTAATTCATTGGCATCATGGAGAGCGTTGGTTTTGGGATACTTTAGTTGATGCAGATTTAGCCAATAATAGTGCCGGCTGGCAATGGATTGCAGGTTGTGGTGCAGATGCTGCACCTTACTTTCGAATTTTCAACCCTGTAACACAGGGCATAAAATTTGATTCGGATGGAAAATATATAAGAAAATATATACCAGAAATAGCTGCTCTTCCGGACAAATATATTTTTAACCCTTGGGAAACACCGGAGGGTGTTTTGCAAGAAAACAAGGTTAGATTAGGAAAAACATATCCCTTTCCAATTATAGATTTAAAAAGGTCACGTGCATTAGCTCTAGAATCATTCCAAACACTAAGAAAATTTTAGTTATGAAAAGCTTACACTTAATCTTAGGAGATCAACTATCAGAATCAATTTCAAGCTTAGCAGGATATGAACCTAATCAAGGGATAGTTCTTATTTGTGAAGTTTTAGAGGAAACAACTTATGTTGAACATCATAAGAAAAAGATTGCTTTTCTCTTCTCTGCTATGCGCCATTTTGCAAATAGTTTAATAGAAAAAGGTTACAGAGTTGAATATACAAAACTAAATGATCCTAATAATACAGGGTCAATTAGGACTGAAGTACAAAGAATTCTTGAGAAATTCAGGCTTAGTAAAGTTATTGTTACCCACCCTGGTGAATTTCGCTTACTACAAGAGATTAAGAGGTGGGAAAATGATTTTGGTATTCACATTGAAATCAGGACAGACCAGCGTTTTCTCTGCAGACCAGATGAATTTTTGGAATGGTCTAAAGGCAAAAAAACGTTACGTATGGAAAACTTTTATAGATACATGCGAAAAAAATACTCAATTCTTATGAGTGGAAATAATCCTATTGGGGGTCAATGGAACTATGATGTGCAAAATCGAAAGTCTCCAAAAAGTGAGTTAAAAATTCCAGAACCATATTCAGCTAAGGTTGATGAAGTGACCCATGAAGTGCTCAAATTAATTGATAAAGAATTTTCTAGTCACTTTGGTGATCTAGAGCCATTTTATTTTGCAGTAACCCGTGAACAGGCACTTGAGTCTTTTAGTATGTTTGTTAGTAGTAGACTACATAACTTTGGTGATTATCAGGATGCAATGATAGAAGGTGAGCCTTGGATGTATCACTCGCATATAGGGTTTTATCTTAACTGTGGATTGTTATTGCCATTAGAATGTGTAAAAGCTGTTGAAGAAGCATATGCTGCAGGAATAGTTCCTCTAAATTCAGCTGAAGGTTTTATAAGGCAGATTATTGGATGGCGTGAATATATGCGGGGGATTTATTGGATGAAAATGCCCGAATATAAACGGCTTAATTTTTTTGGTGTTAGTCACAAATTGCCTGATTTCTATTGGACTGGAAAAACTAAGATGAATTGTTTAAAGCAATGTATTTTAGATACTAAAAAAAATGCTTATGCTCATCATATACAACGTTTAATGGTTCTTGGTAATTTTGCATTATTGTTCGGAGTTGATCCAAAATACGTTAATGATTGGTTTTTATCTGTTTATGCAGACGCATATGAATGGGTAGAACTTCCAAATGTTTCAGGTATGGTTCTTTTTGCAGATGGTGGTTTTCTGGCAAGTAAGCCATACGCAGCAAGTGGGAGTTATATTAATAAAATGTCTGATTATTGTAAAAATTGTAGTTACAAAGTGCATAAAAAAGCTGGACCTGAAGCATGTCCATTCAATTATCTCTACTGGAATTTTCTTGATCGTAACAGAGAAAAACTAGAAAGTAACTTTCGTGTAAATATGATGTATATGAATTATGACCGCATGAGTAAGGATAAGAAAAACAATATATATGAAGATAGCATTAGATTTATTGGTGAACTTGGTGACGGGAAGGTGGTCTAGGTTTGATATTTATATAATGTATATTATGGTTTTAAATTTGTTTGAAAATTTCATAGCATTATGAATAAGAAATTTTGTTTTACCACAGAAAGTGTGTTTAGCATGTAAAAGACCATTTACGTGGCGTAAGAAATGGAAAAAAACTTGGAGTCAAGTAAAGTATTGTTCAAAAAAATGCTCTCAAAACATTTGATTAACCGTTTACTTACGATCTTCTCGAACGTATGGAATCCCTAGTGCCTTAGGAGCATCTTGTCCTGATCTAAGGCGAAGAGCTGCATATATTAGTACTGCAAGTGTTGCAAGATAGGGAGCCATTTCAAGGTAGTATTGTGGTATAGGAACACCGGTAGCCTTCAAGCGTGGAATCAAGGCTTCAATACCTCCAAAAAGTGCTCCTCCAATTATTGCTCTCCATGGCATCCAGCGAGCAAAAATAACTAAAGCTATTGCAATCCACCCACGTCCCTGTGTCATATCTAGAACAAAAATTTTAGCCATCGCAAGAGCAAGATAGGCCCCAGAAAGTCCGATAAATGCTCCACCAATGGTAGCTGCTAATAGTCGGTAGGCCTCAACGTTGATTCCATTTGCATCTGCGGCTTGGGGATTTTCTCCTACAGCTCTTAGCTCAAGACCCGTGCGTGTGCGATACAGAAATAACCAAACAAACACTACGAAAATTATAGTAACGTAAACTAGAATATCCTGTCCAAATAGAAAACGACCAATAATTGGTATATCTGTGAGGTGAGGTATATAGATCGGGGTTATTCCTGATACTGCTTTGTTAACCCACGGAATTCCCATCAGTCCAGTTAGGCCAGATCCAAGAATGACGAATGTAATACCAGTAACAACTTGGTTAGTACGAAGAACAACTACAAGAAAACCAAAAACGAAGCCTAATATTACACCAGCTAGTGATCCGAAAATAAAACCTAATGCTGAGCTTTCTCCAAGCTCTATGTAGGATATAATACCAATTAATGCACCACATAGCATTATTCCCTCTGCACCTAAATTAAGTATCCCAGCTCTTTCATTTATAATTAGACCTAAAGCTGCCAAAACTAAGGGTGCAGCAAAAACAGGCATAAATGCTAGCCAATTTGTAAGAAATTCCATAATTTAGGTATCCCCAAAAGATGCTAGTCGGAGTCTGTAGCGAACAAAAAATTCTGATGCTGTCACTGATAGTACGATGATTGCTTGAATTAAACCAACTAAAGCATCTGGTAAGCTATAAAATACTTTCATGCTTTCACCAGCAACAAATAAACTTCCCATTAGAAAAGCAACAATAACAGTTGTGATAGGTCTATTACCTGCCAGAAAAGCTATAACTATTCCAGAAAAGCCATATCCTGCAGCCATCGTAAATGTCAGGCGATACTCAGTTGCAGCTGCGATTACGAATCCGGCAGCACCTGCTATACTGCCCGAAGCCATAGCTGATCCAGCAACTATAGTTGATACTGGAAGGCCTACAGCTAGAGCCATCTTAGGGTTTACGCCTACAAAGCGAGAACTAATACCAAATCTACTACGCTCAATTATCCACCAAACTACAATAAATGAGAATGCAGCTACAGCTACTCCGTAATGCACCTGTTCCCAGCCAATGGCTGGTAGGCGTTCTGCGATATCATATTGTTCTCCATGTGGAAATTTATCTCGGGGATCTTTCCATGGGCCAAAAAGTTGGTTCAATACAAAATAGTAAGCTATATAATTAAGCAATAGTGTAGAGATTACCTCATTAACATTTAGTCTAACTTTAAGTATTGCAGGCCCTGATGCCCAAAAGATGCCAAATATAGCTGCAAAAATGAACATAATTGGTAATCGAAGAATTTCAGGTCCTATATCAAACAGGGCTACTACGCTGGCACCAATCGCCCCCATAAACATCTGACCCTCTATGCCAATGTTCCAAAAGTTAACACGAAATGCAACAGCTGCTGCTAGACCCACCAGCACTAGCGGAATACTTTCTACAATGACAGAACTAATTCCAGCTGAATCAAAAAAAGTAAAGACGATAAACTCTTCATAAATTGAACTTAGCTCAACACCGCGTCCCAATAGAATTGCAATACACACACCAATTCCGAAGAAAAGTGCACCTAGCAATATTGAGACATGTAATCCTAGGCTGATTCTCTGACGAACTTCTATTGTCAGGCGACGGCGTCGAATAAAATTTAAAGAAATACTAATCATATTATTAATGATGACTCACCATTAGATGGCCTATTTTACTTCGGTCTGCGGGTGAGTTAAATTCACCCACTAATCTACCATTGTTGATAACCCCAATTTGATCTGAAATAGCAAAGATTTCATCTAAATCTTCGCTAAGAAGTAATACAGCCGTACCATTACTTGCAGATTTTCTTAATGCTTCATGCACCGCTGTACAAGCTCGAACATCAAGGCCACGCGTAGGTGAATGTGCTAGAAGTACAGTTGCACTGCCAGCTAATTCTCTTGCCAAAACAAGTTTTTGAGCGTTACCACCAGAGAGTAACCTTGCACGAGTGCTTGGTTCAGCACCGTGAATCTCACTGTCAATAATTGCCTGTTTAGTCTCTTTATTTATTGCACGACGGTTAGTCCAAAAAAAAGTTCCAAATTGACCAGACTTTAGGTGTGTAATAACACAATTATCCATTACTGATAAATCTCCAGCCAAACCGTAAATATATCTTTCAGCAGGTACACAAGTTAGGCCGAGTGCTCTTACCCTGCTGGGAGAGGGGTTTGTTAGGGGTGTTCCGGATAAAATAAACTCTCCAGAATTCATAGATCTTACACCCATAAGTATTTCAGCTAACTCCGTCTGTCCATTTCCTCCTACTCCTGCAAGACCATAAACTTGTCCTGCATTAAGCTTCAGATTAAAATTGTCTAAGGCAGTATGACCGTTATCTCTTTTAGAAAATATTCCATTGAGTTCTAAAACTGTTTCTTTTGGGGGAGAATATGAAATACGAGAAATTTCCGTCGGTTCCCCAACCATTAATTTAGACAGTTTCTCAGGAGTAAGGTTTTTAGGTGATTGTCCAGAGTCGATAGTTTTTCCGCCTCTCATAACAGTTACCCGATTGGCGTGACTAAAAACCTCACGAAGTTTATGAGTTATTAGAATAATACATTTACCTTGTTCAGCAAAAATTTGCAGTTGGTCTAAAAGACCGGTTGATTCTTCATCGGTTAAAACAGCTGTGGGTTCATCTAGAATTAGAATTTTTGCACCACCTATTAAAACCTTAATTATTTCTGTGCGTTGCTGTTCTGAAACAGAAAGTGTATTTACTTGAGCATCTGGGTCTATATCAAAACCTATTTCATTACTTATGTCAGATATTTGCTTTCTTACTCTCTGCAAGCTTTTTCTCCAGCCACCTTGACCATGTGCTAGAACGATATTTTCAAGAACTGTCATATTTTCAACTAATTTAAAGTGTTGATGAATCATTCCTACACCAAAATCATTAGCAGCCTGTGGGCCATCAATAATTACAGGTTTATCAGATATTTTCACCAAACCTTTATCCGGTGCATAAAGGCCAGACGCTATGTTCATTAATGTTGATTTACCCGCACCATTTTCTCCTAGTAGAGCATGCACTTCTCCCCAATGTGCAGAAAAGAAAGCGTCCACAAGAGCTGAGTTTTGACCAAAACTCTTGTGAACGCCTTGAAATTCGAGTGCCTTTCTCATGTCGAGGACCTATGACTAAATTAGGTCTATATTCGAATTAGAGGATGGCAAGCTCATCTAGTTTAGTTGTCCTATAACGCCCTGTATAAGGTAGTCCATTCCCCATAGATCTCCGTCACCAGGGGTTTCTCCTGCTTTAACACGAATATTTCCTTCTTGGTCATATATTGGACCTTCAAAGACGTGTTTGCCATTGAGAAGGGCTTGTCTTTCAGATTCAATTTTTGCAGCTACATCAGCTGGGATCTTATCTCCGCAACAGGATATGTCAGTTCCTCCACTGCTTATATGTACAAAATCTCCATAAGGTCGTTCACTTGGATTCCAAGTACCAGCAGCAATAGATTTGATTGTTGGTGCGAGGTACCTATCCCAGACCCAAATTGATGAACATTGAGTAGCCTGATCAGCAAATTCGCGCATGTCTCTGTGGTGTCCTGTACCGAAGATGCCATTTTCCTGAGCAACAACTTGTGGTGTTGGAGTGTCAACGTGTTGACCAATTACATCAATACCTTGTTCTACAAGTGCTTGTGCTGCAGATCTTTCTTTCACTGGGTCATTCCATGAACCAGTGTATACAACATTAAGAGTAACATCAGGGTTTACTTGTCTAGCTCCAAGAAGATAAGCATTTACAGTCCAGTTAACTAATCCAAAGGGATTAGCAGCTACAAAGCCTATCTTATTAGTTTTTGTAAGTCCGCCTGCAGCTATACCGCATAAATACTGACTCTCGTAGGTTCTTCCATAAAAACCATTTAAATTTGGTCCGTTTGTAGTACCTGCAGGATTAAGAAATGCTACATTTGGATGTTTTTCAGACATTGTTTTGATTGCATCACTGTGACCAAAAGCACCTCCAATGATGACATTATGTCCTCGTCTAATTAACCGCTCAGCAGCGTTGATAAACTGGGAGGCGACTTCAGGAACTTTTTCTACCCAAGTAATCTCCATTCCTAACTCAGCTTCCATACGTTCTCTAGCTTCATATAATGCTTGGGTCCAACCTCCGTCATTTACTTCACTGAAGTAAATCATTGCGACCTTTGGTTCACCATCAAGCTTAAATGCAGAAGCTGATGCTTGGTCTATCTTTCCGGACATGGTAATACCTAAAGCAATAGCTATTCCTATTGCAAAGGTAGATAATTTTTTAATCATAAAATCCCTCCCTATTAGAACAATGCTGATGAATTGAATAACATACATATATAACACCAGCAAAATTTTCATGTTTAGTTAATTTACTCAGTTAACAGACTTTTAGTCAAAAAGACCAGAGCCTATTCGTCAAGCTTGATTTTTAATTATATTCATTTCTTTATAGATTACACCTCTTTATAGATTACACCACCGACGGATTAATAATTGATAAATTTCTGATGCTTTTTCTATATGATTTACAGGGCAATATTCGTCTGTTTGGTGAGCCATTTCCATTTCTCCAGGGCCAAGTATAATAGTTGGTGGATTTCCATACGCTGGTGTTAGAGCAGATGCATCAGTAAAATAAGGTGCTCCTCGAGGAACAATATTTTCTTCCAGTATGTTCCCCATCAAACCAAAAACTTCTTTCACCCAAGGATTTGTGTGGGAAGTATGAACGCCACTGACGTTTACTAAACTTAACACTTCATTTTCTTCACCTAGATAACCTTTTATACCATCAAGAAGGGCTCCTCGATCTTGATCGGGTAATGTTCTAATATCTATGGTGAACTCACTATGGTCCGGAACAGAGTTAAGGTTTTGTCCGCCTGTTATCATTCCAACATTCAGTGTCGCACTACCTAGCAGCTCATGTGGGGCAACATTAAAGTCGAATTCCTCAAGTTTAGAAACCGATCTTGCTGCTTTATAGATTGCATTTTCACCTTCTTGTGGCATGGATCCATGGGCTGTAATCCCTTTTGTCTCCACTCTTAGCCATAGAGCACCTTTATGCCCTAAAATGGGGTAATTAGATGTAGGTTCGCAAATTACTACAGCTCCTGCTTCTCCAAGGGCACCAACTTCCCCTAGATAAAATGAACCCTCACACCCTGTTTCTTCCCCTGCACAAATTGCAAGGACAACATCTGATTCACCTTTTGCAACTTCTGGTGCGACGGATATTGCGGCGTGGACAGATGCAGATATTCCACCCTTCATATCTGTAGTGCCGCGACCATAGACCTTACCATCAATAATTTCTGCTCCAAAAGGGTCTACGGACCATTTTTTGGTTCCCAATGGAACTACATCGATATGGCCACCAAAGCATATGGGGGGCTTTGTACCTTTACTTTTCAATCTGGCAATTAAACTAGTTCTATTCTTTGCAAACTCATATGAGTCAACCTGTATGCCAGCATCTGACAAAAGATTACCCAAGTATTCTGCACACTCTACCTCTCGTCCTGGAGGGTTTCTAGTATCAATTCGAACGATATCTTGAGTAATTTCAACTGCAGTTGGAGTATGTGACATGTCTATACCTTGTTATGGAATTGAATTCTAAGTTTTTAGGATGATAAATTATTTTTTAAAAAAAAATAACAATCAAATGAATTAATATAAAATATTCAAGTTTAAACTTTTTATGTGTTTTTTTAAATTATGAGTATAGTGATAATAAATCATGATGTTTATTAAAATAAGTAGTATTTGCAATGTCTCGAATTGTTCGCTTCCATAAGATTGGTGGCCCGGAAGTTCTGTGTGTTGACGAAGTCTCAGATATTTATCCAGGTCCAAATGAGGTTAGGATTAATGTTAAGGCGATTGGCCTTAATCGGGCCGAGGTTATGTTGAGAGAGGGTATATATCATGAAAAACCAAAATTTCCTTCAAGACTCGGATATGAGGCTGCCGGAGTTATTGACCTAGTTGGAGATGATGTAAGTTGTTGGAAAGTTGGGGATATCGTATCAACAATCCCTTCGTTTTCTCTATCTCAAACAAATCAAGGTGTGTATGGAGAAAGTGCTATTGTGCCTGCTGAGGTTCTTTCAAAATATCCTTCTTGTTTAACACCGATTCAGGGTGCAGCTATTTGGATGCAGTACTTAACTGCATATGGGGCTTTGGTTTCTTATGGGAATTTAAAGTCTGGTCAGACTGTAATTGTTACTGCAGCCAGTAGTAGCGTTGGAATAGCTGCAATACAATTGGTAACGCTTCTCGGTGCTGAAGTTATTGCAGTAACTAGAAACAATATTAAGAAACCTCCCCTATACAAACTTGGTGCACAGCATGTAATAGTTACTGAAGAAGAGGATCTGATAGATGAAGTTAAAAAAATTACAAATGGGAGAGGGGCTGACTTAGCCTTCGACCCTATTGCAGGACCAGCATTAAACTTAATTTGTAATTCTATGGCAAATCACGGAAAAATTTTTGAGTATGGTGCCTTGTATCCAGGAAATACCAATTATCCCCTTATGCCAATGCTTGCAAGATCGTTATCAATAATTGGTTATCAGGTTCTAGATTTTGTTCTTGATTCAAAGAAGCTTAATCCTGCAAAGGAATTTATTGTTGAGCAGATTGAGTCAGGAGAATTAGACCCTATAATAGATAGTGTATTTCCACTTGATAAAATTCAAGACGCACACCGTTATATGGAATCAAATAAGCAGTTAGGAAAAATTGTAGTGACGACTTAGAACTTAATTCTGAAAGGGAGTTTGGTGAATGGTTATAAATGAAGAGCCCTACACCGACAAAATCGTAACAACAGATATAGTTACTTGTGAGATTATACGAGGTAAATTAACTGCAATAGCAGATGAGATGGGCCTTGTGTTAATGAGAAGTAGTATGAGCCCGGTAATATACGAGGTTCTAGATTTTGCTTGTGGATTCTGTGATCCGAATGGAGAACTAGTTGCCCAAACAAACGGAATCACTGTTTTTACGGGCATGTTCTCAATACAAATTAATGCCATAAAGGAAAAATTTGGAAAGAACATTCAACCTGGAGATGTATTTATTTTAAATAATCCATATATCGGTGGTACTCATTATAATGATGTTGGAGTAATTAAACCGGTATTTGTTGAAGAAAAATTGTTTGCATTTGCTATATCAATTTCTCACTGGACTGATGTCGGTGGCAAGGCCCCCGGATCTCTGCCAGCTGATTCTACGGAAGTGTTTCAAGAAGGTATATGCTTTCCAGGGATTCATATCTATAAAGCTGGAGAGCGTCAGGATGCAGTCTTTGAGATGATTGAACATAATGTTCGCCTTCCAACGATGGCATTAGGCGATTTAAACGCTTCTTTAGCCTCAGTCCGTATAGCTGAAAAACGCTGTCTTGAGCTTTGTAATAAATATGGCGACGACTCAGTTGCAGAAACTTTTTTGCATATTCTTGAAACAAGTGAAAGAGTAAGTCGAGAAGCGGTGCGTGCACTACCAGATGGAATTTATTGTGCAAAAGATTGGGTCGATGGTGATGGTATATGTAATGAGAGATTTCCTACTGAGGTCGAGGTAAAAATAAGTGGAGATGAGATTGTTTTTGACTACTCAGGTTCATGCAAACAATTGCAAGGTCCAGTTAATTGTTCTCGTGCTGCTTTAATATCTGCTGTAAAAACAGTATTTAAAGCTATAGTTGATCCACAAGCTCCATCTAATGAGGGCTGGTTCAGGCCTTTAAAGGTTATTGCTCCTGAGGGGACTGTTTTTACTGCTACAAAACCTGCACCTGTAGGATGGTATTATGAGGGCACTGGTCAGGCTTCGGAACTAGCCTGGAAAGCACTGGCACCGTTAGCTCCTGACAGAGTTAGTATGGGAAGTGCAAACAGCTTATGCGTTACTGTGTTGGGAGGCTATGATAATACAAGAAAAGAACCCTGGGTTATGATTGAACCAAGTATGGTTGGTTGGGGAGCAACAGACGAGCGTAATGGAAACTGTGTTACTAGTGCTATTACTAATGGCGATACTTTCAATTATTCCATTGAGCTTTTGGAGGCAAAATTCCCTGTTAAAGTAAACCAATACGCTCTAAATATAGAAGGTGGTGTTGGTGCAGGAAAATTTCGTGGAGGTTATGGTTCGATTAGAGAATATGAAATTCTCGCAGATGATACGATTTTGTCTGCAAGCTATGGAAGATCAATAGAACAACCTTGGGCTCAAAATGGTGGGTCAAACGGATCATGTAATTATTTTGAATTAAGCTCAGGTAATGAAACAAATCGTAAATCTCGTGCACCTACTACAAAAATGAAAAAGGGTGATGTTATTCGAATGGTTACAGGTGGAGGGGGAGGTTATGGTAATCCCTTTGAACGACCTATTGATGATGTTTTAGGTGAGGTAATTGCTGAATATATTACTGTTGAACAGGCTCGAAATGCTTATGGTGTAGTTATAAATGGAAATCAAATTGACCGGGAAGCAACCACTAGATTAAGAAATCAGGTAGGCAGCTAAAATGGTTCGGGTAGCTTCTGATATTGGTGGGACATTTACAGATTTAGTATTTTTTGATGAGATAACAGGTAATCTGGGTACCGCAAAATCACTTACAACGCCCTCTGATTTAACTCGAGGGGTAATAAACACAATTGAACTTTCGGGTGTTAGCACAACTGATGTAAATTTCTTTGTTCACGGCGGTACAACTGTTATTAACGCAATAACAGAAAGAAAAGGGGCTAAAACTGCTCTAATAACTACATTTGGGTTTAGGGATGTTTTGGAGATTCAACGGGGAAACCGACCTGACCTCTATAATCTACGTTTTGAAAAAGAAGAACCAATAGTCCCTAGGTTTTTACGTTTTGAGGTGACTGAGAGGGTATCTTCAATTGGGGAAGAATTAGTAGGCCTTAATACGGAAGACCTCGATTCTATAATTTCTGTTTGTCGTGAGGAAGGTGTTGAGGCTATAGCGATCCAATTTTTGCATAGTTATGCTGCCCCAGAGCATGAGGAAAAAACTGCAACATATTTACGAAAAAAATTACCCAATGTTTCTATCACTGCAAGTTATGAAATAACAAGAGAATGGCGTGAATATGAGCGTGCCAATACGGCAGTTCTTAATGCATATGTTCAGCCAATTATTCAAAAATATTTTAGTAGCTTGGAGAATGAGTTACAAAAATCGAATGTAAGGCCACCATATGCTGCTATGCAGTCAAATGGTGGAACCACCAGTTTTGATTGGGCCAAGGAACACCCTATAACACTTATGGAGTCAGGCCCGGCAGCAGGGTGTAATGGAGCGGCAATAGTTGGTGAGTTGTGTGGTGAGCCCCAAGTAATTTACTTAGATATTGGTGGTACAACTGCTAAATGTACTACTATAGAAGATGGAAAGCCTAAGGTCACAACCGATTATCGTCTTGAATATACCCGCACACAATTTGGTTATCCTGTTCGGGTTCCAATTGTTGATATTGTTGAAATTGGTGCAGGAGGGGGATCTATCGCTTGGTTTGATAAAGCTGGTTTGTTGAAAGTTGGTCCAGTTTCATCTGGTGCAGATCCAGGTCCAGCATGTTATGGACTTGGAGGGAATGAGCCAACTGTTACTGATGCAAAGCTAATTACAGGAGTGATAAACCCAAAAAACTTCGCTAGTGGTCAATTTGACCTTGACATAGGTAAAGCAAGAACATCTATGCAGAAGATTGCTAATGGGCTTAATAATTCTATTGAAGACGCAGCGGTTGCAGTTATTCGAACTGCTGAGGCTAATATGATAAATGCTTTAAAGCTAGTGTCAATTCAGCGTGGACATGACCCTAGAGAGTTTTCATTAGTTGTTGGAGGGGGTGGTGGTGCAATGCATGGTGCACCTCTTGGTCGTGAGTTAGGGGTAAAGGGTATTATAGTTCCTTTATACCCAGGGTTGTTTTCGGCTTGGGGTATGTTGGCAACTGAACCACGCCGCGATTTTATGAGAACTGTTTTAAAAAGAGCCGAAGATGTGAGTGATAAAACGATAAAATTGATACTTGATGAGTTAAAGTCACAAGCTACAGATCATTACGGTGCGGATAGTGATATAGGTAATACTTCAATATCTTTTGAATTTGGTATTGACCTGAGATATCTGGGACAAGAGCATTCTGTTACTGTTCCAGTAGATATTAATAGTTCGTCCGTTGATTCTATCTTAGACTCATTCCATAAAACCCATGAAAAAACTTATACATTTAAACTTATAGATACACCTGTAGAGTTTGTTACATACCGGCTTGCCGCAACAGCTTCAGTTCCAAGACCTGAGGTCAAAAAATTATCAAATGGTAGCAGGTCTATAGAAGATGCACATGCTGGAAAAAGAATGGTAAATTTTCTAGAAGACGGCAGGCATGAGGCAGCAATTTATCTGAGAGATCGTTTACCCTCAGGATGCGAACTTGATGGTCCTATAATTATAGAAGAGGCAACCTCCACAACAATAGTTCATCCAGGTCAGTCAATGATAGTTGATGATTTTGGTTTTCTTCGGATATCAGAAGGTAAAAGTATTTAACCCTAACTAATCATATAGAAATTTTGGCTAGTTTTCTTATAAGTAAACATTCTTGTGGAATTTATTTAAATTTTGGATTTCGTTTTTCGGAGAAGGCTTTGAGACCTTCTTGCATGTCTTTTGACTGACTGTGTCTTCTTGCTAGTTCAAGTTCAATTTTTAGAGAGGAGGTTATTGGAGTATTTATGGATAGGTCTGCCATCTCTTTCATCGCAGAGAGAGTTAAGGCACTTTTTTTAGACAGAAGGTCAGCAAATTCAGAGAGTCGATTTTCTAGTTGTTTATCTTCTATAACTTCCTGAACTAGTCCCATTTCGTATAACCTATGTGCAGAAAAAGCATTACCTGAAAAAAGCATATACTTTGCATTATGAGAACCTATACGTTGAGGCAAGACAGCTGTGCCTCCAGCACCTGGAAAGATTCCATAATTTGAGTGGGCATCACCAATTTTGGCTTTGTCGGAAGCAAAAATTATATCGCAACACATTGCCAACTCAAGCCCCCCAGCCATAGTAATACCATTTAGGCCACAAATAATGGGTTTTTGACAGTTTCTAATTTTATTAAAAACAAAACCCAGTTTATCTAAGAATTGTTGACCGTCTTTGTCTTCCTTTTTGCCGGACTCTTGAAATTCTTTTAGATCAGCACCAGCACAAAAAGCCCTTCCGTTTCCAGTGATAACTAGGCATTTAATAGTCGTATCGTTTTGGAATTTATCTAAAATTTCAGAGAAAGAATTTAATATAGATCTGTTCAGTGAGTTTAGTTGACCAGGTCTATTTAATCGTACCCACCATACCGAAGATTTCTTTTCTAATATTAGGTCTTCATGTGCCATCATAACTTTCCTAATCAAATCTATTTTGTTCAGTCAGCTTTTAAGACATTATCGGTAATATCGATTCTTAGAACTAAATTTAAAGGAAAATCTTTAAGTGCAGGATTATTAACACTTATATATTGAACATTTTGGGAATAATATTTTACTGCTTGATTATTAATATCCTCAGCTTTTGTAAAAAGCTGACCAATTGAGGATCTGGCGGATTTTCCAGAGAAGGAGAAGCCATCAAAAACATTTTTCACTTTTGCAAGATCAATGTTTTTTTCTTTGATACAAAAATAGCCAAAAATAGCTTCTTTAGGTCGTTCAAAATGATCACGTTTTGATATGTCATAAGGCATATTAAAGAAAACACAAACAGTTTTTTTTGAACTAACTCTCGCAGCTCTAAAGTGCACAGGTGAGAATTTGCTATTGTAATAACGCTTTTTCCCCCAATTAATTGCCTTGCCAGAGAGTTTTGTCCAATATAAAGCGTGATCTTTTATATCGGGTAGTTCTAGAATATCAGAGGGCCGTTTTGTTGAGACCCTTAGCGTTTCAGATAAGACACCGCTTCCAAGGAAAGATTGATAAGTTTGAGATGACCTAGTTCCTTCATGATGAAAGTAGCTAACTTTGTTTGGTATAAATTTTTCCGATAAAAGCATTAAGTTTGGGCTTTGTCTTATATTTCTTTGATTTGAAATACTCTCGCCTTGCTTTGCCCAGGACGAATCTAGGCTATTGTCAAGAATATTTTCTTCTGTTTCAGAAAATATATTTATGGCATTACAACTAGAAAGAATCATAAATATTAAGCCAATTATGGGTGTATAGTAAAATTTCATTCTAAGTTCACCAATTAAAATCCCGCCTCACTTTAAATGAGGCGGGATAATACTAGAATAT
>PBVE01000024.1 GCA_002728135.1 Rhodospirillaceae bacterium
TCCAATACATTTCTTGATTGAACTCCTTAGAAGTATACTATCGATCGTTTTCAGAATAGAGTTTTTATACATACTCTACGATGTCTTGAAACAAACACTTCAACTTGTCACTGTCTATTTTATTCAACCTAGGATTCTCAAGATATCTCACATTTGATTCAAGATGAGACAAAGTCGCAGTTCCCGTTAACACAGTTGATATTGATTTTGGCTCAGCTGCGAATTTATAACCAGCATCTATTACTGAACTTACTTCGTCATTTAACAACCACCCAAGAGGATTTGCTGAAGGTAATGAATCCACCTCAATTTGATTTTCAGTTTTCCATTTCTCTATTAGTTCTTCCAGTAACTTTTCGTCTGGAAGCTTCACTCTAACCGCAGCCATATTCATTATGCCTACAGAATGTTTTTGGGCCAAAGGCAGTATATGTTTTGCTGCATACTGGTTAAGTATTCCGTATTTAACCATCAGTACTTCCCATAAAGTTGGATGTTTTTCTAAGGCTTCCAATGCTCCTTGCTGAGCTGGGTCTACTGAAAACCTTGTGCTTAGTCCAATACTACGTATTTTGCCGGATGTTTTTGCGTCTATGAGGGAGCCAGCGAGATTATCTACAATCAAATCATATTCTTCCGGAAGCACACCATGTAGCATCATTACGTCAATGTGATCTATGTTTAATTTTGTCAGACTGCTATCTATCGCTTCAGTTAGAGTGTCTGGATCTGTGATAGTTCGTCCTGATTTGTCACGGGCTGGCCATTTCGTACAGATGTGGTAGGTATCTCTAGATATACCGGTTAAGCATCTACCTAGTAATTCCTCAGAATTGTTATAATTGGATGAAGAATCGATTAAGTTAATTCCTAGGTCGAATGCTTTCTCTATCAACTGTTTTTGTTTATTGATAGTGTGACCCTGTGTTTGCCCAAATTGCCTGGCTCCTCCTGTTCCTAGACTAAGTAATGAAGCTTTAATACCCGTTTTACCTAAGTTTCTATATTCCATATATTATTTTCCTACCATGATGGGGCATATGTTCCAAAATTTGATGGGGTTAGGTTCCATTTACCGGGTGTTTCGGATAATACAGCTGCCGGCTTGGTGTATTCCACGGTACCGAATAAAGATTCAACTCTTTCAATGTATAGATTTCTATTTTTTAAGTTCTTGTCATAGGAGTTTATATGATTTTGTTGACCGAGCGAAGTTAAGTAGTGCCCAGTTTGGGCAAGAGAAACATCTACTAACCAGCTGCCTCCTTCCTTCATTTGTTTTTGAAGCGCTGAGATTGCAGCGAAAGCCCCAATATAACCACTACCATGATCTAAGGCTTGACAAGGTAAGTGCTTCATTCCATTGATTCCAGCTGCTTTTCCTCCTTCGTACCCTATTCCGCTTACGGTTTGGACAATGCTATCGAAACCTCTTCTGGATTTCCATGGGCCATCATTTCCAAATGCTGACAAATTGACGTATATGATGCCGGGTTTGATTGACGCTAATTTTTCCGGTGAAAAACCTTTAGAAATAAGAGCTCCTGGACTATATCCCTGTATAAATATATTGGCGCTTTTAACCAAAGTTGTTAGTGTGTTTCGACCGGCGAGAGACCTCAGGTCTATATTGACTGGTCTTTTACCTCGCGACATATCGATAACTAAACTTTCGATTAAGTCCAAATGCGGCCCATTCACCCAAATAACATCAGATCCATGTTCAGCAAAGGTCCTTCCAATTAGTGGGCCAGCTATAACTTTCGTTAAGTCGATCGTTTTGATTCCTTCGAGTGGTCTTTTAGGATTTTGTGACAATTTAATTGGGTCCGCTTCACCAATTTTTGTTATCGTGAATAATGGTTTGGCTGATACAGCTTGTCCCTGGGGGTGTTCATACCATTCTTCTACAGTTCTCATTTTGCCTGCGGGTAAGCCAATGCTAGTGAGGTTGTTTTCTGCTTCTATTGCACTCATTGTGAGAAGTTTATTGGCTACTGATTTACGTAGTCCATCACATCTAAGGTTCTGGAGTATTGCTTTTCTATGTTCAGGGTAGTTAGCATGTAACTGTATCCATCCTCCATCTCCACATTTGTAAAATCCGTGTATATTGGACTCTGCAGTTAATTTACTTGGTTGCGATCTGTTTTTTCCATTGACACGGAGGTAATTCTCACTTCTAAATGATGCGGAGGCTGCGTCTATGTCAACGGAGACAGTTTGACTACGACCGGTTCTGAATTTCCAAATTTCAGTGGATGCCAGAGCGGCGGCTGCAATTGTTGATTGAGCTAACACTCCCGTTTTATATATAGAAGGTAAAGATGGTTCTACACCTCTAAATTCGACGTTCCCGAGAGATGATGGAGAATTATGCGCTAGATTCCATAAGTAGCTGAGTACTTCCTTCGATTGAGGTTCATTCATCAGGATCACTTTTGATAAATATGTTTTTTTTGTACCATCTCAATTCTTCTATACTTTCTCTCACGTCATCCAGAGCCAAGTGTGAAGATGTTTTGGGTGGCATTTTTAATCTGGGATACCAACGTGTTACTAGTTCTTTTATTGTTGAAACATCTATTATTCTGTAATGAAGAAATTTGTCTAGGTTTGGCATTTCTCTGTTTATGAATTTTCGGTCAGTTGAAATAGAGTTACCACAAATCGGGGATTCCCCTGGTATCACCCACTTATTTAGGAACTCTAAGGTTGCCTTTTCTGCAGACAATAAATCGAATGTTGAGTCTTTGACACGATCTAACAAACCTGACTTGGTGTGTTGTTCCAGAGACCATTCGTTTATGTTTTCTAGTTCATAGTTTGATCTTTTTATGGCTATTACAGGACCTTCAGCGAGTTCGGTTAGATTTTTATCAGTTACCAACGTGGCTATTTCTAGTATGACGTGGTCATTTTCGAGTCCGGTCATTTCCAGATCGATCCATACTAGATTACCCATATTCTTATTGTTCATACTGGCTTCCCTTCAACTTATGCCTTTAAGGTGATATCTTAATGCTATGGAATCTAAATGTGGACCCTTTCGAAATAACCTTATTAATCCTTTCGCTTACTGGGTAGTTCCGGGGAAGGTTGCTGCAGGAGAATATCCTGGAGAGCAATTTTTGTGGAATCCGAAAGTGTTCCTAGCTACTTTAATTCATTCCTTTAGAGCATTATGGAGTTCACGATTTAAATTTTGGAATTCTTCAGATACCAAAATTGATTCCTTACTATCAAATGGTATTAACGTATTTGTCGATTTGACTGAGGAAGGTGAACGACCTAGTTATTTAGCCAAGTTACACAAGAATCGAAGGCGGAGATCAATCAGTACAAAATACTTTCGATTTCCTATCCGGGACCGATCAGTTCCAGATCCAAAATTTATTGATGAGATAATTCGGATTATCCGATTAGAAATATGCCAAGGAAATGTTGTTTATATTCATTGTTTTAGAGGTCTAGGAAGGACAGGGATTCTCGTAGGTTGCTATTTAAAGGAAATCAAAAACTTTGAATTAGATAATGACATGAATATTGTTGATTACTTAAAAATGTTTAGGAGTGGAGTGGCAGGGGATTTCCGGAATTCTCCTGAAACTGAAGAACAGGTTCAATTTATGATCGATTGGAAACCTAATTTATGAATTAGAAATAGAAAGCCCATCAATCATTTTTACGTTAGGTATTTTTTTCAGTTCCGATGGAGGCAAAATGATTTTGCTTGATCTACTGCCTCCGCCAATGATGATACGTGGGACATTCATTACCTTTGAATCTATAAATATCTCTACAGTTTTTGGTAGCCCTATCACTGACACTCCGCCGATCATCATGTTTGTTAGTTGTTTAGTTTCTTCCGATTTGGCAAATGATAGTCTTGAAACTTTCATTAATGATTTGACTTTGTTGTTGACATCTAACCTATCGATTGCTAATACGAGGCACGCGCAGTATTTTTTTTCTCCCCTTTTTGAGGCGATAATTATTGTGTTGGCCGATTCACTCATTTGGAAGCCGTATTTTTCACAGAATTGTTCAGTATCGGCGAAACACGGATCTATATCTATCCATTCATGCTGAATGTTAAAATCATCTATTTGATCGGCTATATGTGTTTCTATATTCACGATTCATGCCTCCTGAAAATTCAAAGTTCATTGTTTGGTTAATTAACGTATATATGAATAAACGTCTTTATTGTATTCTTAACTTGCTTATAGTCATTTTAAGATTGTAAATAGGCTCCTAGTGATTTCAAATAATTATTACCGTTTAATTTTAGGAAATAACATTTTATCCAAAATGTCATTGGTATGGTTTTTTGAAATGTGCTCATTGGGAGCCTTGCTCATTTTCCAAATACTGTGCGGCCGATTACTTTCTCCTTCCGATTATGGGCTATTTGCATCACTTTATGGATTCATCACTTTGATAAGTGCTTTATCACATGGTTTTAGAGTTTCAATGGCCCGTGTAACCGTAAGGAGTATTATTTCTTCTAATCAGGTTGTAAAGATGAATTTACTTGGGATAATGGGGCCAGTTATTGCTGCATATCTAGTTATGTTAGCGATTTTTGTAATTCCGAATGGATTAGGTCGTATTTTGAATTTCGGATCTCTATTTTCAATAGTGCTAATGACAGCCAATTTGCCGATCTTAATTCTTATTTCTTTCTTGATTGGGAGTATACAAGGTAGAAAAATGTTTTTTACCTATTGCTGCCTCATTTCAGTACAGGCAATATCTCGTATTCTGATTTCTAGTGTCCATCCGATTTTAAACGATGGTATCGCGGCTTTGATGTTAGCCGTTTTAATATCTAATATTGTTACAGTCTTAATAGCTTTCTACTTCTGTAAAAATGATGTTTCTTTATCAACAGGGTTTCATTTTCCTCATATTCTATCGCAGGGTGGCAGTGCATTTTTATCGCACATTATTGTGAGCTTACATTCTAGTATAGACGTATTGTTAGTGCGGATTTTTTTGGGTGAATTAATTTCAGGTAACTTTGTAATTATTACTATACTAGGTCGAATTATTTTATACGTGTCTTTGTCTTTTGGGTTTGTTTTGTTTCCGATATTTACCCAAGCATTTCATCAAAAAAAAGATTTTAGAGAAATTTTTTTTATCTTCCTGCCAATTACATTAATTGTTACAGTCACGATGGGTATTTTAGTGAATTTAGGTTCCGGAATTGTCACGACTTTATTTTGGGGGAATGCTTACTCTGTTTCAGGGGCATCGTTAATTTATTACAGTGGAGCAATGATAATTTTAGCTGTGAATTATCAATTTATCCAGGTGTTGATTGCTAAAGGTGGCAATACTTGGTTAATAGTGTTTGTCTTAATAATTTATCTAGTTGGATTTATGATGTTGCCTGTATATGGGGACACAATTGTAGCTTTTGGTATAGGTATTTTGGCCACAAACGTTTTAGCATTTCTGTTATTGGTCGCATACTTTAGTACATATATGTTTGCACCACAGGAATAAAGAGTAAAATCTATGACTATGTTGTTTACTCCCTTTTAAAAACAATTCATGAGATTAATATGGTTTTCAAGATTCATAAATTTAGGCGGACATCTATCAGAGTCCTACAGCCGAAGTTTCGCAATTTGGTTCATCATAAATTAACAATAAGTTTATTAGTCATAAACTTTTTTGTATTTTGGCAGGTTGTGACATACCTTGATGATCGTGTCATCGAACCATTAAATTCTAATATGAAACGAATTGAGATGGAGTACGAATATTTCAGTAATAATAAAAATGTGGAATCCGGAATAGGTTCATTATCACATTCAATTAACCATGTTCGAAAAATGTTTCACACATCGGAAACGGTGAATATCGTTGCCCCTTTGTGGCTCGGTCTGTACAGTGGTTATTTCCTGATTCACCAAGAGCTACGTACTGTAACAGCCAAAATTAATATTATTGCTCGTCATATGCATTATTCAGAAAAGTGGCTAGCTACGATGGCTACTATCTCTGCGAGATTTTCGGGCCCATCTTCGACGTTTAAAGATATGGATTTACATCAAGTGACCAAGCAGTTGAGAGATGAGCTGTATGTATTGTCGAGTTCCACGCAGGATTTGAAATCATCATTAATAGATTACAAAGGAAATGACTTAGATGGAGTTTTTTGGAGTGTCTCACCACTTTCAGAAATGTGGATGAATTATCATAAAGAGGCTTTACTTTACCTAGATGCTGTAAGTTCTGTAACAACTGCAGCTCACAACTTGGCGGTTTCAGCGGACGTTGCGCTAGAACTTCAAGCTGATTTATCCACCTTAGAGCCAGGAACATCTATCGTGGATCAAATGGATATTGTATTGATGAACCTATCTAAAACGATTGATGAGTTGATTGTACTTGATGACACATTAGTTGAAATAAGAAAGCCTGGTATTACGCGTTTAAGTATTCAGCCAGAATTGGATTTACTTAAAGATGCAAATAACGCACTTAAGGTGTCAATTTCACATGCGTTGAATCTCGTTACTATTGCACGTTCAACCTTTGCTCAGGAATCAGTTGTAGAATCTCCTACTTATAATAGCAATGTATTGTGGACTAGTTTAAATGAGAATTTAGCTGTGAGTAGTTCAGTTTTGTTGACAGAATTGGATGAGTTGGGAAGACGTTATTTTGAGCTGCATAAACATACTGAGGTGATGGGTTACTATGGATTAGACTCGACTTATGCAAATGGGATCAAAGTTATCGAAGAAATCATTGATGGGTTGAATTATTTCTATAGATTATCTTCTGATATACCAAAAATTATGGGGTCTTCTGAAGAAAAATCTTATTTGTTACTGGCTCACTCATCAGACGAACTCAGGCCAACTGGAGGATTTATTTCCGGTGTTTGGTTGATGAAGGTAAAGGAATTTAAAGTAGTTGGTCTCGAATATTACGATGTTATTCAATTAGACGACGGTCCCCATATCCAATATTACCCTGAACCTCCGTATTTGTTGAGGCAATACATGGGTGCGGCTAACTGGTTCATCCGTGACGTGAGTTGGCTTTCTGATTTTGAGCTTGTTGCAAGGACGGCTCAGGATATGTTTCGAATTTCCACTGGTATCGTAGTTGACGGTGTTATCGGTGTGAATCAGTGGGCTTTGGTTGATATAGTTCAAGGAATAGGGGAAGTAAAATTGGAAGGTCGAGAAGAAGACATTCGGTATATGGATCTCATAACAAAATTGGAAAGCGGGACTGATGATGCAGGCAGAGAATATTCGGATCTCATTTTACGTTCAGTTTTGAAAGATATTGTTTCTCAAGAGTCTCTAATGGGTTTATGGAATATGGCACAGGTGTTGAAGAAAACCCTTGCAACAAAAGATATTCAAATTTATTTAGTAGATTCTAATCAGCAGCAACTTATTCAAGATTTTGGGTGGGATGGCGGTATGAAGTCTCAGGCTCGAGATTTTATTTATGTTGTGGATTCTAATGTTGGATGGAGTAAATCAGATAGGAATATAGAAAGGGAAATCAATTATTTTGTTGATTTATCAGATTTATCTAAAGCGGATTCGAAATTAGAATTGGTGTATAAAAACCATAGTGGATATAGTGCAGCTAAATGTGAGCCGCAATGGGTGGACAGAGGTGATATATACAGCGAACTTAAAAACGCATGCCATTGGAATCTAATGCGCATATATATTCCAAAAGGTGCTGTCGTAAAATCGCATACACTGTTACCACTACCACGACAAAGTATACGTGCTGAGAGAATGGGTTCGGAACCGTATGCCGATACTTTCGAATTGAGGAATTATAATGGCTCGCTTTGGGAAATGTCCGGACTTATTGTTACTGATGTTTCAGCTGAAGATCGTTTTAATGTCAGCTATAAAACCCCTTTAAATCTAGCTGTTAATGAGCAAGGATGTTATGAATATTCTCTTACCGTGAAGAAGCAGCCTGGAGTAAGATATAAAAAACTTAAAATAAATATATCCCTGCCTGAAAATGTCATAGTCATTGATAGTATAGGAGTAATAAAACTGGATGACTCACATTTATTTCTAGATAGTAATTTGGATTCTGATAAATATATTCGTGTTTCTTATGCTTCTAACAACACTGCTAGGTGTGTTGAATAAATGTGCTTAAAGAGAAACATTTATGGTAGGTTAACTGTTTTAAGTTTAAGTATGCTGATATTACTATGTTCTTGTAATGAAGTTGTTGAAATCCCTGAGCTTACCTCTGATGATAGTTCGGTTAGGCTCTTTTCAGACTCTAGTTTAGAGGACAAAAATGTAAAAATACAGGAAAGAATAAGGGTGCAGGAAAACTTAATTAAAGAGCCGGCTTTGGATATATCTGATTTTCCTAAGGATGCCTTGGTGGTTGATGTTATTAGCGGTAATAAAGTTACCGTTGAAATAACGGGAACAAAACAACGGCATATTGTTTCATATTTGGGAGTTAATATTCCTGATGGCATGATAGATAAAGAGAGGTCAGCTTTTGATCTTAATAAATATTTAACACTTGGTAAAATTGTTACGGTATCGGATGTCGACTTGTATATAGATGGAAATGACCAAATACATGCTTATGTGTTTTGTGATGGCGAATTCATCAATCAGGTCCTTATTGCGAATGGGTTCGCTTTATTTGGGGATGAGGAACTAAGCGAGTCAAGACAATCGGATTTATTGAATGCTCAAGAAGAAGCAAGAGCAAGAGGAATGGGGTTATGGGAAGGGTTTCAAAATGCTCGGCAAAGTGGGTGTGGAACACTGCCGTGCTTTAAGTAATTGTTGGGAAATTATGAAGGGATTCACAATAATTCAGGTTAGATAATTGAAAATCGATTCAGATAATACTAATTTCCAATTGGGCTTCCGTAAGATCAAAGTGGCGATTTTGATGAGTACTTATAATGGCCAAGGATATATAAAAGAGCAGTTGGAATCAATAAATAGTCAGTCGTTTAAGAATTTTACTTTATTTATATCTGATGACGGATCGAGAGATCAAACGTGCTTGATTGTTAAAGAATTTGTATCTATGCACCCCAATATGGAGATAGTATTGATGGATGGACCTAGGGCTGGGTTTGCTGCAAATTTCATGATGATGTTGGATAGTTCTGGTTCAGGTTATGATTTTTATGCTTTTAGCGATCAAGACGATATATGGGACCCTGATAAATTGGATATTGCAATCAGGCAACTCAATTGTTCTGGAGATCCTTTTTTAAATCCGTGCCTTTATGGATCAAGAACTGAGATTGTTGATGTCGAAGGGAATAGTTTGGGGTACTCTCCATTATTTAAGAGAGACCCAAAATTTTCCAACGCTTTGGTTCAGAATATTTGCGGTGGCAATACCATGTTGATAACTAATAGCTTGAGAAAATATATGTTGAAAGTAAGTGATCATAGCTTGATTGTTAGTCATGATTGGTTTTCATATCTTGCTGTGACTGCTATAGGCGGTACGGTGATTTATGATGAGCAACCCAAAATAAAGTATCGACAGCATGGCTCTAATTGGGTTGGCTCCAATTTAGGTTGGAAGGCTCGGCTGAGGAGACTTTATGACGTGTTTGTAAAAGGCACATTCAAAGAATGGCATACGAAAAATATTGAATGCCTAGGGTACTTAAAACCGTATATGCCTCATCAGAATAAAACAATACTGGCGAAATTTGTCGCTTTACGTAAGGAATCTTATTTTAAGGCTGTGTTAGCAATGAAAAGTTCTGGGGTGTATCGTCAAACCGTTTCTGAGACAATTACTCTATATGCAGCTGTTTTCTGGGGGAGGGTTTAATTTTTTGAGGCTTTTGCTATGGCAATTCTAATTACAGGCGGATCTGGGTTTATAGGTTCAAACTTTATTAAACATATCGACCAATTGGATGATTCTCAAGTTTTGATAAACCTAGATAAGTTAACATATGCAAGCAGGGTGAAAAATTTGCAAGACGTATCTCGTGGTGAAAAATATATATTTGTTCATGGAGATATAACTGATAAACAGATAGTAAGTGAGACACTGTCTTTTTATAAACCTTGGGCAGTAGTGCATTTTGCCGCAGAATCTCATGTAGATAATTCTATCGGAGACCCAAGTACTTTCATTAATACAAACGTATTTGGGACGTACAATTTGCTGGAATGTGTAAGAGAGTTTTTGCTAGATCAAAATGCATGCGAAAAAGAAAGATTTAGATTTATCCATGTCTCGACAGATGAAGTGTATGGTCAACTTGAACAAAGCGAACTTAAGAAGAAAGAAACGGATTTGTATGCACCTAGAAACCCATACAGCGCTAGCAAAGCTGCTGCTGATCATTTGGTTAATTCATATTTTTCTACGTATGATT
Source organism: Rhodospirillaceae bacterium (assembly GCA_002728135.1). Lineage (GTDB taxonomy): Bacteria > Pseudomonadota > Alphaproteobacteria > UBA828 > UBA828. Next base: position 10,403 of record PBVE01000024.1, read on the forward strand.
TGAATTCTATTATAATCCGATCTTGTAATAATTATGGACCATTTCAACATCCTGAAAAATTGATACCTAAGGTTATAATGAAGGCCCTAAATAATGAGCCGATACCCATCTACGGTGACGGGAAACAGAAAAGAGAGTGGATTTATGTAGGAGACCATTGCGACGCAATATACAACGTTCTATATAATGGATCCCCTGGAGAAACGTATAACGTTAGCTCCAATGTAGAGATTGAGAATATTCAGCTGGTGAATATTCTGTGTAAGATGTTAGATTCCAAAGTCCCAGTTTGTAACTATACGTATAAAAATTTAATTACATTCGTGGAAGATCGGCCTGGTCACGATAGAAGATATGCAATGAATTGTGAGAAAATCGGCTCAGAGTTAGGCTGGTCTTCAAAGTCTGATTTTGAAGAGATGTTGTCTCATACAATAGGCTGGTATTTAATGAACTCAGAGAAGACGGAATCTCGAATTGAGTTGAAATAAATGGGTCCGATATCATTGTCCAAGACGAATAACACTGTGTCTTGTGAAGACAAATACTGTGGGCTGGTACTGGCAGCTGGCATGTCGAGTAGGATGTACCCTACTGGGAGAGTGATCAGTAAACAACTCATGACTGTTTATGATAAGCCTTTGGTTTACTATCCTATTGCAGTTCTTATGGAAGCTGGGATTAGAGACATTTTTATAATTGTTGCAACAGAGGCATTAAATTTATTCGTTAAATTGCTTGGTGATGGATCTCAATGGGGAGTTAGGTTTAATTTCATAGTTCAACCGGAACCCCAAGGAATAGCACAGGCTTTCCATTTGTGTAAGGAAAAAATTCAAGGGAAGTCGGTTTTTTTGATTTTGGGAGATAATGTCATTTTTGGCACGAACTTTCAGTGGGTTGTGAAAAATGCGCTCAACCACAATAGTAACGCAACAATATTTTCATACCCAGTTGAGGACCCAAGTAGATATGGCGTCGTTGAACTGGGAACAGAGGGGGAGCCAATCAGTTTGGTTGAAAAACCACAACACACAAATTCTCATCTTGCCGTACCGGGCTTGTATTTGTACGACGATCAAGTAGTAGATTTGGCTTCAAAATTAACTCCATCGCATAGAGGAGAATATGAAATAACGGATGTTAATAAAGAATATATGGCTAAGGGAGCACTCTCAGTAGTTCAACTCGATAAAAGTGTTTCATGGTTTGATGCAGGTACATATGATTCCATTTTAGAGGCATCATTGGCGATTAGGACGCAGCAAAATCATAAAACCTTTGTAGGTTATCCGGAGTATATTGCATTTATTAATGGATATATTAATTATTCACAATTTAATACATTGATTCGACAGTTTCCAAAATGTTTTTACAGGTCGAATTTGGAGTATCTACAACAGAAATGGGTTAAAGAGAAAATGCAATGAACATATCTTTTACCAAAATCGACGGCCCAGTAATAATAGAGCCAGATTTATATAAGGACCAGAGAGGCTATTTCATGGAGGCGTTTAACTTAAGACGTTTTCAAGACATAGTGAATCTGGAGGTGGATTTTGTGCAGGATAACCAATCCTGTTCCAGAAAGGGAGTAATCAGAGGATTGCATTACCAGATAGAGAATCCGCAGGGTAAATTAGTAAGAGTGTTGAACGGTAGTGTATTCGATGTATTCGTGGATATTAGGGAATCTTCACAGACATTTGGTCAATGGGGTAGTGTTATGTTGAGTTCAGATAATAAGAAGCAAGTTTGGATTCCTGTCGGATTTGCCCATGGGTTTATGGCTCTGTCTGAGAGCGTCGAAGTTTTATATAAAACTACTGGTTATTATGATCCGAAATATGAAAGATGTATAAGGTGGGACGATACATACCTATCTATTAACTGGCCTGAAAATGGCGACGCAATATTATCGGATAAAGACATCGTGGGTGTTCAATTTAAAGAAGCTGATTTTTTTGAATAATAATTTTGACAAGATGAAGATAATCGTTATCGGATCTGCAGGTCAATTAGGATACCAACTTTGTCGAAGGATATCATCGATTAGTCAATTATATCCTTTTGATAAGAAATCTCTTGATTTGTGTGATCATTCTCTTATTCGCAGAACGATCAGAAGTATCGCCCCTGATTTGATAATTAATGCTGGCGCGTATACTTCTGTTGACGGTGCGGAAAGTAATAGGATGCGTGCATTTCAGGTTAATGGTGATGCTCCTGGGATTTTAGCGGAGGAAGCAGGTCTTTGCGGAGCGGGACTGATCCACTTTTCTACGGATTACGTTTTCAGTGGGAATATAAGTAGACCTTACTTGGAGGATGACCCCCCTAACCCAGTGAACGTTTATGGGGAGTCAAAATTAATGGGTGAACGTAATATAGTGGCTACAGGGTGTAATTATGTTGTCTTGAGAACTGCTTGGGTTTACTCGGATAGTGGTAATAATTTTATGGGCAAAATCTTGAGCGCGGGTACATCCCAAACTGGATTATTGAATGTCGTAGATGATCAGATAGGTACTCCAACAGGTGTGGGATTTTTGGCAGACAAAACTTTAGATATCATGTTAAAAGTTTACAGCGAGACCTCTGGTTTCTACATGCCAAAACGGGTGTTCCACTTGACCCCTACAGGATTCACCTCGAGATACAATTTTGCTGTGCGCATATTTCAGAGAGCTATTGAAGAACGAATCGAATTGAAGATTGCGTTAGAAGATTTGCAACCAAGTGTAACAACTGTTTCGCCGAATTTAGCAATTAGACCACCGTATAGCGTTATGAATACCGATAGTGTTCAGAAATATCTTGCTCAAGAATTTGAAGATTGGCATAAGGAAGTGGACATAACAGTAAAACAGATAGCTCGAAAGTTTGAGCCTTTGTGACCCAGAGGGGTGTTTATATTTGATCTTCATATATTATGGATATAAGAAATTATAACGTTTAAAATTGTGTTTGGCTGGGATGGTTATAGCCCGTATTGGTGATTTCCAGAGTGAAAAGGCTAAGATACGGATTCTATATTGATTCGGTAAAATATTATCTAACACTAAATAGGGTCACATATTTTCCTCTGTATCAATTTAGAGTTCCTATGAATTCTCGCACTTGAGGAAGCGGAATGAAGAAAACTATTTACTTGCATATTGGTTTGCCCAAGACGGGTACTACTTTTATGCAAAGACAGCTTGAAATAAACCGAGATATTCTTGAAGAGATGAGAATCTATAATCCTATTCCGGACACGTTTATGAAAGTAGGGTTTCGGTTGGCGCATCTTTCAATATCTTTACAGCAAAACAGATGGGCTAGTGAAAGTATAGAGATGCAGGAGATTCTTCCTAATTTATGGGAACGGATTTTAGATCAGGTTAGGGAAGGAGTGAATGGCCGGTATATTTTGACTGCTGAGCTTCTATCTTGGGAACTAAGTGAAAAGAAGGTAAGAGAACTCGGGCATATGTTGGAGGAGTTTGCCGTTAAGGTTGTTTTTACTGCACGTGATCCCTTGGAGTTGATTCCCTCAATGTACGGTCAACTATTACGTACTAATCGTGGTAGATATTCTTTGGAGATGTTTTTGAAGGAGTTTGAAGATAGATGGGATCCTGGATATCACAGACGTGTATGGGGTGGTGTGTTTGGGAGCGAAAATATCGTTCAATTATCATACGACGATATAAAAGGTCCAGATATTCTGGTTAAGTTTTTAAGTTCGGTTTTTCAAATAGAATCTGAGAAGTTAGGCCAATTAGAAATAGAAGATATTGGTAACCCAATATACGATAATCACAGTTTCACTCCACGATTTTTGAGAATGCTCGAAGAGCTTCATCATAATAGAATAGACTCTAGCCCTTTTGTCCAATTACTGACTGAAGACATCCGTAATCCCGTGAATCAAAAGAAATTTTTTGCCTCGTTTGATAGTTATGTTAAATCACTTGAA
>PBVE01000009.1 GCA_002728135.1 Rhodospirillaceae bacterium
TCGGAATTTTAACATTTTTAACCCCTCAATTTTTGTTTTACATAGTTAATACTTTTTTCTTAAAACTTAGCTTATAAAAGGTAATTAACTCGTCTCAGGTTAAAGTGATGCTTCATTTGCTTAAACCAGATGCGGAGAAATTTGCATTTTAAAAATTTATAGTTCAGATCCTCGTTACCCGTTTAATATACAATTTTATTGCAAATGATTATCACTCGCATTTTAAATTCGCTATTTATATACCATTACTAATATCTAATTGCAAATGATTATCACTTGCAATTATATTATATAGATATAAATTTTTTAGTTGCATAAAATATCATTAGACAGGATTAGTATTTACTAGCGTCTTTGTGCCAACAATCTTTCATTTTTATCTATGTGCTAAAATAAAGAATTTTATATAAAATATCGAAAATGCATCATTTTTTACATTGAAGTCATATTTTAATGCTATAAAAATTAATTTTTTTCATACGTCCAAGCAGGCTCTTCGGATAGGTATCTAAGTTTAGCCGCATTATAACAATTACACGGAGATAACATGCGTAGAAGTAATTTTTCATTTATTGCTGCACTTATATTCGTTTCATTAGTATTATCTTCACCTGTCTTATCTCATGAAGAGGGAAATGCAGAGCAGATTCTTAGAAAAGGAGATATATTGTTTGCAAGTAAAACTAACCATGAGCATATTTTTACTGTTGTTTTTTCTAAAAGGATCTGGGCTTGCAGTGTAAAAACCATTGGGAATTGGGTTGGTGAAGGTGTTGGCGGTGTAGTTTGCCATTCAAATGGGATTGACGCTGAAAATTTTGATATACTTGAACATTTAGAGCATGATTAATTTGTAAAAAAAATTTTATAATAATTTTGATGCAGACACTTTTAATGAATTTTAGTGGTAAAGTAGATTAATTTTAGAAGGTTTTTCACTCACATTGTGCTAAATAATTTAATACATCGTCAGAGTACAAGAGTCTTAAATTTACTCCCTCCCGAGTTGGCGCATAATTTTGTATTGTGGCTCTTAGCTAGGGGCTTTGTGCCTAAATTACAAATTAATCCGATAATGTTTTCTGAAGTGTCTAGAGATGTTTTTGGGGTTAGTTTTAGTCACCCTATAGGACTTGCTGCTGGGTTTGATAAAGACGCTCGTGCAATAAAGAATTTATTTCTGCTTGGTTTTTCTTTTATTGAGGTTGGAACAGTTACACCTAGACCGCAGTTTGGTAATGATCTGCCAAGGCTTTATAGACTGAGGGAAGACTGTGCATTAATAAATCGCATGGGTTTTAATTCTAGAGGTCTTAACTTAGTTAGCCGTAATATAGAGACATGGAGAAAAAAACATTATAAACCAGGACAAGTTATAGGAGTAAATTTAGGTGCAAATAAGGATACATTAGATAAAGTAGCGGACTATGTTCAGGGTGTTAAAAGGATATCTGATCTGGCTGATTATATAACAATCAACATTTCTTCGCCAAATACTCCGGGATTAAGGGGGCTGCAAGAAGGGGACAATTTAGTCAGACTTCTTGATGCACTCAATAATATTCGTGCAAGTTGTTCTAAAAGGCCGCCATTACTTTTTAAGATTTCTCCAGATCTTGATCAAGATTCTATATGCCAGCTTGTTAATACTTGTGTTAATGCAGGTATAGATGGCTTGGTTGTTTCAAATACTTCTATTAGTAGGCCAAGTACACTATCTTCAAAATTTTCAACTGAAGGTGGTGGTTTGAGCGGACCTCCTATATCTAATCTTTCCAGAGAGGCATTAAAAACCGTTCGTAAAGTTGCACCTGATAATTTTAAAATAATTTCTGTTGGGGGAATAGATAGTGCAGAAGAAGCAACTCGGAGATTTGCTGATGGGGCACATTTAGTCCAATTATACACAAGTTTTATTTATTCTGGGGCCGTAGTTGTTAAGGATATTTTAGACGATATGGTCAACAAAGGTTTGTTGGAATGCGATTAAAAGCTTTTAAATCCAATTTCATCTTTAATTTTTTTAGCACTTTGTGACGGATTAACTGCCCCTGTTATAGGTCGACCAACAACTAATGCAGTTGCCCCATCATTTGCAGCTTGCCTTGGTGTTGCGGAGCGTTTTTGATCATTTTTCATTGATCCTTCTGGTCGTATACCAGGGACAAATATTTCTTTATGTATTCCCACTTCTTTACGAACTATAGATATTTCTTCAGGGCTACAAACTAAACCATCAATGCCTACTTCAGCTGCAAGTGTTGTAAGTTTTGCAACCGCATCTTTAGTTGTGCTACCTATACCCATAGATATAAGATCTAAAGGACTAAGACTTGTGAGGATTGTTACAGCAAGAAGTCGGATTCTTGGTGTTCCTAGTCGATCAGCTTCTTCATGGGTGGCTGATATTGCAGCTTTGATCATCTCGGTCCCTCCACTGGCATGAACAGTTAAATATTTTGGAGAAAGTGGAGCAACACTGCGTACCGCTTCAGCAACAGTATTTGGGATGTCATGAAGTTTAAGGTCAAGAAATAAGGGTAGACCAATATTTTTTATTCGATTAATTCCAGCTGGACCATTATGACAAAAATATTCAAGACCAAGTTTAAAACCATCAACAGAGCCTGATAGTTTAATTGCCAAGTTTTCTACTGTTTCAGGGTCTTTATTATCAAGAGCACAATATAATAAGGTGGGGTTATCAATTTTTGTTGAATTTTTGGAGTTATTAGGCTTCATATTATTCTCTCGTAATTACACAATATTTATTGTTAGCAGAAAATTAAGTTAATGTGGAGCAGGCTTCTGAAGAATATCATTACATAGATTATGGTGTAAGAATATGAAGAGTAAAAATTTTAACAATGATTCTAAAAGAATTTCCGCTGAACTAAGCTCTTATTATATAGCCGAAGCGACAGCTAGAGCTATTTTAGATTCAAAGTCATTTTTAATTCATACTGAGAAACCATTTAGGCTCACATCTGGTCTGCTGGCTCCATTTTATATTAATTGTAGACAAATTTTATCCCACCCGCAGGCTAGAGGGATTATAGCTAACGGATTGGCTAATATTATAAAGCCATTAAACGCCAATATGGTTGCCGGAGGAGTCACAGCAGGAGTGCCTTATGCAACTATGGTTGCAGATCGTTTGGATTTACCATTGGTATATGTAAGAGGAGAGCCGAAGGAACATGGCACAGGTGCTCAAATCGAGGGGGGGCGTGTTGTTGGCCAGCAGATAGTTTTAGTGGAGGATTTAGTAACTACGGGGAAGAGTGTAATAAATTTTTCAAAAATTCTTCGAGATGAAGGTGCAATAATTGATAATGTTGTAGTAATGTTTACTCGTCCAACAGATGATGCAGTTTCAAAAATTGAAAATTTAGGTATAAGGCTATCTTCACTTTGTGATCTCAAAGTTTTACTTAGAATAGCACTCGAAGATGGTGTTGCTAATAAGAACCAGTTAAAGGAAGTTTATTCTTTTCTGGAAGATCCTAGGGGTTGGTCATTAGCAAATGATAAATAAAATAGGTTTTTATTTATTTTTAATTTGTGCTAGTTAAATATATAAGATCAATAGAGTAATGCTAGTTAAATATATAAGATCAATAGAGTAAAAAGGGTGGGTAGAAAATTCTAACCCACCCCCCCCAATTGTGTGTTGCGCAGTGAAATACACTGTCCGGGATCGCAACTCACTATTGATACTGTTCACTCAGCTGCTTCTTCAGCTGTTTTTTCGTCTTCAGTAAACTGTTCGGCTTCTGTAGATGCTCCCATGGCCGTGGTGGAAGTTTCACCACCACTAACGGCAATATTGATAGCGTCAAAATAACCAGTTCCAGCTTCCCTTTGGTGTCGAGTTGCAGTATAGCCATCCTTTTCAGAGGCAAATTCAGCATCCTGAAGTTGAGAATAGGCCGCCATTCCTCTTTGTGAGTAACCTCGAGCTAGATCAAACATTCCATGGTTTAAGCTATGAAAACCAGCTAGGGTGACAAATTGGAACTTGTATCCCATCATGCCTAGTTCGGATTGGAATCTTTCTATTGTTTCGGAATCTAGATTTGCTTGCCAATTAAATGATGGTGAGCAGTTGTATGCAAGAGATTTATTAGGAAATACTTTGTGAATCGCTTCCGCAAATGTGCGGGCTTGTTCTATATTTGGTCGTGATGTTTCCATCCAAATAAGGTCAGAGTAGGGAGCACAAGCTAGTCCTCTAGCAATGCATCTTGCCATCCCTTCATCATTTCTTAGGCGAAAATATCCCTCTGCGGTTCTTTCGCCACTTATAAATGGGTGATCTCTCTCATCAATATCACTAGTTAGTAGTTGGGCACTATCTGCATCCGTGCGACAAATAATTACTGTCGAAGTCCCCATTACGTCAGCTGCTAATCTGGCAGCGTTAAGATTACGTATGTGCTGTGATACTGGTATTAAGACTTTTCCACCAAGATGCCCGCATTTTTTTTCAGCAGCGAGTTGATCTTCAAAATGAATTCCGCCAACACCTGCCTCTATATACGCTTTGGCTATCTCAAAAGCATTTAAGGATCCACCAAAACCAGCTTCAGCATCCGCAACAATGGGAGCAAACCAGTCTATATCTTCCTGTTGCTCGTTATTGCTTTTTTCGAGGTGTTGTATTTGATCAGCCCTAGTCAGAGCGTTATTTATTCTTTTTGCAAGTGCAGGACCTCCATCTGCTGGATAGAGACTTTGATCTGGGTAGGTTTGGCCTGATCCATTTGCATCAGCGGCAACCTGCCAGCCTGAGAGATAAATGGCTTTTAGTCCTGCACGAACCATTTGGACTGATTGGCCTCCGGTCATTGCACCTAGGGCATTTACGTAAGGCTCATTTTTGATTAGTGACCAAAGCTTGTTAGCTGCATACTCTGCTAATGTATATTGTACTGGCAGGGAGCCGCGTAATTTATTTACTTGCTCAGGGGTATAATTACGTTTAATACCCTCAAAACGATTACTGTCGTCTGCTGAAACAAGTGTTTTAAAAGAATTTACTGACATTAACGACTCCAAACAAAAAAATAATTTAAAAAATTTGAGCGATAATGTAGTTACGTTACATAAAAGTCCATAACCTATTGATAATAATCATGTATTTATGTATGATTATGTATTATTACAAAATCAACATTGTAAATTTTGTAAACTAAGGTGATTATATTCATGGACGAAAGAAAAATTATGGTTGGCCAGCGAGTTAGAAGGCTTAGGCAAAGTCAAGGTAGCACTCAGGCTGAAATGGCATCAAAATTAGGTATCTCCACCAGTTATCTTAACCTCATAGAACGAAATCAAAGACCGGCCACGGTTCAATTCTTACTACGATTGGGGCAAGCATTTGATATTGATTTGGTGCAATTTGCTGGTAACGATGAGGCTAGAATTGTTGCTCAACTGAGGGAAGTATTTGCAGACCCTATCTTTAAACAATCAAATATTTCACCCCAAGATATTGAGGATATATGTACAGCAAGTCCCATCGGTGGAGAAGCAATTTACTTATTATATAAATTATATCGTAAGCTATCTGATCGCCATGCATTGGGTATTAAGACAATTGAAGAGAATAAGGAGTTAAAAGGTTCTTCTGACTTTGGATTATCGGGAGACTCTAACCCACGTGAATTAGTGCTTGATTATCTGCAGTTACATAACAATTATTTTTCTGATTTAGAAGAAGCTTCGGGTGAGTTGAGCCATTTATTTTTTTCTAAAGGAGTTGATCTATTAGGGATTTTGGCTGAAATACTGGAGTCACGTCATGGTGTTAGATCTAGGGTCCTACCGTTAGATGTAATGGGTGAAACATTATGCCGGTATGATAGACATGGTCGTCGTGTCTTAATTTCCGAAGCTTTAGGAACAGATGGACGAGCCTTTCAGATGGCACGTCAACTAGTGGGTATGGAATGGCCAGATTTGTTATCTGATATTGTAGATAAAGCTGATTTAAGAGATCTCCCAACCAAACGCTATTTAAAGAACAGTCTAACAGATTACCTCGCTAGAGCACTATTAATGCCATATAGCAATTTTAAGGAAGCAGCAAATAATCTTCGTCATGATTTTGTGTTATTATCACGTAGATTCATGGTTCCAATTGATCAAATTTGTTTTCGCCTGACAACGTTGCAACAACCTGGAGATAAAGGTGTTCCAATATTTCTTCTGCAGGTAGACTCTGCTGGGAACGTTTTGCAGAGGTTCAGTGCAACTAAATTCTATCCTCCGCGTTTTGGAGGTTTATGTCCCCGCTGGAATCTTTATGGCTTTGGAGCTGGAGCATTTTCTGTATGGCCTAGTAGAATTGATACGCCTAATGGGCTTCAATTTGCTTCTTTTTCAATACGGACACCAAATGATGTGTGTGGTTCTTCTTCGAGGGTTAATCCCACTTTAGTTACAATTATTGGTTGTGAATCTGATCATGCTCAATATTTTTATGATGCCGATGACTTACAATTTGTTAATAAAAAAATAATCTCAGAAGATGGACAGTCTTGTGGATGTTTAATGTGCCAGTTAAATAGTTAGGACTCATTTTTGGGCCACAAATTCTTTATATTTTTAAGGTATATTTGATTAGTTAATTTTTAAGCTCTTGCTGGCGCTTTTGCCATGTCCAAGCTCTAACTGATTCATATGGGTCTTTAGAGTGTTCAACTAAGTAGTCAATAGAGTCAATCATCCTTTCTCTTACAGTTATTCCTTCTCCAAGACTTAGACCGAAACGAGAACCAGAGCTTAGGGTCCAGGATCTTGGGTCAATAAACATATTTACCCCAAGGCCGATCGAGTCCCTTACTGAGGTTGGTCCAAAAAATGGCAAAACTAGGTATATTCCCTCGCCAACCCCATAATTGTGGAGGGTCTTGCCAAAGTCCGATTTATGAGAAGGTAACCCAAGATTTTCTGCCACATCAAAAAACCCAGCTAAACCTACTGTAGAGTTTATTACAAAACGACTAAATGAAGTAGCTGCATTTCTAAATTCTAGCTGTATGATATCGTTAACAAAAATTAGTGGTTCTCCTAAATTGTTAAATGCTCTTGCGATAGCTGGTTTTGCTGTATCTGGAACAAAAAAACCATAGGTTTTTGCTAAGGGTTCAAAAAGTACAAAATCCAGTGCTCCATTTCCATAAAAGAAGGCCCTATTTAGACTTTCAAGAGGGTCAATATTTGCATACCCATCTGGGCCTCCTTCTGATGGAAGTTGAGGCCATAAATTCTTCTCTTTTTCTCTAAAAACAATAGACTTTTTAACAGTATAAATTTGTTCAGCCTCGGTATTTCTAATTTGTTTTTTATAATAACTCTGCTTAATAATAGTTGCGTCTATAGAAGGTTTTTCATGTTTAGAGAAAAATTCAGGAAAGCTAATAGCTACTCTTTTAATTATAGCCTCCTTGTGTTCTGGAGCTAGTTTGACAGCCTTATTTATTGCTGGTTCTAGTAGCTCTGGATATCTTGCCACTATACTAATGATAGTTGTCTTTAGATGGTGAAATCCTCCCCTGCGGGGCTTATCTATGAGGTTACCTTGGCTTGCTACAATGGCCTTATCTCGACTGGCTGCCTTTGATAATGCAGCATCAAGGGAAACAGGTAGATTTGTTCTTGGTTCAGGATTAGCTTGAACTGATTGAAAGGTTATCATTGTAACTAGTGCAAAAAACCATAGCCAAGAAAGAAATAATATAAGCAATCTACTTTTAGTCATTTGTATATTCTTTCGACAACAAGTAGACAAATGTTTCCATATCTACGTTTCCGCCTGAGGCTATGACTATTATAGTTTTTCCACATATTTCTATTTGTCCTTTTAAGGCTGCAGCAAGTGCAACTGCTCCTCCTGGTTCAATAACTAATTTTAGATGTTTGAAGGCAAGAGCCATAGCTCTAACAACTTCTTTATCTGTAACTACTATACTTGTCTCAAGTAAATGCTTATTTATTAAAAATGTAATTTCTCCTGGCATAGGTGCTAATAAAGCATCACAAATAGTTTTAACATTTGAATTAGAAACTCTGCTTCTCTTGCTATTATCGATTGAGAGTCGATGATCATCCCATCCATAAGGTTCGGCGGCATAAATTTTAATTTCTGGCCACCTATTTCTAATTGCAAGGCCTATCCCAGCTATTAAACCTCCGCCACCAACAGGTGCCATAACCATATCAGGCTTGACACGCAAATTATTACATTGGTCTATAATTTCTAGACCAGCTGTACCTTGTCCAGCAATTACTGCAGGATCATCAAAAGGCTTAATTAGAGTCAGTTTGTTTTCAGCTGCTAAAGTATGACCAATTTTTTCACGATCATCAAAATTACGATTATATTCATGAATCTCAGCACCATAATAACGAGCACCTTCAAGTTTGACTTTAGGAGAGTCATCTGGCATTACAACATGTGCTTTTGTCTCTAAAATTTGTGCAGCGCATGCTATGGCTTGGGCATGGTTGCCAGAAGAATATGCTATTACACCCATTTTTCTTTTTCTTGGTGTAAGCATGGTAAGAGCATTCATAGCCCCACGAAATTTGAAAGCCCCAGTTCTTTGTAATGTTTCGGCTTTTATTAATATCCTTGCCCCAGTCATTTTATTCAGTATGGAGGACTCTAATAAGGGTGTAACTATAGAATACTTTGATATTCGATTTGCTGCACTCTGAATATCTAATACATTGGGCAAGTTTTGCAATGTTTTCTCCATAAATACCTAAATATTATATATGTGAGGACAAAATACTAATTACTTTTAGCACCTTTCACTTGTTACATATACAGAAGGATTATTTTGATAACTTGATTGAAGAATGAAAGCCACGTTCAAGATCCATTTTTATATTATTTGCGCTTTTACCTTGTTTCATTAAACGTCTATATACTTGTAAACTTTCTAATACCCTTTGAACGTAGTTACGTGTTTCGTAGAATGGTATTTTTTCTAACCAATCGATCATATCTACTTTGTTATCTACCCTTGGGTCACCGTAATTTTTTATCCATCTTGATAAATTCCCAGGACCAGCGTTATAAGCTGCCAGAGCTAATGCATAGGCACCATTGTATTTATTAATAAGACTATAAAGATACTCACTCCCAAGCTTGATATTATATGAAGCGTCGCGCGTCAGTAGTAACTTGGAGAATATAAGTTTATGATTCTTAGCAACTGATAATGCTGTTTTGGGCATTAGTTGCATTAGACCACGAGCACCAGCACGACTTACAGCATTACTATAAAATTGACTTTCTTGTCTTATGACGGCCATTACTAGAGCATACTCAAGCTTATTATCTGGAAGTGCAAAAGGTATGTTTGGGACTGGAAACAAATATTCTTCATTATGATAACCATCTCTGGATGCTCTCTTTGCTGCAGCTATAGATAAGTCTGGTCTTTGTATTTCATCAGTTAGGGAAGCTATAAGGGCGAAATCATCTGCAGTTTTAGCAAGCTCACCTAATTTAAGAATTATTGTATGAACTAACTTGTCCTTCCCTATAAAAGCTAATCTTCTTGCAGCAGAAAAAAGAGAATGGTTTTGTAATTTACTGTTATTCGTTTTGGAAGAATCTTTTTGTTCTAGACATTTTGGAACGAAATAATCATTTTGCTTCAGAATCTCAGTAGCCAATTGTCCATAGAAAGTGGTGCAGTAGCTGGCCGCACGATTAAACCATTTTTCAGCCATCAATTTATCTCCTGCGGCACTTGCAGCTTTTCCAGACCAATATGAGGATCTGGCCCGGCTAATCGGCATGAATACAGTGTCATAAATACTAGAAAAATGATTAATGGCGAGTAATGGCTCATTGAGCATACGAAGCGATATCCAGCCAGAGAGCCATTCTGCCTGGGAAAATGTTCCAGCGTGCATTTGCCCGTGCTCAGCAGCTAAAAAATAAGCTGTTTCATAATCACCAGAATCTAAAAGTTTCCTGATTTGAATTTCTCTTTCTTTCCACCAGAACTTTGGTCTAACTAAATTATCTGGTGGGAAAAGTAGTATGCTTCTTGCTGAATCATGTTTACCTTTTTTTCTTCTCCAACGTAGTCTCTCGTATTGAAGGCCTGCATTATTTTTAAGTTCTTGGGAAACATTAGATATGGCCGCATCTACTCCTTTATGAGAATTTCTTAAAGTCAAACGGGCAATTGCAAGGTTTTTATATTTAGATTTTACAAAGCGAAACATTTGTTTTGCTTGTTTTCTCTTGTTGTCCCATAAAAGCTGATCAAGCCGTATTTGGTGATCCTTTGATCTTATGAATTTCCTATATTTTTCTTCTGTAGTTAGTAAATCTTGTTTGCTGTAATAATCAAGATGCCAAGATTTTCTGATATAATCCGTTGCTAGATCTTCTTTGCCTTGATTTAAGAGAGCGTCTGCTAATCTGAGGCGACCGTTTTTACTAACAGGGTCTCTCCATTTGTACCACTCTATGACTGGTTTATCATCTAATTTGACAGCCAAAGCTCTGTCAGCGGTGTGCAACAAATGTTTTTGTAAAGGCCAATCTGCATGAGTATTTATGAAACTAGATATTTCCTCAAATGAGGGAAAACTAAATTTTTCAGTATAAGTTAACCATTCTATGATTTCTCTGGCGGAGTTATCTGTAATTTTGCTATTTATTTCCATAGCCTCTGAATACCTTCCATTATCAAGAGCGACTATGGCTGCATCAAACTTTTTTGCATCATGTCCTGAAAAAGGCGGTGGAATAGGTATCTTTAAAGAATTAGCCATTGCTGTATTAATTATAGCTATTACTATAATTGCAAAAGACACATTGAAGGTTATAAGAAAATAACGCAAAGTAATTTCCTAATTAAATTAAGATTATTGAAATAGCAGTTTTAAGATTAATACAGAAGGTAAAGATTAATATTTATATAGGTTTTTTTATCCTAGTATTGTGAATACTTTATCTCCCTATTATTCTTAATTCTGGATAAAATCAAAAATTGGGGTTTCTTAATGACCAAATTTGAAGGTTATTTCACAGCTTTGGTAACCCCCTTCTCGGGGGGGCAGATTGATGAGGCAGCGTTCAGAGATTTAGTGGAATGGCAAATTTCCGAAGGAGCAAGAGGTCTTGTTCCGTGCGGTACTACTGGTGAGTCACCAACACTAACTCATAAAGAACATATGCGGGTTGTTGAACTTTGCATAGATGTAGTATCGGGTAGAGTACCTATTATTGCTGGAGCTGGTTCTAATGCAACCATTGAGGCAAAAAATCTTACACGTCATGCTAAGGAAGCAGGAGCTGATGGCACTTTATTAGTAATGCCTTATTATAATAAACCTACTCAAGAAGGAATGTATCGGCATTATATGACAATTGCAGATGCAGTAGAAATTCCCCAGTTTATTTATAATATACCAGGGCGTTGCGTAGTCGATATGTCAATTGAGACGATGGCAAGGCTATCAAAGCATATTAATATAGTCGGCGTAAAAGACGCCACAGCAGATCTTTGCAGACCTACATTAGTAAGAAGAGCCTGTGGCGAGGATTTTATTCAATTTTCAGGAGAGGATGGAACGGCACTTGGATTCCTAGCTCAAGGTGGGCATGGGGTCATTTCTGTGACGGCAAATATAACTCCTCGGGCATGTATGGAATTTTTCGAGGCTTGGCAATCTGGAGATAATTTCGAGGCCGTAAAAAAACACACAGCTTTGATGCCTATTCATGATATATTGTTTATAGAGAGTAGCCCTATCCCGGTTAAATTTGCCTTATCATTAATGAATCGATGTACGCAAGAATTCAGGTTACCTCTCTGTGAACCTAGTAAGGAAAATTCTATTTTGTTAGAAGAAGCTCTCCGTAAGTCGAACATTCTGCAGTAAAGATCAAGAAAAATCCTTAAAGCGGATAATTTTACCAATGCCAAGCAAATCATCTGTTGATAGCAAAATGATAGCAGTTAATCGTAAGGCTCGGCGTGATTATACTATTGAGGATTCGTTAGAGGTAGGTATTGTGCTTACTGGAACTGAGGTAAAGTCTTTAAGGGCTGGTAGGGCTAATATAGGTGATGCATATGCCTATGAAAAGGGAGGTGAAATATACCTCCAGAACGCCCATATAAGTGAGTATTTTGCTGGCAATTTTCAGAATCATGAGCCAAATAGATCTCGTAAACTACTCTTGAGATCCAGAGAAATAAGCAGATTGATTGGTAAGCTTAAACGTGGTGGCGTGACTCTTGTTCCCTTATCACTCTATTTTAACTCTCGTGGTATAGCAAAGATAGAACTAGCAATTGCTGTAGGTAAACGTAAGTTTGATAAGAGACAGACCGAAAAAGCACGTTCATGGCAAAGGCAAAAAGAAAGGTTAATAAGGAAGGATGTTTGATAGCTAGATACAATTCTTAAATTTTTAATATTAATGAATCCGTTTTTTTATATTCTTAAATATGGCCTCAAACATTGATGGAGTTAATCTCTTAGTATTAGTATTTAGCCTAGAGCAATGATAGCTATCAATAAGCGAGAGGTCAGAATTTAAACGAAAAATTTCTCCGTGCTGAAATTTATATTTTGATAGTTTCAGACCAAGTGCTCGTAATGTAGCCGTGTGTGATATTGATCCCAAACATAGTATAACAGACAATTTTTGCATTGATTTAATTTCGATTTTTAGAAATTTTCCACAAGAATCTATTTCTTCACCAATAGGCTTATTTTGTGGTGGTACACAGCGAACTGCGTTGGTTATTCTGGCATTAATTAGTTTTAAGGGGTCGTTATATTTTGCGAGGTATTCTCCCTTTGCAAAACCAAATTTAATCATTGTTGGATATAATAAATCACCAGCATAATCACCAGTGAATGGTCTGCCAGTCCTATTGGCCCCTCGTAAACCCGGTGCCAAGCCAACAACTAGGAGTTGTGCATTCAATGAACCAAAACTCCTAACAGGTTGATTATGCCAATCTGGATTATTTTCTTGGTTTGCTTTTCTAAACTCTACTAGTCGTTGACAATAGTTACACCCTGTATCTGGTTCCTGATTATAATCAATTTTTGTGTTCATATTTAATAGAAAACCTTGCATCTGCTTTCTTTATGAGAGTGATTTTTTAGAGTGTTCTGTGGCAAGCTTATGTAATTAAGTGCTTATTTGTATAACCATTATAAACTTCTAAAGATTTATGGCTATTCTGTTTTCATGTTATTTTTTTACTAAGAGATAGGAATTAAAGTCTGGATATAATTATAACAGGACTTAGGGAGACTCTAATGATTTTCATAGGTTTAGGTGCAAATTTACCCAGTAAGAGATTTGGAAAACAAGAAAATACATTGCAAGGAATTATAAATCATTTGGATGATGGCGAGATAAAAGTCCTATCTAATGCTAGAGTATACAAAAGTGCACCAGTGCCTGTTTCAAACGATCCTTGGTATTTTAATACTGTGATAGGCATTCAGACAAATCTCTCTCCAAGCCAATTGATGTTAAGGCTTTTAGAAACGGAGATAAAATTTGGTCGTAAGAGGTCAGGTGCAAACGCACCACGTACGATAGATCTAGATCTTTTAGATTATAACGGTCTGGTTATAAATATGAGTGTAGAAAATTCTGGGATTGGGCTAAACCTGCCCCATCCACGAATGGACAAACGTGCATTTGTTCTGCTACCATTGAATGACTTGGATCCAAATTGGTGTCACCCAATATTAAAAATTAGCATAAGAAAATTAATTAAAAATTTAGATCCCAAACAAAATATAGTTGTTTTAGATTAATTTATGTCAATATGTAGTCAAATAAAACTACTTTTAAGTGGCAATAACTAAATTACTTGCACGGTTTATAAAGCACATATATATATCCCTGCTGGCTTAATTATTAATTTCACATATTTATCATAAGGTGTCGTCCAATGGCTCGAGTTACAGTTGAAGATTGCGTTACAAAAGTTAGGAATCGTTTTGAGCTAGTGCTCCTTGCTGCACAAAGAGCACGTGATATTCATTCTGGTGCCGAGCTAACAGTAGATCGAGATAATGACAAAGATGCTGTGGTAGCTCTCAGAGAAATTGCAGATGAACAAATCGAATTAAATCAATTAAGACACGAACTGGGCAGCGGTAGGCAATTTTTGATTGATGATGTTGAAGATGATCTGGAAGAAGAAAACCCGGCAATGATAGCTGCAGAGCAAGCATGGGCTGGTGTAACATCGGCACAGGAAGCTGACGCTTCTTCTCCAGCTAATAACTCTGTTTTAGAAAAACAAGACGCTAGCACGGATTTAATGGGAGATATTAAGCAAGAAGAGCAAACTAATTTGACGGATTTGTATAAAGACACTGATAGATAATTTATTTAGCTAATATAAATTAACTTTATAGTGCTATTATAGATAAGTTAAGTCGTCCAATTTTGTAGCTCGCTAAAATATTTCTTGAAATCGGGGGCAGAAGTGATTCGCCAATACGAACTTGTAGAGCGGGTTAAGGCTTATGAGCCAAGTGCCGATGAAAAATTATTGAATAGGGCTTACGTTTTTTCTATGAGGGCCCATGGATCTCAGACGCGTGCAAGTGGAGATCCTTTTTTTTCACATCCATTAGAAGTAGCAGGAATTCTAACGACCTTAAAGTTGGATTCAGCATCGGTTGTTACTGGACTGCTGCATGATACTGTTGAGGATACCCTAGCTACTCTAAATGAAATTGAGGATGGTTTTGGTTCTGAAATTTCTCGTTTAGTTGATGGAGTAACAAAACTCTCTCAATTTGAATTGCAATCAGATAAATCTAAACAGGCAGAAAATTTTAGAAAGTTTTTGCTTGCTATGAGCGAAGATATTCGTGTGCTGATAGTTAAGCTGGCAGATAGGTTACATAATATGCGCACTCTTAATTATATTTTGAAAGATGATAAGCGCAAAAAAATTGCAATGGAGACCATGGATATTTATGCACCACTGGCAGGAAGAATTGGTTTGCATAGCATAAAAGATGAGCTTGAAGACCTTGCGTTTGGTGAGTTGAATGCCGGTGCGCGTTTGTCAGTTTCTAAAAGATTAGAGTTTCTGAGAACTGAGGGAGGTGATTTAATTCCTCGTGTTTTATCTGGGTTACGTCAGACTATAAAACAAGAAGGAGTTAATTGCGAAATAACTGGAAGAGAGAAAAGCCCTTATTCTATCTGGATAAAGATGCAGCGTAAGAGTACTACTTTTGAACAATTATCAGATATAATAGCTTTCAGAATCGTTGTAGATAACTTGGAGCAATGTTACCAATTACTTGGAATTGTGCATAAAGCTTATCCAATGGTTCCTGGGCGCTTTAAAGATTATATCAGTACACCAAAACCAAATGGGTACCGCTCCTTACATACAGCTGTTATTGGACCAGAAAGACAGCGAATTGAAATTCAAATTCGTACAAGGAATATGCATGAGGAGGCAGAATACGGGGTTGCTGCTCATTGGGCTTTCAAGCAAACAAAAAGTGCTGAAGGTGATAGAAAAACATATCGTTGGATGAGGGATTTACTTGATATTTTGGATAAGGCTTCCGGGCCTGAAGAATTTTTAGAACATACTAAACTTGAGATGTTTCAGGATCAGGTGTTTTGTTTTTCACCCAAGGGGGACCTAATTGAGTTACCCCGTGGTGCAACACCAGTAGATTTTGCATATGCAGTTCATTCGGATATAGGTGATAGTTGTGTTGGTTCAAAAATTAATGGAAGGATGGCACCTTTAAGAACACAGCTCCAAAATGGAGATCAAGTAGAAATAATTAAATCGCGAATACGAGCACCTTCACCCATGTGGGAGAGTTTTGTAGCTACTGGTAAAGCTAGAGCAAGTATTAGAAGATTTGTTCGTTTTAAGGAGAAGGAAGAATTTATTTCATTGGGTAAGGCAATTGCAGAAAAAATTTTTCGAGAACATGATACAAATTTTGATGAAACTGTAATTTCAGATCATTTGACGGTTATTAATGAGGGAAGTTTAAAGGACGTTTTAGCTAAACTGGGTAGTGGTGAATTGACCAGTCGTAAACTAGCAGAGATACTTTTTCCTTCTCGTCGTTTTGAGTCAATAACAAATCGTGCACTTTCCTTTGTCATGAAACGTTCAGGGGAGGTGAAAGCAGGCGACCAAGGAGTTCCTATTCGTGGTCTTACCCCTGGCATGGCATTGCATTTCTCAGAATGTTGCAACGCCTTACCCGGTGAGCGAATTGTAGGTATAGTAACAACCGGTCGTGGAGTCACAGTTCACACTATAGATTGTGAAACATTAGCAGAATTTGGAGATACTCCTGAACGTTGGTTAGACCTATCTTGGGATAATACTGAAACAATCAAGCAGGTACAGATAGGTAGAATTGATCTAGTAGTAGTAAATGAAACTGGTGCATTAAGTAATGTGACTACAGCAATTGCTAGAAGCCAAGGTAATATTACTAATTTAAAGATTACTAATCGTGATATAGAGTTTTTTGCTCTTATAGTTGATGTCGAGGTACAGGATATAAGGCATTTATCTGAAATCATGGCTAATTTGCGTTTAGTGCAATGTGTAAGTCGTGTTAGAAGAACTAGGCATTGATAAAAGTGAATTAAGGATTAAATTATTGTAAGCCGAATCCATAAAGAACAAAATGGTTCCAGGCCTTACCAGCTTTGAGTTAACTGTAATTATTTGGTGTTATTAATAACTATGAGTATTTTATCCTAATAATTAGAAAATAATGTTACTTGCACGGATATTTTGAAGGCCGATTTCATTTTAGTTGGCTTGCATACTGTAGGCAGAATTGAATGAGTCTATTTCAGCGCAGAAAAAAAAGAACCATCTCAGGGCGTATACGCGAATTATTTTGGCCAAGTATGGGTTGGAAGCGGAGTGGCCGTTATTTTTTTACAAGAATAAAGAGGCTCCCAGGCACTCCATATTCTATAGCTGCAGGTTTTGCCTGTGGTGCAGCAATTTCTTTTACACCATTTGTCGGGTTGCATTTCATACTTGGTGCGGTAATAGCTTGGCTTATGCGTGGTAACTTAATTGCTTCAGCTATCGGAACTGCTGTAGGTAATCCATGGACATTTCCCTTCATTTGGACGGGAATTTATTGGCTTGGAAGTAAAATATTAGGCTATGAGAAAGGTCAGGAGCTGCCAGAGGAACTCACAATTAGTGTGATTTTTGAACAGCCAACAACTATTTTCATTCCCATGTTAGCTGGTGGTATGCCCGTATCAATAATAGTTTGGCTGATCTTTTTCTTTCCTATACAACGCCTTATAGCAAATTATCAGGAGCATAGAAGAATGTCCCGTTTAAAGAGGCGTCAAGTTCTAGCTACACAGGATAAAGCTATTGATACAGAATCTAATAGGATAAATGCAGATGAGTAATGAATTACGTTTGGGTGTGAATATTGATCATGTAGCAACAATAAGGAATGCTCGCGGAGGCATACATCCAGATCCGTTAAGGGCAGCTAATTTGGCAGAAAAAGCAGGTGCAGACGGAATTGTTTGTCATTTAAGAGAAGATAGAAGACATATCTCAGATGAAGACCTTAGAAGGCTTATTCGCGAAGTCGCATTGCCATTAAATTTAGAAATGGCTACTACAAATGAAATGCTAGAGATAGCTCTTAAGCATAAACCGCCTGGAGTTTGTCTTGTACCTGAGAAACGTCAAGAGCTTACTACAGAGGGTGGGTTAGATATTATTTCTCGGATGGATGAATTATCGAAATTTATTGATTCATTGAAGGATGCTGATTGTTTTGTAAGTGTATTTATAGACCCTGACCATGATCAGATTGACGCAAGCTCCTCCATTGGGATACCTGCAATTGAAATTCATACAGGTCATTACTGTGATGCTAAAAACTTGATAGAAAGAAAGTCCCATCTGACAAAAATAATATCTGCTACACAACATGCATTAGGCCTTGGCCTAGAAGTGCGAGCGGGACATGGTCTTTCTTTTGATACAGTTGGCCCTATAGCTGAAATAAAAGGAATAAGTGAATTAAACATAGGCCATTTCCTTATAGGTGAGGCAATCTTTTCAGGATTCGAGGATGCTGTTCGTAGAATGCGTGATCTAATGAATATGGCCCGTTCTAAAAACACTACAGAAAGTTAATTTATGATATATAGGATCTAACTTGTGGTGTAGGAAAATCAGGTGATTATAGGTATAGGGGTAGATTTAACAGACATAAATCGTATTGCTAAGACTTTAAACCGTTTTGGAGACCGATTTACACATAGGGTGTATACTCAATCTGAGCGTCAAAAGTCTGATCTACGATTGAAAAGAATTGAGAGTTATGCCCGACGATTTGCTGCAAAGGAAGCGTGTGCAAAAGCTCTAGGAACAGGATTCCGCAAAGGTGTTTATTGGCGAGACCTTGAAGTATGTAATTTGCCTTCAGGACAGCCAACTATGGTTCTTTCAGGAGGGGCAAAACATCGTTTGGAAGAAATTACACCTTCAGGAATGAAAGCCGAGATACTTCTTTCCTTGACTGATGAACCACCTAATGCACAAGCATTAGTAATTATAAGTGCTAAGATGAAAGAAGTCACCCATTCTGAGAATTAGATTATAATTATAAATAGATTGGGTTTAAATATTATTTAGGTGAATATTACAAAAATGTTAAAGAAAAAAATAAAAAATGAAGGATCTGACAATATTTCTAAGAAACCTAAGAAAGGTGGGTTCTTTGCGACAATACGAATGGTTTTATATGCAATATTGGCCGCACTAATTTTAAGAACAGTAGCTCTTGAACCCTTTAATATCCCATCGGGATCAATGATACCAAATTTGATGGTGGGTGATTACTTATTCGTTTCAAAATACTCATATGGATATAGTAAATATTCTCTGCCATGGAGTTTACCTTTATGGTCGGGTAGAATCTTGGGTGGGGAACCAGAACGTGGAGATGTGGCAGTTTTTAAACTACCAAGGGATAACGAAACAGATTATATCAAAAGGATCATAGGTCTTCCAGGTGACAGAATACAGGTTAGAAATGGTGTTGTTTACTTAAATGACCGGCCTTTAAAACGTAATAAAATAAAAAATTTTGAATACAAGGACTCTAATGGCCATATAAGAAGACTTGAGCAATATCGAGAAACCTTACCAAATGGGGTAAGCTATAATATTTTAGAAGCGACTCCCTATGGTGCCCTTGATGATACTCCAATATATACCGTTCCAATAAAACATTACTTTGCAATGGGAGATAATCGCGATAACTCTTTGGATAGTCGAGTGCTCTCGGCCGTTGGTTATATTCCAGAAGAAAACCTTGTTGGGAGAGCAGAATTCACATTTTATTCAACAAACGGTATAGCTGATATCTGGGAAGTTTGGAAATGGGGCGAGTCTACTCGTTTTGAAAGAGTTTTTAAATCAATAGACTAATAAACTTTTATATGGATATGGACTTGTCTGATAAAAAAAAGGGTTTCCAATTGAAGGATCTAGAATTAATTCTTGGGTATCAATTTAAAGACCCTCATTTAATTAGACTTGCATTAAAACACCCAAGTGTTGTTGGGGGGGTAAATGATAGTAATCAACGACTTGAATTTTTGGGTGATAGAGTTCTAGGACTGTTTGTCTCTGAGTGTTTGTTTCTAAAATTTAGACATGAGTCTGAAGGTGCTTTAGCTAAAAGATTCTCTTCTCTGGTTAAAAGGGATGCTTTAGCCAGAGTTGCACAAAATCTTGGGATCGGGCCTTTTATAGAAATGGCCCCCAGTGAATTAGCAAGTGGTGGTCGATCTAATCCTAAAAACTTAGCCGACGCTTTGGAGGCCATAATTGCTGCTTTACATCTTGATGGTGGATCAGATGTTTCTAGGGATTTTGTAATTAGACATTGGGGACCTTTATCTGAAGAACATATTCAGCCACCGAGCGACTCTAAGACTGTTTTGCAAGAATGGTCCCAAAAGCAAGGGCTAGGTTTACCTGTATATTCAATTGTGTCTAGATCAGGTCCCCCTCACCAACCAATTTTTGAGGTGGAGGTCAAAGTTTCAGGGGTTAATTCCGTTCGAGGTAGCGGAACATCAAAACAAAATGCTGAACAATTTGCAGCAAAAAATATGCTAGAAAATATTGAGTGTAATAACTAATGGCCAACAAGTTAAGTGATAAGTCTTCTCTAGTTCCAAATGATTCTGTTGGAACGCAACGAGCTGGTTTTGTCGCAGTTATAGGTCCGCCAAATGCTGGAAAATCCACTTTAGTTAATTATATTGTTGGCGATAAAATTACAATCGTTAGTCCTAAAATCCAGACTACAAGAAACCAAATAAGGGGGATTTGTACACATGGAAACTCACAACTTGTTTTAATTGATACACCTGGGATTTTTCAGAATCCAAGAAAACGTCTTGAGCGGTCGATGGTGCATGCAGCTTGGAAAGGTCAAAGCGAGGCGGATGATGTGATATTTCTGATTGACCCAAACAGAGGGATTTGCCCGAATACCGAAGAAATTTTTAAGCATTTTCATAGGCATAAAAAAAAGCCACTAATGGTTATTAATAAAGTTGACACTATAAAGCACGAAATTTTGCTTCCACTAGTTGCAAAAATTCAACAAATGAAACTTTTTGAAAAAGTATTTATGATTTCTGCATTGAGAGGTGATGGAGTAAATGATCTTCTTCAATATTTATTATCTCGTCTACCTAACGGTCCATGGCTATATCCAGAAGATCAGCTTAGTGACATATCTGAACGTATACTGGCTTCTGAAATTACAAGGGAAAAGATATTTAACCAACTCCATCAGGAAATACCCTACTCTGTAAATGTTGAAACCGAGAAATGGAAAGAGCTTGCAGATGGTAGTTGTAGAATTGAGCAGATAATTTATGTCCAGAGAGAAAATCATAAAATTATGATTTTAGGAAAAGACGGCAGGAGAATTAAATCAATAGGTAAGGCCGCCCGAGAGGAGTTGAACAAAATTTTAGAAAGAAAAATTCATTTATTCCTATTTGTAAAGGTTCGTGAAGGATGGGCAGAAAACCCAGAACATTACCGTAATATGGGGCTTGATTATAACCCTAAATAAGAGTGATTGTCTTGAAAATTAAATATAAATCTAGGTTTTTCTATGGAGTGGATTGACGAAGGTATAATTGTGTCATCAAGACATCATGGGGAGTCTTCTTCAGTAATTTGTCTTTTTACAAAAGAGCATGGACGACATGCTGGCCTTGTTAGGGGTGCAAGAAACAAAAATAATTCAGGTATTTATCAATTAGGTAATGGGGTAACAGCAAGGTGGCGTGCACGCTTAACAGAGCATTTAGGAATTTTTAATTGTGAGATGACTGATGCTCGAGCTGCACGGCTAATTGAAGACAATCTGAGATTGGAAGGTCTTTTGTCTATTTGCTCTTTAATCGAAATAGCTCTTCCAGAACGTCATCCATATCCAGAACTATACTCAAGAACAATTAGTTTCTTAGATGACTTTGAGGACAGTGCCTCTTGGATTCAGAACTTAATAATGTGGGAATTAAAATTATTAGCTGATTTAGGATTTGGTTTAGATTTATCAGTTTGTGCTCTAACCGGTGAAAAGGAAAATCTAGCATACGTTTCGCCTAGAACTGGTCGAGCAGTAACCTTTGCAGCTGGAGAACCCTATAGGGAGAAGTTGCTTTCGTTACCAAAATTTACGATAGATCAATCTTCAGAAGGGAAAATTTCAACCAAAGGTGATATATCTGCGGGGCTAAAATTAACAGAATGGTTTATTTCTAGACATCTTTTATCTGCACGAAAAACAAAGATGCCTGCAGCACGAAATCGTTTAGCTAAGCGGTGGGAAAATAAAATATAAACAAAATATTGTGTTTCTAAGCACTCACATATGCGTTATTTTGTGTTATGATGATTCATGACTGAAATTAAAGATTCTTCTGGTATTCATTCTGTTACTTTTGCCGATGCTTTGGGAGAGCGTTATCTAGCCTACGCGTTGTCAACTATCACATCACGTTCACTTCCAGATGTGCGTGATGGTTTAAAACCAGTCCAGCGTCGACTTCTGTATGCAATGTTAGAATTGAAGTTAGATCCGCACTCCGGACATAAAAAATGTGCCCGTGTGGTCGGAGATGTAATAGGAAAATTTCATCCTCATGGTGACACTGCCGTTTATGATGCTTTAGTTAGGCTTGCTCAATCTTTTGCTGTCAGATGGCCTCTTGTTGAGGGTCATGGCAATTTTGGAAATATTGATGGTGATAACGCTGCAGCTATGCGCTATACAGAAGCACGGTTAACTAAATTTGCAATAGCACTTCTAGAAGGTATTAGTGAAGATGCGGTAGATTTTAGGACAACTTACGATGGAGAAGAAGTCGAACCATCGGTTTTACCAGCAAGTTTACCTAATTTATTGGCTAATGGTGCTACGGGAATTGCGGTCGGGTTAGCAACAAATATACCTCCACATAATATTGAAGAATTATGTGATGCGATAATTTTATTACTAAAAAATCAACGTTCTTCATACCAAGATATACTCAGGGCCTGCCCTGGTCCAGATTTTCCAACAGGAGGCCACTTAGCAGAAAATATTAATAATATTCAAGAAGCATATGAAACTGGGAGAGGTTCTCTTAGGTTAAGAGCTAAATGGAAAGTTGAAGAAAAAACCCGTGGTCAATGGCAAATAATAGTAACTGAGATTCCTTATCAGGTTCAGAAATCACGTTTGATTGAACGAATTGCAGAGCTTCTTGATCAAAAGAAATTAGTTCTTTTAGGTAATGTTCGGGACGAATCTGCCGAGGATATAAGACTTGTTTTAGAGCCTAAGAGTAGGGGCGTTAAGCCTGAGCATATGATGGAGATGTTGTTTAAACAGACTGATCTTGAAGTGCGGTTTTCTCTTAACATGAATGTATTGGACGCAAACGGTATCCCAAAATTAATGAGTTTTCGGGAGATGTTACTTGCGTTTATAGCCCATCGTTTTGATGTTCTTAACCGACGTACCCGATATCGACTAGATAAAATTCTTCAAAGACTATTAGTCTTAGATGGTTACTTACTTGTGTTTTTGAATCTTGATGCAGTTATAAAAATTATCCGTGAAGAAGATAATCCAAAAGAGAAGATTAGAAAAAAATTTAAATTAAATGATAATCAAGCAGAAGCAATTTTAAATATGCGTTTGCGTTCCTTGAGGAAGTTAGATGAAGTAGAACTTCGAAAAGAATACAAAGAGCTAAAACAAGAGCAACAAGATTTAAATAAACTGCAGGAAAGTAAAGCAAGACAAAAAACAGCTATTCGAAAGGAAATCTTAAAAGCAAAAGAACATTTCGGAAGTAATACGTCGGAAGGTAAAAGAAAAACAAAAATAGTTGCCCCCCCTAAAGACCTGAATTTACCTGTTGAGGCAATTATCGAGAAGGAATCAGTTACCATTATTTGTTCAAAAAAAGGCTGGATCAGAGCAATTAAGGGCCATATTCAATCAGATTCAGATATTCGATATAAAGATGGTGATAGTAAGCGTTTTAGTTTCTATGCTGAAACTACAGATAAACTAATATTATTTGCTACTAATGGGCGTTTTTATACCATAAACGTTGATAAGTTGCCTGGAGGGCGTGGATTTGGAGAACCTTTGCGTCTGATGGCGGATATTGGAAATGATCATGACATAGTATCATTTTTTGTACATTATCCGAATAGAACATTACTCGTTGCTTCATCTGATGGCAGAGGCTTTTTAGTTGATGAATCTTCGGTTTTAGCACATACAAAAGCAGGTAAGCAGGTGCTTAATGTAGTTCCTGATACAGACGCTTCGTTCTGTGTGCCAGCTGTCGGAGATACAGTTGCTGTAGTTGGAACCAATCGCCGGTTGTTAACTTACCCAATTAAAGAAATTCCGTTTCTATCTCGTGGTAGAGGTGTTATTCTTCAGCGTTTTCGTGATGGAAGTCTAAGTGATATAAAAGTATACAAAAAAAATGAAGGACTTAGTTGGCCCAAAGGAAAAGGTATGCATTTTGAGGTTAATATGAAGAACTGGGTTGGTAAGCGAGGGCAATCTGGCCGCTTGATTCCAAGAGGTTTTCCAAGGTCAAACAAATTCAGTTAACTAGAAAAATTAATAATTCTATAATGATCATATATTTCTAAAGACTGTTTAATTCAAAAAATAACAGAGTTAAGCCCTGCCACTTTTCTATAATGTGTATCAATTACATAAGATATTTTTTTTAACAATTTTTGCTAAATTCTTAATATCATCAATTTTATGTTCAGATGAGAAGGCAAAACGGAGTCGAGCAGTACCCTCAGGAACAGTAGGTGGCCTAATAGCAGTAACTAAATACCCTTTGTTTTCAAGTATTTTGGATGCGTTCATAGCACGTTCTGGATCACCAAGAATTATAGGGACAATTGGACTTACAGCCTTATCTAATTTTAAAATCGATGTAAAAAACTGAGCATTTTTTAATGGTATCTTAGTTAGTTCAGGGTTTGTTTTTATTATATTTAATGCTGAAATACTTGCTGATATTATAGCTGGGGGGAGTGCTGTAGAGTAGATAAGAGTGCGTGCTCTGGTCTTAATTAATTCGATTACTGGCTTTGATGCACATAAATAACCTCCATATGATCCAACAGCTTTTGAAAGTGTCCCCATTTGAAGTGGAATTTCACTAGCTGATTCAAATGCAAAGTTCGAACCTCTTCCATTCCCTAAAACCCCTATGCCATGAGCATCGTCTGTCATAAGCCATGCATCATATTTTTTACACAATTTTGAGAGCTCGGGTATAGGAGCTAGATCTCCATCCATGCTGAAAACACCATCAGTGACTACCATAACGTGTTGGTGTAAGCTTCTTTCTCTTTTTAAGATACCTTCAAGGTTGTTGATATCGTTGTGTTGAAAAGTCAAGATTTTACTTTCTGCCAAATCCGCTCCTGCAAAAATACAGGCATGACTTAATTGATCAGTAACAATCAAGTCTTTAGGGCCTACCAAGGAGGGGATAATACCTAAATTTGCTAAATAACCAGAACCGAATACACAGGCGCGCTCTGTTCCTTTGAGGTCTGCTAGTTGATTCTCTAATTTTTTATAAAGAACATTGTTCCCTGTAACTAATCTTGAGGCTCCAGCTCCAGCTCCATATTTATTTGATGCTTCCTTAATTGCTCTGATAACGTCTGGATTTTGTGAAAGGCCTAGATAATCATTACATGCAAATGAAATTAATTTTTTATTATCACGAATTGTGGTCCCTGATGTGCTTCGATTAGTTTCTGCAAGTTTTCTTAATAATTTCTTACTTTCCAAAGTAGATAACTTTAATTGAACGTGTTTATCTAGGGATTTCATAATATTAATCTTCCTTTGCTACATGAATGAAGCAGCCCTTTCATTAAGATTATTTTATCAGTGAAAAAATATATTTATAGCACTATTATTTATAGTATCCTTACATCAACCCTTGATTCCTTGACCTTGACGAAGCACCAGTCAACCTTAAACTGTAATAAAATCTTTTAGGACGTTTTTGAAGTAGGGGCTAGACCAATATCTAGCTGACCTCGATAAGGAAATAAAATGAACACTGAGGGTATGAGCTCTGCGTTGGCAACAAATATTAATACATCACAGTCGGTCATAAGAAATGATTGGAATATTGAGGAGGTAAAGGAATTATTCAACTTGCCCTTTAACGACCTTCTTTTCGAAGCACACAAAATTCATAGACAAAATTTTAATCCTAATCAAATTCAAATGTCTATGTTGTTGAGCATTAAGACAGGGGGGTGTCCAGAAGATTGTGCTTACTGTCCACAGAGTGCACATCATGAAACAAGCTTAAAAGCTGAAAAGTTAATGGAAGTAGAGAAAGTTCTTTCTGAAGCAAGAAAAGCAAAAGAGTCAGGAGCAACTCGATACTGCATGGGCGCAGCATGGAGATCACCAAAAGATCATGATCTAGATACGGTTTGTGAAATGATTTCTGGAGTAAAAGCTCTTGGAATGGAAACATGTGTTACTTTAGGTATGTTAACATCTCTTCAAGCTGATCGCTTGGCCTCGGTAGGGTTGGATTACTACAATCATAATATTGATACTTCACCAGAATTTTATAACGAAATAATTTCTACTCGAACCTTTGAGGATAGGTTAGATACTTTAGCTAATGTTCGTGATGCGGGTATAAATGTCTGTAGCGGCGGTATTGTAGGAATGGGAGAGAATGTTAAGGATCGTGCTGGAATGTTATTAACGCTAGCAAACTTACCAGAACACCCTCAAAGCGTCCCAATTAATATGCTTGTCCACGTAGAAGGAACTCCAATAAGTAGAAGTGATGATCTAGATCAAATTGAATTTGTTAAATCTATAGCTGTGGCAAGAATTTTAATGCCAAGATCTGTGGTTAGACTCTCTGCTGGTCGCGAGGATATGTCAGATGAGGTTCAGGCACTGTGTTATTTTGCCGGAGCAAATTCAATTTTTGTAGGTGATCGACTTTTGACAACTGCTAATCCAGAGATACATAAAGACTCAGTTTTATTCGAAAAGCTTGGGATTAAGGGAACCCCTATTGAGTAGAAACATTAAAATGCAGCCAGCATGGTATAGCAGTGGTATTGATCACATATGGTTGCCTTACACTCAAATGAAAACGAGTCCTCCACCATTACCTGTATCACATACTGATGGTGTTAGAATTTTTCTTGATGACGGGAGAGTTTTAATTGATGGTATTGCATCTTGGTGGACAGCTTGCCATGGCTATAACCACACCCACATAAGAAAACTTCTAGTGGAACAGTTAGAGAGAATGCCACACGTAATGTTTGGTGGTTTAGTGCATGAACCAGCACTGAAATTAGCAACAAGACTAGTAAATTTATTCCCTGAATCATTAAATAGAGTATTTTTTTCAGAGTCTGGATCTGTATCCGTAGAAGTTGCAATTAAGATGTCAATTCAATTCTGGGTTAATAAGGGTTACCCAGAGAAAAACAAAATTTTGGCATTTTGGGGAGGATATCATGGGGATACTTCAGGGGCCATGTCTGTTTGTGACCCTGAGGAAGGTATGCACAAGCTTTTTAAGGGGGCTATCCCTGAACAATATATTATTAAATTGCCAAGAACAGAAAATGATTTATCAACACTTGAAAAATTTTTATCAAATAAAGCAAAAAAGTGTGCTGCTATGATAGTTGAGCCACTAGTTCAAGGTGCAGGTGGAATGATTTTTCATGGTGACGAAGTGTTGATCAGACTCAGGGAACTTTGTGATAGACATGATATATTATTAATCTTTGATGAGATTTTTACTGGATTTGCAAGAACAGGAACTCTTTTTGCTTTTCAGCAAGGGGGTGTAAGTCCAGATATTTTAACACTCTCAAAGGCACTGACTGGTGGTACAATTCCACTAGCAGCCACAGTTGCAAAAAATAATGTCTTTGAAGCTTTTTTAAACGAAAGTGATGAATCTGCTCTAATGCATGGCCCAACATTTATGGCTAATCCTTTATCTTGTGCCGCTGCAAATGCCTCTTTAGATTTATTTGAGTCGAAACCAATATTAAAGGAGGTATG
Organism: Rhodospirillaceae bacterium; assembly: GCA_002728135.1. GTDB lineage: Bacteria > Pseudomonadota > Alphaproteobacteria > UBA828 > UBA828. Next base: position 27,739 of record PBVE01000009.1, read on the forward strand.
TCGGATTTCATCTCAGATGAATGATGAATTGGAGCGTTGTCGTTCGATCCCTGGTGTAGCTGATGTGCGAGTAAAAGGGGCAATCGGGGTGGTAGAATTAAGCGGCAAGATCAGCCTTGATTGGTTAAGGCAGCAATTTGTTGAAGAGGGTGTTTGGATTAGACCATTCGGGAATATTGTTTATCTTACACCTGCCTATACAATATCTCAGCAAGATCTTTCAGTCCTTACTAGTGCTATATACCAGGTAGTTTCAAAGTGGTCTCAAAAGTGAACCTTCTTTTGAGAGATTATAATTTTTTAGGGTTCGTAGTCTTTCTTTATTTATAGAGAGCTTACCATAGGCCATAATACCATGAGGCAAATAGAGAGAATCCAATCCAAAGAGTAATTATCAGAGGGACTCCAGCTTTGACGAAATCCATAAATTGATATCTGCCTGGGGTCATTACTAGCATATTGGTGACGTAGCCTATAGGCGTAGCAAATGAACAATTGGCTGCAAGTATAACAGCAGTAACAAAAATCATTGGGTCAACTCCTAATTTGACTGCTATTCCAACAGCAATAGGTGTAAACAGAACAGCACAAGCCTGATTACTTAGTAGGTTTGTAAAAATAGCTACCATTAGAAAAAATATTGACAAAATGATTGCTGGGCTTGATCCATCTAGAATTGAAAGAATACCCTCTGCAAGATATGTTGCTCCGCCTGTTTTTGTTAGGGCTGCTGTAAGAGCAAGTGCAGTTGCACCGACTAAAACTATTTGTCTGTCAATTGCCCTTGCGGCTTGGCGAATATTTAACGCTCCGGTTGCGACCATAAGAGCGGCTCCTGAGATGGCCGCTGCATATATTGGGATAATACCTGCAGCTGATACTACAACGACAGCTGCAAATATTAATGTGGCTCTCCTTGCATGGTGATATGCACGAAGCTCCAGTGCTGACCATTCCATTATTAAGACATCCTTATTGGCACGTAATCTTTGCAAACCATCCCGCCTGCCTTGTAATAGTAGGACATCCCCTGCTTCAATACGAATTTGGTGTATTTGACCCCTTGTCATTCTTGAACGCCTTTGAATACCTAAGACTGTAATGTTTTCAGCAACAGGAAAAGCTATCTGTTCTAATGGGAGTCCTAACATCCGTGATCCTGGCGAAACCATAGCTTCAGCCATTAGGTTGCCTGGTTTTATACGATCATCAGTTTTATTCTCATCTTCGGAGGGTATTTCATCAGTCCCTGATAATGAAATCTGAAACCATCGTGCCCTAGCAACTATATTAGATAATGCATTTCGTGTTGAAGCTATTACAACTACGTCAGCAGATTTAAGTGATATATCTTCATATGGTGGTGGAACGACCCTACCATCACGTTCAAGCCGGAGTACTGTCATCTCCTTGAAGGCAGGAAAAAAACCGCCGATTGCATGCTGGCCGACAAGCTCAGATCCGTCTTCAATTGTAAATTGAGCTATAAACTGTTTTCCTGATGGAGAATGGAGTTGTTTTGTATCAAGAGAGCACTCTGGTAAAAGTCGAGGTGCGATGAATTGAACATATAAAATACCAATTCCAGCAAGGACAAGTCCAGGAATAGTAAAGTCAAAGAAGCCAATCTCCTGAAGGCCAAGTTCTACCATAGTACCAGAAACTAACAGATTAGTACTTGAGCCAATTAATGTTGTCATACCCCCTAAGATAGCTGCAAAGGATAATGGCATCATTATGCGTCCTACACCTCGACCAAGTCTTTCTGCAAGTGCGGCAAGTACTGGAATAAACATTATTACTACAGGAGTATTGTTTAGTGCCCCACTAACAATTAGTACAAGGCATAAAGTGAATGCGAAAGCAAGTGAGGGGCTACCCCGAGAAATTCTGAGTATCAATTCACTAACCGCATCAAGTGCACCGGTTCGGATCATTCCTTGACCTATTACGAGTAAACCTACAACAGCAATAAGAGCGGGGTTGGCAAAGCCACTAAGTAAATCTGACGCGTCCAAAAATTTATCATTTTGCTCAATATTTAGTGGGGCAAATGAAAAGAGAAGTAAAAGTAAAGCTAAAATGACTATAGATGTTAACTCTAGAGGAAAGCGCCTATTGGCATATCCTAATATTGTTAGAGCGCCAATACCTAGGGTAATCCACATCAGGATATTTGCAGAAACTGATACCATAAGGCCTCTGTTTGTATGATAATGACTATGTTAGTCAGCCTATTTTTTTAAATATAACAACTTTGATAGGCACACTTAATAGTTGGAACACGGTATGCTGATAATTATTTAATAGTTTTAGCTGCATAAAAAATATTTATTTCAAGCTTTTTGGATTTTCTTTGCAGCTTCAACTGCCCAGTATGTTAGTATACCATCAGCTCCAGCACGTTTAAAAGATTTAAGGCTTTCCATTAATACATCATCCGAGTTAAGCCACCCTTTTTCCCCAGCAGCTTTAAGCATCGCATATTCTCCGGAGACCTGGTATACGTATGTGGGCACTGCAAATGTCTTTTTGACTCTGTGTAATATATCTAGATAGGGCATCCCGGGCTTTACCATAACCATGTCTGCTCCTTCCTCAAGATCAAGAGCTACTTCACGAAGAGCTTCGTCAGAATTTCTAGGGTCAAGTTGGTATGTTCTTTTATCTGCTTGTCCCAGGTTTGATGCTGAACCTATTGCTTCCCTAAATGGGCCATAAAAAGAGCTTGAGAATTTAGCTGAATATGACATTAACTGTACATTCTTAAAGTTGTAATGATCTAATTCTTTTCGGATTCTTCCAATTCTTCCATCCATCATATCTGAGGGGGCAATTATATCGCATCCAGCCTCTGCCTGAACCACTGCTTGCTTAGCTAAAATTTCTATTGTCGCATCATTAGCAATTTGGCCATCTTCAATTATTCCGTCTTGCCCATGAGATGTATATGGGTCTAGAGCTACGTCACACACTACTCCCATTTGCGGAATGGATTTTTTTAATGCAATTACCGCCCTGCATATCAAATTATCAGGATTTGTTGATTCATCTCCCATTTCTGTCTTCAGATGCTCTGGCGTTTTTGGAAAAATTGCAACTGCTGGAATTCCACAATCGTATGCCTCTATTACTCTTTTGACCATCAGATCTATTGACATACATTCGACTTCAGGCATTGATGGGATACTCTCAGATACATTTTCTCCTTCTCTAACAAAAATTGTCCATATAAGATCTGATGGTGATAGTGATGTTTCTGATGTTAAATCACGGCTCCATGAGCTTTGTCTGTTTCTTCTCAATCTAGTTTTCGGATATGAACCTAGAAAATTTGAATTATCTACCATTGGCTGATTTACTCATAACTTTTAAAGAAGTTTTTATTTAAATAATTAAACTTCACTAAGAGCTTGTCCCAAGTCTGAAAGGATGTCGTCAATATGCTCTAGTCCAATCGATAGTCTCACATAACCTTCAGAAGCACCCGAGGCATTTAGCTCATCTTCAGTTAATTGTGAATGTGTAGTGCTTGCGGGATGAATGGCTAAGCTTCTAGAGTCTCCGATATTAGCAAGATGATAAAACATTTTTAGAGAATCAATGAATTTTTTGCCTGATTCCATGCCACCTTTTATCTCTGCACCAACTAGAGGACCATATCCCCCGCTTAGATAAGAATCTGCTCTTTTTTTCTGCTCTCCTTCCATCAGACTAGGGTGTATCACATTCATTACCTTATCGTGGTTATTTAAAAATTCAGCTACCTTTTCAGCATTTTGGCAATGTCGTTCCATCCTAAGTGGTAAGGTTTCCAATCCCTGCAGTAGAAGAAATGCATTCATTGGGGACATTGCTTGTCCACAGTCTCTGAGAAGCGTCACCCTTGCTTTAATAATGTATGCTATAGGACCGAGCGGTTTTACAGCTTCTGTCCAAATTGCTCCATGGTAGCTAGGGTCAGGTTGGTTAAGCATTGGAAATCTATCCTTATTTGCTTCCCAATCAAAATTACCGCTATCAATTATTATTCCACCAATTGAATTACCATGACCCCCAATGTACTTGGTGCAAGAAGATGCAATAATTGCAGCTCCATGCTCAAAAGGCCTGCAGATTCCATGAGCTGCTGTATTATCCATTATTAGTGGAACACCATGTTTTTTACCTATATCGGATACTTCTTGTATTGGGAAAACATGAAGTTTTGGGTTCGGTAAAGTTTCAGCATAATATGCACGTGTTCGATCATCTGTGACTTTAGCAAAATTTTCAGGGTTGCTCGGGTCAGCAAACCTTACCTCAATTCCCATTGTTTTAAGGGTATTGGCGAATAAATTCCATGTTCCGCCATATAGATCAGTTGAACTAACAATATTATCTCCAGCATGTGCTATGTTTTGGATTGCCATCATCGAGGCTGCCTGACCCGAGGATACTGCAAGGGCAGCTGCTCCACCCTCTAGAGCAGTTAATCTCTGTTCGAGTACATCACACGTGGGATTCATAATTCTTGTATATATATTTCCAAGTTCTTTAAGTGAAAAAAGATTTGCTGCGTGTTCAGTACTGTCAAATTGGTATGATGTTGTTTGGTAAATCGGAACCGCTACTGAATTTGTTGCGTTATCTTTTCGATAACCAGCATGTAGAACTATGGTCTCTTTATGGGAGCTTTTGATTGTCATTTTCTTCTCCAGTAAATAACTGATCACGCTAGGCAATATTGCCATTATTAAATTGTGAAACATTTTAACCCACAAATTGAATTTGTGGAAGACATGCATAAAAAATTAAATTGGATATTTTTATGTAAATTTTAGCTATTTTGTTTAAATATCATCAGGACAGAATAAATTGGTAATGATGGAGTGCAAGTATGCTTGGATTTCTAAGTGTTGATATTTTAAGGAAAACGCATAAAACGATTTCTTATTTCTAATATGTAATATAGTTTTTTAAAAATTTTTGTTGCTTATTCGAGATTAAATTTTTTCTTTGTAACATTATGTTAGGCATTGGGTCAGATTATGGAATTTGAGCTAAATCAGGAACAAAAAGCCATTAGTGAATCCGCAAAGGTATTCACTAATGCAGAGTGGGTGCCCCATGCCGCTAGCTGGGACCAAAATTATATTTTTCCAGTGGATGCCCTAAAAAAGGCAGCTAGTTTGGGGTTTGCAGGAATTTATGTTGATGAAGAATATGGAGGTAGTGGTCTTGGGCGTATTGAAGCAGCACTAGTTTTTGAGGCTTTGGCAAGTGCCTGTGCGTCAACAGCAGCGTATTTGTCAATTCAAAATATGGTTGCTTGGATAATAGATCTATATGGGGATCATGAACAGCGTCAAAGATGGTTGCCAGGCCTAACCTCTATGAGTTTGTTTGCTAGTTACTGTTTGACGGAGCCTAATTCTGGTTCTGATGCAGCTTCACTAAAGACCACAGCTCGTAAAGATGGATCAGATTATGTTTTGAATGGAGTTAAGGCATTTATATCTGGGGGCGGAACGAGTGATGTTTATCTAGTAATGGCTCGTTCTGGAGATACAGGTTCAGGAGGTATTTCCTGTTTTGTAGTGGAGAAAGACACAAAAGGACTATCCTTTGGAGTTCCGGAGAAAAAATTAGGTTGGCATAGCCAACCTACTACAATGGTTATGTTTGATGATTGTAGAATTCCAGATAGTAATTTAATTGGATATGAGGGGGGTGGTTTTAAGATAGCAATGTCTGGTTTGGAGGGTGGACGAGTAAACATCGCTGCATGTTCTCTGGGTGCGGCGTTTTCCTCTTTCTTTATAGCTAAGAATCATATTATTACTCGGGAGCAGTTTGGTAATAAATTATCTGAGTTTCAGGCTCTACAATTCAAAATAGCCGATATGGCGACAAATCTAGCAGCTGCAAGACTTATGGTTTGGCAAGCTGCAGATAAAATTGACAAACATGCCCTAGATTCAGGTATGTCATCTGCAATGGCCAAAAGATTTGCAACAGATGTTGGTTTTTCAGTAGTAAATGATTCACTACAGTTACTTGGGGGCTATGGATACTTATCTGATCATCCATTAGAACGACATTTAAGGGATTTACGTGTTCACCAAATCTTGGAAGGAACTAATGAAATTATGCGTGTTATCATTTCAAGAGAAATTCTGAAGGGGTGAATTATTGAAAAATTCAAATTTAGTTAATTTATCTTCAACTAATGATGAAGACGTTTTGTGTTCAAAGATTGGTTCTATCGGACATATAGTTTTAAATAGACCGTATGCTCTTAATTCTCTCACAGACAAGATGATTGCCACTATGTTATCCGTACTAAATGTATGGGCAAATGACGATGATGTTTGTGTTGTAGTCGTTGAAGGTGCTTCCTCAACAAATAATAAAAGGCCATTTTGTTCTGGTGGTGATATTCGAATGATCTTTGAAGGAAGAGAGGATCCTCAAAGAAATTTTGCCAAATCATTTTTTTCTCAAGAATATCGTCTAAATAACTTTATCCAAAAATATCCTAAACCCTACTTATCTCTTATTGATGGAGTAGTTATGGGAGGGGGTGTGGGAATCTCAATCCATGGATCACATCGCGTGGTGACTGATAGAGTTCTTTTTTCAATGCCAGAGACAGGAATCGGTCTTTTCCCTGACGTTGGTGGAACTTATTTCTTGCCCAGACTCCCAGATTTGACAGGGATTTATATTGCTCTGACTTCCCAACGTTTGAACTTGGAAGATTGCATATATCTAGGTATAGGGACACATTATGTAAGAAGTACTGATTATCAGGCCTTAGTAGACGACTTAAAAACATCAAATTTTCAAGGTGATGCCTTTATTAAATTAGACAACTTGTTAGAAAAATATTTGAAGAAAGCTGGCACAGCCCCAATAAGTAAAAATATAGAAAATATTAAACGCTGCTTTGGAGCTAGCAGTCTTGACGAAATTTACCATAACCTAAAATTGCATAAAACAACTTGGTCAAGTGAGACCCTCAGAGATTTATCCAAAAAATCACCAACAAGTCTTAAGGTAACCTTTAAGCAACTTAGCGAATTTAAGCACTTAGACTTTGAGGATGTCATGAAGTTAGAATATAGAATGGTAATAAAATTTAATTTTTCGGATGACCTATTTGAAGGTATAAGAGCTTTCATTATTGATAAGGATTTTTCTCCTGCATGGAATCCAAAAAATATTAAGGATGTTGAAGATAAACTTGTTAATGAATATTTTCAGGAACCCGACTCTGGAGATATTAATTTTAGAACATATTCTTAGGGAGTTTTGCCGAATGAGTAATATTGGATTTATAGGGGTTGGCAAGATGGGATTGCCTATGATGAACAATCTTATTTTATCAGGTCATTCAATAATTGCATATGATCACTCTGAAGATGCTCTAAAAAATGCATTAAAAAAAGGTGCAGTTGTGGCAGACAACATTAAGGAGGCTACATCTAGTCAAGATATTGTAATTACTATGTTACCTGCAGGAAAAGATATTTGTGATGTGTATTTGGGGAAAGATAGTATTTTTTCGGCGGCAGACTCTGGCACTCTCTTTATTGATTGTTCAACTGTGGATATAGGCAGTGCAATAAATGTCCATAAGGAGGCGACAAGGAATGAAATGTATATGGTTGATGCCCCAGTTTCGGGCGGTGTTGGAGGTGCTGAGAAGGGTACTCTAACGTTTATGGTTGGTGGCACTGAGATAGCATTCGCACGCGCAAAAAATATTCTTGGTGATATGGGTGCAAAAATTATTCATGCTGGAGGAGAAGGGCAAGGACAAGCAGCTAAAATTTGTAATAACTTACTCCTAGGAATTTCAATGGTTGCCGTCTGTGAATCATTTGCTTTAGCAGATAAATTGGGTCTAGATAGGCAAACACTTTTTAATATTTCGTCAAATGCAACAGGTCAATGTTGGGCTTTAAATAGTTATTGTCCTGTTCCTGGCCCAGTGCCAGAGTCTCCAGCTAACAATGGCTATGTAGCAGGTTTTGCATCTTCTATGATGCATAAAGATCTAGCACTTTCTCAACTTGCAGCTCAAAGTAACGGACTTCAAACCCAACTGGGTGCTTTAACTGAAAAACTTTATAAAAATTTTTGTGAAACTGGAAATTCTGATGTCGATTTTTCAGGAATCTTTGAGATGATCCGAAAATAAAATCATAAATGATAAAGGACCATTTGGTCTCATTGAAAACCTAGAACCAATTTTAATGGAGGGATGAATGAATATTAAAACTACTTGCCCTCGTGATTGTTATGACGCTTGTGGTATTGAGGTTAAAGTTGTGTCTAACCAGATTTCCAGCGTATCAGGAGATCCAGACCATCCATATACACGTGGTTCGTTATGCGGTAAGTGTACTCTTGCTTATAATGGTGCTTTTCTAGATCCCAAACTTCGACTTGCAAATCCGCTAAGACGTGTTGGTGATAAGGGAACAGGTCAATTTGAGACGGTTACCTGGGACGAAGCCCTTGACTCAATATCTGCAAAATTAAAAGAAATAACAGATGATAATCCTGCTAAAATACTCCATGCTCATTATACAGGAACATGCTCTCTTATAGCCAATAAGTTTCCCATGAGATTTTTCAACAAATTAGGAGCTACAGAGGTTGAGCCAGATACAGTTTGTAATATGGCAGGACACATAGCTTTGGAACAACTAATTGGGACCTCGCTTGTTGGTTTTGACCCCCGCACATCTAAAGACTCTCACTCGATTTTTGTATGGGGTGCGAATCCATCAGCTACTGCCCCCCACGCTCATCAATATTGGTTAAAAGAATCTAATGCTAAAATAATAGTTATTGATCCAGTTCGTCACCAGACAGCAGAAAAAGCGGATTTGCATCTTCAACTAAGGCCTGGTTCAGATGCTGCTTTAGCTTTTTCTCTAATGCATGTACTTATTCATGAAAATGCATTAGATGAAGAATTTATTGAAAACTATACTATTGGATGGGATGAGCTTCTGCCAAAAGTGCTATTATGTAATCCCGAATGGGGGGCAAAGCACACTGGGCTAAAAAGAGATGATATAATCAAGGCTGCTAAAATATATGCTGAGGGGCCTTCACTGTTGTGGTTGGGGCAAGGTCTACAGCGACAAAGGCTTGGAGGTAATATTATCAGATCCTGTGCTATTTTGCCTGCTATAACTGGTAACTTTAGTAAGCCTGGTTCGGGCCTGCTTTATTTAAATGGCAGTGGCCGTATGGGGGTTGATGCTGATTATCTAACAGGGGCAAACCTTAGTAAAGATGTGCCAAGTATAAGCCATATGGATCTGGCTGAAAGATTGGAGAACAAATCAGAATCCAGCGCATTTATTTGCTGGAATATTAATCCAGCAGTTTCTAATCCTGAGCAAGAACGATTACGTAGAGGCTTAGCTCGTGATGATTTATTTACGGTTGTGATTGATATTTTTGAGACTGACAGTACAGACTACGCGGATTTTGTTCTTCCAGCAGCCTCCTTCTTAGAATTTGATGATTTAGTTTCAGGCTATTTCAATTTATCTTTTTCAGCTCAGGCTCAAGCCAAGCCACCCCATGGACAGTCTTTGCCGAATCAGGAAATTTTCAGAAAGTTGGCAAGTTTTATGAATTTTCCAGAAGAGGAGTTATATGAGTCGGATGAAAAGATTATTGAAAAAACGTTAAGGGATGTTGGCATTGAAGGGGGATTTAAAAAACTAAAATCTATTGGTACTACATGGCCGACTGATGAACCTCAAATCCAATTCCCTGAAAAATTATTTCCAACAAGATCGGGAAAGATAGAAATATCAAGCTCCGTTGCTGAGAAAAAGGGTCTAGGTAGACTTCCTGAACCTATTGTTGATGCACCAACGACCTCTGATAAATATAGGCTTATATCACCAGCCTCGAGATGGCTAATGAATGGAAGCTATGCTAATGACGATAGAGTCATAAAAAAACTTGGTTCGCCTGAAGTTATTATAAATCCATTGGATGCAGATAGAATGGGACTGCATAAAGGTTCATTAGTTTCTCTTTCTAATGAGGTGGGTTCAATTCGGCTAACAGTTGAAATTTCAGATGTTGTTAGACCGGGAGTGGTAATGAGTTATAAGGGGCGTTGGCCAAGACAGTGTCTTGGAGTTATGGGAAAAAACAATGTGAATTTTTTAAACCCAGGAACAAAGGCCGATATGGGTGAGAGTAGTGCTGTCCATAATATTGAGGTTTCTATAACGCCAGTTTAAAATCTGGAATCTAGAAGAATGCTTGTATCCCAGTTTGTGATCTGCCTAAGATTAAGGCGTGAACGTCATGAGTTCCTTCGTATGTATTAACAGCTTCAAGATTCATAACATGTCTTATTATATGATATTCATCAGAAATACCGTTGCCCCCATGCATGTCTCTTGAGGCTCTTGCAATATTCAGGGATTTTCCGCATGAATTTCTTTTAACTAAAGATATCATTTCTGGGGATACATTGCCTTCATCAAAAAGCCTCCCAACGCGTAAACATGACTGTAAACTGATAGAAATTTCTGTTTGCATATCTGCCAGTTTTTTTTGAATGAGTTGGTTAGCCGCTAGTGGTTTGTTGAATTGTGTCCTTTCCATTGTATAGTCACGTGCCGCATGCCAACAAAACTCGGCGGATCCTAAAGCCCCCCAAGCAATACCATAGCGAGCCCTATTTAGGCACTCGAATGGTCCCCTTAAACCACTTACTCCTGTCAATTCATTTTCTGCAGGCACAAAAACCTCATCCATCTGGATCATACCAGTAACAGATGCCCGTAAAGAAAATTTTCCTTCTATCTTGGGTGCTTGGAGGCCTTTCATGCCTTTTTCTAAAATGTATCCTCGGATATCGCCATCATCATTTTTTGCCCAAACAACAAATATATCGGCAATTGGTGAGTTGGTGATCCAATTTTTTGCACCACTTACTAAAAAGCCATCACTTACCGATTTAGCTCTTGTCGTCATTGAACCCGGGTCAGATCCGTGATCGGGTTCGGTTAGTCCAAAACAGCCTACTAACTCACCATTTGCTAATCTGGGTAGATAGCGTTTTTTTTGTTCGGTAGTACCGAATACGTTTATTGGGTGCATGACTAGACTAGACTGAACGCTCATTGCAGATCTATAACCTGAATCAACTCGCTCAATTTCCCGAGCAACTAATCCATAACTAACGTAATTTATTCCTGCACAACCATACCCATCTATAGTTGACCCAAGAAGGCCTAGGCTTCCCATTTCAGTCATAATTTCTCTATGAAAAATTTCGTTGCGGTTGGCTTCCAGAATACGAGTCATCAACTTTTCTTGTGCATATTCTTTTGCACTATCTCTAACCATACGTTCATCTTCAGTGAGTTGATTTTCTATGAGAAATGGATCATCCCATTTAAATTTATATGGTTTAGTAGTCCTTTTGGGGGGGATGGTTACTGCATTTGTGGCAGCTTTTGTGGTCATTTTGATGCCTCATAAAATTTTTGTTTAGCTACTACATAATATCTATTTGTGGTTAATCCAAGTTAACATCGAACATTAGTTTGATTGTAAATTATCATCATTCTTTTTTAAACATAAATAATCATGTCTATTGTTATGCATAATCCACTAGTTTTTTTTGTTATAAACCTTGTGAAATAAAAACAATTACCCAAGTAAAAGTCTCTGGAATGAAATCATTTAATACGCGGGCTTGTCGAATCTGTTAGCAAAGGTATAAATAGTAATTATTATAGTTGATGAGGAGTATATTTAAAAAATTCCCCACACTTGGTAGATTATAATGGAAAAAAATATTGTTGCTATTGCATCTGATCATGCTGGTTTCAAGCTAAAAACTCATTTACTTTATTTGCTTCAGCAAGATGGATACAACACACTCGATTTAGGCACAAATTCAGATGAATCTGTGGATTATCCCATTTATGCCTCAAAATTGACTGCTAAAATTGAGAACGGACAAGTAGAACGTGGTGTGTTAATATGTGGTTCAGGGATCGGTATTAGTATCGCTGCTAATCGCAGTCCTTCTGTCAGAGCGGCTTTATGCAGAGATGCTGATGATGCAGAAATGTCAAGACGTCATAATGATGCTAATGTTATTGCGTTATCTGGTAGCAAAATATCAGTCGAAGAGGCTTGGCATTTAGTTAAATTATTTTTAAACACTAAATTTGATGGTGGGCGTCATGCTCGACGAGTTAATCAAATAAGTTAGTACCGTTTGAAACCTGTATCGGAAAAACATGAATTATATAAAAAATCGTAATAATGACATAGAGATTGAGGCCGCCTGTAAAGATTTTTTTTCTCAGTCAATTGTTAAATCTGATCCTGAAATAGCTACTGCCATTTCTAGTGAATTAGAGCGATTACAAAATCAAATAGAATTAATTGCTTCAGAAAATATTGTATCTAAAGCAGTTCTCGATGCCCAGGGATCAATTATGACAAATAAATATGCTGAGGGATATCCGGGACGGAGATATTATGGCGGTTGTGAATGGATTGATGTGGCAGAAAATATAGCAATAAATCGGGCTCGTGAACTTTTTGGCTGTAAATTTGTTAATGTTCAACCTCATAGTGGTAGTCAGGCTAATCAAGCAGTATTTTTAGCAGCCCTTAATCCAGGGGATACACTTCTTGGAATGTCTCTATCTGCGGGCGGTCATTTAACTCATGGAGCTAAACCAAATCAATCTGGTAGGTGGTTTAATTCTGTGCAATATGGAGTCAGGGAGACAGATGCACTTATTGATATTGACGAAATTGCAAAGCTAGCAAAAGATCATAAACCAAAACTCATTATAGCTGGTGGATCTGCATATCCCCGAATTATAGATTTTAAGAGATTCAATGAAGTTGCTAGAGATGTTGGTGCACTTTTCATGGTAGATATGGCACATTTTGCTGGTTTGGTAGCAGCAGGAGTTCACCCTAGTCCTTTTCCTTATGCAGATGTTGTAACTACCACTACACACAAAACACTCCGCGGCCCGAGAGGTGGGATGATTCTTACGAATAATGAAAATCTAGCCAAGAAAATTGATTCAGCTATTTTCCCTGGTTTACAGGGAGGTCCTTTGGAACATGTAATTGCAGCAAAGGCTGTGGCTTTTGGTGAGGCTCTCAGAGCTGATTTTAAAGATTATGCTACTAATGTAGTTAAAAATGCAAAACAACTTTCATCTACACTTGAGTCAAAGGGTTTTAATGTCGTATCTGGAGGAACCGATACACATCTCTTGCTGCTTGATCTTCGTTCAAAAGGAATAACAGGAAAATTAGCTGAAACAGCTTTGGAGGAATCGGGTATGACTTGTAATAAAAATAGTGTACCTTTTGATCCTCAAAAACCAACTGTAACTTCTGGGGTGAGGTTAGGCACTGCAGCTGGTACTAGTCGAGGTTTTAGAAAGCAGGAATTTCATCAAATAGGGTTGTGGATAGCCTCAGTCCTAGATAATCTTGCATGCAATTCCTCCTTACCCGAGGAAAAGATTGAAAATCAGAAGTTTGTAAGGAAAGAGGTTCAAGAATTATGTCGTTTATTCCCAATATACACAGACTAGTATTAATTTGGAGCAAGTAAGATGCGATGCCCCTTTTGCGGCAATGACGATACACAAGTAAAAGACTCACGTCCGACAGAAGATAGCACAGCAATTAGACGTCGAAGACAGTGTCCTAATTGTGCAGCACGATTTACAACTTTTGAACGTATTCAGCTGAGAGAGTTAGTTGTAATAAAATCAAATAAACAACGTGCTCCATTTGAACGAGATAAACTGCTACGCTCCATGATGATTGCAATGCAAAAACGTCCAGTGACACCTGATAGGGTCGAGCGTGTTGCTAATGGTATCGTAAGGCGTTTAGAGAGTTTAGGGGAAACAGAAATCCCTTCAACAGTGATTGGTGAGATGGTAATGGAGGCATTGCGCAATTTAGACTCAGTTGCATATGTAAGGTTTGCTTCAGTGTATAGAAATTTTCATGAAGCTCGCGATTTTGAACAATTCATTGGCGAATTGAGTGGTGACGACGAGCAGCAACCCGAGAATTAATTCAACAAGTTATACGCGTTATATGGAAATGGCGCTGAGGCTTGCCAGATGGGGTTTAGGTAAAACTGCACCAAACCCTTCTGTTGGCTGTGTATTAGTTAAGGACGAAAAAGTTGTAGGTCGTGGATGGACAGGTTATGGAGGCCGGCCTCATGCTGAGCAAATAGCTATTGAGCGAGCAGGGAAACAAACTATAGATGCAACTGCCTATATCACTCTTGAACCTTGTGCTCATCAGGGTGTGACACCTCCCTGTGTCGATACAATAATAGAAGCCGGAATATCTAAAGCCGTTATAGCAGTTATGGACCCTGACCCACGTGTTTCTGGACGGGGAATTAAAAAACTTGAGACCGCAGGCATAAATGTTGTAACAGGGGTTTGTGCTGATCAGGCATTGGAATTAAATGCAGGTTTCTTCGCGAAAACTACAGAAGAGCGACCATTCGTGACAATTAAAGTTGCATCTACCGCTGATGGTTTTATTGCAACCAGAAACGGTGATAGTAAATGGATTACAAGCCCAAAAAGTAGAGAATGGGGACATTTATTAAGATCAGAAAATGATGCGGTTTTAGTAGGAATAGGTACAGTTTTGTCAGATAATCCATCTTTGACTGTCCGTTTGCCGGGTTTATACAACACTTCTCCAATAAGGATTGTTCTTGATAATAATTTACGAACACCATTGGGTTCAAAGCTAGTTTCTAGCGCTAAAGAAGTGCCGACTTGGCTGTTAACTACTAAAGATTTAAATAGTCTTGCTCACCGTAAGATGTATGAACAGTCTGGTGTTGAGATAGTAAGTCTGGGTAAAGTTCCTAGTGGGCAGCTGGGTATAACAAATATTTTTAAAGTCTTGGCTAAAAGGGGTGTTACACGATTATTGGTTGAGGGAGGAAGTAAAGTAACAGGAAGCTTTCTTAGGTCTCAACTAGTTGATGAAATTTATTGGTTTAGGTCAGGAAAAATTTTGGGAGAAAATAATATTTCTGCAGTCGCGGAACTAGGGATAAAGGATTTAGCAAATGCACCGAGGTTCATACTGAAAGAGCGTAAATTAATTGTTGATGAAACACTAGAAGTTTATAAACGAAAGTAATAATTAGAAGTTATGTTTACTGGAATAATTACAAATTTAGGAAAAATAAGAGAAATTTGCCCTAATGAGGGGGGAGATAAAAGATTAATTATTGGAGCCCAGTGGGGTAAAAGACCCATAGAGTTAGGTATGTCTATTTCTTGTTCAGGTGTTTGTTTGACAGTTGTTGAGTATGCTGTTGATTGGTTTGCAGTTGATGTGTCAGAGGAAACCCTATCATGTACTACTTTGGGGAGATGGAAGTCTGGCGATAATATTAATTTGGAACGTTCACTTAAAGCTGGAGACGAATTAGGAGGTCATATTGTTAGCGGGCATATTGATGGCATAGGAAAAATTGATTCTATTTCTCCAGATGGTGACAGTAGCAAAATTGTTGTTGCTGCACCCAAAGAAATATTACGTTTTGTGGCAAAAAAAGGATCTATTGCTTTAGATGGTATTTCTTTAACTGTGAATGAAGTTAGTAGTCGATTTTTTGAAATTAACATTATTCCGCATACACAGGCTGTTACAACTCTGGGAAAAATTACTTCGGGGGAATTTGTAAACCTTGAAGTAGATATGTTGGCACGTTACGTCGCTCGAATAACTGAATATAAGTGAGACTAATGATTAAATCAAAAAGCAATTATACTTTAGCTTCAACAGAAGAAATTATTGAAGAATTTCGTAATGGTCGGATGGTTATACTCGTTGATGATGAAGAACGTGAGAATGAAGGTGACTTAATTATACCTGCACAAATGGCTACACCCGACTCTATAAATTTTATGGCACGGTATGGTAGAGGCTTAATTTGTTTAGCCCTGACTCAGGAGCGATGCCAGACTCTTGGTCTTGAATTAATGCCTAAACGTAATGAATCACGACATGATACTGCCTTCACATTATCAATAGAGGCCCGGGAAGGAATTACAACTGGAATTTCAGCTGTTGATAGAGCAGTAACTGTTGGTGTCGCAATAGATCCAGCTAAAGGATTATCAGATATTACATCTCCCGGCCATGTTTTCCCTCTTATGGCACGAGATGGGGGATGTCTTGTGCGTGCTGGCCATACTGAAGCAGGTGTTGATCTAGCTAGGTTAGCAGGGCTAAATCCTGCTGCGGTTATTTGTGAAATTATGAGTGAAGATGGCACTATGGCAAGAATGCCTGACCTTATTAATTTTGCCAAAAACCATGAAATAAAAATTGGTACCATTGAGTCTCTTATAGCTTATCGCCTACGTTATGACACCATTGTTCAGCATGTTCACCAAAGTACATTCAACAGTCTTCACGGTGGTGAATTTCAAATGCACTTGTATGTAAATACTGTTGAATACGCGGAACATATAGCACTTGTTAAGGGAGATATTTCGGGAGAAGAGCCAGTGCTCGTTAGAGTCCATGATTTTAATCCTCTAGAAGACGTTTTGATGAGTGTAGATGCAAATCAAGGCGGGCGACTGCAGTCTGCAATGGATGTTGTTGGAAAAACAGGCCGGGGGATTATCATTTTAATCAGAGAGCCTAGACAAACTCGTGTTACAGATCTTCTCAATACAAAAAATAATAAGACTGGGTCTATTGGACTACGTGATTACGGAATTGGTGCTCAAATTCTTCTGGATTTAGGTGTTAAAAATATGACTCTTCTACATAATACCCATTGGACAATAGTAGGGCTTGATGGTTATGGTTTGACTGTTACGGGCCATCAAGATTTACCTGTTTTTGGTCCAAATTTTGCTGAGGAGAGTCTAAATTTATCTTTAGGAGCTTCTGATGGGTAGTAGTGGCAATGTTCTAATAGTAACAGCAGAGTTTTATCAGGAAATAAGTTCTGAACTTGAGGCAGGGGCCAGAGATTTTTTAGATGATAAGGGTATTACATATACTCGTGTGTCTGTACCTGGTGCATTTGAGATTCCTGCTGCTGTAAAGATGGGATACGCATCAGAGCGCTTTGGGGGGTTTATAGCACTTGGTTGTGTCATAAGGGGCGAGACATCACACTACGATTATGTTTGTTCAGAAAGTGCCAGAGGGCTAAGTGATCTTGCACTTAGATACAATCTTCCCATAGGATATGGAATACTAACTGTAGAAAACCATGATCAAGCCTGGGTTAGGGCTTCCCGGGAAAATGGGAACAAGGGTGGTAAAACTGCTGCTGCATGTATTCAAATGATGTCATTAAAGGATAAATTAATTATTAAAGATAAAAAATCCTTAACAGAGAACTAATGAATAATAAGTTCCATAAAACTTCCTCTCTTAGCAGGTCAGCTGCTAGATTAGCCGCTGTGCAGGCACTTTACCAAATAGAAGAATCAAATATTAGTGCAGAAAATGCTATTGAAGAATTTCTTTCATACCGAATTGGGAAAGGTTTAGGGGAGAATAACAACTATCAGAAAGTTGATACCGAATACTTTTCTTTAATTGTAACTGGAGTATCAGTGCAATTGTCTCAGCTGGATAACGAGTTAGAAAAATGTATATCTGTGAACTGGAATATAAATAGGCTTGGACCGCTAATGCATTCTCTGTTAAGGGCGGGTATATTTGAGCTTTTGAATAGGCCAGATATTCCTGTAAAGGTAGTAATAAGTGAGTATATTGAGCTTTCACATGATTTTTTTGATAGTAAAGATTCAGCTTTTGTGAATGCAGTATTAGATTGTGTATCAAAGATGCTAAAATCCGACACAAATCCAAAAGTTAGAGGCTTAAATGGGTTTTCCCAAACCAAGCAATGAAATAGACCTGATTGAGAAGTATTTTGCCCCGCTAGCTTCTAGCTCTGATAGTTCACTGGGTTTGCTTGATGATGCTGCACTTATAAAAGTGCCTAAAAAACATGAGCTTGTGGTAACAAAGGATGTGCTCGTTGAGGAAATACATTTCTTAGCTAATGATCCACCTAAATCTTTAGCATGGAAGGCTTTGGCTGTTAATCTCTCTGACCTTGCCTCTATGGGAGCAAAGCCAGCTTACTATACATTAGGTTTTGCAATACCAAATCATATTAAGCCAGATTGGATTGAATTGTTTGTTAAAGGTTTAAATGAAATTCAAAACAAATTTGAAATTTTGTTAATAGGTGGAGATACCATTGTTACCAATGGGCCAATAACAATATCTGTAACAGCCTTCGGCCAAATTCCTGAGAGTATGGCAATGAAAAGATCTGGAGCCTCTGCAGGTGAAACAATATACATGAGTGGTTGTATAGGGGGAGGATATTTAGGCCTTAGGCATCTTCAGGAAAATCTGTTTGGGTTAAACAACAAATTCAGTGATTTTTGTGTTGAGAGATACCAGAGACCCTTTCCACGTGTTGCACTTGGTATGGCACTTAGGGACTTTGCAACCTCTGCAACTGACATTTCTGATGGTTTGGTTGCTGACCTTGCAAATATCTGTAGAACTTCATCTGTTTCAGCAACTATCTATGCTGATGATGTTCCTTTACCTAACGGTGTTAAACAGTTAATTCAAAATGGATGTGTTAATCTTAATGATCTATTTTCTGGGGGAGATGACTACGAATTATTATTTACTGCCCCGGCTAGCTATGACAGTAGAATCAAAAGTTTAGAATCTAAGTTAGACGTTAAAATTTCATCAATTGGTAAAATTGGCTCCGGCCCAGCAAATCTTACCTTTTTTGGTAAAGGAGGTAAAATTTTGGACTTCGATTCGATGGGATATAGCCACTTTTGATGAAAATCATATTTTTTGTCTAGAAGAGTTTAATTTTTTTATATTTTTTTAGAACACATAAAACCCTTATAGAGAAAGGGTTTAGGAATAATAATAACGAAAAAACAAATATATTTTCATTAATTGTATTTGCTTCGGTTGCCTTTCTTTGTTTTCTCTGGCATTTTCCGCCAACTTTTTAAGTAAAATATTGTAGATAACATCACATACTTGATAGAGTAATAACTTTAGTTCACCTTTAACATAATCAGTTTTAATAAGAACGAAGGATTAAACCGGAAAATGGATGCCATATACTGGTTCGCTCTGGCCTGTGGGGTCGTTTCACTAATTTATGGTGTTTACGCCATAAGATCTGTTTTTGCCTCAAGTGCTGGGTCTGAACGAATGCAAGAAATTGCTGGTGCCGTCCAAGAAGGCGCACGAGCTTATTTAAATAGGCAATATATGACGATAGGTATCGTTGGAATTGCTATTTTTGGAATTTTAACAGGTCTATTAGGCTATAAAGTTGGCATAGGCTTTGCAATCGGAGCCATACTCTCGGCAGCTGCAGGCTATATTGGGATGTATGTTTCAGTGCGGGCTAATGTAAGGACCGCCCAAGCTGCAACTGTTGGTTTAAAAGCAGCACTTGGGGTAGCTTTTCGTTCTGGTGCAGTTACCGGTATGCTTGTAGTTGGTCTAGGTCTTCTCGGAGTCTTGATATATTACGGCATATTGCTAGCAGCTGATGTTCATACCGATGAGATCATAGAAGCACTTGTCGCTCTTGGATTTGGTGGATCTTTAATTTCTATTTTTGCTCGATTAGGAGGGGGTATTTTTACTAAAGGTGCAGATGTTGGTGCTGACTTGGTAGGTAAGGTAGAAGCAGGTATACCAGAAGATGATCCGAGAAATGCAGCAGTAATTGCTGATAATGTCGGTGACAATGTTGGTGATTGTGCTGGGATGGCGGCAGATTTATTTGAGACCTATGCTGTCACTCTGGTAGCAACAATGCTTTTAGCGGCTGTCTTTTTTACTGGGGCTTTGCAAGAAGCTATGATGCTATATCCTCTTGCAATTGGTGGAGCATGTATCGTTACATCAGTTATTGGAACATTTTTTGTTAGACTAGGGCGTAGCCAGAAAATTATGCCCGCCCTTTATAAGGGTTTTATTGTTTCTGCAGTACTTTCGGGCTTGGCATTCTGGCCCATTACTGAATGGGTGATAGGCTGGAATACGCAATTTATGGTTGGTGATGTTCCCTCAAGTGGTTCTGATTTATTCCTATGCGGATTAATTGGCCTTGTTGTTACTGGTCTTATGGTTTGGGTCACAGAATATTATACATCTACAGATTTTAATCCTGTGAAATCTATTGCTAAGGCCTCTGAAACTGGCGATGCGACAAATATTATACAGGGACTTGCTATATCTATGCAGGCTTGTGCTGTTCCAGCTATAATAATTGCTGCAGGTATAATACTAGCATACCTCTCAGCAGGATTGTTTGGAATTGCTGTTGCAGTTACAGCCATGCTTGCTTTGGCTGGAATGGTTGTTGCTCTGGATGCATATGGACCAGTTACTGACAATGCGGGTGGTATAGCGGAAATGGCGGAGCTACCAGAAGATGTTAGAAAGACTACAGATGCACTTGATGCAGTAGGAAATACTACAAAAGCAGTAACCAAGGGATATGCTATTGCATCTGCAGGCCTCGCAGCTCTTGTGCTATTTGCTGCGTATACACAGGATCTGAAGAAATATTTTCCTGATGTTCCTGTGGAGTTTAGTCTTTCAAACCCTTACGTAGTAGTTGGTTTGTTTTTTGGAGGAATGCTTCCTTTTCTTTTTGGATCAATGGCAATGTTGTCAGTAGGTCGAGCTGCGGCGTCTGTAGTAATTGAAGTAAGGCGGCAATTCCGAGAAATTTCGGGGATCATGGAAGGTACTGCAAAACCAGAATATGGTCGTGCTGTAGATTTACTCACTAAATCTGCAATTCGAGAGATGATTATTCCTTCATTATTGCCTGTAGTTGCACCCATCCTTTTATATATAGTTATATGGGCTATAGCTGGTCAGTCCGCAGGTTTTTCAGCACTCGGTGCGTGTCTTATGGGAACAATAGTAACTGGGCTATTTGTTGCTATATCAATGACTGCCGGAGGTGGAGCTTGGGATAATGCTAAAAAATATATTGAAGATGGAAATCATGGAGGTAAAGGCTCAGACAGCCATAAGGCTGCTGTAACTGGTGATACTGTTGGTGACCCTTACAAGGACACTGCAGGACCAGCTGTAAATCCAATGATTAAAATTACCAATATTGTGGCAATACTTTTGCTTGCGATACTTGCAAAATTTGCTACCGGTTAATATATAAAGCTTCTTAACTCAAAAAGGGGGGACTTACCCCCCTTTTTTTTAGTTATTGCCCACTTCCAATTGGAACACCAAGGTTGCCGAAGATCTGCTCAAATAGTCCCAGACTCTTTCCTTTTGTTGGAGTTATTCGGTCAATAAAACTTATTTTCTTTGCTTGATCTGGGTCAAGTTTTTTGATGGAAGCAACAAACCCTCCTTCATCAAAAGTAATTAATATTATAGATTGGCTTATTAATTTTGGTTCAAAAAAAGCGGTACTCTCAGTTTTTTGACTAATATAATACCAATGATCATCTTCGAAGGTACCGACAACAGATGGTGAACCTAAAATTTGAACTACTTGATCGCGAGATTGATGGCCTGGCTTAATTTTGCTAATCAATTCAGGTGAAGGCACGTGTCCACGGATATCTATTTGTGGAGTGCATCCAATAACACTACAACAAAGAAAAATGATAATTATAGTTTTTAATGGCATTGATCACTTACTACCTTCTGTTATCGTCTGGATGATTTAGTTTTGATATAGTTAATTATATTAGAGTAAATACAAAATCTTTTTGCAATTCTAATGATGTTGATGAATGTAAAGATAAACTGTAGAGGAAACAATGTTGATTGATCGTTGGCTTAGAAATATTCGAAAAAAAACAAACCTAAGGAACGTTGCACATCAAATTTACTTTACAACGGTATCCCAGTCGCGAAAGCCAACATTATTTTCCGACTTAGAGGTTCCTGATACCCTTGATGGAAGATTTGACTTGGTAATCTTACATATTAGTCTTGTGCTAAGGCGTTTACGTTCTTCGGGCGAATCTGGAAAACAGCTTTCAGATGCGTTGTTTACAGTTATGTTTGACGATCTAGATCAAACTATAAGAGAAATGGGTGTAGGTGATATAAGGGTTGGTAAGAAGGTAAAAGCAATGGCAAGGGCATTCTACGGTAGATGTCTAGCCTACGACAGTGCATTAGATTCAAATGATAATGAGGCTCTCGAGAAAGCCTTGTGTAAAAATATTTATGGTTTAAATACTGTAACAAGTCCAAAGTCTGGCATATTGAGTCATTATGTAAAGGATGTAGTAATAAAGCTAGATACTCAAAAGGATCAAGACCTGCTTGAGGGAAGAATTAAATTCCCACAAATAGATCTTAATTGAAAATCATAGACTTTTTTTGAAATATAAAATGTTTAGAACCCCATCAAGATAGATTCCAACATGAATGCAAGTTTACACAACTTTAGAAGAATAATATCAGTCATTAATTTGCCGATTGAAGGCAAAAGCTTTCAAATCAATGCCTCAGCTGAAGAATGTAAACAAATAGCATCTTCCTTGGGCTTGGTAATGCTAAAATCACTTAGTTCATCAATTATTTTAATCCCAGAAAATATTGGTAAAGGTGCAATAAGAGCTAAAGGAAAGTTTTCAGCAAATTTTGTTGAGAAATGTGTGATTACTTTAGAAAATTTTGAGAGTTCTTGCGAAGAAGATATTAATACTCTTTTTGCATTAGATATTTCTGATAATACAGAAAAAACTGTATTTTTTGACTCTGCAGAAGAAATAGTTGATTCTGTGAATAATGATGGAACTTTGGATTTAGCAGCACTTATTTTTGAATATTTGTCGCTAAGTATTGAGCCTCATCCAAGAAAACCTGGTAATTCAAAAGATTCACTAAAATACTATTGTGGCCCTAGTAAGGTGGTATCAAAAGATGAATTCTCTAATAAGCCATTTGCGGTACTTGGAGATTTACGCCGCAAGATGTAATGTGCCCTCAAATTAATCTATAAAAGCTTTAGGCTATCTATTTGCTTATATAGAGGTTGGAAAATATTTAAAGTAATTTTAAACATAGGTAAATTTAACCCTAATAGGAAGATTAGTTATGGCAGTTCCTAAGAAGAAAGTTTCTAGATCACGAAGAGATAAACGACGTTCACATCATTCATTGAAATCTGCAAACCTTGTGGAATGTGATAATTGTGGGGAACTTAAACTCCCTCATCATATCTGTCCAGCATGCGGATATTATAGTGGTCGCGAAGTAGTAGAACCAGAGGATGGCGTTTGAGGAGCAAATACTGTGATCATTGAGGTCTTACAATGAGTAAAGATATTGTATTAGCATTGGATGTAATGGGCGGTGATAAAGGTCCTCCAATGGTTATAAGAGGTGCAAATATAGCAAGGGTTCGTCATCCAAACTTAAAGTTCCGATTCTATGGGGATAAAAATCTAATTAATAAATTACTGCGTCGTTATAAACGCTTGAAACCCATCAGCAGTGTTTATCATACTGATGAACATGTGGAAGATGATTTGAAGCCTTCCCAAGCACTTCGTCAACGTAAAAAATCTGGAATGAACCTTGCTATTTCTGCTGTCCGGGGTGGAGATGCTGATGGTATAGTTTCTGCAGGAAATACAGGGGCTCTGATGGCATTCGCAAAACTAAGTTTGCGAACACTCCCAGGTATCAATAGGCCTGCTATGGTATCGGTATTTCCAACAGAGCGTGGTGAATGTGTAATGCTTGATTTGGGTGCTAATATTGATTGTGACGCCCAAACTTTGGTTCAGTTTGCAATGATGGGAGAGGTTTTTGCTAGAAATGTATTAGGCGTTAAAAAACCTACTGTTGGTCTCTTGAATATTGGTAGCGAAGAATTGAAAGGTAATGAAACTATTCGTCAAGCAGCATCTATGCTGCGTGACGCAGATTTACCTATTGAGTTTAGAGGATTTGTTGAGGGGAATGATATTCCTGCCGGCACAGTCGATGTGGTTGTGACAGATGGATTCGTTGGGAATGTGGCTCTGAAAACTGCAGAGGGTGTTGCAAAACTTTACTTGGAATATATGCGTAGTGCATTTAGGCGAGGACTTTTCTCTCGTATGGGTTTTTTGTTGGCTCGTCCGGCCCTCAGAGCTCTAAGGGATCGTATAGACCCACGGGCATATAATGGGGGCACTTTTTTGGGTCTAAATGGAGTTGCAGTCAAGAGTCATGGAGGAACTGACCACAAGGGTTTTGCTAATGCACTAAGTGTGGCTGTGGATATGATAGAACAGGATGTTAATCCAAAGATTATCAGTGAGTTAAGGAGATTACATCTAGATGAAGAGACGAATATGAACAAGGTGGTTGTCTAAAATGATTCTGTCTAGAATCATTGGATGTGGGGGGTATTTACCTCAGAAAGTACTAACAAATGATGACCTTTCAAAGAACTTAGATACATCCCATGATTGGATTGTTGGACGCAGTGGAATTAATCAACGTCATATTGCTGCTGACGATGAATTAACATCAGATCTAGGGTTGGCGGCCGCAAGAAACGCTATAAAAGATTCTGGTATTAGTCCTCAAGAAATTGACTTGCTAATTCTTGCAACTTCAACCCCAGATAATACTTTTCCCGCAACTGCAACTAAGATTCAGTCAAAACTTGGTATGGGTTGTGGATTAGCCTTTGATGTGCAAGCAGTTTGTGCAGGCTTTATTTGTGCCTTTAGTATAGCAAATAATTTTATTAAGAGTGGTCAGGCAAAAACAGCCTTAGTGATCGGAGCAGAGACATACTCACGTATTCTTGATTGGAAAGATCGTGGTACATGTGTTCTTTTTGGTGATGGAGCAGGAGCAGTAATACTTCGTTCTGAGGAAGGAAATGATAATAAGGATAGAGCGGGAATACTTTCTACTTGTATGTATTCGAATGGTGATTATTACAAAGCTTTATATGTAGATGGAGGTGTTTCCACAACGCAAACTGCTGGTTATCTGAGAATGGAAGGTAGAGAAGTCTTTAAACATGCTGTTGAAAAATTAACATCTGCAGCAAACGAAGCACTTAATTTAGCTTCCTTAAATATAGAAAATGTAGATTGGCTAATACCGCACCAAGCAAACCTCCGAATTATAGATGCAATAGCAAAAAAACTTGAATTGGATAAGAAAAAACTGATTATTACAGTTGATCAACATGCGAACACATCGTCTGCTTCCATCCCTTTAGCCCTAAGTGCCGCAATAAAAGATGGTAGAATAAATGCTGGTGATATTATAGTTCTTGAAGCAATTGGTGGAGGTTTGGTGTGGGGTGCAGGCGTAGCAAGGTGGTAATATAAATATGGATTAAAAATTTTCGTTGCTATGTTGACGCTTCGCTATTGAAACGTTACCGTTTTTGTCCAAACATAGGAGATCAGGAGAAATGACCGGAAAAACGGTCACAAGAATAGATTTAGCAGCGGCGGTTTATCGTGAGATAGGATTGTCTCGTAATGAGTCTGCTAAATTGGTTGAGTCTGTTTTGTCCATAATCGAAACTAGTTTAGTCAATGGAGAAACAGTAAAGTTGTCGTCCTTTGGTACATTTACTGTTAGGGAAAAGAATGAACGTGTAGGACGTAACCCAAAAACTGGAGAAGAAGTTCCTATTACACCTCGAAAGGTCCTGACTTTTAGGGCATCACATGCTCTAAAAGATCTAGTAAATAGTTCAAATATAGAAAGCAATCATTCCTCAACTGACATAACCAAAACCAAAGATTTTTCAAGTGAATTTTATGCTGAGGATATTAAAAGTAATCTAAATAATTTATCTGAAGGTAAGGAATCTTTGGAATAATAGAATATGACAGATGAGGATGTGAAAAGCATGTCCCGTAATGGGAAATCACCTCAAGCGTTTAGAACTATCCGTGAGGTATCTGAAGAACTTGGGATCCCTCAACATGTTCTCAGATTCTGGGAGACAAAGTTTAAGCGATTACGTCCACTCAAGCGAGGAGGAGGACGTCGTTATTATCGTACAGAAGATTTCGAAATGTTAAAAACAATACAAAAATTACTCTATACGGATGGATATACTATAAAAGGTGTTCAAAAGCTTTTCGAAGACTCTGAAAATAATCTCAACACTACCAAATCATCTGCATCAAAAAATGCCACTAATTTTATGAAAGATATGTCATACGACACTAGAGAAATTGAAAAGATTGTTTCAGAACTCAGTAATCTACGTGACATGCTGAGAGGCAAGTTTTCAGGTTGATATTAGGAGTAATTACTCAAAATATAGTTAAAAATTTTCCAAAACTATGGTTTCAGTCGGAGCGTAGCGCAGCCTGGTAGCGCACTTGTCTGGGGGACAAGGGGTCGTGGGTTCAAATCCCGCCGCTCCGACCAAACACTCCCATTAACTATTAGATAAATCTATTACTTTAATGCCTAATCTCGCTTGTAATCTAGACGCTTGCAGTACTGGTCAGGTGCGAAGTGTCATCAAAAGGTTGCCAAGATATTGCTTTACCTTCTTTTACTACACTCATATGAATTCCTTCAGAGGTTTTTCCACCTATAGTAATTTTGTGATGAACAAACACGGTATTACCTGATTCATAAAATGCTATTGGCTCCATCTGAAAACCTGGCCATGTTGTGGGAATATTACTTATGAATTGAGTAATAAAAGCCTCTGCCCCCCTATAAGTCCCAGACATAGGTTGACTTTCGGGAACTGTTCCTACCCAATCTGGGGAGAAAAGAGATGCCATTTTTTGAAAATCACCTTCACCAAAGGCTTGGTATATAGTTTGAATAACCTCTAGATTAGTCATAATTGTTCCCCTCTTATACAAATCAATTAAATGAAAAAACTTTGTTCTATGGTTAAAATATATATATATGGTTTCCAAGATAGAGCACTATATATAATGATATATTAACACAGCAAAAGAATGAAGAGTTTTAAAGAAACAGAGATGTCATTTTTTATGATGAGTTTAAAAAATTTGTAGCCGCTTTTCTTGTTTGACGAGTAATTTTTATTATTTTTTAATAATTATATTTATAATATTTTTAAAGTTATGAATAATAGGGTGGCTTGCTTATGTGTGGTAGGTATTCACTTACAAATCCATCAAAACTCAGGGAAGAGTTTGGTTCTGACATTGATGGTCATAGAACTATCTCACCCAGATTTAACATTGCACCCGGCCAAGTTGTTCCAGTAATACGTATATGCCAAGAAGGTAAAATGTGTATCTCTGAAATGAGGTGGGGTTTTCTACCTAACTGGGCCAGTAAGACTAATTCATATAAACCGATGATCAATGCTCGTTCAGAGTCAATTTTTGAAAGAAAATATTTTAGGGATTCTATTAAAAGGCAGAGAGTTCTTATACCGGCTGATGGCTATTATGAGTGGATGTATATAAATAATAAGAAGGTTCCTTACCGAATAACAAAAAATAATCATGGATTGTTTGCATTCGCTGGTGTTTGGGAAAGGCCATCAAAAAATGCTTGTAATAAATTCCCAACATTCGCAATTATAACAAGGAATTCTATTAAAAATTTAAGTGTAATTCATCAGAGGATGCCTGTTATTTTATCTCAGGGCAACTATCTTCAATGGCTAAATAAAAGACTAAAGCTTAATCTTGTGGAAAGTTGTTTATCAGAGATGAATAATTCCAATCTAGAAGGTTATCCTGTGAATAGTTGGGTAAATGATATTAGAAATGATGATGTTAAATGTATTCAAACCATTGATTCATCTGGTAATAAAATAATCAATTAGTCGCAGAAGGAAAGTTAAGGCTATCATGACCAAGTCAACAGAAAACATTAAAATAATTCATAATGTTAAAGAGCTTCGTAAGCAGGTTGCGGAGTGGAGGAGGAAAGAACTTAAGGTATCTTTTGTCCCAACTATGGGTGCATTACATGCTGGACACATGTCGTTAGTAAATAATGCTCAAGGTTTTGCAGATCGAACTATAGTAAGTATTTTTGTAAATCCTTTACAATTTTCTGATGGCGAAGACTTGGATAGTTATCCTCGCACCGAGGATGAGGACATTATAAAATTAAATGAAGTTGGGGTTCAGTCAGTTTTCATACCTTCGGTTGATGAGATGTACAAGCCTGGAGCACTTACCAGAGTATTTGTAGATGATTTAAGTGAAGGGTTATGCGGCTCATCAAGACCTGAATTATTTGTAGGAGTTGCGACTGTTGTTACAAAGTTATTGCTTCAATGTTTACCTGATTTTGCAATGTTTGGAGAGAAGGATTATCAGCAATTGCAGATTATAAAGAAACTTGTTATCGATTTGGATATACCTGTCAAAATTATTCCCGTAGAAACAGTTAGGGAGTCTGATGGATTAGCGATGTCTTCCCGGAACGCTTATTTAAATTCTCAAGAACGTGCTCTGGCCCCATGTCTTTATAAGGAACTACAAAAAGTTGCAATACAATGCCAGCAAGGCAATCCCATACCAGATGTTATTTCAAATGCACTTAATAGATTATTAGATATGGGTTTTTCAAAAGTAGATTACTTTACATTGTGTGACTCAGAGATACTTACTCCACTCTACAAACTTGATAGGCCCTCTAGATTGCTCGTAGCTGCATGTTTGGGGGAGACAAGGTTGATCGATAATATAGAGGTTTCTCCAAAGCATTAATGATAATATAATCTACAATTCCAGTATTCCATTAATAGAAGACTTATATATAGAAGTGATTGCAGTTTCATTAAGTATCCTTGGATTCGTTGCTGCAGCTTGATCATTTAAAGCCATTTTTGTAAGTGCTGGAATATGTGTACTGTTTACACCTAATGATGATAATTTGTGTGGTATTTGGAGAGAATCTCTTAGCTTTAATAACCAACTTATTATAGCTTTTGGTTTTTCTGAATTCAGGTTTAAATACTTTGAGACAAGACTTAGTGGCTCATGAATTTCTGGAAGGTTATACTCTATTACATATGGTAATAGCACTGCATTTGTTAACCCATGATGGCTGTTAAATAAAGAGCCAATCGGATGAGAGAGAGCATGGACACCCCCAAGACCTTTCTGGAATGCTATAGCTCCCATAGTTGATCCAACAAGCATTGCACATCGTGCATTCAGGTCATTACCATTTTGGAAAGCTTTTTCTATATTATTTTTAATAAGTCTTAATCCTTCAATTGCTACACCGTCTGCGATGGGGTGATAACGAGTTGAACACAAGGCTTCTAGATTATGCACTAACGCATCAACTCCAGTTGCAGCAGTAAGGTGTGCTGGCAATCCTATTGTCAACTTAGCATCAAGAATTGCTATAAATGGCATCATCTGGGGATGAAATATTATTTTTTTCTTAAGATCTTGAGTATCCTTTATAACTGCTGCTCTTCCCACTTCTGAACCAGTTCCAGCTGTAGTTGGGATAGCTATAACTCTACGGATCTTTTCTTTATTGGCTTTTTTCCACCAATCAAACCTATCTTCAAAATTAAATATCGGTTGTGATTGGCCATCCATAAAAGCTACCGATTTGGCAAGGTCTATGGCACTACCACCTCCAATAGCAACTAAACCATCATTTTTATTTTTCTGAAAAACAGTTAAACCTTCCATCACAGATTTATCTGTAGGATTTTCTTCAAAATCTGTGAATATATTGAAAGATATTTTGCTGTTACATAATGAGTCAATACATGGAGTTATTATGGAATTCTCTATAAGTTTCTGATCCGTTATGATCATGGGCCTATGAAATTCTGCTTCTTCACAATAGTGAGCCAAGTTTGACGACAACCCACAACCAAAATGTATATTAGTAGGGTAAGTCCAGGATTGCGTTGTATTGGCCAAATCCACCTATTTGACATCCTTTCTTTAAATCCGAGAAAAATATTCTGAGTTTCATTTAATTAAATTTCGGCTGGTATTCGATAGATTGGCAAGATGAGTGATTTTGAATCTATTTGTTTGGTATTATTCATTTCCAGAGTTATTTGCATCTATCCCATCTTCAGATCTTGGCTCTGCCAGCATTTTTTTTGCAGCCCAGAAGATCCATCCCATACAAATGAATGTAGCCAAACAAACCAAAAGAGGTAGTGCTAAATCCCAACTCATAGACTTAATTCCTTTTTATTTTATTAATCATATTAACAAAAACTTTGTTTAAAATCTTTTATCTATCTATTGGATTAAGTTTAGTAATAAACGAAATGCCGTCGGTCAAGGAATAGTTTTTTAAAAATGTATATGACAATATGATCAATTAAATAAGTATATATTTTTTATCCAGTATATATATGAAAAAGGCTAATTATTTCTGTAGAACGTACCTATGTAAGAATCTTTCTAAAGAGATTTTTGGTGTTTTATGATCTAAAGGTGTATGTATCCTCGATAAAGGGGTTTTACTATAAACTATAGAGAAACTATCATCATTCTTCATGAATTTTCCACAATCACCTTGTAATGTTGGATGCATGAACCAAGGATCCAGTTTGCCCACAAAACTCATTACAGGTTGGTTATTAGGACTGTTTAATCCTGAATATTCTGTCCATCCCGAGTGACAGCCCCAGCCTTCAATTATTCTTGCAAGGACAGGTGTGGAGGTTGATTCTTTTAAGGTTGCTGTTGTAATCCCGCCTTCACTTAATCCAACTAAAATGACCTTATTGGATTGAATCCAATCTAACTTCATAGAATTTTCAATTGCGTATGTTGCTTCTTCTTGCCTAAGTGTTAGTGTACCTCGATGCAGTCCTCCTTTAAATTGATAGGGAAGACAACTTAAGGGTTTAATTTTTCTTGCAAAACTATCTGGTGCAATAACTATAAAACCAAGCTTTGCAAGAAAACTACCCCGACGATCAGATCCTTCCCAGAGGCCAGCACATCCATGTAAGTAAATGGCTAATGGAAGTGGTTTTGCATGAGAACCTTCCATCAGCTTTGAAAGCTCTGAAATTGATAGTTTCTTTATAGAACCCTTATGTTGAATATATGTTCTAGCTGATTCCCATGTACGGCTGACTTCAGTGCAATCAATTCTATTGCAGAGCTGGTCTGAATAAACGATTGAGCTTTTGCTAAAAATAGGAAGACCTAAGAGCAATATAAAGAAAATAAGAATTCTATATGATTTAAACAAATGCTGTCCTTGGTATTTTTTTCAGAAAACAATTAATAACCCATTAAAATTTTTTTTCTATTATTTACTGGGCTTGATATTCATTTTTTTTTCTGATAGATATAATATTATTATTGCGAATGCTTCTCATTTGCATTCTCAATAAAGATGTTATAGATTATAAATTGTTTACTAATGTCACACTTTTGATGACGCATAACACAGAATTTTGGGAGATTTGAATAATGAGTCGAATTGTTGGTGTTGGGGCTATAGCTCTAGCTGGTTCATTAATATCAGGGTCTGCATATTCTGATGGTCATGTATATTCAGGTTTTCCCGTAACCGTTAAAGGATATGAGGGAAGTAAGAATACTTCTGTTTCTTACACAGGGCAGATTGCAAGGCATGTTCTGCATGACTCTATAAAGGTTCTTGCTAGTCAGGGAACAGAAAATACTAAATCATCAACCGTAATTGAAGATAAGATGCTGTCTTACTTTTCAAGCAGTGAAAAAGGACGAGAAATAATTGCACCTAAATCAAAGGGTGTTTTTATTATAAAGCAGGAAAAAGTTGATGATATTTCAGGTGGAAAGAATCTATCTGGAAAAACTTATTCTGGCCAGATTGCAGGTATGCCTGGAAATATGACAGGTGCGGAACTTGTTGAGTTTTGGATAAATAAGGCATCACGAGTTAATGGCGGTGTTGATATTCATACAGGATATAATTATCCACAGTTAATTTCGAAGTTTGTAATGGGAGCTGTTTCCTATAACCAAGCTGTTGATAATTACCTGGATGAGAAGTTGACCGCAGAAAATAAACCAAATGACAAGCCTTATAAAGATGGTGCTGCATACACTGGTAAAGAACATTCATGGGATGAGGCATTTGGGTATTTTGGTGCTCCAGCCCATACAATGGCATTGACGGCAAAGCAAGTATATGAGATTGCCAAATTAGGATCAAAATCTAAAGATCCTGCTGATGCCCTTAAATACGCAGATCACAACAATGATGGTGTAGTTGATCTAAAGACAGAAATGGTATTTGGGCCCGCTTATTATGCTGCATCCTTTGATAAGGGTGGTAAAACTAGTTATCTCCACAACATAATGGGAGCATATCTCGACGGTCGTAAGGTCATTATAGCTGCCGACGGAAACAAACTTTCAGATGAACAGAGGTCGGAGCTTATTGATTATGCTTCAACTATTTCATCTAATTGGGAGGCTGTTCTTGCTGAAGCTACTTTTAAATATGCTGGTTCAGTCTACAAAGATATGGCAGCCATCCAGAAGGCTCTAGACACAGGCGAGAGTATATCTAAGATTTCTCTGAACTACTATAAACATTGGGGTGAATTGAAGGGTTTTAGTCTATCTCTGCAAGTAGGTAAAGATAATCTTGGAGGAATAGCGGCACGTATAAATCGTTTAATCGGCTATGGCCCACTACTACCAAACCTTAGCCAAGTTGTTGATATCGATAGTAAAGGTGCTTATCAGAAGGATCAGGGTTCATCATGGGGCGAGTATATGCTCCATATGCTTAAATTACAGAAGCTGCTAGCTGCTGAATTCCCAATTTCAGTACTCAGTAATAATATGATGGAAGATATTTCATCCCTTGCTGGTTCATTGGGTGATGGTGCTAGTGCAGAAAATGATTAGTTGAATTTTCCCCCCTCAATGGTCTGGGTTTAACCCCCCCTGGTTCCATTGGGACTCCCCTCTCAGCAGGTCTGGTTAAATATCAGACCTGCTGAGACTATTTTGGTGTTTAGATGTTTGAGATTATTGATGATTATATAAACCAAATATGGGAACCTTTAATTAATCCCCAAAAACGTATTTTTATTGGTTATTTGGCATCGAGTTTTTTTCTAGCATTTTTTATCATAATTTTTCAGTTTAGATCTTCAAATAAGACAGTTGATATTCGTAAAATATTGATGATGCTTTTTTCACGACGTATATGGCTTAGTACCTCTTCATTTGCTGATTATAAGATTTTGCTAATAAGTAGATTTATTATACTTTCGATAGCCCCTTTCTTGCTATCTACTGTAGCTTTAACAACTATAATTTTCGAATGGTTACATATAGTTTTTGACGGAAGAATTTATATAACTGGATCAATTCCAGATTGGGCCGTAGCAGTTGTTTTCTCAGTGTCCATGTTTCTTGTTGATGACTGGACAAAATATATTATTCATAAAGCTCTTCATAGAGTACCCCTACTTTGGTGTTTTCATAAAGTTCATCATACTGCAGAAGTCTTAACTCCATTCACTGTCTATAGAACACATCCTGTAGAAGCTATAATTTTTGCAATACGCAGTGTCATAAGTAAAAGTATTGTGTTAGCGATTTTTGTTTATTTCTTTGGTAGTCAAGTAGAGCTACTTACTGTTGTAAGTGTCAGTATTTTTCTTTTCTTTTTCAATTTATTAGGTTCTAATTTACGTCACTCCCATGTATGGCTTTCATACGGGGAGAAATTTGAAAAGTGGTTGATTTCTCCAGCACAACATCAGATACATCATTCTTTACTAATCGAACATCGGGATCAAAATTTTGGTGCTGTATTGTCTATATGGGACAGAATAAATGGAAGTTTATATGTAACAACTAGAAGAAAAGAACGGATTATATTTGGCATCTCAGGGACTTCCAAGAAAGTGCATAAGATTCAGCATATATTTTTGTATCCATTTCTAGAATTCTATCAAATTTTTACTGGTGGTATTAGGCCATCATTTAAAAAAATCATACCAAAACAAAATACTCAACTATTTAAAGTAAAATGAGAGTCCAATGTACAAAATTCCCTTATCGATGTCTTTGTTAGGTCTTTTTTTAGGACTGATTATATTACCTACAGTAGGTCTGGCCGATTTAAATATTTACTCACATCGTCAGCCATTTTTAATATCCCCTTTTATAGAGGCTTATGAGAAAGAAAGCGGGACAAAGGTTAATATTGTTTATGCATCAAAGGGTTTAGCACAACGTTTGCAGGCAGAGGGAGAATTAAGCCCTGCTGATGTAATACTTACAGTTGATATTGCAAGATTATCAGTATACGCGGATAAGGATTTACTAGCAGTGGTCCAATCCTCTTTACTAGAAAACTCAATCCCCCCTCATCTAAGAGACAAAGATAATAAGTGGTTTGCCTTCTCCAAGCGAGCTCGTGTGATCGCTGTTTCAAAGCAATCTAGTGATGTAAACAATATAAAAGATTATGAGGACTTATCCAACAAAGAGTGGGAAGGGAGAATTTGTTCAAGACCAGGCAGTCACGTATATAATCGTGCCCTATTAGCTTCAATTCTTCATGCACATGGTTACGAGAAAGCAAAGAAATGGGCTAAAAGTCTGCGAGATAACTTTGCTCGTAGGCCTCAGGGTAATGACCGAGCCCAAGTTAAGGCAATTCAAGAAGGTATTTGTGATATAGCAATTATAAATCATTACTATTATGGAAAACTTAAATTTTCTGAGAAAGTTGAGCACCGTAGTTGGGCTGATAATGTTGATATAATTTTTCCAAATCAGGGAAATAGAGGAACTCATATAAATATCTCAGGTGGCGGAGTCGCAAAGTATTCGAAAAATAAAAAAGAAGCTGTTAAGTTTTTGGAATTTTTAATCTCAGATAAAGCACAAGAATTATATGCTTCGATAAATTTCGAATATCCTGTTAGAACAGATGTGCCTTTATCAGAAGAACTTGCCTCTTGGGGAAAATTCAAGGAAGATAAGATGCCAATTGGAAAAATAGCAGTTCTTGCACCAGAGGCTCAGAAAATAATTGATGTAATAGGATGGTAGGTGTTTTCTCAGGTAATTAAGGATAATTTCCTTGGTCTTCGATCAAATGGTTGGCAAACCTTAGCGCTACTTTTTACCTTAGTATTGTTAGCACCAATTGTAGCGATCTTTTATGTTGCTTCCGGAAACAGCGAAGGGCTTTGGGAGCATTTAATAGATAGTGTTATCCCTCGATATGTTCTTAACACATTGGGCTTAATGTTAGGTGTAGCAATTGTATCTCTGATTTTTGGAGTTTCAACGGCATGGATTGTAGTTAAATATGATTTCAAGTTCCGTAGAGTTTTTGAATGGCTATTATTGTTACCTGCCGCAATTCCTGCCTATTTAATAGCATACACATACGCTGATTTTTTGGAATTTTCTGGCCCAATCCAGACTGGAATAAGGTGGCTTTTTGGTTGGGAAAAAGCTACAGATTACTGGTTTCCTGAAATACGTTCTTTGCCGGGTGCCTGTATTTTAATGGGTGCAGTTCTATATCCATATGTTTATGTTATGGCTCGTGTATCATTTTTGCTTATTCCAAGTTCGTTTTTTGATGTCGGCTTGTTAGCAAATAGAAATATCTTTATCGCTGTAGCCCTCCCAATTGCAAGGCCTGCTATAGCTGCAGGTTTAGCCCTTGTTTTAATGGAGACTGTATCAGATTTTGGGGTGGTGGAATATTTTGCAATAGAAACACTTACCCTAGGTATATTCAATGTTTGGCTTGGAATGAATAATATCACAGCAGCTGCACAAATTGCATGCTTATGCTTTGTTTTTATAATTCTTCTCATAGCGATGGAGGTAATTTCCAGGGCTCGCCAAAAATTTGCCGACACAACTAAAAAATCTAAATCAATTTCTCCAACAAAACTGAGTGGATTAAAGGTAGCGGGTTGTTGGATCGTCTGTTGTCTACCAATAATAATTGGTTTTTTCTTACCAGTTGGTGTCTTATTAGGTTTCATAGTAAAGGGATATAGTGTTGACCTCAACGTTGAACTTGGGGCGGCAGCACTAAATAGTTTATTGATTGGTATTTCTGTTGCTTGTTTAGTTCTTTTTCTATCATCTGTAATGTTATTTACGGCGAATTATAAAGGTGATTTCCTTATGCGGCGTTTGGTGGGACTCGCCTCTATAGGGTATGCTTTTCCAGGAACAATTCTAGCTATAGGTGTTGTTTCTGTTTTTGGACATTTAGATGCTGCCATTGCAGGAATTTTTTCGAATTTCTTTAATCTTAAGTATAGTGGCTGGTTTGGTAGTGGTATTGGTTTAATAATCGTGGCATGTGTTGTGAGATTCCAGGCTGTTGGATACGGTGCTGTTAGCAGAGGTCTCAATCAAATTCCTAAAAATGTAGTTGAGGCCAGTCAGTTATTAGGTGCTAATTTTTTTGATCGCTCAGTAAAAATTGTTCTACCAATGATCAGACTCTCAATTCTAGCTGGTGGCCTGTTAGTCTTTGTAGATGTTATGAAAGAATTACCTATGGCTTTGCTTTTAAGACCATTTAATTTTGAAACGCTGGCGACCTATCTTTATCAATTTGCTAAAGACGAGCTTCTTGAAGAAGCTGCTCTGCCTGCATTAATGATTGTGATTACAGGGGTTATCCCAGTAATCTTTTTGAATTATACTGTTAATAGACTAACGAGAACTTAAGATTCGCTTTTAAAATATAAAGCTTAGAGAGGTAAAGAAATTGGCAGATTTTGATTGGCAAGATTGGCAGCAAAAAAAGAAGAAGATTAACAAATTTTTGGACATTCAAATCTCAGATCCAAACTCTTTAAAGCCTGTTAATGAGAACACCGAATTGGAAGAGGCAAAAAAACTACTTATAGTCCCTGACTAATTTAAAAAGACCTTGTGCTAGATAATTTTTTAATCTGGGATAGATATGTCTCCGGGAAGGAATTGAGCAAATTCTAACTCTCCCTTTTTAGGGTCTTCTCTCATTAATTTCTCAAAGTATATTGAGTGTTTCCCAACAGATACATCTTCAAGCCCACTTTCTAATCCATCTAAAATCCCTTTGGCAATTTCCATTGGTATTTCCTTTTCCCCCTCTAGGTCCTCGATCATTTTGGTATCTGTTGAGGATGGGAAAGCGGCAAGTACGTGGGTATGCTGAGATCTACATTCTGCTCGTAATGCTTGAGTGAACGACCATGCTGCAGCTTTTGAAGCTGAGTATGCAGCAACAAATGGTGCGTTGGCCCTCGCAGCCTCAGACAATATATTGATTATTGCTCCTCCACCATTTTTCTTCAGTATTGGTGCAAAGGCCCGGGCCAAAATTATATATCCCCAAAAATTGACTTCGAATAATTTTCTACTTTTCGTTAATTCCTTAGAATTAATAAAACCAGAGAAGTCGATAATTGCTGCATTATTTACCAATATATTCACATCAGAACACCTTTCTAGAATGGAAGTTACTTCATCCTCCAAGGTTACATCTAGAGCAATTGGAATTACTTTTTTAGACCACCTAGTATTGTTATCTAAGACAGTTCCCAAATCAGTTGCATAAACTCGTTTTGCTCCACGTGATATAAATTCTTGAACTAATGCCTGACCTATTCCCCCAGCTGCACCTGTGATTAATATTGTCGAGTTTTCTATTTTCATTTTGCAATCATTCATTAAAAATGAGGTAATAGAATATATTTCTTGAGAAACATTTTATATCAATTTTTACTGGATAATTAAAATGATATTTGTTGCTGGTGCAAGTGGGACTATAGGTAAGTTACTTTGTAATGTTTTAAATAGTTTAAATGAAGAATTCAGAGCATTTGGGAGGTCACAACCTGAAAGTTACTTTGATATTGGAAATAATCAATGGAGGAGTGGAAATTTCGATAATTATGAATCTTTAGTTCAAGCAATGGATGGATGTGATTCGGTTTTTTTGACTTGTTCCCCTGGCAACCAGATGGCAGAGCATGAAATTAACGTAATTAAGGTTGCTCAAGAACTTGGTGTAAAAAAATTAGTTAAAGTATCGGTTCCAAACGCAAGTCGTATAGGAAGAACCAAACTTCAACGTTTACATTCTTTATCAGAAGAGTTTCTTCAGCAATCAGGATTGAATTGGAGTATACTTAGACCTAATGCTTTTATGCAGAATCTACATGGTGATACTCAAGGTTTCAATATTAACAGGAAATTTTGTTTACCATTAGAGGGAGCCGAATATGCTTTTATTGATGCGTTAGATATTGCGCATGTGGCCGCATCATTGATCACATCAGAAGGCCCTCAGAATAAGGTATTTAATCTAACAGGGCCTGATCTTTTAACATATAGAGAAGTAGCTGAAATAATAACTCATATTTCAGGGAACAAATATTCTTTTAATAATATTACAGATGATGAATATACTGAAATAATGAAAAAAACCGGTGTTGATACATGGTTTATTGATGAAATCTTGGAATGGTTTAGAGAATTTAGGGATTTGAATGTGGGTAACGTAACTTCTGATGTTAAAAATGTATTAGGACGAGCTCCAAATAATATTAAGCATTATATAACTAAAAATTTATCTATATTTTCTTAATCATACTAAAGTTGGAGAAAAATATGAGATTAGCTGGAAAAACTGCAATCATTACAGGTGCTGGGAGTGGAATAGGCAGAGCAACTGCACAAAAATACGCTGATCAAGGTGCTTTTGTTATATGTGCAGGGCTATCAAAGAAATCTAACGATGATACCCTAAAATTAATAATTTCAAAAGGTGGCCAAGGGTCTTCCAGAGAACTGGATGTCACCGATTCTCAAATGATAGAAAAGTTCTTCTCAGATATTTTTGAAAATTACAGCAAGATTGATATTTTAATAAATAACGCTGGTCAGGCAGTTATAGGGGATGCGACAGAAATTTCCAAGACTGATTGGGAGCGTCAAATGGATGTTAATCTTACCAGTATTTATAGTATGTCTAGGGCAATCTGGGCCCACTTTAGAGAGAACGGTGGCGGGGTTATTCTAAATACAGCATCTATAGCTGGTTTAATAGGTACACCAGGCCAAGTAAGTTATGGTGTTTCAAAAGCAGGAGTAGTTATGGCAACAAAGTGTATGGCTTTGGACGGTGCAAAAGATAATATAAGGGTTAATTGTGTTTGCCCAGGTTGGGTGCAAACCCCTATGGTTGATTATCATTTGGCACAACTAGATGATCCTAAGGCTTTTAAAGATCGACTTAGACGCCTACACCCTCTTGGGGAGGGTAATATTAATGATATAGCAGCTGGTTTTATTTATCTTGGGTCAGATGAAGCACGCTGGATCACAGGAATAGCATTGACCATAGATGGAGGTTTAACCTGTGGTTTGGTTCCAGATTAATCAGCAATATTTAGATGTATAACATGACTTATCTTAATATTTCTTGACCATAGCTTTATGAATTAATTTTAGTTATCCAAAGTTCATGCAGATAATAATGATTACTCATTAATGTTTTTAGTCTGGGCATCAAGATTAATTTGTAAAATAGCATTGGCACGATCTCTGCTGCCCCACTGGCCAAGTCTTTCTTGTACTTTGCTAGGAAGTTCACCCTTTGCTGCACATTTTGCTGCATGATCCATAGTTCCAAATGCACTGATTTCACCCTTAGGAGAAATATAATATCCATCCTCAGTATATCTACATGATTTTTTTTCTGATTCTGCAGTTGCCATTGAGATAGCAACAGTTGTTGTTGAAATGATAAAAACAGAAACTCCAAGTATTATAAGTATCTTTCTATTCATTAATTTTTTTCCTTCATACCTTATATGAAATAATCATTATGATATTTTAGATTTGGCCAAAATGTACCTACCAAAAATTTCTTCACATATAATAATGATAAAGTAGGCAAAAATTTGTCTGAATTCAGACAAAAATATGACCGATATGCTCTATAAACATTATGAACTACTGTTGCATACATAACCTTGAATGCCTTCACTTAAGAAATTACAATTATTGTATTTGCCATATTTTTGACAAAGCTATGCAGTAAAAACTCATGATGACAATATTGGGGTTTTGAAATGTTAGCTATTCACGCATCAATAATTTTTATGGTTGCTGCTATAGTAGGTGCCTTTTATGTTCATGAGCCTGATGCACTTGCTAATTTAGATAAAACACAATTACATTCCCTTAAACCTGGGCAACCAACAACACCTGATTCTTCATCTTTTTCTGCTGGAGATAATTATAAATATCTGACTGAGGGAAATAATACGCAGCATCATGGGGGATCACTTTTGGCAAGAGATCTATCCCTATTTTATGAATTTTTAGAGAATGAAGGGTACAAAATTGCCGAGAGAAAAGACTATGATGACGGCGATGTACTACTAAAAATAAAGTCAAGAGGAAGAATAGTTAATTTCTACATTGAGCAAGACAATGATTTAATGTTTCGAGCATATTATCCAATTCCAAGCGAATTTAGTGAAGTTAACGTTAATGAGTGGAATAAAAGATATCGTTGGTGCAAGGCATATATTGATGATGATAGAGATCTAGTAGTGGAATTGGACGTTGCATTATCATCTAAAGAGTTATCCTCACAGCTGACTATTGAGAGTATCAATAAATTTTTTACTGTTACTGAAATCTTATCTATGTGGATAGTTTCAGGTTCTAATATTCCCCATTCAGAGTCTGTTCATAACAAATCTTCAGATGAAGAAAGTCAAATTTAAATTCAAAGTGCAAGGGAGGCTCAGAACTTGGTCTCTATCATTCTTAAACTTTTTGGCAATTCACTAAAATCAGAAATTACGAGATCTGCCCCGAGCTGTCCGCAAGGAATTGGGCTATATCCATAATCAGTAATGATTACTGGTATACCTGCATTATGTGCTGATAAAACATCAGCTTCTGTATCACCAACCATTACTGCTTTTCTAATCGCTTTGTTCATCAATTGAAGAGTGTAAAGAAGATGATCGGCATGTGGTTTTTTATTTTCTACCTGATCACCACAAACTACTACGTTAAATAAACGTCTTAATTCGAAATGATCTAAGATTTTATTGGTAGCTAAACTAGGTTTGTTCGTGCAAATTCCAAGAGTATAACCGTCATCTTTTAGTTTTTTTATGGTTTCGATTGCATTTGGAAATGGTTTTGTAAGAAGGGTGAGGCGTGCATAATAATTTGAAATAAGTTCATTTGTTATTTCTTTTAAACAAATATTTTGATTGTATAATTTAAATGCATTCTGAACAAGATAAAGAGCACCGGCTCCTGCCATAAATCTGAATTCCTCCAAATCTACAGGTGGTAATGATCTTTCTTGCAATATTGTATTGAGGGCACCGACTAAATCAGGAGCCGTATCAAAAATTGTTCCATCGAAATCAAGCAGTATGGTATCAATTGTTTGTTTCAAAATGTTATACTCACTGTAAAATTTATGTTCGAATAAATTTAGGTCATGCAATAAAGATAAGTTTATAAGATATTTAGGATATATCTTTTTTATGCCATATGTTGTCTGTATAACAAGATAAATAAGAATTTTGGCAGTCAGGCAATTGATAAAATATTATACGGAGTTTTAAATTTTATTATGAATAAAATTGCTGTTGTAATACTTGCTGCTGGTCGGGGGACTCGCATGAAATCGTCTCTGCCAAAGGTTTTACATTGTCTTGCCGGAAGGCCTATTTTAGAACATGTTTTGTCTGTGGCAGACGGTATCAATCAGAATAAGCAAGTAGTTGTAATAGGCCCAGAAATAAAAACAATTATCAATCCTATAAGTGAAAAATGGCCAAACATAGAATTTGTCATTCAATCTGAGCGTCTTGGTACAGGGGATGCTCTCAAAGTAGCTCAACCATCAATAGGCGAATACGACGGTGATATTTTAGTATTGTATGGTGATGTCCCTCTGATAACCATCAATACATTAAATACTTTGATTGAAAATTATAGAAATCAAGAGGCAGGAATTGCAATTTTAAGTTTTAAACCAAAAAATCCACAAGGTTATGGTCGTATTGTCTGTGAATCTGATAACTTGGTATCAAGAGTTGTAGAGCATGTTGAAACGACAGAAGAAGAAAAAAATATAGAGATTTGTAATTCTGGAATATTTGTAAGTAATGCAAAAATTCTCAGTCAACAACTTGATAAATTAGATAATCATAATTCAAAGAATGAGTATTTTCTTACAGACATATTTAGCCACGCTTTTAATGATGGTCATAAATGTATTCATATGGAGGTAGAAGATGAAACTGAAATTTATGGTATTAATGACAAAGTCCAATTAGCAGAGGCAGAAAAGATAATGCAGCAGCGTCTACGTGTCGCTGCACTTGAATCTGGGGTTGAGATGATTGACCCCTCTACAGTATGGCTTAGTTCGGACACCTTAATTGAG
This sequence comes from Rhodospirillaceae bacterium, assembly GCA_002728135.1. GTDB lineage: Bacteria > Pseudomonadota > Alphaproteobacteria > UBA828 > UBA828. Next base: position 70,267 of record PBVE01000009.1, read on the forward strand.
GAGAATGTTACAATTGAGCCGAATGTTTTTTTTGGCCCAAATGTATCTATTCAGTCTGGGTCTCGTATTAGAGCATTTTGTCACCTAGAAGGCGTCAAAGTTGGAGAGAATGCTATAATTGGTCCATTCGCTCGTTTGAGACCTGACACCAATATAGGAAACAATACCAGAATTGGTAATTTTGTTGAGGTTAAGATGGCTAGGATAGGGGATCAAACAAAAATTAATCATTTAAGCTATATTGGTGATGCAAATATTGGTTCGGATTCTAATATAGGAGCAGGAACTATCACTTGTAATTATGATGGTTATAAAAAATCACAAACAGAAATTGGTAATAAGGTTTTCATTGGGTCAAACAGCTCGCTGATAGCACCATTAAACATTGGAGATCGATCCATAGTTGGAGCTGGAAGCGTTGTAAACAAAGATGTTTCTGATGACTCTATTGTTGTAGCTAGAGCAAAGCAGGAAGAACGGTCAGGTGCGGCCGCACGTCGTAGAAAAAGAGAAAATAAAAATGATGATAGTTAGCTGTGATTTGAGAGTGATTAGATGTGTGGGATAGTTGGTCTAGTTGGAGAGACAGCAGCAGCTCCTCGATTAATAGAGGGTTTGCGGAGACTTGAATATCGCGGTTATGATTCTACAGGTGTGGCAACAATCTTTGATAAACAAATAGCTATTTGTAGAGCGGCAGGAAAGTTAATTAACCTTGAAGGGTTGATAGAGAAGAGCCCTATCTATGGAAATATCGGAATTGGTCATACAAGATGGGCGACCCATGGCGTGCCTAGTAGTATAAATGCACACCCACATGCAACGGAATCAGTCGCGGTAGTTCATAACGGTATAATCGAAAATTTTTCCAGTTTGAAGTCTATGCTAGAGTCTGAGGGGCATAAATTCTGTTCGGATACAGATAGTGAAGTCATACCAAAGTTAATACATCATTTATTAGAACAAGGACATGAACCCATAGAAGCTGTTGCTGCTGCCCTTAAAAAGCTCAAAGGAGCCTTTGCTCTTGGGATAATTTTTGCAGGATATGAAAACCTTTTAATTGGGGCACGTAGAGGCTCTCCACTAGCAGTAGGGTCGAATGAAAAAGAAAGTTTTCTGGCTTCTGATGCTTTTGCTATGGCTCCATTCACACGTACTGTTTCATATCTTGAGGAGGGTGATTGTGCGGTTCTTCGTCCAGGTATTACAGAGATTTTTGATGGAAAAAATAGGACTGTTAATCGAATTTCTCATGAGAGTGAACATGATGAAGAAATGGCCAATAAAAGTGGTTACCAGCATTTTATGGAGAAAGAGATTCACGAACAGCCAAGAGTAATTAGGGATACTCTTAATAGTTATTACAATTCTTCCGGAGGAAAAGTTTTTTTACCTAATAATAGCGAAGATTTATTTGATTTTGATCAGTTATATATTACAGCGTGCGGCACTTCTTTTTATGCAGGCCTGACTGCAAGGTACTGGATGGAAAGCATAGCTAGGATTCCCGTAATCGTAGATATAGCCTCAGAGTTTCGTTATCGTGGGTCACCCCTAAATAAAAATGGAACAGCCTTATTTATTTCTCAATCTGGTGAAACTGCGGACACATTAGCCGCATTAAATTTTGCAAAAAATCATGGACAAAAAATTATATCAGTAGTTAATGTTGCCGAGAGTACGATGGCTCGTGAATCTGATTTAGTTTTGCCAACCCGTGCCGGTATTGAGATTGGGGTTGCGTCAACAAAAGCATTTACTACACAACTAGTTGCTTTAGCTTGTTTTAGTATTGGACTTGCTATGAGACGTGGTTCTATATCAGAGAAAGATGGTGCCAGGTTGGCAAATTTACTTGAACAATTACCTGTTCTAACATCAGACTTACTAAAAAATATTAATAGATTTACTCAGATTGCTGATGAATTATCTGAGGTAAAAACCGTTCTTTATTTAGGGCGAGGCTCTTCCTATCCAATTGCTTTAGAGGGGGCACTTAAATTAAAAGAGATATCCTATATTCATGCTGAGGGTTATGCGGCTGGGGAAATGAAGCATGGTCCAATTGCACTTATAGAAGAGGGAACTCCGGTTATCTTCCTAGCACCTTCAAGTCCATTATTTGATAAAACAGCATCCAATATACAAGAAGCAGCGGCAAGAGGAGCTAGGGTGATTTTGCTTAGTGATCAGAAGGGTATTAATGAATTGGATGGGTTAATATATAAATCAATTGAAATGCCAGAGGCAGATGAATTTATAGCTCCAATTTTATATACAATACCCATTCAGCTACTGGCATATTATACCGCAGTTTGTAAGGGCACTGACGTAGACCAGCCAAGAAATCTAGCGAAATCAGTAACTGTGGAGTAGGTTTGAACAGAGAATTACGGGGTGAAAATGCAGATAATTTATGCTCATGCAACGTTAGCATTACTTGCA
>PBVE01000025.1 GCA_002728135.1 Rhodospirillaceae bacterium
AAAATTGACTCAGAATATGAAGGTGCAATAAAGTACAGAGATCCTGAAGAAATACTTTCTGAGTAGAAAAGGATAGATTTAAATAAATCTCGTCATCAAAATAGTCTTATCGACTACTTCCATACTGAGGTCTAACTACACCTCAGAATATTAATCGGGAAGTATTATCCAGACTCTACAAATAATGAATTTCATCTCGTCACAACCACTTTAATCAAATAGTGGTTACCATATTCACCCTTTCCTCTGTGTAACTACCCATCATACATAACGTGTGGGAGGGCACTGGCACACACATGCCCCACCCTATGAAACGAATGAATAGTAAAACCTATAAGTTAGGGTGTTAGAGAGGAATATATTTTTAGGGAAATAACCTAAAGAAGTTAAACATAGCAGTTAAACTGTTTTTATATTTTATCTTTTAAAGAAGGTTTAACTGTCATTTTAACCTTGGGTTTAACTTTATGTTCCCCATACTGATAACCGTTAATTTATATCCCCATAGTCTGTCCTGTACTCTAAGCTATTCCCCCTCATGATCCCTGTATGTGTTATTCCAAAGACAACTGATGGTAACCTTTGAGTGGATGTGGTTAGGGTAGACAAAAGGGTAGACACTTTCTGCTGCTTGACAGGATTAACAGCTCCCGTAACATATTGATATTGCTTATGCTGATGAGCTGATGGTGCGTGGAACAGGCATCAAACCCTTCTCGACCGCACCAGTTCATACCTAAAGTTTACCAATTCTCAGTTGATTATCTTTACAGATTGGGGCGGACAATTTTACTGATTATATTTTGTTCCCTTGCGAAAAGATTAGTCTGATATATATTTTTAAGAAACTTTGGCCAAAATACCTTTAAATGGTAGTATGAGTCATGGAACATCGATTCGGCTTTGTTCGGCCCTATAAACTTATTTTTATCCTTGCCATCACTTTTTTTGTGGCGGCTTGCGGCACTTTGCCAAATTTACCGGCTAGTGATGCTCCAAGCAACAAAGATTCAGAAGATTCAGTTCTTCAAACATTCCAACCTATAACTGATGTTCCAATCCCAAAAGGAGCCCGTTTAGACGTTGATCGGAGTCTAGTCCTTGGAGGCGGTGATTACTGGACGGGTAGACTTGTTATTTCAATATCAGATTCTGCCAGTGATGCTTTTGCCAGATATTTGCAGGAAATGCCTAGGTTTGGGTGGAAGCATATTACTAGTGTCCAGACTGACATCAGTATTCTGGCATTTTCCCGAGATCGCAGAGTAGCTAACATTCAGATCGAAAGTAGAACACTCGGGGGTTCAATAGTAATTATTGTTATGTCACCGCAAGCAGAAAGTTCAGATCAGAGAAGTTTGAATAATGATGACGGTATAATCACACAATCAATAGATTAAGTCAGACTAAATATTAGATTAATAAAAACCCACATATAGAATTTGTATAAGAGTATTTACTCTGCATTACCTGCTACTGGTATTCCGGTAGCTTTTGCTGTTGCCGAACTAATGGCACGCATATCTTCGGGCTCAATATTCATCAAATTAGTTTTTCCTGTACATCGTGCCATCATGGAAGCTTCATTTGCGCATGCCTTAAGTATGGACGTAACACCCTCGCTTCGATCGTCACTCGTTCTATCAGCTTCAAAGTGCATACTATGCTGGTCAGTTATCTGGCCACCTGCAGCAAGTCCTGCTACCACACCGTAAACCACTACTTTTCCTCCCAAACCGATTACTTTTGCAGCATCAGTTCCGGAACGAAGTCCACCAAAATATACAAGGTCTATTTCTTCTTCTCTATCAAGCTCTCGTAAAATATTTACAGCGTCCCTTAGTATGGATATGTCGGGGTTACCTTTTAGCTCGCTCCATGGAGATCCAAGTGCACCTGTTGCATCTAGTAACAGGACATCAAAATTGTTCTCTAGGGCAAAAGGTATAGCTTCCTGTAAAGTTTGCGAAGAAGATACAGATATTCCAAGAAGTTGGTTTTCGTTAAGTCTTTTTGCATCAACTGGCTTAAATTTATGTCCAATTGAATAAATCAAGCCGCTGGCCTTACCACTTGGCTCAATTTGATCTGGTATTACCAATTGGATCCAAGGAATTTCATCGTTAAGGGGTTTGATCCCTAAATAACCACAATCTGCAAGTGCCAACCCACGTCCGACATCTCTTTTTACATCGCTTTCTGCATCATCAAAACCCGTAACGAGGAAAGGGCTAGAAAGAGACATTTTACCTTCGCCGAGTTCTGTTTTCGTATTACATGCTTCTCGATAAGGATCTATAACTAACCTAGAGAGATTTGCAGGAAGGAATGCTAAATCATCCAGAGTTGCCAGTCGTTCATCGGGGTAAGGATTTTTACGAGCCCCTAATCTTTCTTTGAGAGTATCTTTAAGCTTGTTATGATCCAAAGGGTTTGTACGGGCCATAGTAAAGATATCTTCTCTATGTTTTACTGCATAATCTGTACTTCCAGTTTCGGCATCACACCTGTAGCAGCGGGCAGCTTCTTTAAGAGCATCCTCACGCCCATAAGTATCTTCGATTTCTGGGAACTCTACAGGGTTTTCCCCAACACCATGAAAGACGGGCTCTTGAACTGGGAGTTTTTCCCAAAGTTGATCTTGGGCCACAGGGACACGGCGAGTTTTGTAAGGTGTTTTATATGGTAATGGACTGTCACGACCTTCTAAAAATGCTTTAACATAGTATGCAACACGCTGACCATGACTCATCGCCATAACTATTGTAGAGCCACCAAATGCTCCATCTCCAGCGGCGAAGACTTTTGGATCATCTGTTCTCATATTTTCCCAATTGGTGTCTACGCGGTCTGTGAGCATCATACCTTTTTTATTCAGATGTTCGCATTTTCCTTGTTGGCCTACGGCTGCAATTACCATACCACAAGGAATGAAATGCTCAGAATTTTCAACAACAACCGGTCTGCTTCTTCCATCTTCATCTGGGGGCCCAGCTTCAGTTGTTACGCATTGAAGGTTTAGGCCAGAATTAGTTGGCTCAATAGCAATCTGTTGGGTATTATATATAAACTCAATTCCCTCTTCTATTGCTCCCTGAAGCTCAATTTTTCGTGCGGGGATATCTTCTGATCCACGTCGATATACTACCTTTACTTTTTCACAACCTGGGAGTCTTAAAGCAGCTCTGCATGCATCCATTGCTACATCACCACCACCTATGACAACGACTGTTTCTGGCATCTCTGGTCTTGCCCCGGCATTGATATCCCTTAAAAACTGAACACCATCGATGACTCGCTCATCTTCTTCTCCAGGTATTTCCATTTTTTTGCCCCACCAGGAACCGATCGCCAAAATGACTGCGTCATGGCGTTGTTTTAATTCATCCAGAGAAATATCTGTACCAAGAGCAGTATTTAGATGAACCTTCAGGCCTGGACACCTTTGGGTCAGTCTATCTATATCTTCTTGAATAACATGTTGGGGTAAACGAAACGCGGGAATACCCCATATCATCATTCCACCAAGACGATCTGTCATTTCATAGAGATGAACTTCAAAGCCAGATTCACACAGGTCATGAACTGCGACCATACCAGCAGGGCCCGAGCCAACAACAGCTACTGTTTGTTTTTGAGTTACTGAAAGAGGAGGTGGGTCATAATCATGACCTACCTTGTCCATTACAAATCGTTTCAAGTTACGAATTTGTACTGGACCGTCTGAATCAGTGCGGCGGCATGCAGGCTCGCAAGGTGCATCACACACTCGTCCACATATCGAACTAAAAGGATTTGTTGCAGTAATTGCTTCGTATGCTTTTTCGTATTCACCATCCCAAATGTGGGCAATATATGAAGGGGCATCTGTACCAACAGGACAAGCGATTTGGCATGGTGCAGGTACAAAATGCAGATCGCTAGTATCGTCAGGTAATTCAGCCATTAACGGTCGTGGTGCAGTTGAATTATTTGTTTTATCTCTAGACATATTTAACTCACTTGTGCTCTTAGGGCATCTTCGCGTTCCCTATATTCTGGTGCGTAGGGTAATTTTGTCATTTCTGCAGCTTCAGGAGTTAAAGCTACTAGGTCGTTGCGATTTAAATCATGAACACTTTTATGTCCTATTGCATGTGTAAGTGCAGCAATCTGCCAACGAAGCCCTTCTAAATATCTATGAATATTCTTTGCTTCGACCTCAGGTTTGTATCTTTTCTCGTGTTCTGGATCCTGAGTGGCAATTCCAGTAACGCATTGGCCAACATGGCATTGCATACATGCTATGCACCCTCCAGCAATAAGAACAGAAGTTCCCACTGCAGCAGCATGTGCTCCGAGTGCTAATGACTTTACTATATCAATACCGTCACGCATTCCTCCCATCAGTATTATTTCTAGTTTACCAGTTGCATCAATTTCTTCGAGTGCTTCAAGAGCTTCTGTTATTGCAGCTATGGTTGGAATTCCAACATACTCAGCAACTTCTGCTCCCCCAGCACCAGTGGAACCTTGCATGCCATCTAATTCTACAAAATCAAATCCATCTTTATAGGCTATCTTAATATCATCTCTTACTCTGCCTGCACCTAATTTAACACTTACTGGAACACGATATCCTGTAGCTTCTCGTAGCTCTTCGACTTTAATAACAAGATCATCTGCACCCAAAATATCAGGGTGTCTGGAGGGAGATCGTAAATCTATACCTTCTGGAATACCACGAATTTCTGCGAGCTCTTTGGTTACTTTTTTGGCCATTAGTTGGCCACCAAAACCAGGTTTTGCTCCTTGCGAAATATATATTTCTAATCCATCGGCACGTTGCATGTCGTGAATGTTCCAACCTAAACGTCCGCCGAGCATCTGGAAAACTAATTGGTCAGCTGCATCTCTTTGTGCATCTGACATGCCACCTTCGCCAGTATTTTCAGCTATATTCGACATAGCTGATGCCATTGCAATTGCCTGTTTGGTAGAACGACTAAGGGCACCATAACTCATGGGAGCAATCATAACTGGCATTGATAGTTTTAAAGGGGTTGCTCCATACATTCCTCCCACTTCTGTGGAAAGCTCAACCTTTGATATCACGTCTGGGTCATCCCCAGCACGGGAAAGATCTTTCCGAAAAGCTATGTCGTTAAAGTGAGGAAGTGGCCGTGCCCCCCCGTAGCCTCTTACTCTATAGCGCCCAATCTGGGATTTTATGTGAATATCTTCTTGGATTTTTGGATTCCAATAATCAGAATTTCCAGAGAAAGTGAAAAACGGGATGCTTCTGACTTGTTCTTCACTTTTGGCATAGCGAAGCTTAGTACCAGCGTTCACAACTTTTTTGAGAGTTCCAGTAAAAGGGATTTTGTACCGGTCGAGAAATTCCCTGACATCATGATCGTCTTCTGTACCCAAGTCCGTTTGTTTAGCGTCTGATCCGAGCGAAGTTACATTTCCTGCAACGTAAATTTCACCAGCTGACATGTCTTCTCCGACACGTTCCCCAGAATCTCCTAATATTATGATTCGACCGCCATACATCATATAACCGGCCATGAAATTTGCGTTTCCAAGGCAACAGAGAGTGCCCTCTTTCATAACTTGTCCAGCTCGTGAGCCCATATTTCCATGTATAATTATTTCTGCTCCTCGTATTGCAACGCCTGGAATTGCTCCAGCATTACCCCTAACGATGACAGAGCCAGTATACATATTGTCACCAACGCCCCAGCCTACATTTGCCTCTATGTCGAAGTTTGCTTTATCTGTAAGCCCCGCACAGAAATAGCCTGCAGAGCCATGTACCTTTACAGTAATGGGTTCAGTTAATCCTACCCCGATATGATGTCTGGCATCGGGATTAATAATATCTATATCTTCCCCTTTTTTACCCAGTTCGCGAATTTTTTCATTGGCTTCACGGACCGAGTCTTTGGCTAAGTCGATCTGGACCATGTAGCAAAACTCCCTGGTGGTGGTTCATGTGTGTCCAAGGCTTGCCCTGGAAACAAGCGATTAAGCGAGACTTCTTCTGAAGCAATAGCAATTATGTCTTCATTTTCGTACATAATCATTGGTTTGGCAGCTAGGTTATCTTTTGCATATCCTATTTCATCTTTGGTTGACACTAAAAATGAGAAAGTTCCATCAAGGTCAGTAATGGATGTTTCAAGAGCCTTTTTTAGAGGTGTGCCCTGTGCCATTTTATCGGCAAGATATACCGCTATTAACTCGCTATCATTATCTGTTCTGAATTCAAAATCTCGCCGTTCTAAACGACGTCGCATTTTCCAGTAATTTGTAATTTGTCCATTATGTACTATGGCAACATCTGAGAAGCCTGTTGCCCAGAATGGATGAGCTGCTTCAGGTTTTACATCAGATTCTGTTGCAAGTCTTACATGCCCAAGGCCATGAGTGCCCGTGAAAGAACCAACATCATACCTGTTGTCTACATCCTGAGCACCTCCGACATCCTTAACAATGTCTAGTTTCTCTCCAATGGATAGAACCGTTGCGTTTGGGGCTGCATGCTCCATTGCGTAGGCAAACTTTTGTAGATCTCCAGTGAAGCTGACAGTTGCACAATAGTTGTCACCCGTATGATCATCATCAATAAGAGATGCAGAATGTTGTTTTAGAGCAGCCTTTATTAGATCGATAGTATCATTTGAATTTTTGCCTGCATTAAGGTGGAATCGTAATTTTAATTCCCCGGTATGATCATCACCGTATAGTGCAAAGCCAGTGGAATCTGGCCCTCGATGTTGAATACAACCAAGCATGTCAATGAGTGCTGTGCCAGTTTCCTTGCTAGCATCCCCACTCTTAAACATAATCCCTGCTATTCCGCACATTGGCACCCCCAATTAAATGTCTATTTTTTAAATTTATCTAAAAAAGACCTCAGATGCAATTTCTAATATGAAAATTTTTTTCCTCTGAGGAATTAATTATACAATAAAAATAAATACTAAGGAAGCACAATTTTTATTATTTAACTATATTAATCAATAACTTAAAAATATCAAAAGCAAGAAAAATCAGTTTTTAATTATCTTAGGATTTTATTGAGTGTAATTCATGTAATAAAATTCATACTGGTTTTCAAGTTTTCAAATTTTGTATATTAGAATACTGAATTTAAGGAATTATGTTTTTTCTTTCCAGAAGTTATTGATGATAATTTTTCCCAGTAATGCTCCCATTATCATTGATCCAACAAAGATTATAGTTTCAAAGTAACCGTATGAAATAGAGGAAATTGCCGGTCCAGGACAAAATCCAGATATTCCCCAGCCAACTCCAAAAATTATAGCTTCTAATATCAATTTAGTATTTATTATTTTTCCTTCTGGAATTTCAAAATTATTTGAAAATAATGGTTTTTTTATCTTTGGGATATATCGAAATGCTATAAAGCTGATAGCTAAAGCACCAATCATTACAAACGCTAAGCTGGGGTCCCAAGCGTCGCTTAAATTAAAAAACCCAATTATTTTTTCTGGATTAACCATTTGGGACAAGCCAAGACCGAAGCCAAATATAAGACCAACACAGAGTGCACTCACATTTTTACCCATATAACTCACTCATACTCTTAATGTTATGGTAACGGTAATAAGAGCAGCTAGTATAAAAATGCCAGTGGCTATTATGGATCTAGGTGAAAGTCTGCTAATGCCACAAACTCCATGTCCACTAGTGCATCCTCCGGAAAAAGCCGTTCCTAACCCAACCAGCAAGCCACTAATTATCAACAGAATTGGACTTTCATACATACTGATTGTTTCATCAAATCCAAAGGACAATCTATAAATTAGAGTACCTAGAATAAGACCAATGAAAAAAATTATTCTCCATGCATAATCTCTTTTTTGCCAAGTAAAAAGGCCAATTAAAATTCCGCTAACACCTGCTGGTCTACCATGTGTATACAGAAAAATTGCAACTGCTAGACCTATAATAGCCCCCCCAGAAAGGGATGATATTGGTGTAAAATTCTCCACTTTGTCTTAAGCTCCTAAAAATAGGTGGTGATTAGATTAATTAAGTTATTAATTGTTATTTTAATTTTTTTCATAAATACAGAAACCGCTGTTGTCTGTATATTTTCTGATTTCGCCCCTCAACAATAACTCATTGATATGGGCAAGTGATTCTGGTAGTGCAAAAACTGCATTATGTGAGGTGAGTGTACGGTTATTGAATAGTTGTTTAGTGATCTCCCATGCAGTGACAGGTTCTCTACAAGTTTCTCTTACTTTTTCAAGCCTATTATCGTGGTGTTCAATAAGTTCAACTATTCTTGTATGTAGGCCAAGAAAGGGTTCATTATGAGAAGGTAAAACCTTTAGGTCACTAGGCAGGCTCAAAAATTTTTTAAGTGTTTCATAATACTCAGCTAAGGGTTGAGCTTGTGGCTGGTCAGGATATACCCCAATATTTGGAGTGATACGTGGTAATACTATATCTCCAGATATAAATAATCCATCACGCTCATTAACTAGGCATGCATGTTCAGGTGAGTGTCCATAGCCCATTATAACTTTCCAAGTTCTATCTCCGATTGTAATCCTATCTCCTTCCTTTATCCTTATTATACCATTTGGTGGTACTTCAGCATATTGTGAGAAAAGAGGAGGAAAATTTTTTATTTCTTCAAGAATTTTTTCAGGACAACCTGTTGGCAAAAACAATTCTGTAAAAGCTTCCATATACTCAGGTCCATTATCAAGTGCCAACATTCTTGCATATAACCATTCTGTTCGTGGCATATAGAGTGGAATATTAAGTTTAGATGTTAGCCATGCAGCGTGTCCAACATGATCTGGATGGCAATGTGTAACGATAAGGCGATTGACTTTTTTTTGCTTTACAACTTCTTTTAAAATTTTTTCCCATACGTTCTTTGACTCTTCAGAGCAAACACCAGTATCTATAATAGTAAAACTATCTTTGTCTTCAAGTAACCATAAATTTATATGGTCAAGAGCCATAGGCAAAGGCATCCTAATCCACCAAATGCCGGATTCAAGGTATTCTATTGTTCCTGATTTAGGATGCGATTTTGCATAGTAAGTTATAGGTTTTTTGTTTTGTGTCATAAGTGTAAAACTAAATAAATGTTTAACTAATATAAAATTACTTTGTTGTCGGCAATTATTTTAATCATTTATCTCGATAGAAGATCTAGGTTAGTTTATTATACATAAACTTTGGGGAATGGGTTCATTTCCCACTTTAAGATAAGGTTATTCTGAAATAATAGAAATAAACAGAATTTTTAATCATAAACACAATTGTTTATCAAAGGGCGTAAATAATGGCAAAATTTGGTTTTAGTCAGTCCATAACAAGAGTTGAAGATGATCGATTTTTAACCGGCAAGGGGCAGTTTTCAGATGATTTGAATTTATCAGGACAAGCATGGGGTTGGGTCCTTCGATCACCACATGCTCATGCTCAAATCATAAGTATAGATACAACTAAGGCAATTAATTCACCAGGAGTTATAGATATAATTACTGGATCAGAATTAGAAAACGCCAAAGCAAATCATGTTCCAACACTAGTTCCAATGACTAATAGAGATGGATCAGCGGCTCCTCTTCCAAAACATCCAATACTTTGTATAGACCGTGTTTTACATGTTGGTGATAGTGTTGCATTTGTTGTAGCAGAAAGTTTAGAACAAGCAAAAGCAGCAGCAGAAATTATAGAGGTTGAATATAAACCGCTTCAATCAATATGTAATACTAGGCTTGCATGTGATAAAGGGCAGCCATTGGTTCATCAAGAGGCACAAAATAATTTGGCCTTTGAGTGGGAATTTGGAGATGAAGAAAAAAATCAATCAATTTTTTCAAAGTGCTCACACGTAGTATCCTTAGATTTAATAAATAATAGGGTTGTTGTTGCTTCAATGGAGCCCAGAGGGGCATTGGCAAGCTACGATGAAGAGTTGGGCAAATTAACTTTGCATACAGGAACTCAGGGAGTTTGGCCTGTTCGTGATCACATCGCAAATGATGTGTTGAAGATGAGCAAGGATAAAGTTCGAGTAATTACTTCTGATGTTGGTGGTGGTTTTGGTATGAAGGGTGCAGTTTATCCTGAATATGGCATGGTTGCCTGGGCTTCTCGTAAACTGGGTAGGCCAGTAAAATGGCAAGGTGAAAGAACGGACGCATTTTTGACAGATACAATGGGAAGAGATCACGTAACTCTTGCTCGCCTTGGGTTTGATGATGATGGTCATATATTAGCTATGAATGTAGAAACAACTGCAAACATGGGAGCCTATCTATTCACCTATGCTGGCTATATACCGACTGATGCTGCATTAAAAGTCCTCCCTGGTGTTTATGATATTAAGGATTTGTATTATAGAGTTAAGGGTGTCTATAGTCATACAGTGCCCGTTGATGCATACAGAGGGGCTGGAAGACCAGAGTCAATCTATCTTATTGAACGTCTTATGGATGTTGCAGCAGCAGAATTAAATATTGATAGAGTCGAACTACGTCTTAAGAACATGATAACACCAAAATCACTTCCGTTTAATACCGCTGCTGGTGAAATATATGATTCAGGTGATTTTCCAAAAGTATTTGATGTTGCCTTAAAGGAAGCTGACTGGATTGGTATTAACGAACGTCGTAAGATATCAACCCAAGAAGGAAAGCGCAGAGGAATTGGTTTTGCCTATTATATTGAATCTACACTTGGTGATCAGAGAGAAAATTGTGCAATTAGTTTTAAAGAAGGTGAATTATTAGAAGTATTTGTTGGCACACAATCTACAGGACAGGGTCACGAAACCGCTTATGCTCAAATGATATCCGAACGCCTAAATTATCCACTTTCACAAATTTCAGTGATCCAAGGTGACTCGGATAAGATTGCTAGTGGAGGCGGAACAGGGGGGTCTCGTTCTTTAACTGCGCAAGCTTGGGCAATTCGTGATGCTACAGAAGTTGTAATTAAAAAGGGCTTGGATATTGCAGCAGAAATTCTTGAGGTCGCACCAGAAGATATAAATTACACTGATGATAGTGAATTTAGAATTTTAGGTACAGACAGGTCTTTAAGTTTTATGGAGGTAGTTTCAAAAGCAAAAGATTTAGGACGTTCTTTAGATGGCGATGCACAAATAAAAGTCAAAAATTGGACTTTCCCAAATGGTTGTCATGTCGCAGAGGTTGAAGTTGATGAACTAACGGGAGTAGTAAAGTTATTATCTTATAGTGTAGTTGACGATTTTGGAGTGATACTTAACCCACTATTGGTTAAGGGACAGGTGCATGGTGGTGTAGCACAGGGAGTTGGGCAAGCACTTATGGAAGATGCTGTTTATGATGCGTCTGGTCAATTAGTATCAGGCTCTTTTATGGATTATACCATGCCAAGGGCACATGACTTACCATCTATTAAGTTTGAAAATGTAGAAATACCATGTGAAAATAATCCATTCGGAATAAAAGGTTGTGGAGAAGCTGGAACAGTTGGTGCTGCTCCAGCAGTAATCAATGCAATAGTCGATGCATTAAGTGACCTTGGTGTTCGGCATATTGACATGCCAGCGACTTCTGAGAGAGTTTGGCGGACCATTCAGGGTGCTGCATAAATGAGTCCAGATAATAATTTTAAAGAAGCAGCAAAAATTTTATGGAAACACTGGAGTGAGGGAACTGTAATTGATCAGTTTCCAATCTCTATGCAACCAAAAACTCAAAAAGAAGGATATATAATACAAAATTTTTTTGCTGAATTTTCTAAAAGTAAAGTTATAGGAAGAAAGATTGCGGCTACAAGCATAGAGGGCCAGCAACACATTGGCATAACACACCCTATCCAAGGTCTTTTAATTGATAATTTTTGTTTTGATGAAGGTAATCAAATTCCAAATCATGGAATCTATATGGCTTGTGCTGAACCAGAATTTGCCTTCTCGATTAGTGAAGATCTTCTTGGAAGCAAAGGTAAATACACACAGGAAAATATTTTTGAGAGTATTTCTTCACTATTCCTAGCTTTAGAAATTCCTGAGACTAGATTAAAAAATTTTAATACAGCAGGGGCCGAACAATTGATTGCAGATAATGGTTGTGCAGGTTATTTTGTCCTTGGCAATGAAGTAACTAATTGGAGAAGTGTAGACTTAGTAAAAACCAAGGTGAGAGTATATAAAGATGGCGATTTACATGAGACTGGAGAAGGTAAAGCAGCATACGGTGGACCTTTGAATGCCCTTGCATGGCTTGCAAATGATGCTATTAATCGGGGTTACCCAATTAAAAAAAATGAAATTATAACAACTGGAACTTGCACAAAGCCCATTAGAATTCAGAAGGGATCTAAGATAAAAGCAATTTTTGAAGGTCTTGGTGAAGTAGCTACTCAAATCGAAAATTAATTTGTTAAAGCAGATAACATCTGCTTTGCCTTTGTCTGTAAAATTTTATCAAATGTATTATTTGGACTTTTAGAAATAACTGTTTTCAGTTGAGCGATTGCTAGTTTATAGTAGGAGTCTTCATCAAGCTTGAGTAACCCACCTGCATATTCAAGTTTTATTAATAAATTATTTGGTTCTAGCTTTATGGCTTTATCATAGGCCGTGATTGATTCAGACTCACTTGCACCATAAATCATTCTCCCCATAAACCCTGCACTATTTATTATCTCAGCATGCCAGTTACCCAGCAGTAAATATGCAGTTGCATAATTTGGATCAAGTTCAATAGCCTTATTGACAGATTCTAAAATGCGATCAGCAAAACCTTCCGCAAGAGCTTCTAATATACCAACTGTTTGCGAATAGCGTCCCATTGCATGTGCAACTTGGAGATGTGCAAAAGGGCTCTCAGGAGACATCTTTGCACCCTTTTCCGCTAGTGCCATTGCTTGTGAGAATAGTTCTTCTTTGTTTTCTTCGGCAGCCAAAAACCTTCCATAATAGCAGGTAATTTGAGCTGCCAGCGCATAACCCTCACCACTCTCATCATTTTTTGATAATTCTACTGCTTCTTTCCATTTACCTTGATGAAACAATTCTTTAGCATTGGAGAGATTTGTTTCTGCATTAGATATTCCAGAATATAAACAGATTATGATGGCTATAAGAAAACCAAAAGTAGGTTGTAAATTTAATTGTTTAAGTTTTACCATGCTAAATAGCTTATCAAAAAATTCTAATTAGAGTATTATTGATTAAACCTTTTTTGTGTTGCAACTATATTTTGTCTCGTAAGTTGTTGGTCAGACATAAAGTCTGCAAACAAATAATCATATTATCAAATAGTATTTAGAAATTAAATTTTATATTGAGAGGAATAGATTTGAAAAAATATATGCTTGGTAGTGTTATATCATTTTTTCTCTTTATTATATATATGGATAATCCCGAAGCAAAGGAGCCAGGGTTTATAAATTACGACGGAGATACTTTTAAAGCTACATTTCGATTGCAAGGCGTAGACACACCAGAGTTAAAGGGAAAGTGTGCATATGAGACAAGCATTGCAAAAAAAGCAAAAATTTTTACGGAAAAATTTTTAAAACGTAAGCTAGTTTCTATAAGCACGTTTGGTATTGATAAATATGGTCGTGTTTTAGCTAAAGTCAGCTCAGGTGAAGATGATTTAGGAGAACTATTAATTAGTGAAGGTTTAGCAAGAAAATGGCGAGGTAAAAGAGAATCATGGTGTTAATTTTGCAAATTTATTGATTTATCTTTTGTTGAGTGAAATTTTTTTGGATATTAACTTAGGTAATTAAATCTACATATTTGCTCCACCCCAAAAAAACCAACCTAGTCCAATAAAAAATAGAATATCACCATACAAACCATGTTCCAAAGATACAATTATTAGTGATTTTGTTTTCTGATATGTGAGTGCAAAAATAATTCCAGCCATTAATCCCAGCACGGGTGCCACCCAGTTGATAAAAAGTATGTGAGCTAGACAAAAAGCAATAGCACTCATTGCAACCATTAATTTTTTTTCACCAAATATTGGTTTGTACCGTGAAAAAAAGAATTTACAAAAAATAAATTCCTGAGGAAATGCTGACAATATAGGATAGAGAATTAATAATTTCCAGACAATATCAGGGTTGGTTTTTTGAATACCAAAGAGTTTTTCAGGAAATACAGTAGCTGTAAGTGCATAAAGCAAACCTGATGCGATAACCCAGCGCACGAGTATAAACAGAATAGTTTTTTTATTAATATTAATGGAACTAAAAACTTTGAATTTATTTTTCTCAAAATAATAATGAACAATTATACAATATAAAAAAGCCGCCCAGAGAAAAAATAAAAGATAAGGTGAGAGCTCCCAATAAGCTATCGAGAATGGAATTACAATCCCAAGAAGTCCCAATTCTAGAACACGGAAGTAATTGTTATTAATTAAATGCAACACTTTTCTCTCAAAAGAAGAAAATTTTATATGTGGAATATAACTTATACTTGGAATGATAAGTTCCAGATTAATTAAAAATATTAAACGGTTCGTTTAAATATTGGTGATCCCGGCAGGATTCGAACCTGCGACCTCAAGATTAGGAATCTTGCGCTCTATCCAACTGAGCTACGGGACCATACTTTAATTTTAAAAAAATTACTTTTTTTCCCTAGTAAAAGGAACCGAATAAGAAATTACTAATAATTCAGTTCCTGGATTAGAATCATAAATGCTAGCATTTGATATATGATGGAAGGCAACACCCAATCGTGAGTAATCTGAACGTCTCCAAGCCAGCTCTGCTCCAGTTCTAAATTCAATTGTTCCACCTAGTTCTTTACCATCTCCATCTTCATATGCCCCAAATGCTGCATTTGGGGTTAAAACAATACTAGACCCAAAGAATAAATCTAAGCCTAACCCAGCATATGCGTAAAATGCACTATCGCTGGTTCCCATCAAACCAACAAACGGCACTAATTTCCATATACGCATATCAGATCTATATTCAGCTCTAAAATCTGCTGCTGTTTTATCATCATTAATATCGTATATACCTGCCGAGAAGGTAAAATAATCTGGTTCTGTGGCTTGTGTAACTTGTGGTGTAAACATTATAGTAAAGGCGGCTACAATAAATGTAGACATGAGATAAATATTTAATTTTTTCATTTTCTTTGTTTTAAAAAAGTGATGATAAAACATTTTTATTCCTAATTTATAATAACTAGTCAAAATATCTCCAAGCTACAAAATCATGAATACTATGGTAATTCGAATAAGTCTTTAAATTAATGAATATTTAGTACGAACTATAATTTTGGTTTTTGAAAACAAAAAACACTCTACTTAAAATAATTATTTTTTGGTATCGATATGTCTAAGTATTAAGCAGTTAATCTTATAATCGAGGGTAATGTTGATCAAATTTAATTTATTTAAACCATTTTTTATACCTTTTATCCCCCTGTTTGCAGCTGTTTTTTTGGTGGCCTCTATGTCTGGTTGTAGTCTCAATCCTGCAACTGGTGAGAGAAGTTTCACGGGACTTTTATCCACTGAGGATGAAAAAAGAATAGGGGCAGAAGAACATCCAAAACTTGTACAAGCTTTTGGTGGACTTTATGATGACGAAAAGATCCAAGCTTACGTTAGAAGTATTGGTAAATTAGTTCATGCAACAACAGAAATGAACGATACACCGTTTCAATTTTTTGTATTAGATAGTCCCGTCGTCAACGCCTTTGCTTTACCAGGTGGATACATCTACGTTACGAGGGGTCTTTTGGCATTAGCCAATGATGAAGCAGAACTTGCAGGTGTTTTAGCTCATGAAATTGGTCACGTTACAGCAAGACACTCTGCACAACGTTATAGTCGTGATTTAGTTGTTAATTTGGGAACGACTATAATAGGTGCTGTTGTTGGAAGCCAACCTATTGCAGAACTAGGTAACATAGTTGGAAGTGCATATATACAAGGTTACTCAAGGGAGCAGGAACATCAGGCAGATATGCTTGGTGTTCGTTATTTAGCAAGAGCTGGATATGACCCTACGGCAATGAGTACCTTTTTAAACTCTATGAGTGCAGAGAGTTCACTGAAACATAAAATAGATGGAAAAATTGGGGAAGGTAATGAATATAATCTATTTTCTTCACACCCTAGGACGGCAGAAAGAATAGTTCGTTCGGCAAATGAAGCTATTAAAAATAATAGAGATGCAAGAACTCGAGATCGTAATTTATTTTTAAATAAAATTGATGGTTTAGTTTGGGGAGATTCCTTAAAGCAGGGGTCTGTAAAGGGAAGAAGTTTTGAACATCCCTATTTACGTTTTAATTTTGTAGCTCCCAAAGACTTTAAGTTAAAAAATACCCCTTCTGCAGTATTAGGTGATCATTTTTCAGGAGCAACATTGCGTTTTGATGGAGATTATATTCAAAATGAAAAACTTAATACACAAGACTATATGAGAATTGAGTGGCTCCCAGAAGTTAAACTTATCAAACAAGAGTCCTTAAAGATAAATGGTTTTGATGCTGCTACGGCAACTGGATTAATCAGTATTCGTGGTGATTGGGCTAATGCCCGTTTTGTTGTAATACGTTGGAAGAAAAATTATGTGTATCGATTCTTATTTGTTAATCCAGTGACTAAGCCTCCAGTCATGGACAATAATTTTCGCGATTCGGCTTTTAGTTTCCGTAAATTAAGTAATTCTGAAGCCCAATCTATTTCTTACTTAAGAATTAAGGTTTTAAAAGTTAAGCACGGGCAAAATAAAAAGGAGTTGGCTTCCAGGATGGAAATAGAAGGAAATAAATTAGAGTGGTTCAATGTTTTGAATGGATTTAATAAAAAAACTGGAATAAAAGCTGATCAACTTGTTAAGATAATTGGCCGTTAATATTTGATAGCTAAAACTAACTTTCCCCAAATATTATTTTTTATGATGAGATCCAGTCTATTAGCTGGCCATTATTATCTATACAGGCAGCTATTAAAGACCCGCCTGATCCTGCACCGGAGTCTATCGTGACTTTGTAATCTTTATCCTCAATTCCTGGATGATGGGGTGAATAGCCACGTATAACTTTTTTAAAACCACAAAATGATGAATTAATTTTTTCAAACCCATTAGTATCCCACCAAAAGGAATCTCTTTGAGCGTCAAGAGGTCTCTGGGGGTCCAACCCGCAATTTACAAATAATAATGACCCTTGATTGGTTACGGCAGCCCTTTTTAAGGAGGATAAGAATTCTCTATGTCCAGGGTGCATTGAGATTGAATCACGCAGCTTATTTGTCCACCGAGCTAAGTCTCTTGCTCCTCCCCTTGCATTATAGAGTCCCTCATCAATTGTTCCATCATATGCTAACAAAGTAGTATTTACTCCTTGATGGCTTAACCACTCAATTATTTCAACGGGATTAATAGCTAGCTGGACCTGAAGTAGTTTATGCCACATCTCTTCTTGAGCTCCGCGAAGAAAAATAACTTTATTGGTTGTCTGGCATGTCCCATTAAGTGCTATTAAATGACGCCTAAATGAGAGTAATTCATCGATTGTTTCCCTGACCTTTAATCCCTTACCAATAATATTTCCAAGATAAATAACTCCATCTTCAAAAGTAAGTCGTTTTAAAATTTCTTCATGCAAAGTAATTAGTGCATCAACATCTGAGTGTATTGCACTTACTGCCCAAATTCTTTTGACATTATCTAGTGTTGCAAAATGATCAGATTCATATCTATCCATGTGGACTTTACTCAGAGGTTTAAGCTGCTTTTAATACTTCTTCTAGTCTCTCAGTGGCGTCCAAGGTATCAGTTTCTTCAAGAGCGGCATATTCACGAGCTAATCTTTCCATAGCGGCCTCATACATTTGTCGCTCACTATATGATTGCTCTGGTTCTTCACCTTTCCTGAATAGATCCCTTATTACTTCTGCGATTGCTACTGGATCTCCAGAATTTAATTTTGCATCATATTCTTGTGCTCTTCTACTCCACATTATTCTTCGTTGGCGTGCCTTACCTTTTAAAGTAGAAATTGCCTTCTCCATTATACTTGGTGATGATAGATGCCGCATACCTGATCCAGTTGTTTTATCAACAGGAACCCTGAGTTTCATTTTTTCTTTATCAAAGATCACTACAAACATTTTCAGTGTTTGTTCACCAACTAATTTATCTTCTATTGCTGTGACCTTACCAACTCCATGCGATGGATATACAACATATTCACCTATTTCATAATCAAGTTTAGAAGGAATCACTTGCTTTGGTGGTTGCCTTTTAATTGTATTTAATTTCTGCTTTCTTTTCTCAGTTATTTTATTATTAGTTTCTTTGACTCTTGTTTTTGATATTTGATCTTCTTTAAGTTTTTGTTTCTCAAACTTTGCTGAAGCCTTTTTAGCTTTTGGGGCAGTCTTTTTAGCTTTTGGGGCAGTCTTTTTAGCTTTTGGGGCAGTCTTTTTTGCTTTTGGGGCAGTCTTTTTTGCTGTTACGGCAGTCTTTTTTGCTGTTACGGCAGTCTTTTTAGCTTTTGGAGTAGTCTTTTTTGCTGTTAC
>PBVE01000026.1 GCA_002728135.1 Rhodospirillaceae bacterium
AACTGCTGATACTTACTTCGGTAGCATTAGCTGGGTAACTGCTTACAGCTACAGTCCTGTAACAGATGTATGGAGTAAGATTACTCCTAACACCTTTGCTACTGTTACTGTCGGTAACGGTTACTGGGTCTATGCCGATGCAGCTGGTACACTTGTTCCTTAATTGACAAACATATAAGTGAAATCATTAAGAGGGGACCTATTTGGTCCCCTCTTTTTATTTGGGTCTTTTGAAAAAATATATTATAATTACTACTATTCAATTTAATTTAGACAATACGTAACATGGTTAAAAAGAAAGATTATTATGAACTTCTCGATGTCACACGCAGTGCATCAGATGAAGATATAAAAAAAGCATTTAGAAAATTAGCTTTAGAATATCATCCAGATCGTAACAAAAATCCGGATGCAGCTGACAAATTCAAAGAAATTAATGAAGCTTATCAAGTTCTTTCTGATTCTGATAAGCGTTCTATATATAATCAATATGGCCACGCTGGGCTCGAGAGTAATCCAGCTGGACAATCTGGCTTTGGCGGGTTTAGCGATATAGGTGGGTTTGGTGATATTTTTGATACCTTTTTTGGTGGATTTGGCGGTCGCCAGCGATCAAGAAAACGCCGCGGAGATGATCTTGAACTCACGAAGAATATTTCCTTTGAAGATGCAGCATTAGGCGCTGACATTCCTGTTAAACTTGACCGCCGAGAATTCTGCCAAGTATGTTCAGGTAAAAAAATGGAACCTGGGACCAATATTTCCTCATGCGGTACTTGTGGAGGTACAGGCCAAATAAAACGTAGTCAATCTAGTCTTTTTGGACAATTTATGCAAGTAGCTGAATGCTCTCAGTGTAATGGGTCTGGTGAATTGATCGAAATACCCTGTAAACCTTGTAAAGGACGAGGATATGAACGACAAATCCGCGATTTAAATATCAAAATACCAGCTGGTGTCGATGATGGTTCCAGAATTCGTTTAACTGGTGAGGGTGATGTTGGAGATGCAGGCCAACCAGCCGGTGATTTATATATACTTTTACAAGTTTCTAATCATAAACTATTCAAACGTGAAAACTTTAATTTACTCTATACCTTAGATCTGTCATTCCCACAGGCTGCACTTGGTACACAAGTTAAAATTCCAACATTAGAGAAGACTATAGATTTAAAAATAGATCCGGGTGTTCAAACCGGTAGTTTGTTTCGCATTAGAGGCGAAGGTGTGCCAATCTTGAATAGAAAAGGACGAGGTGACCTTCTTGTTGAAATAGTTTTAAGCACACCAAAAAAACTAAACAAGGAAGCAAAGGAATTATTTAAACAGCTTGCTGAGCATCTTGATATACCTCTCGATTCAAAAGAAGGCTAAATGTGGCATCAGTATCAAAAGAATGGATTGAGTTAACAATTCAGACAAAAGATGAACTCATAGAGCCTCTTACCGAACTATTACGAAAATATACACTTCCATTTGCTGTCGTATTATATGATAAAGGAGAACGAATTTCAGAAATCTTTCAGGTTTCTGATCTCGTACGTGTCTATACATATATTCCTGTTGATTCTAAGTCTCAAAATATACGCGAAATGGTAGATGTTGGTTTAAAAGTTCTCAGTATAATTCACGAAACTATAATTATAGATGAAAAACATGTCAATCAAGCTTATTGGGAGCAGATATGGAAAACTCATTTTTCAATATTACCGATACTAGATAAACTCGTTATTAAACCTGTTTGGCAAGAATTAGATGATAAAGATGATCGTATAGTAATAAATTTAGACCCTGGTATGGCATTTGGGACAGGTCATCATCCAACAACAAGGATGTGCTTAGAAGAACTTTCCAGACAAGAATTAACTGGGAAGTCGATACTTGATATAGGATCAGGTTCTGGAATTCTTTCTATTGCAGCAGTTAAATTGGGTGCTTTATCTTGTATTGGTATAGATATTGATGAAAATGCAATCGATTCAGCACTTAACAATATAGAAATGAATGGCGTATCAGAAAATATAACTCTACAAACTGGAGTTTTAGACGATCTCGATAGTACATTTAAATATGACGTAGTTGTTGCAAATATCACAGCACAAATAATTATTAATTTAGTACCTTCTATAGCTTCGTATTTAAAACCTAATGGAATAGTAATTACATCGGGTATTTTATCAGAACTTTTTCCTGAAGTTGAAAATATATTTAATCAATTAGGATTTAAATGTAGCAGTTTTATTAATTCAGGAGATTGGTCTCTCGGTGTATTTTCAATTACTTAGATACTAAAGAACGAGTATATAAAATATATTCCCATTAAGAAGAGAAATATTCCACATGATAACAAAAGGTAATGATAAATTTTATTTGATAAGAATTTGAACCCAGACACCAATATTAGTGATACAGCAGTGTACCAAACAATATCAGCTAATATATGTCCAATATACATACTGGTAATACCCAAAATACCCTGATCAGAGGAGTTTATAATTAGGGTAGCCCCTATAGTCACCCACCAAATAAACCAATAAGGATTACTCAAACTAACTAATGCCCCTTGAAGAAGTAAAGTTTTAGAATTTAGATTTGATGGTTCTTTTGTATCGTTTATATTGACTTCTTTATTAGAAATTATTGTTTGTATACCTAATATTACAAGCATTATCCCACCAAATAAACTAATAGTTTTAGCTATAAAATCTGAATTTAATAATTGATTTATACCTATAGAAATACCAATAACAATAAAAAATTCCAGAATAGAATGGCCTATGGCAATCAGAGGACCTGCCTTCCAACCATTTTGTAGTGTTTCTTTGATACTCAATGCTAGTAAAGGGCCTGGTGAAGCTGCTCCTGAAAATCCGATTAGAAGTGATCCAAAGAATATAGTCACTATTACAAATTGATCTTCCATATCTTATTCAGTGGTGAGTTCTCTATCCATTAATACAGAAAATGCATCCATTGGGGAAAGGTTTTCAAATATAATTTGGTAGACCATAGAAGTGATTGGCATTTCTATATTTTTTGATTGAGATATCGAATATATTGCTTTTGTAGTATTTATACCTTCTGCAACGTTTGTCATATTGTTGGTTATGGAATCAATATTATTACCCATTGCCAGTTGTTCTCCAACATATCTATTTCGACTGTAGTCACTTGATATAGTAGTCATAAGGTCTCCAATGCCTGCGAGGCCATAAAACGTTGTTTCTTGGGCATTATAGGCCATTGCAAAGCGTTTTATTTCTGCAAGACCTCTTGTAACAAGAGCAGATTTAGCATTATTACCTAAATTTAATCCATCTACTATTCCTGCCCCTATGGCAATTATATTTTTAAGTGAACCACATAATTCTACGCCCGTAACGTCTGAACTTCTATAGACGCGAAATGTTTTGGTAGTGAGCATATTTTGTATATCTTGTGCAGTTTCACTACTTAGGCTAGCTATTACGGAAGAGGCAGGAAGGCCATTTGCAATTTCCTTTGCTAGATTAGGACCAGATAAAACTGAAAATGTGTTATTTTGCTTATAGCTAATATATTCAGCCGCAACTTCACTCATACGTTTATTAGTTTTAATTTCTATACCTTTTGTTGCGCTAATAATAACCTGATTATCATTAAGATAATTTATAAGATTAATCATGTTATCTCTGAAACTATGAGATGGAACAGCAAGTAGAATATATTTAGAATTTTTTATACAAGATTCTAAATCATGATTGATTGTTATACTTTTGGGTAAAGTGATACCTGGTAAATGTTTTTTATCTTCTCTGTCGTTCTGAATTGATTGGGCTTCAATTTCAGTTCTGGTCCAAATATCTACAGGTATATTTTTATTGGCAAGTAGGCAAGCGAGCGTTATTCCCCAACTTGTTGTACCCAT
Organism: Rhodospirillaceae bacterium; assembly: GCA_002728135.1. Taxonomy (GTDB): domain Bacteria; phylum Pseudomonadota; class Alphaproteobacteria; order UBA828; family UBA828. The sequence goes on from PBVE01000026.1 coordinate 3,908, forward strand.
AACAGTTACCTTATTTTGCATACTTGTCACACTTTTTCTCCAAATTTATTTTCATTACCCTTTAATAATCTTCCGATATTTTCATGATGTTTAACTACTAATAACGGACCGACAATTAAAGCGTAAAGATAATTATAGTCATTTGTAACTGAAATAGATTGAATAACAAGGATTATCATTGCAATTATTGCTCCAAGTATAGATCCTAGAGACACATATTTTGTGATAAATAAAATTGGTAAAAACGTTAAAATAGCAGCTAACGCTGAAAGAGGATTTAAAACTGTAGCTATACCTACAGCAGATGCAACACCTTTACCTCCCTTGAATCCAGCGAAAATAGGCCAATTATGTCCAAAAATGATGGCGATTCCACATATAGCTGTAAAAATGGCATTGTTTGAGTTAATTTCATCTACGAGCGATAGGCAAAAAATCGGTATAGCACCTTTTAGGAAGTCTAATATTAGTACTAATATTGCCGATTTTGTACCAAGTATTCTTAAAGCATTAGTAGCTCCAGTTGACTGGCTTCCATGTTTTCTTATATCTATCCCTGCTTTTAGTTTTCCAATAATTAAACCGACTGGAATACTGCCTATAAGATAAGAAACAGGTACCATAAGTAATAGTATTTGTTGATTCATTTCATAACCTTAGTAAAAAATTAAATTAAGGTGTGTCCATTGAAAATCCAATTCTTTTCGCATTTGATTTTCAATATATCGTTTATAAGAAAAATGTATTAGATTTGTATCATTAACCTTAAATTTGAAAGTAGGTGGATTTATATTGTCTTGAATAACACTTCTAATTACTAAAGATCGTTTACCTTTATGTGGTATTTGATGAGAACCAACAATATCCCATATTAAATTAGATAACATTGATGGCTCTATTCTTCTCATTCTTTCTTCATGAATTATTAAAACAGTATCTAAAATATCATCGATACCAGTATTTTCTTTGGCAGATATGAAAAAGATAGGTGCATAGGGTGCAAAACCAAAATGGGTATTTACTGCATATGATAGTTCATTTTTTTCTTCATCTGAAAGTAATTCAGATTTATTTACTGCTATGATTACACCTTTATATGATTCGATTGCAAGACCAGCAACATGAGTATCTTGAGCGGTAATAGGTTCTTCAGCGTCGAGAAGTATACAGACTATATTGGATCTTTCTATAGCTTGCTCAGATCTAATAACAGAAAATTGTTCGATTCCAGGTTCTACTTTACCTCTTCTTCTAATACCAGCGGTATCAATGAGGTTTATTGATGTATTTTTGTATTCAAATAAAGTATCTATTGCGTCACGTGTAGTACCGGGAATTGGGGAAACAATTGATCGAGATTCTTGTGTTATGGTATTAACTAATGTTGACTTTCCTACGTTTGGACGCCCTATTATTGAAAGTGATATAGATGAATGATCAAAATCATTGTTGGTTTCATTCTGCGGAACTAATTCCGCAATCGATTGTTTTAAATCATTAATTCCGTGGTTGTGATAAGCACTTATAGATATAGGAGATCCAATTCCTAGAGAATAAAATTCATTTGATAATAATTCTGATTTTGGTGTGTCTGCTTTATTTGTAATTAAGATTATTGGTGTTTTAGTTTTTCTTAGTACATTAGTTAAATCTTGATCAATTGGTGTAGGACCTTCATTAACATCAGTCACAAATAGAATTACAGAGGCTATATCTATAGCAAATTCAGCTTGTGATTGAATTTCTGATTGTAATACATCAGAATTGGCTGAAATGCCAATTCCACCAGTATCTGTTAGTAAAAATCGTTTATTTTCAATAGTTACCGGTGTAGTTATACGATCTCTTGTCGTTCCAGATTCTTCTGCTATAACAGCAACCTTTTTACCAGCTAGACGGTTAAAGAGTGTAGATTTCCCTACATTAGGCCTTCCTACTATAGCCACAATTGGAGTGTTCATATTATTAATCTCTATTATTTAAATAAATATTCCATTGCTGCTCTTTGGGCATGAAGTCTGTTTTCTGCTTGGTCAAAAACCACTGATTTTTTGTGATATAACAGATCTTGGGAAATTTCTTCACCATGATGTGCTGGTAGTGGATGCATTAATATTGTGGTATCTTTTGCCGAGTCCAAATCCTTTTCACTTATTTGATATTTTTGAAAAGCATTTTTTCGGATTTCTGATTCTTCTTCTTGACCCATACTTGTCCATGCGTCTGTATATATAACGTCTGCAGCCAACATAGCTTTTTGAGGGTTTATTTCATGAATTATAGACTTATTAATCATTTCGTCACTAATTGTTAATTTATATTCTAGTGGAGATGAAGAAATAAAAGGCATTCCCATATGATAAGCACCACAAGCTAAACTTCGAGCAACGTTATTACCATCACCAATATAGGCAATCGTTATATCTTTCAATGTGCCAAATTTTTCTTGTATTGTTACTAAGTCAGCAAGAGTTTGACATGGGTGTTCTTCATCTGACAAAGCATTAATAATAGGAATTGTTGAATATTTAGCAAATTCAGTGAGTGTACTATGTGCAAAAGTACGTGCAATAAATGCGTAGATATATCGTGATATCACATTAGCAATATCTCTAATTGGTTCTCTTGAGCCGACACCAATGTTATCCTTGTCGAGATAAACAGTAGTGCCGCCTAATTGTTTTACCCCGATTTCAAAGCTTAGTCGAGTTCGCAAGGAGGGTTTTTCAAACCAGATTCCAACGGTTTGATTTTCTAATAAATTGTTCAAAGGCATAGGTTTGCTAGAAATGGCACGAGTAATTATCGATGATATTTCAGAACCATTTAAATCATTAATACTGAGCAGATGTTTTATTGACATTTTTTAACCTTTATAAAGTTATAGAAATTATAACTATGAGACAATAAGTATTTAGTTTAATAATTCTTTTGTCAAATGTGCTCTTTATCATAGCGAACCTATATATAAGTTAGATTTAATTTTTGTTATGATTATCAAACTTATATTAGAAGTTATAGGTTTAGTCGAAGGAGAATATAATGGCAAAAAAAAGATGTTTATTAGAAATGGGAATGGGCACTGATCTACATGGTAAAGACTATACAAAAGCTGCACAAAGAGCAGTACGAGATGCATTATGGCATAATAGTGTTTCTTTTCCAGGCATTTTTGCTGATGGTGCTAATTCAATGTATGTAGATGTTACAATTGCTGTCCCTGAACCAGAGCAGGTCAATGGAGATGAAGTTTTATCAGTATTACCATATGGAATGAAATCAATTAATGTAGTACAAGGTGGATTAAACGTTCCTAGTCCAGATGGAAGTGACGTGACAATCATTGCTAATGCAGCAGTTATTGTTAGCTTAGAAGTAGAATAATTACTTACTTAATGTCAGGGGTTTGATATGTCATATATGATTAATCATATACACATAAAAACAGATGATCCAGATAAAGTTGCAGAATGGTATGCAGAAGCATTTGGTTTTGAAATTATAAGTAGACGAGTAAGGGATTTTAACTCTAAATTAATGGATTATTTTATTGTTACTCAATCTAGGGATGGGACTAGAGTTAATATATCCGGTGCTAGATCAAATGAAACACTACCAGAGATTGGTTCTGGTGTACATGAGGGGCTTGAACATTTTGGTATAACAGTTCCTAACATCAATGAAGAACTTGAAAGATTACAAAAATTAGGTGCGGTAGTTTTAGAACAACCCATAGAAACTCCTGAAGGTGCCTTTTTGGCTTTTATACAAACGCCATATGACAAGTCACGAGTAGAAATAGCTCAAGTTCCTGATTCAATATAATTAGTCTGTTATTTATCCCAAAGGTGCTCTTTCAAAGCATATTCATTCAAGTCTGTTCCCCATCCTATTCCGGAAGGTGTTTTCATGTATCCATCAGTAATTTCAGGAACATTTGTAACCAAATCATCTTTCCATGAGACTTGATCGACATCAATTTCCATAATTTTTATGTTTGGTAAAACAGCACATAAACTTGCGCTAATAAAGCTTGAAAGGTGACTGTAATAATTATGTGGTGCAACATTAAACTGGAATGTTTCTGCTAAGTCTCCTACTTTCTTACCTTGAGAAAAGCCCATCCATGGACATCAATCATAAATATATCTGCTGATCTTGCTTGGAAATATGGGAGGTATTCCTGCATAAATAATAAATTTTCTCCTGAGCAAATAGGTATATTAATGGAATCTTTTAATTCACGTAATGCGTCAGGTTGATACATATCAATTTCAAGCCACATAAGGTTATACTTTTCTACTACGTCAGCAATACGTTTGGCACTTTCGGGTTTTACATGAAAATTAAGATCTAAATTAATATCTATATCTTCTCCAACCGCATCTCGGAATGTTCCTATTTGATTATCAAGATGCGTTAATATATCTTTTGGAATTACACCATCAGTACTGCCTATTGGACCTGCAAATCCACCTCCCCAAGTTTGAGCAGGCTTACCTGGGATAATGATATTTGTTTTGAGGGCGGTATATCCTTTTTCAATAACTTCTTTTCCAAGGTTATAAATATCCTTGAGTGATTCTAACGGTGGCGTATTACATAGTTCGTAATTTCTTGCACGATATGTTCCACAATGTGACCAATATAGTCGTATATTTTCTCGAGTTGGTCCTCCAAATAATTCAACTACAGAAATATTTAAAGCCTTAGCTTTAATATCTAGCAGGGCTAATTCAATTCCAGATATAGCTTTGTATGCTATTCCACCCCTACTTTGTATAGAAATCCGTTTTAGATCTAATAAAAGCATTTCAAATGAACGAGGATCTTTGCCAATTAATAGCTTTGAAAAATCTTCAATAGATCCAACAACTCCATGTGGCTGTCTCGTTTCAGTACATTCTCCGTATCCAGTTATTCCTTCATCAGTTTCAATTTTTACAAATAAAAATGGCCACCATCCAGAATCGACTAAAAATGTTTCTATATTTGTGATTTTCATATTTGTACATTTCTTCCTATATAAAAATTTATGATAATGAGTATAATATACAAACTTACCCAGAAGA
>PBVE01000027.1 GCA_002728135.1 Rhodospirillaceae bacterium
TAGAAATGCCGATAATTTGTCTTGGCCAGAATCTAAGTTAATGAATCAGTTAGAAGAATCTAATGGTAAACTTAGTGAATTTATTCCAGATACATCAAATCCGTCAAAAAGAACCTAAAGGACTCATAAGGATGGTGGGCACGACTGGGATTGAACCAGTGACCCCTACGATGTCAACGTAGTGCTCTCCCGCTGAGCTACGTGCCCATCCAAAGGATAGGGAAGATTCTGCTGCTTTTAACTGTTCAAGTCAACTCAAGTATGGGACAAAAATATATCTAATTTTTAAAACAATTTAGTTTGTGCAAATTATATGTAAATTATGACTAGGCAACTATACCAAATTCAAATTGGCTTATAGATTCACTTTATCTTTAACTAAAGTTGGAAATATAATTAGCTATATCTAAGCACATACCCAGATCTCCCAAGTAGCTTTTCCATCAGCATCAACTTCCCAAGTAAACATATGAGCCTTACCACTTAGTGTAGAAAGCGACGGTGAACTTACTTCAAAGGAAACAAGACCTCTAAAACTCACCCCACCATCATCTGTCATTCTACCGATACCATTAGCCCTGAAAGTTGCCACACCATCTGAGCAAAAAATAATACCTGAGTTTGGACATTCACCTAGCCAAGACCCGTCAGATTTCATATCTGCATAGTAAGTAGCTTCACTTGTAACATCTATGCCAGCTAATTTGCCCTGGCAAGTAGCTCTAGTTTCAATACTCGGCAGCCCATGACCTTTTGAGGCAAGTGCTTTATTCATTACAGTTCCAGTAAATGTTCCTACTTTTTCTCCCAGCATTTTATTCTCCCATAAATTTTACTAATTTATAATTATTGATAACATTACCATATTCAAATTTAATTATGTAATATACATACAAAACTTAATAGTCAGATGGGTATCATTCATTTGTATCTAGAAAAATTGGAAAGATAGAATATGGACTGTCAAACTTCTAACAAATAACCTCTGATGATTGGGTTAACTAATTCTAATGGTAAAAAAAAATCTATACAGCCTTGATCAAAAAGCACTAATTGAAGTAAAAGTTCCAGCCCATCAAAATGCATGTTTAGTAATTTCTTCTCCTCATAGTGGGAGAAATTATAATCCAAAATTCTTGTCCTCATCAAGATTAGATTGTCTAGCCATCAGACGTTCAGAAGACCCTTATGTAGATAAAATCTTTAGAAACGTCATAAATATGGGAATTCCAGCAATTTACGCATTATTTCCCCGTGCATTTGTAGACCCAAATAGGGGGCTACGTGAACTTGACCCAAAAATGTTTAAGGGAAGAATTCCAAATATAGACTTTAGCTCTAGAGCAGCAGCAGGCTTTGGTGTTATACCTAGGTGCGTGGCTTCAGGAGAAGAGATTTACTCTAAACCTTTGCCTGCAATTGAAGCAACAAGAAGAATTGATGCTCACTACAAGCCATATCACAATAGACTTAGTTCATTAATTGAAAAAACATTACTAAAGTTTGGCCAATGCTTATTATTAGATTGTCATTCAATGCCCTCTTCTACATTTGGCTTTAAAGACATAAATAAATCAAACAAGAAAGATATTATCCTAGGGAATAGATTTGGTAAAACATGTGCTCCTGAAATCTTGGAAGCTGCTAAAACAATACTGATAGACCTTGGTTTCTCTGTAGCGGTGAATGATCCCTATGCTGGAGCATATATAATTTCACATTATGGAAAACCTCAGAATAAGGTTCATGCCCTGCAATTAGAAATCAATAGAGAGCTTTATGTAAATGAAAAAACATTTACACCTTTACCAGCTTTAGATACCGTTAGCACAAAAATGCTTTGCTTGGTCAAAAAACTAGGGCAGGCTATTACCTAAATGAATTTACATTTCATGTGCCATTAACAGAAACTTGCAATATACCATTAAGGAATTTATTTTTTGCATATCAATATTCCTACTGCACATAAGTTAAACAACTATTTACTTTCACGGGTTAGAATTGCTTAGGGGGGAGGCCCAAAGAAATGAAACTTAATCGACGCCAGTTTTTTATCGGGGCTAGCGGGGCTCTTGCCTTTGCAAGCACACCTTACCTTCTTAAGGGGGCCGGTATAGCCTCAGAAAAACCTATACGTGTTGCAAATATTCTGGATAAAACAGGAATCCTAAATATTTATAGTCTCAAACAAATTCAGGCAACTGCAATGGCTGTTGATGAAATAAATTCAACTGGAGGCCTTTTGGGCCGTCCCGTTGAACTGTTTTTTTACGATTCTCAATCTGACGGACAATATAACTCGAAATATGTTACTGAGGCACTGGTAAAAGACAGTGTTAACGTAATACACGGTGGCATTACAAGTTCCTCCAGAGAAGTAATGAGGCCAATAGTCTCAAGGTTTAAAGGCTTACTATTCTACAATTCTTTATATGAAGGTGGGGTATGTGATCGTAGGCACGTATCTACTGGTATGGTACCAGCCCAGCAATTAGAACCTTTAATGGACTATGTTATAAGCGAATTAGGCCATAAAAAATGTTATATTCTGGCTGCTGATTATAACTATGGCCATATAACTTCAAAGTGGATGCAAAAATTTGTTAGGGAAAGAGGTGGTGAAGATCTTGCAGTAGAGTTCTTCCCTTTAGATGTAAATAATTTTCAACCTGCATTATCTAGAATTCAGAGCGCCAAGCCAGATATTGTTTTATCAGCACTTGTAGGTGGTGCACATATTGCCTTCTATAGACAATTTGAAAGCACTATTGGAAAAGACAAAATTGCTCTTGCATCAGGCACCTATGGAGTTGGACTTGAACATACCCAATTAAGTGCAAAAGAAGGAAATGGAATAATTATTGCCACTTCCTTCTTTGATGACCTTAATACAGATGAAGCAAACGCATTTGTTAAACGTTTTAAAGAATATACGGGTGATAAGAGTTACGTTGGCGAGTATGCAGAATATGGTGAACGAGGAATTAAGATCTGGGCCGAATCTGTGAGGCAAGCTGGAAATGCAAGCCCAGAAGCTTGCATTGAAGCTCTATCTAAAGGAACCGTGTCAATAAATGGTGCTGGCGGTGTATATACTGTAGATGGAAAAACTAATCATACCACAATGGATATACATATCGTTACTGGACATAACCAACGTTTCAATGTTGTAAAGTCATTTAAACAACGACCACCTCGTGACACCCAAATGGTCTGCGACTTACATCAAAATCCAGATGACTCGACACAATATGAGCCTGAGGTTTAATTTTTTTGTAGCCCAAAGAACCTATAAATGTTTTAGAATTAGTATGCTTCTATTTTAGTTTGGAAAGATACTAGGAGAGTGATTTGGAGCCAATAATTAACTATTTATTTCAAATTGGCTTTTCATTTTCAATCTTCATCCTGATCAGCCTTGGTTTAGCAGTCATCTTTGGAATGATGAGAATAATTAATCTTGCCCAAGGCGAGTTTCTTATGCTGGGGGCTTATTTTTGTACAATCTGCACGCAATCTGGAATTAACCTTTGGTTATCAATCATTATAGCAGCACTTGCAGTCGGTATTTGTGGAATTATTATTGAAAGGTTACTTATACAGTGGCTGTATGGAAGAATATTAGACACTTTGTTAGCAACTTGGGGGCTTAGTCTTCTCCTGGTGGGAGCTATAACTACAATTTTTGGACCACAGACTGAAAGTATTGCTTCACCTCTTGGTAATGTAGCATTGGGTGAATTGTTAATCCCTATCTATGGGATCTTTATGATCGCAACTTCATTAGTGTTGTTGTTATTATTATATTTACTCTGGAGACATACTCGGTTCGGGCTCATTGTCAGAAGCACCATGCAAAATTCTGGAGCCGCCTCTACATTAGGCATCAATCAAAATCTTGTGTATATGCTAACTTTTGGTTTTGGTTGCATGCTAACAGGATTTGCAGGAGCTATATTAGTTCCTATAGTTGGTGCTTACCCCACTTTAGGTCTAGTTTATATTGCAAAATCTTTCGTCACTGTAATTTCTGGAGGTAGTTTGCCACTCCTCGGCACAATTTCTGCCTCATCTCTATTTGGGACTATTGATGGAGTTATAGCAACCATATCTACTTCCGTAATAGGTGAAATCGTAGTCCTTTTCGTAGCCATTATTCTACTCCGAATGCTACCACTCGGGATCACCGGGCGTATGACAAAAGGAGTCTAATAAAAATGATTTTTTCTAATGTAAATATTAACAACTTAGGCCAAATGCCCAAATATTCATGGTGGATTTTTGTAACGGGTTTGGGGTTATTTTTTGCAATCATACCTTATTTCATAGAACTGTTTGTGATTTTGGAAATGTCAAGATTTTTTGGCATGGCACTACTAGCCTTAAGTATGGGCTTTCTATGGGGCTATGGCGGAATGTTGAGCTTCGGGCAAACAGCCTTTTTTGGAGTAGGAGGATATAGCTATAGTGTTCTTGCTCTAAATACTGGTGAAACAACAGGAGCTTTATTCTTTGCAGTTACGGCTGGAATGTTTATAGCTGCAGCACTTGGTTATTTTATGATATATGGACGAATTAGTAATATTTACTTTAGTGTAATCACATTAGTTTTCACCTTAATATTAGAAAAAGGCATTCGTTCAACCTCTGGGGATCAATATGTAATTGGAAAAGTTAGGCTAAAAGGTCAAAATGGTATTCCAAATGTACCTCAACTTGAAGTTCCATGGAAGGCAGGAATACAGCTTGATATTAATTGGTTTTTTTATACTGGAGCCATATCCGTACTTTGTGTCTATGTTGGACTAAGACTTCTACTAGCAAGTCCTTTTGGCAGGGTTTTAGTAGGAATTCGTGAAAATGAAAATCGTGCAGAGCTTCTTGGTTATGACGTGCGTAAGTATAAATTTTTAGCATTCACAATCTGTGGAGGCATTGCCGGATTAGGCGGTGCCTTGTATGCAATTTCCATACCCCTAGCCCACCCCGAGATGTTCAGCTTAGGTAGAGCAGCTGATGTTGTTATGTGGGTATTGATAGGAGGAAAAACTTCTCTTATTGGTCCAGTATCTGGAGTTTTTGCTATTGAATATTTTAAAGGATGGCTAGGGACACAGGGAGTTGGTCAAGTTACCTTAGTGCTCGGGGCTGTTCTAATTATCTTTGTATTAGTCTTTCAAGCCGGTCTAATACCAACAATAACTTGTCTTCCAGGAGTTTGGAGAGAAAGAGCTCTTATAATTAAAAACATAAAAAAATATTTATTTTTTATTAAAACAGCTATGATACAAATCAATAAAATTGATAAATTTGTAACATTTTTTATCAAAAATAAATAGATCTACACTAGCGATAAGACTTTCAACTGGTTATCCTTTTTGATAATAGCAATTGAATTAATAATTTTTGCTTTAGGAAATTTTTTACTAAAGAATATTAATTAAAAAATCTTATAGAGAGGGAATATGTCATCCACTTCCGTATCAATGACTGTAAATGGCCAAAAGGTCTCTAAGACAGTCCCTGCACGCACACTTCTTGTCACTTTTCTCCGTGAACATTTAGGGCTAACAGGAACACATATTGGCTGTGACACCAGTCAGTGCGGAGCTTGTAATGTCCACGTCGATGACAAGTGTGTAAAATCTTGTACTATGCTTGCAGCCCAAGCTGATGGCACTAGCATTAAAACGATCGAGGGAGTTGCAAAAGATGGTGAATTGCATCCCATGCAGCTAGCATTCAAACAAAACCACGCACTTCAATGTGGCTTTTGTACTCCTGGAATGGTAATGACCGCTATCGACTTTGCAAAGAACCACCAAAACCCTGATGAACAAGAAATTAGGAATCACCTTGAGGGAAATTTCTGCCGCTGCACAGGTTATCATAACATTGTTAAGGCAATCAGCGATGGGACAAAAGCAATGCATAACAAATAAATAATTATTCTTAAAAATTTTTAGTGCTACATATTTACATAACAAATGTTATTAAATTTTATAATTATTATGCAATAACAGCTTAAGACTTTATAGATATGCTTGGGGGAAGTAATGTATGAATTCGATTATCTAAAGGTGTCCTCAATAAATGAGGCTGTATCTAAGTTTAAAGAGTTAGATGACCCGCGTTATCTTGCTGGTGGACACACTCTTTTGCCAACAATGAAACAAAGGCTGGCAAGCCCTAGCCACCTAGTGGATATATCAAATATTCCAGATATAATAGGGATTTCAACAAATAATAATGAAGTATCAATAGGCTCAGCAACAACACACCATGCTGTTGCAACATCCGAGACGATAAATAATTTAATTCCTGCTCTTGCGGCACTAGCAAATGAGATAGGTGACCCGCAAGTAAGGATAAGGGGAACCATTGGTGGGTCACTAGCCAATAATGACCCTGCAGCTGACTACCCAGCTGCAGCTTTAGCACTTAAAGCTACAATAGTAACAAGTGAAAGAGAAATTTCATGTGATGATTTCTTTGTTGATTTGTTCGAAACAGCCCTTAACGAAGGTGAATTAATTACTAGTGTAAAATTTACAGTTCCCCAAAAAGCCAGCTATGTAAAATTCCCTAATCCAGCCTCAAGATATGCTATAGTAGGAGTGATGTATGCTGAATTTGAGGAAGGTGCCAGAATAGCTGTGACAGGAGCAGCTCCATGCGTTTTTCGTGCTCATGAGATGGAGGAAGCTCTTAAAAGAGGTGAAGAGCTGCCCGAAATTATAGCTGAAGGGTTAAACTCTGATATACATGCAGGTGCAGAGTACCGTGCACACCTTGTAAAAGTGATGACAAAACGGGCTATAGAAAATGCCAAATAGTAAAACCAATAAACTATTGGATATTTGCAGACCGCTCCATTAATTCCAGAGCATTTGAAACAACCTGTCGACCTCCAGAATTACGCAAATTACTGTTTTCACTCAAGTAACGTCTCCAGTGGCGAGCAGCTGGACGGCCTTGAAATAAACCAAACATATGCCTTGTAATTGACCCAAGGTTGACACCAGTGGAAAGCTCAACATCAATGTATTTTGACATTTTCTCAGCAATCTCAATTCGCGAAAGTGACAGGCAATTCATGTTAAAAACGTCTCTATCAACATTAGAAAGTATCATAGGATTTGAAATCGCCGCACGACCAATCATAACCCCATTTAAATAAGGCAAATGTGCCATAGCATCAGGAATTGTTTGAATACCTCCGTTAAGAACTATCTCTACATCCTTAAACTTAGATTTAAGTTTCCAAACTAGGTCATGCCGTAGGGGTGGAATTTCGCGATTTTCCTTTGGACTTAGACCGCCTAAAACTGCTGTCCGCGCATGAACAATAATACACTTTGCACCTGCTTGCATAACGGAATCTACAAAATAACAGAGTTTATCAAATGAATAATTACCTTCAATTCCAAGGCGGCATTTCACAGTTATAGGTATACCAGTAGCCGAACACATATCACGCACACACTCTGCTACAAGCTTTGGCTCAGCCATCAAACATACACCAAAATTTCCTGAGCTTACTTTTTTTGATGGACATCCAACATTTAAGTTAATCTCATCATATCCCCTATCCTCACCCATTTCTGAACAGCGAGCTAGTTTTTCTGGTTCAGAGCCACCTAATTGAAGTGCAAGAGGTTTCTCTTCGGATGAAAATTTTAAAAAACGGTTTGCATCCCCGTGAATTAATTGGGCTGTTGCAATCATTTCTGTATAAAGCAACGTATGTTTACTAAATTGCCTAAGAAAAAAACGACCATGACGATCCGTATAGCCCATCATTGGTGCAATACTTATACTTCGGTTTATGGATTGATCTTTTAGCATGGTAAATAAATTAACATAAACATATATAAAAAATGTATAACGGGCATTGAATTTTGTATCTTATTACTTTATTTATCACATTTGCGCCGTTTTGATACAACAGCTTGCGGGCGCTTGATAAATTCCGCTAAAGCGTATGGGGCCTGCCCAGCGTAGCTGCGGCGGGTTTTTTGTTTGATTATCAGGTTATTTTATTTGTATTTATTATATATGAGGATAAAGTTGGGGCATTTGTCTAACATTCAAGGAACAGAAGTATACCTTTCAAAGGGTTCCTTCATAGAAAAAGAAAGTATTAGCGTTTCTTTCGAGTTTTTTCCTCCCTCCAGTGAAAAGTTGGAAAAACAACTTTGGGAGTCAGTCCTTCTTTTAGCTCCGCTAAAACCTTCTTTTGTATCTGTGACATATGGTGCTGGTGGAAATACCAGACAACGTACATTTAATACAGTTAAGAGAATTGTTACAGAAACACCTTTAATACCAGCTGCACATTTAACCTGCATCGGTTCCACAAGTGAGAGCTTGCAAGTTGCGGCAAAAGAATACTGGGACGTGGGAGTCAGACATCTTGTTGCCCTACGGGGAGACCCCGAACAAAAAACTGGAAAATTTATACCTCATCCAAAGGGATATAAGAATGCAGGAGAATTGGTTAGGGGTCTTAAAGAGGTTGCAGATTTTGAAATAAGCGTAGCAGCCTACCCTGAGGTACACCCTGAGGCACAAAGTGCAGATTCTGACCTTGATAATCTGGCATATAAATTAGACTGCGGAGCTAGTCGCGCCATAACTCAATTTTTCTTTGATATCGATGTTTTTTTGCGTTTTCGAGACGCTGCAACTGCCAGAGGAATAAATGCACCCATAGTTCCAGGAATATTGCCTGTAACAAACATAAAAAGGTTGATCCAGTTTGCAAACCATTGCAAAACTTCAATACCAAATTGGCTTAAAGATATGCTCAATGGACTTGACAAAGACCCAAATAGTAGACGCTTGATAGCAGGATGGATAGCAATCGAACAATGTAGACAACTTGCCCGTCATGGTGTTACTGAGTTTCACTTTTATACTCTTAACCGTGCTGAACTTACACGTGCCATATGCCATGCCCTTGGTGTCAGGGATCAAGAAAGATTGGAATCAACTTGATGATAGAATTAAACATGGCTAATACCCTCAATTCCGAAGCAAATAAGAGAATTTTGCTGCTTGATGGTGCAATGGGAACGATGATTCAAAATCAGAAATTAACTGAGAAAGATTATCGTAATACAATATTTAAAAATCATAAAATAGATCTAAAAGGTAATAACGATATTTTAAATATAACACAGCCAGAATTAATAAAAAATATACATGAGGAGTTTCTTACAGCTGGTGCAGATATAATTTTAACAAATACTTTCAATGGCACATCAATTTCACAATCTGACTACAGCATGGAAAATCATGTTTATGAGATAAATTTATCTGCTGCAAAAATTGCTCGACAAGCAGTAAATAAATTTAGTAGTGCTGAGCTCCCTAGATTTGTTGCAGGTTCACTTGGGCCAACAAATAAAACTGCATCAATATCTCCAGATGTAGAGGACCCAGGTTATAGAGCTATAGAATATGATGACCTAGTTATAGCCTATAAAGAACAAGCCTCAGCATTATTAGATGGAGGGGTTGATATTTTTCTAATCGAAACTGTTTTTGATACATTAAACGCTAAAGCAGCTATATCTGCAATTTTCCAAATAGCTGATGAAACCGAAATAGTACTACCAATTATGATTTCTGGTACAATAACAGATTTATCTGGAAGAACTCTTACAGGGCAAACACCCGAAGCATTTCTCCACTCAATAAGGCATGCTAAACCATTCAGCATTGGTCTGAATTGTGCACTAGGTCCTGGACATATGCGACCATTTATTGATGAATTATCGCGAACGGCAGATACACATATTTGTGCATATCCTAATGCCGGTTTGCCAAATGAGTTTGGGGAATATGATGAAACACCTGAGATTACGGCGGAACATCTTGGTGAATGGGCTGATGCAGGGCTGATCAATATTATTGGAGGTTGCTGCGGGACTACACCAGCACACATTTCAGAAATTGCGAAAGCCATTTCTGGCAAACCACCGAGAAAAATTCCTAAATTTGAAAAACAAATGCGTCTTTCTGGACTTGAGGCATTAATAGTACGATCATGAAAAGTTTTTTTATAAATATTGGTGAACGCACTAATGTCACAGGTTCAGCAAGGTTTCGAAAATTAATTGAAGCTGAAGATTATTCAGCTGCAGTTGAAGTTGCTCGTCAACAGGTAGAAAATGGTGCCCAAATAATCGATATCAATATGGATGAGGGAATGCTTCAATCTGAATCAGCTATGATTCGTTTTCTTCGAATAATAGCTGCTGAACCAGATATTTCCCGTGTTCCAGTTATGATTGATTCCTCAAAATGGTCTGTTATTGAGTCTGGCCTTAAAAACGTTCAAGGCAAAGCTATTGTAAATTCAATAAGTCTCAAAGAAGGAGAATCAGTTTTTCTGAAACAAGCTCGCTGTTTGCAAAGGTACGGTGCTGCAACAGTTGTTATGGCATTCGATGAAAACGGACAAGCGGAAACAGCAGATCGTAAATTTGAAGTTTGTAAACGTGCCTATAAGTTATTAATAAATAAGATTGATTTCTCTCCAGAAGATATAATTTTTGACCCAAATATATTTGCTGTAGCTACAGGCATTGAAGAACATAATAATTATGCATTAGCTTTCATCGAAGCAACAAAAAGAATTCGTGAAGAACTTCCACATTGTCATGTATCTGGTGGCTTATCTAATCTTTCTTTCTCTTTTAGGGGCAATGAAACAGTTAGAAGAGCAATGCATTCAGCTTTTTTATACCACGCTGCCAAAGTTGGAATGAATATGGCTATCGTAAATGCTGGACAATTAGATTTATACGAAGAAATAGAAAAAGAACTCCTTGAAAGAGTGGAAGACGTTATTCTAAACCGTAGAGAAGATGCAACAGATAGGCTATTAGAGATCGCTGATGGTTATCAAACAAAAACAAAATTAAATAAAACTGCTGATTTATCTTGGCGAAAAGAAACAAATTCCATGAGAATAAACCATGCCTTAGTTAATGGACTAGACGAATATATAATTGAGGATACTGAAGAAGCAAGGCTCACATCAAAAAAAGCCCTACATGTCATAGAGGGCCCTTTGATGGATGGAATGAACACAGTTGGGGAGTTGTTTGGTGAAGGAAAAATGTTCCTTCCACAAGTAGTCAAAAGTGCACGGGTAATGAAAAAAGCTGTCGGGCATCTCATTCCTTTTATGGAAGAAGAACGAGGAAGTGAAGATGGGAAAAAGACAAACGCAGGTAAAATTCTTCTTGCAACAGTTAAAGGTGATGTTCACGATATTGGAAAAAATATTGTTGGGGTAGTTTTACAATGTAACGACTATGAGGTAATTGATCTTGGTGTAATGGTTTCTGCTGGTAAAATTTTGCAAGTAGCGAAAGATGAGGAAGTGGATGCCATTGGTCTCTCCGGTCTGATTACACCAAGTCTGGATGAAATGTGCCATGTTGCATCAGAGATGTCTCGGGAAGACTTTAAAGTACCATTATTAATTGGCGGTGCTACGACTAGCCGCCTACATACAGCAGTAAAGATTTCACCTGCTTATAATAATGTTGTTGTACACGTTCCAGATGCTTCAAAAGCCGTAGGCGTAGTTAGTTCTTTATTATCATCTGATAAGAAAGATAAATTCTCTGAAGAAATTTCAATTAAATATGAGGATCTTAGGAAAGCTCATTCTCAAGGACAAAGAGAGAGAGAATTATCAACGATTAAAGTTGCAAGGGATAATAGACTAAGAATTGATTTTTCAGTTGACCCCCCCGTTAAACCACTGAATCCAGGACGTCATACATATAATAATTATCCTGTAGAAAAATTAATTGACTTTATTGACTGGACTCCATTTTTCAAAACATGGGATTTATCAGGTAAATATCCCTCTATACTTAAAGACAAAATTATTGGGAAAGCAGCTACTCAGCTGCATCAAGATGCAATCCACATGTTAAAAAACATAGTTGATGAGAATTGGTTTAAACCAAAGGCAGTCATTCAAATCTGGCCAGCTAACCGAATAGATAATGATGATATTGAGATTTATGATAACGATACACAGAGTAAAAAACCAATAGCCAGACTTCATATGTTAAGACAACAGATGAAACGAAATGGACAAAGAAAGAATTTATCACTAGCAGATTTCATAGCACCTTCTGAGAATGATATCACTGACTGGCTTGGAGGTTTTATTGTTACTATTGGGGAAGGCCCAGATAAAAGATCAAAAATATTTGAGGAGGAACAAGATGATTATTCTGCAATAATGGTGAAGGCATTAGGAGACAGATTAGCAGAAGCATTTGCAGAGTTAATGCATTTAAAAGTTCGCACAGAGATTTGGGGATACCAAGCAGATGAGGACTTTACCAATGAGTCACTAATAGCTGAGAAATATGTAGGAATTAGACCTGCTCCCGGATATCCAGCTTGCCCTGATCATACAGAGAAAGATACACTATTTAATATACTTGATGCGAAAGAAACAACTGGTACTAAACTCACAGAAAATTATGCTATGTTTCCTGCATCCACTGTTTCAGGTCTATATTTTGCCCACCCTAAAAGTAAGTATTTTGGAGTCGGTAAAATTGGTAAAGACCAAATAAAGGATTACGCAAAACGTAAAAAACAATCATTAAAAGAAACCGAAAAATGGCTTTCACCTAATCTGGGTTACTAAGATAAAGATCTGATAATATATAATTTTAGGAGTTATTCCATATGAGTGTTCACCGTATAGCAGCAATACCGGGTGATGGAATCGGAAAAGAGGTTCTTCCAGAAGCTATATCAGCTGTTGAAAAAGCTGGATCAAAGTTTGGGGCCAGTTTCAAATGGGAAAATTTTGACTGGTCATGCGAAGTATATAGCAAGACTGGCTATATGATGCCTAAAGATGGCATTGACCTACTAAAACCTTTTGATTCAATTTTCTTAGGCGCTGTTGGTTTTCCTGGAGTCCCAGACCATATATCATTATGGGGACTACTAATACCTATCCGCAGGGCTTTTCAGCAATATGTTAACGTACGCCCCATCAAACTACTACCTGGCGTTACAACTCCTCTAAGTGATCGCAACCCAGAAGATATAGATTTCATCATTGTCAGAGAAAATAATGAAGGTGAATATTCTGAGATGGGCGGCCGTATTTATGAGGGCACTGATCAAGAAATGGTTATTCAGGAAAGTGTTTTTTCACGTTTCGGTGTAGATAGGGCATTGCATTACGCTTTTAAGATAGCTCAGAAAAGAGGAAAAACACTAACTTCCGCGACTAAATCAAACGGAATCATCCACACGATGCCATATTGGGATGAGAGATTTGATGAAATTAAAAAATCCTACCCTGATATCGAAACAAATCAATTCCATATAGATATTTTATCTGCACATTTCGTTCAGCACCCTGACTGGTTTGATGTAGTTGTAGGGTCTAATCTATTTGGAGATATTCTTTCAGACTTAGGAGCTGCAGTCGCTGGTGGGATGGGGCTTGCTCCAGCGGGAAATATCAATCCTGATAAAAATTTTCCCTCAATGTTTGAACCAGTGCACGGTTCTGCCCCTGATATAGCTGGAAAAGGGATTGCAAATCCAATCGCACAAATATGGACTGGCGCAATGATGCTTGAACATTTAGGCCTTTATGAGTCAGCAGAATCACTAGAGAATGCAATAGTTAAAGTATTAAGTAGTGGAGAGATAAAAACTCAAGACCTTGGAGGAAAAGCCTCTACTTCAGAAATGGGCAAAGCAATAATTGATGCAATATAGGTTTATGGGTTATTCTTAAAACTCTCTTGTCTAAAATTTAATCTAGAATGTATCTTTCCAACAAAATTCTAAAACGAGGTAGAAACTGATGGAAGATTATAGAAAAAATAGCCATTGGTTAAATGAAGCATTAGATGGAAATAATACAGAACATACAGAATTAATTGGTAATACTACAGCAGATATATGTATAGTTGGAGGAGGCTTTACAGGCCTTTGGACAGCAATTCATCTCAAGAATGAAGACCCTGCTATAGATATAGCTATCATTGAAAAAGACACATGTGGTGCCGGCCCTAGCGGAAGAAATGGCGGGTTTGTACTGAGTTGGTGGGGAAAATTTCTAACACTAGAAAAACTCTGTGGTGGAGAAGAAGCAGTTCGCTTAGCAAAAGCATCCGCAGAAGCTGTTAAAAAAATTGGTGAATTCTGCTCTGAGAATCATATTAATGCTGCGTTTCGTCAAGATGGTTGGTTATGGGCTGCTACCAATCAGGCTCAGATAGGTGCTTGGGAGCCTACACTTGCCGCTGCTGAAAAATATCAGGAGTATCCATTTGAAAGATGGACCTCTGAAGAAGTGGCAAAAAAAAGTGGTTCTGAACGCCATATATCTGGAGTTTTTGAAGATGTTCCTGCAAGTATACAACCCGCTCAATTAGCCAGAGGCTTAAGAAGAGTTGCTTTACAAAAGGGGATCCGAATTTATGAAAAAACACCACTAACGAGATTACAAAAAGAAAAACCAGTAAAAGTTCATACGCCACAAGGTACTGTCATAGCTCAAAAAGTAGTCTTGGCAATCAACGCATGGAGTATACGCTTTGCAGAGTTAAGGAAGTCTCTAATAGTTGTGTCGAGTGACATTGTCGCAACTGAACCAATACCAAACAAATTAAAAGAAATTGGATATGATAACGGGTTGACCATATCTGATAGTAGAATGTTAGTACATTATTACAGAACAACAGTTGACGGAAGGATAGCTTTTGGGAAAGGGGGAATGAACGGTCTTACACCCTATGGTGGTAATCTTGGCAAAATGTTTGATGGGCCATCCCGTCTCAGTAATGATGTAACTGAATGGCTTAAATGGACTTATCCAAAATTAAAAGATGTCAAAATAGATTCTAGCTGGACTGGACCAATAGATCGATCCAGCAATGGCCTTCCCTTTTTTGGATATTTAGATGGTAGGGAAGACATCATATATGGAGCTGGATACTCTGGTAACGGGGTTGGCCCTACATATCTCGGAGGACGTATATTATCTTCGATGGTTTTAGAAACAAAAGACGAATGGTCAACTTGTAGATTAGTCCGAAAGCTTGGTCGTGACTTCCCTCCCGAACCCATAAGGTACTTTGGTGGGAAAATTGTCAGAAAAGCTGTGGTTGCTAGAGATAAGGCCGAGGATGAAGGTCGAATACCAGGAGCTCTTACAGAGTATTTTGCTAAATTTGCACCAGCTGGACTTTCCCCTTTTAAAGGACAGAAAGCTGGTATAAAAAAGTAATTGCAAATAATTTCTATTGGAAGGTAAAAAATATGAGACACCTAGTCGGAATTGATGTTGGGGGCACTTTTACTGATTTTGTAGCATTTGATCCACAAACACAAAAATTAGACGTATGGAAAACATTATCTACTCCCAAAGATCCAATAGAAGGGATACTCAGCGGACTAGAAAATTATGATGCTAATGCTATTGAAGCCGTTGATCACCTCCGCCTAGGTACGACTATTGCAACAAATGCAATTTTAGAGAGAAAAGGGTCTGTTGTAGCCTATGTAACAACACGTGGATTTCGTGATGTACCTTTCATTCAAAGGGGAAAAAGAAAAAGTCACTATGATCTCACATGGATTAAATCTAAACCCCTTGCAAAACGTAGATACTGTTTTGAAATAGGGGGACGAATAACTGCCAGAGGGGAAGAATACGAACCATTAGACGAGAATGAAATTAAAACTCTGGCAAGAACAATAGCAAACGATCCGAATATAAAGGCAATAGCAGTATGTCTATTATTCTCTTACGTAAACCCAATACATGAACGGCGCGTTGCTGATATTTTTTCTAATGAATGCCCAGATAAACCTGTTTCGATTTCATATTCTGTTTTGCCTAAATGGAAGGAATACGAACGTGCATCAACCACAATAGCTGATGCTTATATAAGACCCTTAGTGAGTCATCATATTGGCAGAGTAGAGGAACAATTTACAAAAAAAGGTATTGGTAAACGGGTAGCTGTAATTAAATCAAACGGTGGAGAAATGAGCCTTGATGCAGCCAAAAATGCACCTATTCAAATGACTCTTTCTGGCCCAACCGGTGGCGTTGTTGGTGCAAAACATATATCTAGTCTAGTAGGAGTTGAACATCTTGTAACTTTAGACATGGGTGGAACTTCTACCGATGTATCAACAGTAGTTAGTGGGCGTGAGAGTTTCACAACAAGTTTTGAAATAGAATTCGGAGTGCCAATACAAATTCCTATGATCGATATACGAACAATGGGAGCTGGCGGAGGTTCTCTAGCTTGGATCGACAAAGGAGGTATGCTTAGAGTAGGACCCCAAAGTGCTGGAGCTCAACCAGGACCAGCTTGCTATGATCAAGGTGGAAATGAAGCAACAGTTACTGATGCAAACGTGGTTTTAGGCCGTATAAGCCCTTCCAATTTTTTAGGAGGCTCAATGCAATTAAATCAAGAGGTGGCCAACCAAGCTATTGGCAAGATAGCTGAATCGATTAATAAAAATATTGACCAAACAGCACTAGCAATTGTTCAAATTGCTAATAACAACATGATTGGGGCATTAAGATCAGTGTTGACTGAAAGAGGTCTAGACCCTAGGGATTTTACTCTATTAGGGTTTGGTGGAGCTGGCCCTGTTCATGTCTCCGATCTTATGTATCACTCAGGTATCCCAAGCGGGATTATTCCCAATCACCCCGGACAGTTCTCTGCCTTCGGCTTTACAATGACAGATGCTAGAATTGATCTCGAACGAACAACTCAAATGACTTCGAAAGCGTTTAATCGTGACCATGCAAATAAAGTAATAAAAGAATTATCTCAAGAAGCTGTAGAATCATTAAATTTACAAGGACACAAGGGAGAAATTAATTTATACCGCTCGCTTGAGATGAGGTATTTTGGCCAAAATCATGAGCTTGAAGTGCCAATATCATTTGATGAATTCAATGATATTACAATCTTATCAGGATGGGAACAGTTTCACCAAGCTCATCGTGACCGTTTTAATTTTGATATACCCGGTGAAATCATTGAATTGATTAGTGTAAAACTAACTGCTGTAGCAGTTACTGAGCGTCCCGACCTCCCAACAATCACAAAAGGACATGACAAACCAGAACCAGTTGGATCTAGGTTAGTTACATTTGATGAGGGCAAACTTGAAACAAGAATTTATCAAAGAGACCAGCTTAAAATGGGGCATTCTTTAGAAGGTCCGGTTGTTATTGAAGAGCCGGCCTCAGTTACAGTTGTGCGTCCAGAACAGAAAGTGCTGGTTGATGAATATGGACATCTATTACTTGGGAAAATAGCTTCAACTAATCGATAATATGGAAAATTTTTTTAACTTCTAGAAGGGATATAAATAGATGCGTTTTTCTGACAATGGTTACTACATTGAACGTTATGTAAAGTGTGATAATTGCGGCATGTTAATCTATGATGATGGGATAAAAGAAAAAATATCTGGGGTGGAGAAATTATTTTGCTCAGATTGGTGTTCAAAATGGGCAACAGCAAGGGCAAATGGTGTTGAAGAACCTAAAATTCCATTACCTAGAGAAGGGATTCATGAAACTGCCTAAACGAGTTAAAATTTAATTAAGGAAGTAAGATTATGGATCTAGTTACTATGAATATACTGGACTCAACGTTGGTTTCAATCTGCCGAGAGATGGGAATCACCTTGATGAAAACCTCATATTCAACAATCTTTAATGAAGGATTAGACTTTACTTGTGCCATCGCTGATACCAATGGAGATATGATATCAGTGGCAGAATATTGTCCTGCCCAAATTGGTGGAATGCCACTTTTAATTAAAACTTGTTCCCAAGAAATCCCTTTAGATACTCTTTCTGAAGGTGATGTTATTATCCATAATGATCCATACCGAGGAGGTCTGCATGTCCCAGAACATACTCTATTTATGCCCTTCTTCCATGAAGGAGAACCTCTAGGTTACCTAGTAGCCATTGGACACGTTGCAGAAGTTGGAGGAATGGTACCAGGTGGATTTGCAGGAGAAGCAACAGAGATCTTCCATGAAGGGTTCCGTGTACCACCTGTAAAAATCAGGAAAAAAGGAAAAGATGTACCAGAAGTATGGAAATTACTCCTCGCAAATGTTCGAACACCCCGATACAATTATGGAGACTTGATGGCCATGATAGGTGCCTTAGAGGTTGGCTCACGCAGACTCACTGAGGTCGTAAAAAAATATGGTAAGCAAGAATTCCAAAAAACAAATGCAGATTTGGCAATATATTCTGAAAAAAGAATGCGTGCAGAAATTGAAGCTTTCCCTGATGGACATTATTCTTTTGAAGATGAAATAGAAAACGATGGAAATAGCAATAAACCATTTTTCATACGCGTTGACGTTTACGTTCAAGGTGATGAGGTTATTGCTGATTTTAGCCGCTCAGATCCACAAGCAAAAGGACCCATAAATGCCACACTAGGTGTTACATGGAGTGCAACATACAATGCTATGTTTCACCTAACTGATCCATCAATCCCTAAGAACTCAGGATGTTTTAAACCTATTAGAGTATTGGCTGCGCCAGGCACAGTCACCAATGTAAACTATCCCGCCCCAGAGGTTGCAGGAAATACTGAAACACATCCAAGATTAGCTGCCTTAGTAGTAGGAGCTTTAGCAACAGGAGTTCCTCACAGGAGTTTTGCAGCAGAGAGTGGCACGGCAGTCAATTTTGTATTTGGTGGACACCATCCTGACTATGATGAATATTTTGCCTGTTATGACCTTATGTCTGGAGGATGGGGAGGTAGAGAAGGATTCGATGGTAACGATTGTGTTATTTGCATGAACGGCAATTGTCGCTTTAACCCAACAGAAGTCTTTGAGACTAGGTTTCCATGGATAGTAGAAGACTTTGCCATGACACCAGACTCCGGTGGAGCAGGAGAATTCAGAGGAGGACTAGGGTTTCAGAGGATTCTACGTGCCACTAGAACAGATATAACTGCAAGCCAGTGCACTGACAGACATCGTGTTCGTACATGGGGGCTCCTTGGTGGAAAAGAGGGAGGAAATGGTGCAACATTAATTCAATTAGATGGAAAAAGTGACTGGCAACCAGTCACAGAAGTATTCGGTAAAGTTTCAAGCAGCAAATATTCTAATATAACAATCAGGCCTGGTGACAGAGTTAAATTAGTAGTTCCAGGCGGTGGTGGCTATGGAAAACCTTCTGATAGAGAAAAAGAAAGAATAGAAGAAGATATTAGAGAGGGCTTTATAACTGAAAAGGCTGCTTCCCTAGATTATGGACTATAAACAATACTTTTTTATATTCTCAGATTTACTAGCCAATTAAAAAGGAGAAAATTATGGATATGGTAACAATGAATATCATTGAATCAGCGATGGTAGCCATATGCCGTGAGATGGGTGTAAATGTTCAAAAGACTGCCTATTCAACAATTTTTTCAGAGGCTGAAGATTTCACATGTGCACTCGCAAGCCCTGAAGGTGAAATGATTGCAGTAGCAGAATATTGCCCCGCACAGATCGGGGGTGTGCCTCTTTTAGTCCGCTCTATGGTAAAAGAGATTTCCCTCTCAAATATCAAGAAAGGTGATGTAATCGTTCATAACGACCCTTACAGAGGAGGTCTCCATACACCTGAACACACAATGTTCAAACCTATATTTGTTGATGATGAACTCATGGGGTTTGCCGTTACCATCGGTCACTTTGTTGAGGTTGGAGGTATGGTTCCTGGAGGATTTCCTGGAGAAGCTACTGAAATTTTTCATGAAGGTGTAAGAATCCCACCGGTAAAGATAATCAAAGAAGGGAAAGATGTTCCAGAAGTATGGAAACTACTCCTTGCAAACGTCCGTACCCCTAGAGGTAATTACGGTGATTTACGGGCAATGATTAGTGCTGTTGACTTAGGTGAAAGTAGGCTTGTTGACCTTATAAAAAAATATGGAAAAAAAACTTTCAGGACAACAATAATTGATTTAATGGATTACTCTGAAAGCCGTATGAGGTCAGAAATTTCCTCAATCCCAGATGGGAGATACGAGTTTGAAGATGGCTTAGAAGATGATGGGATTGAAGACAAAGAATACACGATTAAAGTCACAGTTTTTGTTCAAGGAGATGAAGTTGTAATTGACTACACCGGCTCGTCTCCTCAAGCGAAGGGACCCATTAATGCAACACTTGGAGTTGCATATTCTGCATCTTTTAACGCCATGCTTAACTTAACAGATGAATCTATTCCAAAAAATTCTGGCTGTTTCCGTCCTATTCGAGTTATAGCCCCAGCTGGAACAATCATGAATGTAAACTACCCTGGATCTGAAGTAGGTGGGAATACTGAAACACATCCACTTATTGTTGCATGCATTTTTGGTGCCTTATCAAAGGCTGCTCCCAACAGGGTAATGGCCTCTGAAGGTACAACCCATGGTTGCTTTGTTTTCGGAGGATGGGATGAAGACAATGACCAGCCTTTTGGTGCCTTTGACTTTACATATGTTGGCTATGGAGGAAGAGATTTTGCAGATGGGAATGATGCTACAGATTCCATAAACGGAAATTGTGCTAATACACCTACAGAGGTTTTTGAAACAAGATTTCCATGGATTGTCGAAGAGTATGCACTTAGACAGGACTCTGAGGGTGCCGGGCAGCATAGAGGTGGTCTAAGTATTTCAAAAACAATGCTCTGTACTGGTGGGGATATGCTTATTAGTCAGATGACTAATAAGCATAAAAAGCAGGCGTGGGGTCTTTTCAACGGACAAGATGGGATATCAGGGGCTACTCTTTATCAAGCATCAGGTCAAAATAATTGGCAAACAATTTCAGAAGCGTTCGGTAAAGTTAGTCCAAGTAAATATTCTAACGTACCGGTAAAACCAGGAGATCGTGTTTCTGTTAAAGCGCCGGGTGGTGGAGGTTTTGGAGACCCTTCAAAACGTGACCCCAAAGCAGTTGTAGAAGATGTCCTTGAAGGATTTATATCATCAGAAAAGGCCACGATAGACTATGGTTATGAAAAGAAATGGATTAATAAGTATGGTGATACAAGCGGTATCGTAGATAAAAAACATGTTAATGATTAATAAAAATATAACCTTTTTATTATCTTAAATATCATCATAATCCAAAACATAATTAATCATAGAATCTAACTGCCAATAAATATATTTATCATAAGAGAATAAGTCATTCTTTCATAAAGATGGTAGCTAACACATGAATATTTCATTGGAAGGTAAACATGCAATCATAACTGGTGGGGCACACGGTATTGGTGGAGCAATATCAAGAGCTTTATATGAGCAAGGTGTAAATGTTTCAATTACAGGCAGAGACCAAAATAAATTAGAACAAGCTCAAAAATTAATGCCGCTTTCTAAAACTTATAGCTTGGACATTACAAACGAAGATTCTGTAAATGACATATTCAATTCGGCTATCAATAATTATGGATCAATTGATATTTTGATTAATAACGCTGGTATTGCAAATAGTGCACCATTTCTAAAAATACAGACCAATGAGGTTCGTCAAATAATGGAGATTAACCTTGTGGGATTAATTACATGCTCACAAGCAGCACTTCCCCACATGCTTGAGAAAAATTGGGGTCGTATAATTAATATCTCCAGTTTAGCAGGAATAAAGGGACAGCCTTATCTAGCTTCTTATTGTGCGTCAAAACATGCTGTTATTGGAGTAACTAGGTCTTTGGCTACAGAACTTATTAAGTCAAATATAACAGTAAATGCTATCTGCCCTGGTTATGTTGAAACTGATATGGTGAAACAAGCGGTAAATACTATTGTTCGTCAAACTGGGCGAACAACTGAGGAAGCAAGAAATGAGCTAAAAAAAATTAACCCCCAAGGACGTATAATTAAGCCCAAAGAGATTGCAACTACTGCAGTATGGTTATGCATGCCTGAATCTGAGTCAATCACTGGACAGGCTATAGCTATCGCTGGTGGTGAATGGATGTAAAACCCCA
>PBVE01000028.1 GCA_002728135.1 Rhodospirillaceae bacterium
CGACCACTGTCGCCATTATCAGCATGCCCCATGCCTACAGTTATGGAGTCAATGGCGACTGTTGCACCTATACTCCAGGTTTGATGATCTTCGTCACCGGCATCATTATCTGTAGCCTGGAACCATGCTCCATTTACCTCAATACTACCGCCAGCAAAGTCTTGGCTATAACTTGCACCAACTTCGATTTGGTCTGTTTCTTCGCCAGCTGCTATCTCAGCTGTGTTTCCTTCATCGTCTAGAGGAGACCAAGATAAACCAAATTGTATACCTCCCATTTTGGGTGGGTAGTATGTGATCTTTGTATCATCACTTGATTCATCAAGTCCAATTATTGGGCTTTGTCCAGCGAAGCCATCGTCGTCTGCACTCCAGTCGCCATCAACTTGTCCAAATCCAACATTGGGAACGCCCCAACCAAGCTTATCAGCTGCGCCATCTTGGTCCCCAACTTCAACTGATCCGAAGTCACCTTTAAGATAAGCATAGATTTCATCTATGTTATTGGTTGAATCTGATGCGGCGTCGAACTCAATCTCTCCGCCAATTGTCAGTCCGGAATCAGTCGTGAATTTACCTTTGAAATGAACCTCACCAAATGCTCGCATTTCAGGACTATTTTCATCGGCATTTGCTGTGCTGTCATCATCGTAAGTTCCAAGAACAAATTCTGAGCTATAATCTATTGCAACGTAGTCGTTAATATCTGCTGCTACAGAACTATTATGTGGAATTGCAATTGCACCAACAGCAAAGGGAAGCACTAGTGCTGCTGTCCCAAGTAGTCGGAATTTTAACATTTTTAACCCCTCAATTTTTGTTTTACATAGTTAATACTTTTTTCTTAAAACTTAGCCTGTAAGAGGTCTTGAAATCATCTAGGTGAACAAAATAACACCTCTAATGGGGATAAATTTATATGTAATGTTATAACATCACATAATATTTTAGTCTATAAGTTTGTTTAAAAATTGGGCGTCTGTGCGAAAATTTTCGCGATCATCTTCAGGCATTGGAATAAGACCTTTGTCAGTTAAATAACCATAGTCACCTATTGTTTCTTCATCAGTAAACTCAGACAAAAATTCTTTAATACCGGGAATAATATTTACATGAGCGTGTTTGACGTAGAAAAAAAGAGACCTTGATATTGGATATTTACCATCAGCAATATTATCGAAAGTTGGCTCCAAACCATCCACCACTGCACCTTGAACTTTATCACTGTTTTGTTCCAAGAAGCTGTAACCAAAAATCCCAAATGCTGAAGCATTAGTTTCTAGTTTTTTAATTATCAGATTGTCATTTTCACCAGCTTCGATATAAGCTCCATCCTCACGAATGGTATGGCATATTTTTTTGTATGCCGCTTTATTTTTATTTCTCATCGAAACAATTGACTCAAAAGTTTTACACCCACCCTCAAGCCCTAATTCAACAAATGCATCCCTCGTACCAGATGTTGGAGGGGGCCCAAGAACCTCAATTTTCATATTGGGTAAAGATGAATCTATATCACTCCAAAATTTATTAGGATTTGGTATAAAATTCCCATAATTATCTGGTACGTCTTTAGCTAGTGCGAGAAAAATTTGCTTTAGAGAAACTGACACTTTCATAGCTTCTCGAGAGTTAGCCATTACGATACCATCAAATCCTATCTTGATTTCAGTTATTTTATCTATACCGTTTTTTGCACAATTCTCGACCTCTGAAGTTTTGATGCGCCTTGATGAATTTGTGATATCTGGATGATCTATTCCAATACCGGCACAAAAAAGTTTCAGACCTCCTCCTGATCCTGTACTTTCAATAACCGGTGTTTTAAATCCTGAGGTTTTACCAAATTCCTCTGCAACAGCAGTTTCAAATGGATAAACTGTTGATGATCCAACTATCCTTATCTGATCACGAGCCTCAGCAGCAGCTGAGATCAATCCAAAGACACCAATTCCCAAACCAAATATTAAAGACATATCGAATAATCTAATTAATCTGATCATTTTATTTTCCTTAAGTAAAAAGCCTAAAAAGTAAGATTACAGTTATTGATTAATAATCTTGAATATTTCTAAGATGATAAAATGTTAGAAATCTTACGGATATATTACAATTTTGTTAAAAGAGCTCTGAAGTTAAAAAAATTAAGGAAAATATGATTACATAATTACGTGGAAATATTTAAATTAACTCACTAAATCATGGAATCATTTTTGCATCCTAGCAGTGTAATCCCATGACTGGATTTTGGCGGGTCTAAGACGCAACGCAACCTCATCTTCAACACGAGATAATAACCACTTTGATAAGGATGTATTCCTATTCCCCTGATACTTATCAATAACTGAAAGCAAAATTGTTTCTGCCTTGTCTTTATTAATGTCAGCTAATGCTTGGCCTCTTATCCCACAATAAGGAGGCGTTTCTCTTGCAATCTCAAAACCACATTTTGAATCATTACATAAAATTTTAGCTATTTGTGATGATTTATGAGTAGCAGACCAAATCCCTTCAGAATCCATTACAAACCATAAAGAAGCAATTATTGGCCATCCAGAGGAAGAAACAACAGATATACGCATTGGAAATTTTGAAGCTTTAATATGCTCGATTACTTTGGACTCAGACCATGGTCCTTTTAATTCACAATTTGATTGGTCAGTTAGCCACATGGTCATGATCCCAGTATAATTCTCTAAAATTACTATATTAAAAACATCTTGATAATTATTTAATAAACCCTTTAATGCAAGTGATCCACAAGCTCTTTCCTTACGTTAAACGTATGCGACACAAAAAACTTAAAGGATATTAATGCTAAATATATTAAAAAATAATCTAATGTTTCTTGTATTATTTGATTATATAAAAATATTTAATTGCAAAGCTCTTTCAAATAGCTTTTCTAAAAATGGTCTGATCTTATCAGCCTTTAGCATATTATTATTTTCAGCACCCCAATCTAATTCAAATGAATTGAATAGTATATTTTATGACTTCAGCTTTAATTCCATTGATGGCGAATTAATGCCTATGAGTGCATATAAAAATAAGGTTGTTCTAATTGTTAATACTGCCTCAAAGTGCGGATATACTGGACAATATGATGGTCTTCAAAAATTGTGGGAAAATTATAAAAATAAAGGGTTAGTTGTTCTTGGTATTCCTACGAATGATTTTTTTCAAGAACCTGGAAAAGAAAGTGATATTAAGAAATTCTGTTCTATTAACTTTAATGTAAATTTTCCAATGACCTCCAAAATAAGCATAGTTGGCAAAAATGCTCATGATTTCTATAAATGGGCAGTTCAGTCGTTGGGGCCTGCACAATCACCTAAATGGAATTTCCACAAATATCTTTTATCACATAAAGGCAAATTACTTGCATCTTTCTCTAGTGCAGTTACCCCTGACAGTAAAATCATAACCGAAGCAATTCTTGATGCATTATCAAGAATCCCAGAAAATCGAATTTAAAAAAATATTATTTAAACTATATAGATTTTTCTTTGTCACAGATTCTGTTGGTTTTTGTTAGACTATTTGTAAGATCTTCAATTCTTACTATTGCCCGTCGATCTTTAGGTTCACG
This sequence comes from Rhodospirillaceae bacterium, assembly GCA_002728135.1. GTDB lineage: Bacteria > Pseudomonadota > Alphaproteobacteria > UBA828 > UBA828. The sequence goes on from PBVE01000028.1 coordinate 3,593, forward strand.
TGATCCATCTATATTTTTCACGCTTGTACTAAGTTCTCCATGAGCACTTAACCAAATAATTTTTGGATTAACACCATTACCAACTAATGCAGCCCAAACCTGCGTTGCCCTTTTCATAGATAGTTTGAGGTTATAAGGCTTTGTGCCAGAACTATCCGTATGACCGATAACCAAGATTCTACTTATTGATCCAGATTCAACCTCCTTAGCCATTTTTATTAATACTGCATTATCGATTTCGCGTAACTTACTCTCATTATGTAAAAAATATAGTTTAAGAGGTTTTTTGTGGTTCACCCCGGCAATTGAAGTTTCGCATTTTTGAATAGTATTGTTTTCTGAATCATTTATGGAAACTTGAGACTGAGATCGAGATTTGTCTTCAATATTGGAAACTTTTTCTAAAAAAGTAGAATTATTTTTTACGCTTAACATGGCGTTATCAAATTTTCTACGACAGGCTGCAATGTGATTAAACTGCCAGCCCTCTTCAAGTTGTTCAACCCAACAATCAAAAGCTATTTGAGCCTTTGCAGCATTTAAAGGTGAATAATCTGCAAATCTTTCCAATAAAGCGGCATTTAATTTATTATACGCTTTTTCAACGTCTGATTGGTATATAGTATTTATGACTCTATCTTTAGGATTCTCAGGTAGTGGGGGTTGACCTGTATTTGCCAGCAGAGCTTTTTTCGCAAACCTATTTGCATCAGGCCAATCATACATCTCTTCCGCCTCAAAAATAGCTAAATCACGATAGCCTGCTGCAAGCTCCGTATTAAATGACCCTGATTCAGATTGTAAATGTTTAACATTAGTAAAATTTGAAGAGCAGGCCGAAATAGTTATCAACATGCAAAACAAAATACATATTTTTACGGGTTTGATATGCATATTACTTTGCCTCCATCACAATTGAATTGTCCATAGGAGAGGGCAAATTCAAATGCAGATCTGAATCGCCTTTAAATGTTATGAGTTCTTCTCCATCACAAGGTTGTCTAATTTTATTTAGAGATTCTTTATCAGAGTTAATGGCGACAAGTTTACCATTAACTTCTCCACCCGCTTCTACCTCCATAGTTCCATATGTGATGCTCGCATCAACTTTTCCGCTCTTGGCTATGCTAATATGTTTTTCTATTTCAGCTTCGCCAGAAAAGTCACCTTTTATTTCCAAATACTCAGCTGTAACACTACCCTTAACTTGGCCACGAGAACCTATTACAACGGTATTTCCATTAATTTCTCCTGTAAAACTTCCATTAACATTGAGTTTTTGAAAACCTTGGATATTCCCCTCTAAACTAACATCATTACCTATTTCAACTACTCTTGATTCTGTTACAAGATTTTTTTCAGAAATACTTAGGTCACGCAATATATTAGATTTATGTGACAAACCCCGAGCAATCATTGATGTATCGAGATTTGCAGGATTATTTTTTGAAACACCTGAATCAATATCAGGGCTATCTATCCGATTAGTTTTTTTTATTCCTTGGTAAGAAGGATTTTCTTTACCATCTCTATTAGTCTTATTGGTTTTTTTTACAAACATTTCTCACCTCAAAAATTTATTTGAGGACAACTATTACTTATTAGTTTGTCAAAAATTCGTCTACAGAATGGCAGAAAAATGGCAAGGGTATTTTTTATAAAGTAATATTTTGAGATAATTTTGGTTATATTCCTTGTGTTATTTTGTAAGAAAATAATCTGTACCATAGAAATCTACTTTATTTTCCTAACAAGAGGCTTATGAAGCCTCTGACCACTACATTTTAATTGCAACTCTTCTATCTCACATCTACCCAAATCAGTAATTACTGCCTTACATTCTTGATGTTCAAGAAAAGCTATATTTGTCGGCCTTTGTCCGTTAGTTTTTATTCTATTAACTACCTCTCCATTCAAACCTAAAACTGTTATATTCCCCTGACCAAAAACTGCACAATACAAATAACCATCCGAACCAAAGGCCATCCCATCAGGACCGACAAAACTCTCTGGAGTCCCATCAATTACATTACCAAAAACTTCCTTATTGATAGAAGGCTCCGAAAAGATATCATAGCAATAAACATTCCCAGTAATAGTTTCATTCACATATAGTTTGTCGTTTGAGTCAAATGCAATTCCATTTGTAAATTTTAGATCTTTATCTATAACTCTTATTATTTTCCCGGTTTTCGGATCTATCTCAAAAACTCTGCCATTAAATGGACATGTTTTATAATCTTTTCTAATACTTTGCCCATCAATAAATTCATCGGGTAATATGCCACTATCAGTCATGTAAAGTAGCCCATTAGGGCCAAATGCGAGATCATTAGGCCACAAAAATGGATCACCATCTGGTCCAGTATATTCAGCAATTATATCACCATTTTGAGCCATACTAACCAAAGTTTCATTATTTCCGCCTGCAATCCACAAATTACCGTCACCGTCAATTGTAAGGCCATTTGGACGTCCACCTGGTCTACCTATTTCATGGCGTTTTCCCTTAGCATCCACCATTGAAACACAGGAACGGTTCTTAGACATTTCTACTAGATATATATTACCATCAGGCATACAAACCGGACCTTCGGGTTCCAAAACGTCACCACAAATAACACGACCAACCATGACTATCCTCCTTAAGATTGATTATAAACAGCTGAAACTTCATTAAAATAAATATTACATGAATTTATAAAAATACATTTTGTCATTTTCAATTAACTAAAATTTTTTTCACTATATTTTAGCTCTCATCAAGACATGTTATATTAAAATATATAATTATCTTCCTTGCTTGAAATAGGCAAATAGAGAGGTTTATTAATTTATGAGCAATAAAATAGAATTAAACAAATATAATAACGTATGGTTAATTAGTATAAATTGTCCAAGCAAAATGAACGCATTAGATTTTGCAGCTCATGAAGAGCTTATTGATGTTTGGAAAAGTTTTGATAGCGATCAGAAAGCACGAGTCGCTGTGTTAACAGGAACTGGCAATAGTGCTTTTTGTGCTGGTGCAGATTTAAAAACTTATACTATGAATTTTGCAACAACTCCTGCATCTAAATTTAGGTCAGAGTTTGTAAATGGATACGGCCTTGGAGGAATAACCAGAGGTCTAGAAATTGACAAACCATTAATCGCAGCAGTAAATGGTTATGCAATTTCAGGTGGATTTGAATTGGCTCTTGCCTGTGATCTCCGATTTTGTTCTACAAATGCACTCTTTGGCCTACAAGACTCAAAATGGGGCTTTCATGCATGTGATGGTGGTTTAATTCGATTGCCCCAAATTGTTGGCCTCGGTAATGCAATGGAAATAATTTTATCTGGTGAACTTGTAGAAGCAGAAGAAGCCTATCGTATAGGTTTAGTAAATCGTATTTTTTCAAAAGAAAAATTAATCGATGAAAGTTTAAAATATGCAGAGATGCTTGCTCGTCGAGCACCTCTTTCACACCAATTTGCCAAGGAAACCATGCGAAGGGCTATAGGAATGTCTATGCCTGAAGCACTTAAAACAGAGGTTAGGTCGTTTTATGATCTAGGGTCTTCAGACGACCTAAAGGAAGGGACTAAGGCCTTTAAAGAAAAGCGTGAGGCTAAGTTTAAGGGGAAATAAAAATAAAAAGATTACAGCATTTCTATTGTTCTCTAGTTTATCTTGAATAATTCTTCAATTTGCTGTTGAAGTGAAATACCCACTTGAAAACCAGCCTTTTCTGCCAGCAAGTTAAGATGGGAAATTATTCCATTCTCCCAAACATCAATACTATCGCCAATTCTTGCACTCATAAAATCCGTTGTCCCGGCTGCTATATTATAATCCTGTAATATCTCCAAAGCAGCAATACCTGCCCCGTCTTTTCCTACACCAGCGTCATTAAAAAAAACTATAGCTGACCTGATATTTGATGCATATCCGCCAGAACTAATTCCTCCATGCGATGCAGATATTATAATTGATTCTGTATCTGAAGGCCTAATCTCTGTTATTGAGTCGAGTAAAGTGACAGGAATTTTATACAATTCTGTTATATGTTTTCGTGACATGAGACCGACCTGAAAACTTACTTGCTAATTCATACCAACAAATTCTTGAACAATCTCTGGGTTGGCCAATTGCTCAGGTGATAACTCCCCTGTAAAAACACCTCTCCTAATCACATAAACACGATCGGATAGAGCCGAAATAAATTCTAAATTTTGTTCTACCAGAACAACAGTTAACCCTCTCTTAACTCTTAGATTTTTTAATATTTCTATAATTTCTTCTACAATAGATGGTTGAATTCCCTCGGTAGGTTCGTCTAAAAGTAGAAGTTCGGGACTTCCACATAGACAACGAGCAAGGGCAAGTATTTGCTGCTCTCCACCACTTAAAACACCTCCTCGTCTATTTAAAAGAGATTCTAATCTTGGAAAATCTTCTAAAATCTCTTCAATAATCGTCGTTTCCTTAGAACGCAAATTTTTGTGCATCAAAATCCCTGTTCTAAGATTCTCCCTTACAGTTAAGTTAGGAAAAATGTCTCGTCCTTGAGCAACATAACCAATTCCAAACCTATTTCTTTTGTGGGGAGGATAACGTGTAATGTTTTGGTTTTTTAATTGAATCTCTCCACTAACAGGCTTTAAAAGGCCAATCAGCGCTTTAAGCAGGGTTGTTTTGCCCATTCCATTATGACCAAGGATGCCAATAAACTCTCCTTCTGTAACATTGAAATCAACGCCATGCAGTATGGGAATACGACCATAAGATACTTTAAGTTGTTTTACCTCTAACATAGCAACCTAATCTTTTTCTTTGCCTAAATAAATGTCACGAACTAAAGGATTAGCCATTACTGCCTCAACTTTGTCCTCTACCAGTATTGAACCTTGATGAAAAACTGTTACCTTATTAGCTATAGCCTTAATAAATTGCATATCGTGTTCCACCACAATCAAGGAAGCACTTTCGCTAATCTCCTTAATTAATCTAGCCGTTTTCTCAGTTTCTTCGTGCGTCATGCCTGCGGTAGGCTCGTCCAATAATAAAAGGGTTGGATCGCTGGTCAAAACCATTCCAATCTCTACCCATTGCCTTTCTCCGTGTGCTAATCTACCAACCATTGAATCACGTATATTACCTAATCCAACACGATCAATAACATCAGCAGTAACTTTATTAGCCGAGCCTCTGCCATGGTATCTTCTTGCTGCCAACCAAATGTTTTCTCTCACTGGAATACCATCAAAAACACTTGGAACCTGAGTCTTAATTCCAATGCCAAGATGGGCTATTTGATGAGTGTGTAATCTTGTTATATCACGATCTTTAAAAAAGATTTTTCCAGAACTTGGTTTATGTTGATGGGTAAGACACTTAAAAAAGGTACTTTTTCCTGCACCATTAGGACCTATCAAACATCTTAGTTCTCCAGGAATTAAATTAAAGTTAACGTCATTAACTGCAATTACACCACCAAATCTTTTTGTGAGTCCGCGTGTTTCAAGCAAAAAATTTGTATCAGCCATCACGTCCCTGCTTTTCTTCAAGATCGGAACTATCCAAACGGCTTCTTAACCAGCCACGAGACTCAGCAAGCCATATGCACATCCTTTTTATAGTTGGAACAAATCCCTCGGGAACAAATAAAACTACAATTATTAAAATAGCACCAAGAATTAGATTTACGTCAATTGTTTGTTGAGTCCCAAGTTCGAGTGCAAGAATTCCAAGAGCAAAGGCACCTATGATCGGTCCTATTAACGTACTTAATCCCCCAACAACAACCCATATAATTATTTGAGCACTCATACCAAGATCAAAAACGTGTGGGTCTATAAAGGAATTCCAATTTGTAAACATTACACCGCCGAGAGCAGCTATAGCCCCCGCAATTCCAAATGCTATCATTTTATAGAGACGAACGTCATAACCTAGCAACTCTGCACGTTCTTCATTTTCTCTAATACCAATTAATGTTCTTCCAAAGTGACTAGAAAGCAACCATCTGAGGCCAAAATAGACAATTACTAAAGCTACACCCGCGATATAAAACATATCTTCTGGAAATGCAAATTTAGTAACGTCACCGGGTACGTTTATAGGTGGGATAGCAGGTATACCATTATAACCGCCAAGGTGTGCATTACCAATTCGATATTCGAACCCTGCTGTATGTCCCAAAAATTTGTGGAAAATCAAAGTGACAACAAGTGTTATAACTGCCAGATAAACACTGCTTAGGCGACCATAAAACATGAGGTAACCAAGAAGCAATGCAAATACCGTAGGAAGAACAATCGCTACAATGAGAGGAACAGTACTACTGCCCATGTTTATGGATAAAATAGCGTATGTATAACCCCCAAGACCAAAGAAAGCTGCCTGTCCAAAACTGAATACACCTCCGAATCCCCAAATGAATGCTAGACTTAATGCTAAGATTGCAAATGAAAAATAAAGTGTAATTTGTAATAATATATAAAAAGGTGCAACCTGAGGTATAACAACCAATGCCAACACACTTATAATTGCTGCGGCAAGAAGACCTGCAGTATTTAAGGACAACCCCCTCACAAACCTCTCCTAAAAAACCTTCCGGTAATTCCCTGCGGCAATAATCTGAGGAGGATGATTGCAGCGACAAGAAGTGCAACTTCTCCTACAACTGAAGATGTAAAAAATGTTGTTGTTTGATTTATAGCACCGAAAAATACTGAGGCCGCAGCAGTTCCAGTTAAAATTGCTTCACCACCGCCGATTACAGTGATAAATGCTTTCGCAATATATGCAGCACCCATAGTCGGCAAAACACCACTAATTGGGGCTAAAATTGCCCCTGCGAGGCCAGCTAAAGCTGCACCAATCCCAAAGGTAAGCGTATAAACAGCTGGGGGACTAACACCCAGAACAGATGCTTGATCACTATTTTGCATTGTTGCACGAGCTATTAAACCAAACCTAGTGAACTTAAGAACTATATAAGCTACTAAAAGAACAACAGCGGTGATACCGATAGTAAAAAATTTATATTGGCTATCTGCTAAAGAACCAATTGTAAAACTTCCAAAAGGAGTAGAAATCCCCTCCATTGTATTACCAAAAATCATAGTCATAGCACCGACAATAAGAAGACTTAGTCCCCATGTAGCTAGAAGTGTGTCCATCATTCTACCATATAAATGACGGATAATTAATCTCTCTATAATCACCCCGACAATACCTACAAATAAGGGGGCAATAATAAACATAGAAATCCAAAGGGGAACACCGGCCTGAGTCGGCACTAACACTGCGTATGCACCTAGCATCAAAAACTCGCCATGCGCAAGATTTATAACCCGCATCATACCAAAAATGACTGCCAGCCCGATGCTTAGAAGCGCCAAGCTGGCAATCAAATTGATGACTTGAATTATGGTTATAGCAGCTAAATCCATAGCCATAATCCCATTGTTATTTACTCAATTATTTAGACCTAAATTTCAGGTATATACTGAGTGGCCTGATTAGGGTTAGCTATCAAGTCACAAACTTCAGCAGTATCCTGCGGGTGAACATCCGCATTTGTTTTCACAATATCAAATTGGCCATCCCGCACTTCAGCAATTGCAGTTGACATGACATTATGATGAGTTTTTGCATCTATTGATACACGTCCACCTGGTCCATCAACACTGATACCGGACTCAAGAGCTTCTATAACCGGCTCTCGATCAAAAGTTCCAGCTTTCTCAACAGCTGCCTTCCACAACCATGGGGCGTTGTATGTACAGACCGCCAATGTTCCAAGTTCTGCATAATCAGAGCCAAACTTAGCATGCCATCTTGACACAAAGTCATCATTAGCTGCTGATTTCATTGTTTGAAAATAGTGGAAAGAACTAACTATCCCTTCAATTTCTTCAGCTTTTAGAAAACTTTTTTCCCATGGACCAAAAACTGTTGAAGCCAAAGGAATTTTCCCTAACATACCTGCAGCTGGCCACTGACGATAAAAACCAATATGTGCTCCACCGACGAGGCCAGACATAACCATATCTGGATCTGCTTCTTGTATTTTAGTGATTGTTGTTGAAAAGTCCGTGACGTCGAGTGGATAAAACTCCGTTGCTACAACTTCGCCACCATTGGCTTCTGTGAATTTCTTAAACCATTGGGAGCAAATATGGCCATAATTATAATCTGCCCACATTGTGTATATTTTTTTAGCATTAAATGCCTTCATAGAATAATCTAATGCTGGCCCAATCATTTGTGCTGGTGTTTCGCCACCGACAAATACTGTTTTATCACAGACGCCACCCTCATAAAAAGTATTATAGAAATAAAGCATTTTATAACGATCAAAAATTGGTCGTGCAGTTTCTCTAGACGCACTGCTAACACCGCCAAATACAACAGATGCTCTTTCTTGAGTTGCAAGTCTCTGACTGTATTGCGCATAGTTCTGCATATTAGAAGCTGTATCAAAAGCAATTAACTCTAGTTGTTGGCCTAGCACGCCACCGCTTGCATTAATTTCGTCAATAGAAAACTTAATGGCATCGTCCATTTCTTTTCCATAGATCCCATGGCTACCTGTTCTGTCATGCATTGCACCAACTTTAATAGTATCTGCACGAGCTCCTCGACTTGACAAAATTGTTGGTGCAACTATTGCAGCACCAGCTGCGGCTCCTGCACCCTTTAAAAACTTTCTGCGCCTCATTGGCTCCTCCCTTAAGGAATATAAAGATCAGTATTTATTGTGATGTGACAAACTCTATAAATCAATACTACAAATTAAAGTTTTTATGAATTTTAATAAAAAGCATACCCTTTCATTAAACGGCGTTGGGTTCTTATTACTGAGATATAATCTAGGTGTCCATTTTTAAAATTTGGTTCGCAAAAGAATATTCCCGAAGGATGGCCTATATTCACCATATTTTTATTACTTCTAGATAAGTTAATCAAACGATTAGGTATAGTTCCTGGTATTTTTGCAGCTGTCGCAATGCACATCGCTGCAGTAAGAGGAATTGCCTTATGTGGTTTTCCCATCGAAAGTGCTAAAGAAGTCAGATTTATATCTGTTTTTTTTATATCTGTTCCATCCGGAAGTGAATATGTTTTGGGACTATCAATAATTATTAACTTTGGAATAGATAGGCTTTTGGGAGACAAACCCATTTTAATTGCACCTATCTTTCTGATATCTTCTAGTCGATCCATAAAAGCTATTTTTTCTGATAAATTATGTGTATTAACAAACAAATCCAAATTTAGAGAACTAGCTGACACAAATACACATGCTGTAGATACATCGACTAGACTTATTTCAACAGTCCCAATTTCTTCAACCTCAATAAAATCTAGGGCTTTAGTTGATGGTAAAATTTCTTTTGAGACCGAACCAGCAGGAGACATAAAATCTAATTTAATAGGATAACCTGTTCCTTGAACACCTGCCAATTTATATGTTCCAGAAACAACAGCCCTCCCTTCTTCCACACGAAAATGAGAAATTATTACTTTACCTGTATTGGTGTTACGAAGTCTTAGTGAGACCTCTCCGTCTGGCACTGATAACAAACCCTCGTCAACAGCAAATGGTCCCACAGCAGAAGTCAAATTCCCACAGTTTCCAATATAATCGACTATTGGAGAATCTACAGCGACCTGACCGAATGTATAATCAAGATCTATATCTTTTTCATCAGATAACGCAACTACAACAATTTTTGATAGAGATGATATCCCCCCACCAAGACCATCAAGCTGCCTAGCGTTATAGTCGGGACTTCCCAAAATTCTCAGAAATATCTTATTTCTTTCATTAATATCATCAGGAAGATCCTTCTGATGGAAAAACACTCCTTTGCTAGTACCACCACGGATAAAGGAGGCTTTAATCCGTAGCTGTGTCATTACATCAAGTCCTCTCCAGCAAGTTTGCCAGTTATAGCCCCCCTCATTACCGAGGTTGAACCGGTATATATTCGATGATAAATTCCTGCAACTTCACCAGCGGCATACAATCCAGGGATAACTTCACCATCCATATTTAATACCTGAGCCTTTGAGTTAATCTTTAGCCCTCCAAAGGTGAAACAGTTTGCTGCAATTATAGGCCAAGCTTTAAAAGGGGCTTTAACTATTGGCCTCGCCCAATTAGATTTTCTTGGACTAAGGCTAACAGTTGATAAATGGTCTAATGAATAAGGATCAAAAACTCCGTCAAGTTTACAAGATAAATTAAAATCATTAATTGTTTTTTCTAACTCATCATATGGAATTGATATTTTCTTAGATAGTTCGCTAATTGTTGCTGCTTCATAAGGAGCTACGGTTGTCCTTACAGTTTTTTTCCAATTATCTACATCATCTAGATTTGAGTCAAAAATTGCAAAGGCAATTCCTTCTGGCTGATTCAGTATCTCACGAGTTATAGGTTCATATACTGCGTCAACCATATCAATACCCTCATCTGTAAAACGAGCACCTAACTTATTTATTAAAACACCATAATTAAAATGTAAAACTACTGCCTCAGATTCACCGCATCTTGGATCAACAGGTTGTGCATGAAAGCTACCAAAATCACCTGCTGGAGCTGCACCAATATTAAGAGCCATACGAATACCCTCACCTCTATTAAAGTAGCCACCTTTTGCGACAGGCCTTATATATTGTGATTTTGGTCCAATATACCTACTTAACATCTCTGGATTACCTTCAAATCCTCCACTGGCTAGAATTACCTTCTTAGCAATAAATTCCTTAGACTCATTTTTCTTGGTTTTTGCTAAAATTCCATTCACATCGCCTGATTTATTTAATATTAAATCTTGTGCGGTCATTTCATAATAAAAATTAACTTTCTCTGGGTATTTGTCTGCATACTTCGATAAGGCATCAATTAGAGCCAGCCCTCCACCAACAGGGGCCATTCGTGTAGTAGACTGCGAAATAAAATAATTAGGCAAAAAATCAAATTTAATCCCGAAAGACTCGAGCCATTTAAGTGCTTTTGGAGCCTCTCGAGCGAAAGTCGAAATTAATTCAGGATCTGTAGAATTTTGAGCCTTAAGTATACCAGGCCAATCTCCGTAAGGCTTTAACCAATCCCGTGTCAACTCTGGGTCTATATAACCTCCTGCATTTATTGCAAATTTTTCCTCAAAGTCATCAGAAACCTCGTTATGAGATTTCATCCTCCAATAAGACTCAGTGTAACGGGTATTACCCCCACGCTCATCAATTTGCGATCGCTCAAGAATAGCAACTTTAGATCCATTTTGTAATGCAGCAACTCCTGCAGATAAACCAGCTATTCCACAACCAACTACAACCACGTCAAAAATATTTTTTCCTTGTCCCACAAAGCTCTCCTAAAAATCTTAACGATATATCTTTGATTCTTTGATTAACAATAATTTAAGGTATAGAAGTTAATAAAAATATGCCTACATAAGCTTTATGATCAACTGGTAAATTATGCAAGATTGTAAAAATATTAATAGACCCGGTAAAAATACTTGGGAACGCAAAGAAGATACAAGACACCTAACTGGAAGAGGTCAATTTGTATCAGATAAACAATTTGACCATGAGGCCTTTGCATTCTTTGTGAGATCTATACATCCCCATGCTAAAATCAAAACAATTAACACCGACCTTGCCGAATCTTGTCCTGGTGTCATAACTATCTTGACCTCAAAAGATATAGAGAAATTTAATTTAGGAGGTATACCTGCATTAGTTTCCCCCAAAGGAATTGAAGGAGAATTTGCAAAGACCACTATTCGTCAAATCCTGGCCAAAGATAAGGTACGTTTTGTTGGCGAAGAAGTAGCAATGGTCATAGCTGAAACATATCAACAAGCTGTCGATGCAGCAGAAAATGTCCATATAGATTATGAATTACTCACTAGTATCTCTAATTCAGAAATTGCTACAGATCCCAAGTCACCAAATATTCACTCTATAGCACCAAAAAACTTGTGTTTAAAATGGGCTTACGGAGACAAATCTGAAGTGGAAAAAATTTCTGCTAATGCAAAATTCAATGTGAAACTAAAAATTTACAATAACAGGGTTTCCGTATGTTCAATGGAAACACGTTCTGGGGTTGGAATTTATGATTCATCAAAAGGTGAATACACCCTCTATGCCGGAACCCAAGGCGTTCATTTGATAAGAGATGCATTAGCAGAACATATATTTAACATTGACCCAGAAAGAATACGTGTAATAACTCCAGATGTTGGGGGTGCATTTGGGACAAAAATCTGGATATATCCAGAATATGCACTCCTTTTGCTAGGAGCTAAAATATGCAACCGTCCTGTTAGATGGACCGGAGAACGAACAGAGTCTCTTCAAAGTGATACCCAAGGAAGAGACAGACACTCTGATGCAATACTTTCTCTAGATATTACTGGTAGAATTTTAGGTCTTAAAGTAAAAAATATAGCCAATATAGGTGCATATTCATCAAATTTTGGCACGGTTGTTCCTACTGAAGGGAGCACCAAAGCACTAACAGGTCCATACATAGTCCCGACCGTATATGTAGAAACTGATGTTGTGTATACTAATACTACACCAACAGATGCGTATAGAGGTTCAGGAAGACCAGAACATAGTTATTTAATGGAAAGACTGATTGATGTAGCTGCTAAAGAAATAGGAATAGATAGAATAGAAATACGACAACGTAACCTTATATCAGATGATGATATGCCTTATAAAACATCTCTTGGAGCTATCTATGACTCTGGAAATTTCTATAAAATATTAAATAAAGCATTAGAAAAGTCCAACTGGGCAAATTTTCAACAAAAAAAACAAACTATTGAAAAATCAAATTTCCGAAGGGGAATTGGCTTAGCAATTTATGTTGAACCGTGCGGGGGGAGAAGAGATCAGCTAGCTCAAATTCAGTTTAATTCTGATAAATCTGTTAATTTGAAAATTGGGAGTCAATCAACAGGACAAGGACATGAAACATCTTACTCAAAGATTCTTGCTGACTACTTAGATATTAATCAAGAGCAAATTTCTGTCATACAAGGGGATACGAATTCTACAGGTTATGGAAAAGGAACAAGTGGTTCACGTTCAACCTCAATAGGTGGATCAGCTGTAATATTAGCCGCAAAAAAAGCAGTTGATAAAGGTCTTGATAAAGCTGCAGATTATCTTGAAACATCAAAAAAAGATATTTTTTTTGATAAAGGTTTATATACCGTTCGTGGCACTGATCGTCATGTTAAATTCTCACAAATTCTGTCCAATGAGTCTGTTGCAAAATCAAATAATGATGCTTTTAGCTCAGATTTGGATAGTGAAGCTATTTTTGAATACACTCAGGAAACTTATCCTAATGGTTGCCATATAGCAGAAGTTGAAGTGGACATTGAGACGGGAATATTCAAAATACTCAAATATACATGTGTGGACGACTTTGGAAACCTTATAGACGAGACACTTGTTAAAGGACAAGTTCATGGGGCTATTGCTCAGGGACTTGGCCAAGCATTTATGGAACATACAATCTATGATGTATCATCTGGCCAGCTAATTAGCGGCTCATTCATGGACTACGCACTACCCAGAGCAAAAGATTTACCTACCATTGACTGGCACCACGAAGGAAGCGTATGTCAAACAAATCCGCTCGGTGTAAAAGGATGTGGAGAGTCAGGCTGCATGGCTTCTCCAGCTGCTGTAATTAATGCATTAACTGATGCACTGCAAGAGTTTCAAGTCCGTGATATTCAAATGCCTGCAACTCCATATTCAATTTGGAGACTTATACAATCTCACCATAGAAAAACATGTTGAATTAATTTGATACAGATTTAAACCTTGTTTGCTTATATGGTATTGTTTGCATATTAGAACTTTAATTAGAAGTAAAGATAATTACTGCATAAAAATATGACTACTCAAATACATTAATGGAATTAACCATGTTGATAAACCAGAACCCACAAGAAAAACGGAAAAACTTAAAAACATGCCTCAACTCAGGCAAGTTATTGCGTTTTCCAGGTTCCTTTTCACCCTTCGTGGCAAAATTAATTGAAAATGAAGGTTTTGATGGTGTTTATGTCTCAGGGGCTTCCTTGTCTGCTGACATGGGTCTTCCTGACATAGGTCTAACATCTCAAACAGAAGTAGTTACAAGATCAGGTCAAATAGCAAAAGCAACTATGCTTCCAACAATTGTAGATGCTGACACTGGTTTTGGTGAACCGATTAATGCTGCAAGAACTATTACATTACTTGAAGAAGCAGGAGTATCCGGGTGTCATATTGAAGATCAGCGTAATCCAAAACGATGTGGGCATCTAGAAAATAAGGAGATAATTTCAACACATGATATGTCACAACGCATACAAGCGATAGTAGAGGCAAGAACAGATAAAAATTTTCAAGTCATTGCAAGAACTGATGCAAGGGCAATAGAGGGTTTAGATGCGGCCATAAATAGAGCAAAAGCATATGAACAGTCTGGTGCTGATATAATTTTCCCTGAGGCACTGATAAACCAGAATGAATTTGAAACATTTCGTGCGGCCATCAAACTACCTCTCCTAATAAATATGACAGAGTTTGGAAAATCACCCATCTTAACATTTTCTAACATTCAGAACCTTGGATATAACATTGTTATATATCCAGTAACCACCTTCCGTTTAGGGATGAAGGCCATTGAAAATGGGCTTAAAACTCTTAAAGCAGAGGGGAGTCAAAAAAATCTTGTTAGCAGTATGATGACACGATCAAAGCTTTATGAAGTTTTAGAATATGAAAAGTATAGTAAATTTGATGAAAATGTTTCAAAGATTAAATAAAGATAGGGAAGATTCTAAAATATAAAAATATTTCTAGTATTACAGTAAAACTGATGCAATCTGTATAATGGTAAATCGACTAAAACTCTTACTATTTAGATTAACATATAATCTTGAGATCTCCATTAAGGCTATTCCAAATGACAACTGATATTGTAAGAATTGGCTCAGGAGCAGGATTTGCAGGAGATCGACTAGAACCTGCCATTGACTTGATAAACAAAGGTTCGTTAGATTTTATCGTTTTTGAATGTCTTGCTGAGCGAACTATAGCTCGTGAAACACTATCTCTAAGTCGTGGTCTTGGAATGGGTTATAATCCATTTCTTGAAGAAAGGTTAGAAGCTGCTTTACCAAGATGTGAGGCTAATAATACTAAACTAATTACAAATATGGGTGCAGCTAATCCTATTGCTGCAGGCAAGGAATCTTCAAATATTGCGAAAAATTTAGGCCTTAAAGATTGTAGATCTGCTGTACTAATTGGCGATGACGTAACCAGTATAATCTCACAATTGCCAGGGCTAAAACTGATAGAAAGCAATAAACCTTTAGAAACTATTTTACCCAAACTTTGTGCTGCAAACGCCTATCTAGGTGCAGATGCTATTCTTGAAGCAATCAAAACTGAAGCACCTACAATTATTACTGGAAGAGTTGCAGATCCATCTCTTTTTCTTGCACCAATGCTCTACTCTTTAGGCTGGTCTTATAACGATTATGAGTTATTAGCACATGGCACTACTGCTGGTCATCTTTTAGAATGTGCAGGTCAAGTCACAGGTGGATACTTTGTTGACCCAAAACACACTGATATACCCAATCTAGGGAGTCTTGGTTTTCCTTACGCAGATGTTGATGCCAGAGGTAATATCACAATTAGTAAGCTCCCCAATACAGGTGGTCGTATTGATATAAGTACTTGTAGCGAGCAATTACTATACGAAGTTTCAGACCCTAGTTATTATATTACTCCAGATTGCATCTTAGATATTACTAATACGCAACTAAAGGAGATAGATACAAATAAAGTCATGGTTAAGGGATCAAAATCAATATCAAGGACTGACAAATATAAAGTAAGTATCGGTTATTTTGATGGCTACATCGGTGAAGGACAATTATCATATGGTGGCCCAAGTGCTTTTGAAAGAGCCAAGCTTGCGGATCAAATTGTCCGTGAGAGATTACGCTTATGCGGCCATAATTTCCATGAACTTAGAACCGACTATATTGGTATTAACAGCCTATATGGCATTAATAACAAACCAAAAGAGATGAATGAAGTACGACTTAGAATAGCTGGCAAGTCTGATAATAAAAGGGCTGCTGAATCAATAGGTAGAGAAATATCTGCCCTATACACAAATGGACCAGCAGGGGGAGCTGGCGACTTTAGCTATACAAAAGAAATCTTAGCCATACAATCTGTACTGCTACCACGTAATTTAGTAATTCCTAGAATAGAAGTTATAGAAATAAAATGAGTCTGCAATTATATGACATAGCCCATGCAAGGGCTGGCGATAAGGGAAACTGTATAAACATAAGTGTAATAGCTCGTGAAAAGCAAAATTATGCTTTAATAGTTAAGCATTTAACATCAGAGATTGTATTTGACACTTTCTCACATCTAGCTCAAGGACCAGTAACAAGGTATGAGCTACCCAAATTAATTGCTTTAAATTTTGTAATAGAGAACTTGAGAGGTGGAGGTGTCACCTCTACCTTAGCAATGGATATTCATGGTAAAAGTTTATCATATTTAATGTTGTCTATAAAATTTCCTGACAATATATCAATCTGATATTTTTATTAATTTACCTTTCACCCATTTACCCACATATTTTGAACCATCAAATCTAACTTCTGTTCCTTTTCCATGTTTTTTTCAGTCAAGAAATTCGCCATAGTATGTCCCAGAGAAACCCGCACGCAAAATACCAAAACACTTTGTCCAATAGATGTGATCATTACCCTTACAGGTTATTAGCTCATCAGCATGGCTTAAAGTAGGTATCAAAAAAATCAATAACGCTAAAATTAAAAACAATTTATTTTTCACTTTTTAGGTCCTGTATATGCATAAAAAATTGAAAATTTTTTTCATTAATTTATAGAAGTTTTTTTGAACTTCAATATATCGATTATTTTATATAAAAAACCTGTTTAGTTGAGTTAGGTTCAAAAAATAAATTTATAAAAATACTTTATGTAGTAAACAACAGTATACTTTATGGTCATGAATAGTGTTAACGTAATATGTAATTTGGTTGAAGTTTACTTCAAATCAAGCCCATTTAATTACTGAATGATAACAAATTTTTCATACGGGCACTTTACAAGGTTGATTATGCGTGAAACTAACTTAGAACCATTTGAAAATGATACAAAGCCAGGCCGTGCTTGGCTCAGAGAAGTTTTAAAACCTGCTAGGCGTGGTTTTAGAGAAGCCATTGTGGTATCCTTATTTATTAACCTTCTAGCATTAGCTGTGCCAATTTTTATACTGCAAGTTTATGATCGGGTTGTTTTCCACCACGGGATTAGTACACTTCAAGCTTTACTTATAGGTGTCATACTCGCACTTGTATTCGACTTTCTCTTAAGACAAGCTAGGAGTCGATTGCTGCAGAGAGTTGCTCTACAAATAGATGTTTTTCTTGGTAAAGCTCTATTCTCAAGAATTGCATCACTTCCTCTAAAAAATTTAGAAAGCCGCCCTAGCGGCTTTTGGCATACCCTGTTTAAGGATGGAGAATTAATTCGGAACACCTTTTCTGGAGCTACGGCAGTTCTACTCACCGACCTTCCTTTTGCAATTCTTTTCATTGGATTAATAGCTATAATTGCACCTCCGATTGTTTGGGTGCTCCTCATTGCAATACCAATATTTATAATTGTAGCAATTATCTCAGGTATATTAATTGATCGTGCAACACAGAAAGAAAGAAAAAGTGGCATAAGTAGAGACGCATTCCTTGCTGAAATGCTTCAAGGAAGAACAACAATCCGTTCTCTGGGAATCGACAAAGCCTTAAAAATTGAATGGGAAAAGAAACATGCTTCTTCTATAGAACAGGCAACAGCACGTGGACGCAAAATGGATGGATTAAGCAATTTTGGCACACTACTAAGCATGTTAACGACTGTTTCACTAGTTACTGTCGGTGCATTAGCAATTATTGACTTAGAATTAACTATAGGAGCCCTAATTGCTTCTACAATGCTTGGCAATCGAATAATAGGTCCATTTAATCAATTAGTAAGTTTCTGGCGATCATACTCTGGCGTTATTCAGGCAATGAAGCGTTTAGACTCTGTATTTGCTCTACCTAAAGATTTAGAAACCTCTTCAGTGCAACTACCAAAATCCAAAGGGTCTATAAGCATGCAAGGAGTTTCTTTCTCATATTCACCAGAGAGCACTAATGTCATAGATGGTATAAGTCTTCAAATTAAAGCACCTTGCATTCTTGGAGTTGTAGGTCAGAACGGATCCGGTAAAACAACATTACTTAAATTAATGCAAGGACTCTACAAAACCCAACATGGAAGAATACTTCTTGATGGGGCTGATATAAATCAATTTGGTCGAAGAGATTTAATACGTTCTATAGGCTATGTACCTCAAGAATGTTTCCTTTTTAGCGGATCAATTAGAGAAAATATTACACTTAGCAATACTAATGCTACTGATACTGAAATTCTTCGTGCAGCAGAAATAGCTGGGGTACACGAATACATAATTGACCTTCCGGATGGATATGACACTCAAATAGGTGAGGGAGGATCAAGGCTTTCGGGGGGTCAAAGACAAAGAATAGCAATTGCCAGAGCTCTCCTCACAGATCCACCCATATTACTTCTAGATGAAGTGACAGCGAACCTTGATAATCAAGCTCAAACAGCCCTTAGACTAACCCTTATGGAGCTTGCCAAAAATAGAACTATTATAATTGTTACCCACAACCCTATACTCTTAACCGCATGTACAAATCTTATTGTATTAGAACGAGGTAAAGTATCTGTTGGAGGAGCAGCAAAGGATGTATTGGCCCACCTAAGCAAACCTGAAAACTCGTCTAAGAACCCCGATAGGAACCCCAAAAAGGAAGATAAAAGGGACATTAAAGTATAATGAGCAAACTAGACGAAATCCAAAACCGATTAAAACCAACTAGCTGGAGGTTCACTGCATGGTTAATTGTTTTTGCTATTGCCACTGGAATTATATGGGCAAACTTTGCAAATCTAGAGGAAGTAGCTGTTGCGACTGGTGAAGTTGTCCCTTATGGACAAGTAAAGGTTGTTCAACATCTTGAGGGAGGAATCATTACAGAAATAAATGTAAAAGAAGGTGATAATGTTAATAGCAATCAGGTGCTTGTTCGACTTGACAGAAACATCATAGGATCTAATCGGGAAGAAGCATTAATTGAATTAGATGGACTTTTACTAACTCGTGCTCGCCTAGAAGCTGAAGCATCAGGAAACCCAGACGCTGAACTAATTTTTCCTCTCCAAGTAGCAAATCGTCGACCAGAACTTTTAGCTGCAGAAAGAGAAACTAACCAAGCCCATAAAAGGGAATTCTTGGCAATTATTGAGGTGCTTAATGAAAAGCGTAATCAGCGCGAGCTTGAAACTCATGAATTAAAAATCCAGCTCCAATCTGCAAAGGACAACCTAATACTATCAAAAGAAAAACTAGCCATGTCTGAAGACTTACTTTCTGATAATTTAACACCAAAGCTTGAACATAAAAAACTAGAACAAGAAGTTAGAAAACTAGAGGGGGAAATTCGTGAAATTGAGGCTTCTATTTCTAGAGCAACAGCTGCAAAGGCTGAGGCAAACAAGCGAATTGAGGAAGAATCCTCACGTCAACGCAGACTATCTCTAGATGAATTATCTTCTGTTGAAAGAAAAATTGCCCGAGCTAGAGAAGAACTTTCAAGGGCTGATGACCAAGTTATAAGAAGTGAAATAAAAAGCTCAATAAACGGAGTTGTCAAAAGTATAAGACACAATACCATCGGAGGAATTGTGCGTCCTGGAGAATCTCTAATGGAAATTGTCCCCACACAAGAAAAACTTGTAGTTGAAGCGATGTTAGACCCAACTGACATCGGCTATGTTCAAGTAGGACTTCCTGCAACAGTAAAAATTTCGACTTATGACTTCACACGTTATGGAGGGCTTGAGGGTGTAGTTACATCTATATCAGCTGACTCCATTGTAGACCCTACATCAGGCAGGGCTTTCTTCAAGGTCATCACTGAAACAGAGAAAACTTTTCTTGGAAAGAATAATCAAGAACTGCCAATTGCACCAGGAATGCAAGCAGTAGTTGATATTAAAACTGGTTCTAAGAGTGTACTTGAGTATCTTTTAAAACCAGTAATTAATGCCAAATCACAAGCAATGAGAGAACGTTAGTTTTTTTAGAAATAACTTTAGAGTCTTTAATTTAATGGAAAAAACACTTAATAAATCAAGGATAGATCTAGCTGCGGCTTACCGCCTAGCAGACATGTATAAGCTAAGCGAAGGTATTTGCAATCATTTGACCTTGACATTACCAACCGACCCGGACCGATTTTTAGTTGTTTCTTATGGCACTCATTGGAGCCAAGTCAAAGCAAGTAATCTGATGATAGTTAATAATAAAGGGTCAGTTATAGAGGGAGATGGCATAGTAGAAGACACAGCATTTTATATTCATGCGAGGGTTCATGCTGAAAGACCTGATCTAAAATGCTTAATGCATACCCATCAACCCTACACCTTATCAATTGCCATGACAGAAAATGGACGCCTAATCCCAGCTAGCCAAAACTCCCTCAGATTCTACGGAAGAATAGCATATGATAATGAATACAATGGTCTAGCTCTTGGAAGTGATGAAGGTGATAGAATTGTCAAAGCCCTCGGAAAGAAAAACATATTACTAATGGCAAATCATGGAGTATTAGTTGGAGGAGAAACCGTAGCTAAAACATTTGATGATCTATATTACTTAGAGCGTGCAGCAATGGCTCAAGTATTAGCATCAAGTACTGGACAAAGGCTCAAAACTGTTTCGGAGAAAATTGCCTCTGACACTGCTAATCAAATACAATCTAGTAATAGTTTCGCATTGGAACATTTTGAAGCTATGAAAAGAGTTTTAGATAAAACACAGCCAGAATATAAAGAATAATCCAAACTAGTAATTTACTGGTTCTGGATCGAGACTACGCCAAATATACCAGGTGGCAACGGACCGCCATGGTCGCCAAACCTCAGCAATCGAATACATTTCTGAGTCTGATAAATTTCTTCCTTTCCCATAAAGAATAGAAATCCCTTTTCTAAGACCTAAATCCCTTAATGGTAAAACATCTGGTCGAGCTAGATGAAAAATTAAGAACATTTCCGCAGTCCAACGACCAATGCCATTAATTTTTATAAGAGAATTAATAACGGATTCACTATCTTGATCTTGCCATATATGAGTCCCTACCTCACCAGAGACGAAACTATTAGCAAGTCCATGAATATATTTGCTCTTTTGACGAGTTAAACCAAAATCACGTAATTTTTCCTCTCCTATTGATAAGACTCCTTTAGGATTAATTTCTATTAAGGATGTTTCCATACGACGCCATATTGCTGCTGCAGCAAGTGTGGATATCTGTTGTCCTACTATAGCTCTTACTAAAGTTCCGTATGGATCGCCTCTCTTTAGTAAACCCTCTCCATTATAATTCTTGACTACACCGGCCAATACCCGATCTTTTCTTTTAAGGTGCAACAGAGCATCTGGCCAATATTCTGGTAAACCAGTCATAAACTTATAATTTTTCTTATTTGGATTTCTTAATAGCTTTTACTGCCTTCTGTAAATCGTTTTGTTTTAGTCTAAAGTTTGAGACTTGAGATTGGGCAGCACTTGCTAAGAGTTTGGCATCACTTCCAGAAATTACAAAATCAAATCCTCTTCGATATGTCCATTCAACTGTTTTACCCGGTCTAGTTACTGTGCCCAAGAGTTTCCCTGTTGCTCTCATTTTTCGTTCACATCTAGCATAAATACGTTTTACCTCTGGGTTGTTAGATATAAGTGCTTTACCTATGCTTGCAGAAATGTCACTGGGTCCCATAAAAAGCATGTCAACTCCAGGTACCTCTGCAATTTCTCCAATGTTAGAAATAGCTTCTTCGGTCTCAATCTGACATATCACCAAAATTTTATTGGGGAGATCATCAAGATACTCATCTAGGCGCATTCCCCATCTCGAACACCGTCCAGCATGAGGTGCGACACCTCGAATACCCTTTAATGGATAATGACATGCAGCTACAGCAGCTTCTGCCTCCTCTGCATTCTGAACATAGGGTATAATTATCCCCATGACCCCGATATCTAGTGCTCTTTTGATGTAAACAGGATCATTCCAAGGGACCCTCATAATAGGTGTAGGACCATTTTCTCCAAGTGCCTGTAATAAGCTAATTGCTCCTTGCAAGTGCCCAGGACCATGCTCATGATCTAGAACAGCAGCATCATACCCAGAAGTAGCAACTATTTCAGCAGCCATTGCATTTCCCATAGAAAGCCAACAACCAATAGTTGGCTGCCCTCGTTTCATTTTCTTCTTAAGCTTATTATCTAATGACATTTTAAATTCCTTATAAAAATTTTTTTGCAAAATAATAGAAACACTGCCACCGTGTTTTCTGGAACAACAGAGTATCCTTTTGTAGTTTAATACTAAACTAAAATCCATTCTTGCTGGTTTTACAGAACAAATATACCATCAATATAAGAAAGGGAAATTAGATGGGCTATGATGTTACCCGTAAAGCAAAATTGAAGAATTCTAATATTTCAACATCAACTTTCGTGATTGATGACAGTACATCTAACCTTACTATTCTGGCAGCCCGGCTATTTATAAAAACCCTTAATAATCGGATGTCATCTTTTGGTGTTTCTACAGGTCAGTGGCCACTTTTGTTACAATTATGGGAACAAGATGGCCTGTCACAAAAAAATCTGAGTAGAAAAGTTGGCATAGAAGAAGCAACTACTACAAATACCATTAAACGCATGGAACGTGACGGACTAATTCATCGTAGTAGAAGCTCAAAAGATAGACGCGAAATTATAGTTTACTTAACGCAAAAGGGGCATGAGCTGAAAGATGATCTCTTGCCTTTTGTCCAAGAAGTTAATGCTCTGTGCACCCACGGTATGGCACCCCAAGATAAAGCAAGACTTAACAGTCTCTTGTCATATATTATAGCAAGATTATCGTAAATCTAATTAATCTACAGATATTTAAGTATAATTATAATGCAAAAACACATAAATTATTTGATAGATCTAACTACCTGACGGCAAAGAAAATATTTGTCCGGGATAAATAAGGTTTGGATCTTGAATTCTATTTCTATTAGCCTCAAAGATAACAGTATATTTTATACCTCCCCCATACGCACGACGGGCAATCCGCCAGAGACTATTGCCAGGTTGAACTACTACTTGGGCATTCCCCAACAATATTTCGTCAACACTAACGCGGGTTAATGGAGTCTCAATACGGGCTAACACATCGCCAACGCCATCAACTCGATCAACTCTGATATTATGGTCTCCAGGCATTAAAAGATCTCCAGGCCTAAGCTCCCAGATACCTTCTTCATTTGTTTTTACTTTACCTATAAACTTGTCATCAACATAAACATTCAAAATTGAGTTAGGACTAGCCTTACCTGAAATTATCATCTCTCCAGAATCGTCGTAATCAATAATATTTAATTCAAGAAGTTCTTGACCACCATCGTTGTCATCCAAATGAATGTTTGATGAAGTTGAGTTTTGAAGAACTCGGCTAGGATTCTTACCTTCTCTATTTGATAATACAACTAAAGGATTTCCTTCTTCTCCCATGGTTTTATCTGGAATAGAAATTACAACTGTATCCTCGGATTCTAGAACTTCACCATTAACACGTTCTTCAATTAATCTAAGTTGTCTATCTCCTGATTTTAGAGGCTTTTCGGGTAATAATACCCACTCCCCTCTTCTATCAGCAAACACAGAACCTACTATATTATCACCATCCATAATAATAACCTTTGAGCCTGGGTTGGCTCGTCCAGCTATTACTGTATCTCCATTAGGGTTAACTCTAACAACATCAAATGAAGGTAAGTTAGTCTCTGGCTCATTTATATTCTGGTCAGTATTATTCTCTAAGCTTTGATCTGACGTTATATCTTGAATATTTTTATCTGAACTTAAATTTTGAACGACAGAATGAAGCTCTGCTGTTTCATCACTAGGTAGAAAGATTCCCAGAACGATCCCTATTATAATGACTACTGCGGCAAAAGCCGCATATATTACTCGGTTATATCTCAATTATAATTCCAGAACTTGTTTATTCTGTATCTTATACTAATGATACTGTGAACAACAGCAAATCAAACTATTTTAATTAGATAAATTTGGCCACGAATCTTATTTTCTTAGTCCCACCAATTTTCTATTGTTTGCTCAATGCTCATATTTTTTGGTCTAACTCTTACATTATTATAAAATGGTTTAATGCGATTTAGATATGATGATATTGACCTTATGTCATAATCACTTAGATGTTGGAGGCTATTTTGGATAATTTCTGCCATCTCATTATTAACATAATCACCATTTGGTTTTAAACCTGTCTTAAGAAAAAAAACTAACTCACTCTCAGTCCATTTACCTATTCCTGTAATTTTATCCGGTGAAATATTGGGCATAAGATTTCCGCTTGGTCCATAGCGGCTACCCGCTAACAACTTTTTGCTTTTTTGTGCACCAAACATATTACGTGGTGTATGGCACTCGCCACAATGACCAAGAGCTTCTACAAGATATGCACCACGAGCTAAATTATCCGGTAAAAAATCAAATCGAGTTGATTCCTCATCAAAAAATAACCATCTCCATGGGCCTAACATATTTCGCCATGAAGCTGGAAAACTAATTTGATGAGGCTTATTTGGTTCAGACAATGGTTTTTGAGCCTCGATCCAGGATTTTATATCTAAAATATCACGATCACTCATAGACTTATAAGATGTATAGGGAAAAACAGGATAATAAAATCCTCCTTTTGGACGTATTCCGTATCGAACGGCTTTTATAAAATCTTTGTTAGTCCAATTTCCAATACCATTCTTCAGATCCGGTGTTATGTTAGGTGAAAAAAAAGACCCATAAGGTGATTTTATTTCTCTACCTCCACCTAAAATATTTGAGTTATTCACTGTATCAGTATGACATGAAATACAACCAGCAACCTTAGCAAGATAGAGACCCCGAGAAACTTGACTCTCTCCTGGTGCTCCATCAAATGAAAAAAGTTTTGATGAGGCACTAAAGGCTATTAAAAATATTAGTAAAGACAAAATGCTAGGTGCAAGGACAAACACGGTTTTGCAATCACCTATCTTGCCGGTTTTCGGTATAACTTATGACAATTGCTACACGTAGCACCAATTGCACTTAGGCCAGCAGATAAATCAACCTTTAGTGAAGAATTTGATTTCTCAGCAAGCTCTGTGGCCGCCTGTTCTAAATCTGACGCCATCTGTAGGAATTTTTCCCAATCACTCCATATCGCTTCTTTTGCCCTCGTTTTTCCAATAAACGTTCCTTCTGGAAATGTGTCAGGCATAATACGAGCAATCTCAGCTATTGCGTTAGCATGTGTACTAACATGTGAAGTATAGCTTATATCTGATCTTGAAATACTAGCTATAGCACTGATGTGAGATGCCGTTACCTTCATCAAGACCTTACGATATGAAATTATTTTCTCGGGCTCGTTAGCATAAGATGTTTTAAGACTGCTAAATAATGTAACAAAGAATAATATTATGATTGTATATCTAAAAAAGTCAGAAGAAATTATCATCGAATGTCTCACACTATCTTAAAAATCGGGTTTAACTTAATAGACCTCTCAATTTTATAATTCCATCTCATAAAATCCTAGAGTCTTAATTACCAACTCGATAAAGTTTAAAAATTTTGAGTTTAATATATATTTTTTTAATTAATGAGTCAGTAATTTGTAATTAAGTTTCAACTGATATAACTCCGTTTACCAAATATTCAAATCTTTTCATCTTTCAATTACTACAAATGCAAAATGAAGAAAAAAAATAGATTATGTATTTTTTGTGGATCACAAAGTGGTCACAATCCAGATTATCAAGATTTAGCAATAAGGCTTGGCCGACTAGCTGCTCTGCACAAGATAGAACTTATATATGGAGGCGGAGATATAGGTTTAATGGGCATTCTAGCAAATGCAGCATTGTCCGAAGGTGGAAAAGTAGTAGGCATTCTCCCTTCTATTCTTGAAAAACAAGAAATTGGTCATCAAAAACTTAGTGAATTAATCATCACACCCAACATGCATATAAGAAAATCCCAAATGTATGAAAAATCAGATGCTTTTGCTATTCTCCCAGGTGGCGTTGGAACATTGGATGAATTTTTTGAAGTTCTAACTTGGAAACATATAGGTTTACATCAAAAGCAAATATTTGTTGTAAACTATAAAAACTATTGGGATCCTCTAAAGGATTTATTATCACATATTTTATTAAATGGTTTCTCAAATCCAAACTTAAAAAATTTCTTGCAATTCGTAGAGGATGAAAAAGCTTTATTTAAAGAATTACAACTATAAATTAGCAATTTTAAACACAAAATTAACCTATAGAAATAAGACAACTCCATATAGGATCTATGAATTAAACATATCAATTCAACTAGCAAGTTGACCAAAGTTTTCATGGTGTTATTGTGCACTCCTTAATAACTCACAGATATTTCTTCTATTATAATTCCGGGAGAATAAATGATGGCAAAGATAAAAGTTTCTAACCCAATCGTTGAACTTGATGGAGACGAAATGACCCGTATCTTATGGGCATGGATAAAAGAACGTCTGGTCCTACCTTATCTGGATATTGATATTCACTATTATGATCTCGGAATTGAGTACAGAGATGAAACTGAAGACCAAGTAACCATTGATGCTGCAAAGGCTATTCAAAAATATGGAGTGGGAGTAAAATGTGCCACTATAACACCAGATGAAGAAAGAGTCGAAGAGTTTGGTCTAAAGCACATGTGGCTTTCACCTAACGGAACCATAAGAAATATATTAGGTGGGACAGTTTTTAGAGAGCCTATTATTTGCTCAAATATCCCAAGGTTAGTCCCAGGATGGACAAAGCCTGTCGTAATTGGAAGGCATGCCTTTGGTGATCAATATAGAGCTACAAATGTAGTTATTCCTGGCAAAGGTAAACTTTCGATGCGATTTGATCCAGATGATGGCTCTGATCCAATGGATTTAGAAGTATTTGATTTTCCATCTGGGGGTGTAGCACTAACTATGTATAATCTTGATGACTCTATAAGAGACTTTGCAAGAGCGTGTATGAGGTATGCATTAGACCGCAAATGGCCACTTTATATGTCTACAAAAAATACAATTTTGAAGGCCTATGATGGAAGGTTTAAGGATATCTTTGAAGAAGTTTATGAGAATGAATTTAAATCTAAATTCGAATCAGAAGGTCAAATTTATGAACACAGACTCATAGATGACATGGTAGCATGCGCAATGAAATGGGAAGGTGGTTTTGTCTGGGCTTGTAAAAACTATGACGGAGACGTTCAGTCGGATTCTATTGCACAAGGCTTTGGATCCCTTGGCCTCATGACTTCAGTTTTACTTACCCCTGATGGTAACACTGCAGAAGCTGAAGCAGCACATGGTACAGTAACTAGACATTATCGTGCATACCAAAAAGGAGAAGAGACCTCAACAAATCCTATTGCTTCTATTTTTGCTTGGACCCGCGGGCTAAAATATAGGGCAAAAATGGATGAAACTAAGGACGTGGAAGATTTTGCTGATAAACTTGAAAGAGCTTGTCTAGAAACTGTAGAAGCAGGCCAGATGACAAAAGATTTAGCTTTATTAGCAGGCCCAGATCAAAAATGGTTAAATTCTAGCGACTTTCTAGATGCTATTAAAAAAACCCTAGAAAAGAAAATTGGTTAGTATCTATTTCATTAAATAGGCATAGAACTCTACATCCCTAACAATGATATTAAGAATTTATTTATAAATCTTTTTTTATAATTTAGATTTTTTTCTTATTTCTTCCTCAATAACTTTTAGAGCTTGAGGTACTTTCTCAGTGTCGGGCCCTCCACCTTGAGCCATATCAAATCTTCCACCACCACCTTTACCACCTAATTCAGAAACGGCACATTTGACTAAGTCTACAGCACTAAACTTTTCTTCCAAGTCTTTCGAAACTCCAACTGTCAATGATGCCTTCTCATCAATTATCGAAATTAGTGTAACTATGCCAGTGCCAATTTCATTCTTTATCTTATCCACTAGACCACGGAGATCTCTTGGAGAAACACCATTTACTATACGTCCTATATAAGTGATTCCATTTATTGCTTTTGTTTCCGAATTATCTGACGATATTCCTCCAGTAACAATTTGTGTTTGTGCCTTTTTAATATCGATCTCTAATTGTTTTTTTTCATCTATAAGTGCCGCTATTCTCCCTGGTAATTCAGTTGGTGAAACTTTTAATAGGGAAGATGATTTTCTTATTAAATTCTCCTGACTTATAAAATAGTGTTCAGCTTCCTGACCAGTTACGGCTTCTATTCTACGAATACCAGCAGCTGTTGCACTCTCAGAGATAATTTTAAAAAACCCAATTTCACCAATTCTTTTTACGTGCGTACCACCACAAAGTTCAGTAGAATATGGTTCAGTGTTTGTTTCCTCACAGATACTAACAACCCTAACTTCTGATCCATATTTTTCTCCAAAAAGAGCCAAAGCTCCTGACTCAATTGCCTTCTCCGCAGACATTAAGCGTGTGGCAACAAATGAATTAGTGCGAATTTGTGCATTAACTTCTGACTCAACTGCATTCAAATCTTTTATGCTTATGCTCTTATTATGACTGAAATCAAATCTTAATCGATCATCTGCAACTAATGAACCTTTTTGGGTAACATGTTCACCTAAGCGATTTCTCAATGATGCGTGCAACAGATGTGTTGCAGAATGATTGTTTCTTAGTCTTTGTCTTCTCTCTGCATCAACTTTCAAATTAACAACGTCTTCTAAATTGATTTCTCCAGAACATATCTTAATAGTATGTATCAATAACCCACCAGTAATGACTTGTGTATTTGTAACTTTAGCATCAAGCCCTTTAACGGATGATAAATAACCCACATCACCAAGCTGTCCGCCTGCTTCGCCATAAAACGGACTTTGGTTAAAAATAACAATTACTTCCTCACCCGATTTTGCTAGTTTTAAGCGCTTACCATCTTTAATTATCACTTGCACATTCGCATCAGCTGAATACAGCTCATACCCTAAGAAATCAGTTGCCCCAAAGTCGTCTAGTATACTAAACCATAATTCATGGGTCCCTATTTCACCTGAACCAGTCCAATTGGCTCTTGCATCATCCTTTTGTTTATTCATAGCATCGTTGAACCCTTGGATATCGACCTCCTTACCATCAGCACGTAGGGCATCTTCGGTAAGGTCTAAAGGAAAACCATAAGTATCATAAAGCTGAAATGCGACTTCACCATCAAGTTTTTCTCCAGGATTTAGTTTTGTAGAGGCCTGCTCTAAAAGGTGTAGGCCTCGTGAGAGAGTTTTCTGAAAACTGGTTTCCTCATGTAAAAGTGTGTCTATAATCATTGATTCTGCACGTTTTAACTCTGGATACACATCACCCATTTCAGATACTAAAGTAGGAATAATTAGATGTAATAAAGGTTCCTTACAGCCCATTTGATGTGCATGCCTCATTGCCCTTCGTAGTATCCTCCTTAGGACATAGCCACGGCCTTCATTAGATGGACTTACACCATCTGCAAGAAGAAACGCTCCCGAACGGATATGGTCAGCTATTACACGATGTGAAATCAGTTTTTCATTTTCTGCTGGTGTATTTGAATATTTAACTGAAGCATCAATCAAGTTTTTAAATAGATCTATATTATAATTATCATGTTCTCCCTGCAAAATAGCAGAAATTCGCTCCAAGCCCATTCCCGTATCAATAGCAGGATTGGGTAGATCAATTCGGGTATCATGATTTACTTGCTCATATTGCATAAAGACAAGGTTCCAGATTTCTACAAATCTATTTCCGTCTTCATTAGCAGATCCTGGTGGGCCACCTTCAATGCTCGGACCATGGTCATAGAAAATTTCAGAACAAGGACCGCACGGACCAGTATCGCCCATAGCCCAAAAATTATCAGATGTATTAATTTGAATTATATTATTACTAGAAAGTCCTGAAATTTTTTTCCAAAGCGACTCAGCCTCATTATCATCTGCATAAACGGTAACTAATAGTCTTTCCTTACTAAGTCCAAATTCCTTAGTTACAAGATCCCAAGCAAATTTAATGGCTTGATCCTTAAAATAATCTCCAAACGAAAAATTACCAAGCATCTCAAAAAATGTATGATGTCTAGCTGTATAACCTACATTATCGAGATCATTATGTTTTCCACCAGCTCTTACACATTTTTGAGCAGTAACTGCTCTGTCATAACTTAATTTTTCTAACCCTGTTAAAGCATTTTTGAATTGCACCATACCAGCATTGGTAAACATTAATGTAGGATCATTATGAGGTATCAAAGGACTTGAGGAAACAGGGTTATGTCCATTCTTTTCAAAATAATGGATGAAATGGGCACGAATTTCATTTACAGTTGGCATTTGGAACCTCACAAAAGTGCTAAAGTGCACATATGATGGTTTTTACTGCCTAGTTTCAAAACTGTCCAGCAATGGTGTTTCTTTTTTACATTAAAATTGCATTTATAATATTAAATATAATGACTGATAATATCCTCTAATAACTATTCATCCTAATTCTTTATCTGCTTGATCTTTGTTTGTTTGTGATTCGGCCTTTTCAACTGTAGGTAGTATACCAGCTGATTCTAGAATGTTTTTTTCTAGTTCTTTTAAAGTTTCATGGTTTTCCAACAAATACTGCCGAGCATTTTCTTTACCCTGACCAATCCGTTGTCCTTCATATGAGTACCATGAGCCAGATTTTTCTACTAATCCTGCTTTCACTCCTAAATCTATAAGTTCGCCAGTGTGTGAAATACCTTCGCCATACATTATGTCAAATTCAACTATTTTAAATGGTGGGGCCATCTTATTTTTAACAACTTTAACCCTAGTCTGATTTCCTACAATTTCATCACGATCCTTAATTGCTCCTATACGTCTAATATCAAGCCGAACAGATGAATAAAACTTTAATGCATTTCCCCCAGTCGTTGTTTCAGGACTTCCAAACATAACACCTATCTTCATACGTATTTGATTAATAAAAATAACCATACACCTTGATCTTGCGATTGAACCTGTCAGCTTTCTAAGTGCTTGACTCATCAATCGTGCTTGAAGACCCACATGTGTATCTCCCATTTCTCCTTCTAATTCTGCTCTGGGAACTAAGGCAGCAACACTATCAACTACCACCACATCAACTGCACCCGAACGAACAAGCGTATCTGCAATCTCTAATGCCTGTTCACCTGCATCAGGCTGTGAAATTAATAGATCATCGACTTCCACACCTAATTTGCCTGCATATACTGGATCTAGAGCATGCTCGGCATCTACGAATGCACAAATTCCCCCAGCAGCTTGAGCCTTAGCAACTGTAGATAATGCTAAGGTTGTTTTTCCTGAACTCTCAGGTCCATAAATTTCAACGATACGGCCTCTTGGTAAACCTCCTATCCCCAAGGCAATGTCTAAACCAATTGAACCAGTTGATATAGATTCAATTTCTATCCCGGTCTCCTGCTGGCCTAATTTCATTACTGACCCTTTACCAAAATTTCTCTCAATTTGGCTTAAGGCAGCATCTAGTGCTTTTTGTTTATCCATATCTTCCCGTTCCACTATTCTCAGTGCTGGATTTGCCATTGGTATCTCCTTATTTCACAGGGTACGTTTAAGTGCAATTATTTCAAATGTGCATGTTTTGTTCTTATTTGCAACTATTTTTTATAAGTATCTGAAATAATTATAATAATTATTATATGTTCTTTTTTTGTTTTTCATTATATAGTATATTTTGAATCGATAAATTATATTCATGACAATATTCACCACCACAAATTTTAATCTGATGGATAAGAGCGATTCGAACTTGGGCCTAAAGAAAGCATTAATAATTTTTTAAATACTCTTACATTCATTTAATTGTACAATTATTAATTATGTGAGTACATATGTAATGTTGTGTATTAACGAACGTTTTTTTGCTAATTACTCAATCAAATAAATTTTGAAACTAATAGTAATGGAAAAGATTATTTCAAAAATATCTGCTAATAACATAAATGCATGGCCATTCAAGGAAGCATATAGTCTCTTAAGTCGAGTATCCCAATCAAAACAACGAAATGAGTTTGTTCTTTTTGAGACGGGTTATGGGCCATCAGGCTTGCCCCATATTGGTACATTCGGTGAAGTTGCCCGGACATCTATGGTTAAAAAAGCTTTTGAAAGTATCTCAGATATACCTACTAAGCTTATTGCTTTTTCTGATGATATGGATGGGCTTCGAAAGGTTCCTGACAATATTCCAAACCAGAAGGAAATTACTAAACATCTTGGCAAACCACTCACACAAATTCCTGATCCATTTGGAACTCATGAGAGCTTTGGCGAGAATATGAATGCTAGATTAAAAACTTTTCTTGATCGATTTGATTTTAACTATGAGTTCAGAAGTGCTACTAAAATGTACAAATCAGGAGCATTTGATAAAGCATTAACTGATGTTCTGGAAAATTATGAAGCTATAACAAAACTTATATTACCCACACTTGGAGAAGAAAGACGCCTTACTTACAGTCCATTTCTTCCTATTTGCCCAAGAAGCGGCAAAGTTTTGCAAGTACCAATAGTTTCTCATGACATACAAGCTAAAACGATTACCTATATTGATATTAATTCTGAGAAAGAAATAGAAGTCCCTATTACCCGTGGACATTGCAAATTACAATGGAAAGCTGACTGGGCAATGCGTTGGCACGCCCTAGGGGTTGATTATGAAATGTCTGGTAAAGACCTCATTCCATCTGTCCAGCTGTCATCACGTATATGCAAAATTCTTGGTTCATCTCCACCGAAAAATTTTACTTACGAACTCTTTCTTGATGAAAATGGAGAAAAAATATCAAAATCAAAGGGTAACGGATTAACAATAGATCAATGGCTTCGATATGGTTCTAAAGAAAGCCTATCCCTGTATATGTTTAATTCTCCTCGTAAAGCGAAAAGATTACATTTTGATGTTATACCAAAACATGTTGATGAATATCTAAGGTATTTAGATGGATATGAAGAACAAAAGTATGAAGACCATTTAGAAAATCCTGTTTGGCATATTCATTCTGGTGAACCACCCGAACCAGAAGAAGGTATAAGCTATAATATCCTTTTGAATTTAGCTAATGTCTGTAACACTGAAAATCCCGATGTGTTGTGGGGCTTTATATCTAATTACGCACCAACAGCATCACCAAAAACAGCACCAATTCTTGACCAACTTGTAAAATGTGCAATAAATTTTTACAAAGACTTTGTTAAGCCAAATAAAAACTATAGGGAAGCTGATGATACAGACAGAATGGCACTAAAAGACCTTGCACAAATATTTAGTGAGCTTCCTAAGACAACAAATGCTGAAGATATCCAGACACAAATTTACGAAATTGGTAAAAAATATAAATACCAACCCCTTAGGTCATGGTTCAGTGCTTTGTATGAAATCCTTTTAGGACAGCCCCAAGGGCCACGAATGGGTTCATTTGTTGCTTTGTATGGTATTGACAATACGGTCAAACTAATTGAGGAAGCCTTAGAAAAAAAATAGATTAAGGGCTAGTATTTTTTTCCTCAGAGTTATCAACCAATTTTTTGTGTTTAGTTTTTCTATAACGAATCATTTGACGACCTTCAGTAAACTGCCATACTAAGAGCCCAGGCACGCCAATAACTAATTCTCTAAATCGTTTAATAAGAGATAATGCCAAAGCTACTTCAGGGGAAAGGCCTATAACTGCACCAAGCAAAACAAAAGCACCTTCCTGAATACCCAAAGCACCTGGGACAAAAAATGCTGAAGCACGAACTGCCAATATTAGACTTTCCAGCAACATTGCATCGCCAACACTAATTTCATAACCCATAAAATAAAGTGCAAGCCATATCTCAAAAGCACCAATTGTCCATGCCAACATTTGTCCTGTTGCATTAAGAGCTAATATGCGCTTGCGGCGATAAATATCTCGTATTGCTTTGTCTAATGCCTCAGCACCACCGACTGCATTCACCCAATCTCTACCCTTTGATACACGTGCAACAATATTAACTAACCAACTAAACATACCTCTTTGCTGAAAAGCAAAAAATAACAATACAAGCAATAAACCAAGAACAACCCCAGCACCTGCTCCTTTAGCTATATTATTCTCTCCGTAATGAGAAAGGAGAAAACCAATACCTACTAACGTAAAAAGTAATTGCGTAAGAGTACTAATTGTTAAATCCACTACAACCGTTGCACCAGCAACCCTACCAGGCACACCTCGCATCAACATCAACCTTGTACGGACAAGAGCACTCCCGATTTGCAATGCTGGAAGAAGAGTATTCACAGACTCTCCAATCCAACGTGCCCACTGCACATCCGCCATTCGAGGTCGATGGCTGTGGTCAAATAGGATGCGCCATGCTGCACCATCAATTACGATTGGTATAATTCTGATTACTACAACCAATATTAATCCCCAACCAACTGTAGCTAGTGCATCTGCTACATCACCCGCACCCTGATAAATCACAAGTGCTACTATGGCACCTATTCCTAATATGAGTGCAATATAACCTAATAATTTCAAAATTTTTCACCTATTTAAGGTGCTCCCATACAACAAAATTTTGCAAACATAACGTATTGGTTATACCTTGGCCAACTATCTGTAGCACCCACAAATTAATGATTAATTGTTAATATCGTGCTAATATTAGAAAATTTAAATTTGCCCTTAATAAAAACAAAGATTAATGAAAATCTTAAAAATTAACAGTTTTAGAAAACTTATTCCAAATTATGATGCATTTCTCATAGATATATGGGGTGTAATTCATGGTGGTGGTCATATTTATCCTGAAGTCATTAATTGCCTAGATTCAATTTTGTCTTTGAAAAAAGAAATAATTTTACTCTCTAATGCACCTCGGAGAGCCCATCATGTTGCTAATCTTCTAAAGTCAAAGGGCCTACCAGAAGACATTTGTTCTAAAATTGTCTCCTCCGGAGAGGCAACCAGAATTGCTCTACTGGAAAAAAATACCCTTAATACCATGAATCTAGGTAAAAATTATTTCGTTATTGGCCCTCATAGTGATAACGACTTGCTCAACAACACATTTTTTGATCAAGTATACTCCTTATCACAAGCTGATTTTATCTTAGCGATTGGACTAAATAGTCACACAACAAGTATAGAAGAGCATCGAGACATAATTAATTATGGTATTAAAAAAAGTTTAATAATGCTTTGTGTTAATCCAGATATTGAAGTAGTTAGACTTGGTAAGAAAGAACTATGTGCAGGAGCACTTGCAAAAAAGTACAGTGAGCTTGGTGGCTCTGTTATTTATGTGGGAAAGCCTTATCAATTTATATATGACCTTTGTTTAAACCATCTGAAAACTAGAGATAAAAAACGTGTATTATGTATTGGGGATGGAATAAATACCGATATTTTAGGAGCAAGAAATGCTGGTCTAGATAGCATTTTAATCACAGGTGGGTTAATTGCAGGAGAGCTAGATACTGTTCGTGATAAAGATATTCCAATGGAAGATCTGATAGATATTTGCAGAAATTCTGATGTGTATCCCACAGCTATAATGTCAACTCTTAGATGGTAATAAAATAGAAGGTATATTCTCCAGATATTTTTGCAAAAACGAAAAATTAAATTTCTTGGCTTAAGTTCTGATTAATTATTTCCGCCTATATAGTTCATGACAGCCCCAAATAGAAGAACAAATAATTAAAACAGCAAACCCTTGGTGCAGAGCCGCTAATGGTATAGGAACTGACAATAATAAAGTAAAAATACCTATCAAAAACTGCGTAAGAACTAATAGGCCTAATATCAAAAGAACACGTCTTGCACTAAGGGGGATACCCCTTCCTTGCCCAATGACAGAGATAGCTATGCCTAATAATACCGTTAAAGCTGCAGCAAGTCTGTGATCTAGCTGTACTAAGACTGCATTTTCGAAAAAATTTCTCCATACTGAATCAATAACAAATATATCGGGTGGAACTATATGTTCATCCATCAATGGAAATGTATTATATAAATGCCCTGCCTCGTTTCCAGCAACAAATGCCCCAGTTAAAATAGTAAAGAAAACAATGAAAATATATATAGGCAATATAATTCTTAGATAACCATATGAACCCTCTCTTCTTGCTCCACTTGAACGTACATTTATTAGACCTAAGGCGACCCACAATAAATAAATTAGAATTACCAATGCGAGTCCTAAATGAGCAGCTAATCTATAAGGGCTGACTTGAGGTTCATCCACAAGACCACTTTGTACCATATACCAACCAAGGAACCCTTGGAGTCCACCGAGACATAATATAATTAATAAATTAATAGCTAAGCTAAAATTAATCTGCCTTCGGATAATAAACCAAACCATTGGTATAAAAAATATCAGACCAATAACCCTACCAAGTATACGATGTGCCCACTCATACCAATAGATTTCTTTAAAATCAGAAATTGATATTGCAAAATTTACTGAGAGAAATTCTGGATATAGACGATATTTTTCGAACTCAATAACCCATTCTTTCTCTGATAAAGGTGGAATGATACCTGTAAATGGTTGCCATTCAACAATTGAAAGCCCAGATCCAGTTAAGCGTGTAACCCCACCAAGAATAACCATTCCAAACAACAAACCAACAACTGTAAGAAGCCATATGGCTATTTTACGATTCTGGTTTTCTAAATATATTTTGCTTCTTTTAGAAGAAAACACTTTAATGATCCACCTATAGGTTCCCTATGATTACGAATATGTTAGGTTACACTTAGTTGTCAAAATCATTTTCTTATTGTGACATTATGGTTGACGGGCCCATATCCACTCCCAAACCCTGGAGCTTCACTAATAGCCTCATATAGGTAATCTCTGGCACGCTTTATAGACTCTTGAAGCGGTATACCTTGAGAAATGCCAACAGCTATTGCTGAGGACAAAGTACAGCCAGTTCCATGGGTATTAGAAGAATTTATCCGTTTATTATGAAAAATAAACTCACCGTCATCACAAATTAATACATCTGATAAAACATCTCCATCCAAATGGCCCCCTTTAACCAGAACAGCTCGAGCTCCAGATCTCCTAATTTCTCTACCTGCGGTATACATATCATTAACACTTGAAATTCTTTTCCCACAAAGAACTTCTGCTTCGGGAATATTGGGTGTTATTAAAGTTAACATTGGAAATAATTCTTTAACTAGTGCTGCCTGAGCAGACTTCTCGAGCAAAAAAACGCCCGATTTTGATACCATTACAGGATCGACTACTATAGGAATTTCTCGTGATATTTTACCTAAAACATCAGCAACTGAATTAATAATTTCTGCATTTTGTAACATTCCAGTTTTTATACAATCAGCACCTATATCTTTAATTACAACACATATTTGATCTGCTACGAATTTTGCTGGAACTACATGTACAGAAGAGATACCCAGAGTATTCTGAGCAGTTAGAGCTGTAATTGCAGTTGCTGCATAGCCACCTAAAGTCGTAATAGTTTTGATGTCTGCCTGAATTCCAGCTCCACCACCTGAGTCAGAACCAGCAATGACCAAGACACGGCCATTCATTAAACACTCCTTATTGTTTAGCCTCTTGGACAGCGGAGACTATATCATTTATAACTATGTCTATAACTTCTTGATTATCACATTCCGCCATAACCCTTATAATGGGTTCAGTACCTGATTTTCTAACGAGTAATCTGCCATTACCAGCTAATTTTTTCTCACATTCTCTGATTACTGACTTTACGTTAGATTTAGCTAGTGGGTCATCTAATACAGACTCAACGTTAACTAATTTTTGTGGCACTGGTATAAAACTTCTACCAACCTCACTTACAGGATTATCAGAATGACAGAATACAGATAGAACTTGCAATGCTGCAATAAGACCATCACCAGTGGTAGCATAATCACTCATAATAATATGCCCAGACTGCTCCCCACCAAAATTACAACCTGTTGCTCGCATCTCTTCTACTACGTATCTATCTCCAACATTTGTCCTTTTCAAAGATAAACCTAATTCATCTAAATATCTTTCCAAACCTAAATTGGACATAACAGTAGAAATAATTGCACCGCCACGTATTCTATCCTCTTTAGACCAATAAGCTGCAATCAATGCCATCAGCTGATCACCATCAATTAATTTCCCTGTTTCATCACAAAAAATTACCCTATCAGCGTCTCCATCCAGTGCGATACCAACATCAGCGTTATTAGAAACTACAGTAGAACAAAGTTCTTTTGTATTGGTAGAACCACAGTTATGGTTAATATTAAAACCGTTTGGATCCACACCAAGGGTAATAACTTCGGCTCCAAGTTCAAACAGGACGGTTGGAGCAACCCTGTATGCCGCTCCGTTGGCACAATCAATCACAACCTTTAGACCCTCTAGACTTCGATCACGGGGAAAAGTATTTTTTGCAAACTCTATGTATCGGCCTGCAGCATCATCTAACCTTTTAGCACGTCCTAGGTCTGCAGGGTCTGCTAACCTTTTACCAGGACCATTAGCCATGAGATTTTCAATTTCAATTTCAACTGAGTCTGATAATTTATAACCATCAGGATCAAAAATTTTTATCCCATTATCTTGATAAGAGTTGTGAGAAGCTGAAATCATAACACCTATATCTGCTCGCATCGACCGGGTAAGCATAGCTACTGCTGGTGTCGGCATAGGACCAATCAATACTACATCCATCCCTACTGAGATAAATCCCGCTGTTAAAGCGGATTCCAGCATATAGCCTGAAAGCCTTGTATCTTTTCCTATCACTACACGATGTTTATGATCACCCCGAATAAATCTCTCTCCAGCAGCTTGCCCAACCTTCAAAGCAACTTCAGATGTTATGGGTAGGCTATTTGAGGTGCCACGGATTCCATCAGTACCAAAATATTTACGGGTCATCAAACTCAATCACTCACTTTCTTTGCATATAAAGAAATTTGTTTTCTTTTGCATAAAAATATTATCATGTTTCATTTCCAAAGTTTTATTTTAAACCCCTTCTATTTATAGCATTATAAACTGAGAGACTCTGATTTGTTTCTTTTACGTCATGTACTCTGAGAATTTTTGCACCCTCATTGACACAATGAAGAATTGCAGCAAGGGACCCGGGAAGTCTGGTTCTTGGATTTTTCTCGCCAGTTAAATCACCTATAAATGCCTTTCGTGAAACCCCTATACAAATATGACAACCAAGTGCATGAAAAATTGCAAGATTACTCAGAATTTCAAGATTATGACTAAGTGTCTTTCCAAAACCTATTCCAGGGTCGATAATGATTTTTTCAAGAGATATGCCTGCGGCATCACATTTCCTAAGTTTATTTTCAAACCAATCAAATATATCAAACGGAGCTGCATGATAAAATGGATTGTCCTGCATATTCTCTGGAACACCCTGCATATGAGTTAATATAATGGGTAAACCAAGAGATGCTACTACTTCCTCACTGTCTTTACTTCCACTTAACGAGCTTACATCATTTAGAATAGCGGCACCTTCTTTAACAGCTTTCTTCATAATTGCAGATCTTCTAGTATCAACCGATACAGTTAATCCTGCCCTTACAATTCCTGCTATAACAGGTAAGATCCTTGATTCTTCATCACGAAAACTAGGTTGAGAAGATTTTGGACGTGTACTATCTCCACCAATATCTATAATAGTTGCACCGTTGGCTGCCATTTTAATACCAGCAGATATAGCTTCCTGAGGTGATCTAAATTTACCACCATCAGAAAAGCTATCGGGAGTTACATTAAGTATTCCCATTATGATCGGAGTATCTAAGGATAGACCAATATGGATAGATCGAGTTTTATTTAATGCTTTTAAAAGCTTATTTACCTTTATTTCAATCTCTCCAGATTGC
Organism: Rhodospirillaceae bacterium; assembly: GCA_002728135.1. GTDB lineage: Bacteria > Pseudomonadota > Alphaproteobacteria > UBA828 > UBA828. Next base: position 43,893 of record PBVE01000028.1, read on the forward strand.
TTTTTAGCCCATTCTTGTAAAACTAAATTATTTGTTTTAAAGCGTGTGAACTTAGAGGCATCTTCACGAACTATTAGCTCTATTGCGCTCCATGAAAGCTCATTATCCAATTTAATATTAAGGGGACGTAAATAAATTTTAGACTCTCGGCTCACAATATCAGGAAGGATTTGATTATCACACCCTACTTCGCCGGACGGGATATTATTTATCTGATTAAAATTAACCAATTCATTGGCTCAAGAACCAGGCTGCGGATTGGGCTCTAGGTCAGCACCATCTTTTACAGGAGAACTACCCGAGGCCGGAACAGTTCCAGTGCCATGGCTTTTTGAAGGCTCTGTGGAGGCTAACTCTTCCTCTGGTTCTATTCTTGCTATTGTTTCTCCACGTAATAGTGAACTAATTTCGTCACCAGTTAAGGACTCATACTCTAAAAGAGCTTTACCAATACAATGAAGCTGTTCCAGATTGTTAATAATAATATTTTTTGCACTATCATAACAAAGGTCAACTAATTTTCTAACTTCAACATCTATTTTATCTGCGGTTGTCTCAGAAACATTTTTTGATTGAGTAACTGAATGACCAAGAAAAACTTCCTGCTCATTTTCATCATAGCTAAGTGGACCCAGTTCATCAGACATACCAAATTGTGTTACCATACTGCGGGCCAATTGGGTAGCGGCTTTGATGTCCGATGATGCACCGCTTGTAACTTTGTCGTAGCCAAAGATGGTTTCTTCTGCTATCCGACCGCCCATAGCAACAGAAATATCGGCTATTAATTTCTCACGGCTTACCGAAATTCTATCCTGCTCAGGCAGTCTTACCACCATGCCTAGTGCTCTCCCTCTTGGAATAATGGTTGCCTTATGAATTGGGTCAGATGCTTCAAGATGAGCTGCTACAAGTGCATGACCAGCTTCGTGATATGCTGTAAGCCGCTTTTCATCATCAGTCATAACCATAGACCTACGTTCTGCTCCCATCATAACTTTATCTTTTGCATCCTCAAATTCGCTCATTGTTACGACACGTTTACCTCTTCGGGCAGCTAAGAGAGCAGCCTCATTAACTAAATTAGCTAGATCTGCCCCTGAAAAACCTGGAGTGCCCCTGGCAATAGTACGTGGTTTAACATCGGGTGCTAGAGGCACTTTTCTCATATGCACTTTGAGGATCTTTTCACGTCCTAATAAATCAGGATTAGGAACTACGACTTGTCGATCAAATCTGCCTGGGCGCAAAAGAGCAGGATCTAAAACATCAGGACGATTAGTTGCGGCTACAAGTATTACACCCTCATTTGCTTCGAAACCGTCCATCTCAACAAGAAGCTGATTTAGTGTTTGTTCCCTTTCATCATTTCCACCACCAAGCCCTGCTCCCCTATGTCTCCCAACTGCGTCTATTTCATCGATGAAAATGAGACATGGTGCATTTTTTTTACCTTGCTCAAACATATCACGCACCCGGCTGGCCCCAACACCTACAAACATTTCAACAAAGTCAGACCCGGAAATTGTAAAAAAGGGTACATTAGCTTCGCCAGCAACAGCTCTAGCAAGAAGAGTTTTACCCGTACCAGGTGGTCCAACAAGTAATACACCTTTTGGAATTTTACCTCCAAGACGCTGAAATTTGTGAGGGTCTCGCAAAAACTCTACTACTTCTTCAAGCTCCTGCTTAGCTTCATCGATTCCTGCAACATCGTCAAAGGTTATCTTTCCTGTTCTTTCTGTCAAAAGCTTTGCTTTTGACTTCCCAAAACCCATCGCACGACCTGCTCCACCTTGCATTTGGCGCATAAAAAATATCCATACACCAATCAAAAGTAGCATAGGGAACCAATTTATTAATATATCAAAAAAACCTGGACTTCTCTCTGTAACGGGCTTGGCATTAATTGCTACTTTGTTATCACGCAATGTTCTAACAAGATCTGGGTCATTAGGTGCATAGGTACTAAAAGGTTGCTCGCTATTAGCAAGGTGACCAGAAATTGAGTTTCCCTCTATAGTAACGTCAGTTACTCGACCGCCTTCGACCTCAGCCATAAATTGAGAAAAAGCGAGCTCGTTTGTTGGTGGTGTAGAGGAAGAAGGCCTAAAAAGGTTGAATAAAGCCACCAGTAATAAGCCAATAATAACCCAAAGTGCTAAATTTTTTCCAAAGCTTCCCAATTTTTACCCTTAAGACATCTCTTAGTTTGTATAAATGTATAAAAAAAATCTATTTAAACTGTAAAATTTAATTATTTTCAACTCTATCAAAGGCTTTTTCACATAATGGTATTGACGGTGCGAAGATAGCCCAACTTCTTGTTTTATATGTTATATTCTTTAAGTGGGGAATTATTATGCTACCGTCAAGCCCCTCTATAATAGGCAAACCAAATTTTGCTGAAGCCGGAATATTTTCAAAATACCTGTAATTATCTGTATTTTGACTAAGACGGCGAACATTGGCAACATCTTGTTGCGTTAATCTCCTAACAATACCCTCTTCATTTGAAGAATCTTCTAACCCAACCAAAAATCTTCCATCCCAATACACAACCTCACCAGGAGTAATCTTAAGAAAATCTTTTATCCTTCCTGATTCCCGTGTAACTAAGATAGATTCTTGCTTATTTTTCCAAACAAAACGGCATCCCCCTAATGTTATGGAAGAAAAAACTTTTTGAGAACCAATTCTTGTAACAAGTTCCTCCACCTTCCTTAATCTGGGAGGTTTGCTTGCCCCAGAGAAAGTAGAAATCAACCTACTAAATGCCCTGATTAATACTGATTCATAAATACCTTTCCAAGGATAGCCTGCGAGTAAAATGTACCCTAATGATGAAAAAACAGTATTATCTGCGAGAAAATGTGAGACAAGAATATCAAGTGTTGCACGATCGCGCCCTGCTCTAGCTGAGAGCTGGGTTAATCTCTTTGGTGAAAGGCCTTCTTTTTCTAGAATCTTTCTTGAAGCATTAAGCCTTACTCGAGAAAAACGTAAGTCATAGTTTGATGGATCAGAGATCCAAGGCTGTGAAACAGACTCCAATGTAGCAGATAAGTCATTAGCAGTTGTATTTAACAAAGGTCTTAATAACCTTACTCCTTTGCCCTCATTAGATGAGAGAACCCTACTCTTTGGCATCGCGGCCAAACCATCAACTCCACTTCCTGAGGCAAGCCTTTTAAGAAATGTATCAGATTGATCCTCTTGGTGATGAGCCATCAATAAATGTATAATATCATTATCTCTACACCAATCACCCATAAGTCTCAGCCTTGCAAGACGTGCTGCTTCTTGAATCCTTACACCATTCTTAGGGGAGTCATTCCAACATAGTATACGATGAGACATAGCGAGTGATTTAAGCCATTCTCTAACTTGTCTTGCTTCCAGCGTACTTTCAGGTCTTAACCCATGGTCTACTGTCAAAGCAAAAGCCTTACCGTTTCTTGCTTTTACCCAACGGTTTAACAAAATAGCAAGTGCCAAGCTATCTGGTCCCCCTGAAACCCCCACTGCAATATTTGGTGACGCCTCAAATGGCCCAATAGTTTCCATTAATTTAGAAAATCTAGAAATTGATATGGGTTGTCCTGAAGACCCTAGAGAGCTAGTTTCTATCTTAATCACATATTCACCCATTATTAATGTATTCTACGAAGAAAATATTAGTTACATCTGGCTTTTGTTCTTCCAAGATTAACTGCATTTGTAATGCTATTTCTCACCTGTGGGAAGTCTTGATGAAGCTTGTCAAAGGTTTGACAAGCTTCAGGCATACGTTTTAAAGCTAACAAAGAAAAGCCTAATTTGAGCAAGTTGTCTGGAGCTTTTTTACCTTTGGGGTATCTCTTAAAATTAAGTGCATACAATCGTGCTGCATCTTCGAATTGTTTTCTTGCATAAAAGGATTCTCCCTGCCAATAAGCAGCATTTTGTGCAAGATGATGGTTTTGATTATCAGTAACAAATTTTTTCAATGCTAAACCTGCATTTTCCCAGTCACCATCTTGCATCAACGACATTGCATGAGCATATTGTTCTTCTGGACTTTCTTGTGAAGTTGAAGAAGGTTCAATAGATACAAATGTCTCTTGACGTTGCTGATCTTCTTTTCCTGCATCATTCACTCTTAGCGTGCCAAGAACTTTTGGTTCTTCCGAAGGTTCATACCCTTCGCCAACATTTGTTTCAATAGTTCCAGAGTTTGATTCTATTTTTGTTTCATTTTCCTGATCAGTTAAAATATTTGGAACAGACTCAGATAAATTCCCAGATAATCCCTCGCTATTAGAATTTGTGTTCTCAGATATAGCAGTCTCAAGGGTTGCTAGTCGAAAATCTACGTCATCTATTAGTTTTTCGATTCTGGATGAAATACGCTCTATTTTATTACTAAGCTCATCAAACTTCCCATTTGCTTGCCTTAACCTTAAATCATATTCGTCTACATGAGTCTCCAAAATAGCAAGTCTATTAGTAGCTTTAGAGGTAGGATCAGAATCTGGTGCAGGAATAATATTACTTAGGCCTTCTTTTCCTAAAGACTCAGAATAAACAATCCGCTGAACATCTTGCATCTCCGCTCTGGTGGTTGCAAGTTGTTGGCCTAAAGTTTCAATCTGATTCCTTAACGATTGAATATCGGTATCAGCTCTGACTGGATCACTAAAGGTTATCAAAGCTAGAACTAAAGCAGAAAAACCCAATGTTCTTGTATTAAATTGAAGCAAGAATCCACATTTGAAAAGTTTTTTAACTAACATCTTTGTGACCATAATGCCACGTATCCCTATTTTAACTTCATCTAGTTAATTACGCTAACGGAACGACGATTTGACTTCCAAGATTCCTCATCATGACCTAATGCATAAGGACGTTCCTTACCATAACTAATTGTATTAAGCCTTTGAGCTTCAACACCTAGTGCTATCAGATAACTCCGAACTGCTGATGCTCTTTGTTCACCGAGTGCAAGGTTATATTCTCTTGTCCCACGTTCATCACAGTGACCCTCTATTGTTATTGAAACGTCTGGGAATAATTTTAACCACTTAGCTTGTTTGTCTAATACACTACGAGATTGCGGCGACAGTGTGGCACTATCAAGTCCAAAAAATACCCTGTCTCCAACATTTTGAACCAAGTCCTCTTGTGTGCCAGGAATTGGCGCGGAAGGATCAACTACTTCAATCTCAGATTCTAAAGACCCTGAGTCAATACTATCTGTATCGATATCTGAATCTGAAGTACTACTTGTTGCTACGCTATCTGATAAATCAGATCCGACAGAGTTTGATTCAAGCTCTGAGTCTGGCACGCTTTGACAAGCTGCAACAAGCAGAACCACAGCAGCCACTGGGGCAAATACCTTTAAATTTAAAATCATAATTCCTCCTAGATATATTATCTTATTAACCCATCTTAGGGTGCCAAACTATTATGTTTTTTTAATTGACTTCAAATATACAGTTTTAATCCAAAAAAAATAATTAAATATTATTGTGTAAGTAATGGAGACCAAGCTGGATCAGATGCCGCAGTTGGAGTTGGAACCAAACGAGGCATTCCTATCGCTATATCAAGAGTCCATAGCTCTGCTGACTCAGGATCACGAGAACTTTGGCGCATGAACATTATTACTCTTCCATTTGGTGCCCATGTTGGACTCTCAACAAGATAGTCTCTGATTAATATTCTTTCTCCCTCCCCACTTGGTTTGATAACACCAATTGCAAACTGTCCCCTTAGCTGCTTGGTAAAAGCAATCAAATCGCCTCTAGGGGACCATACTGGTGTACCATACCTACCTTTACCAAAAGTGATACGTTTAGTTTCACTTCCATCACGTTTCATTACATAAATTTGCTGACTTCCGCCCCTATCTGACTCAAAAGTTATATATTTGCCATCTGGTGAATATGATGGTGCTGTATCAATAGCACTATTATTAGTAAGTTGCTTGATTTTTCCTGTTAAAATATTCATTTCATACAACTCTGAATTTCCATCTCGTGCATAGGTTAAAATCACCGAGTCTCCATCTGGGGAGAATCTAGGAGCAAATGTCATACCCTTGAATTTACCAAGGATTTCTTTTACGTCAGTACGCAAATTTTTGAGGTAAACTCTCGGCGCACCCTTTTCAAATGATAAATAGGTAATTACATCTGGTTTAGGAGAGAATCTAGGAGTAAGAGCTAGATATTTCCCATCAGTTAATTCTTCAAAATTTCTACTATCTTGATCCATGATCATAAGTTTTTTGATTCTCTTATCAAGAGGACCACTTTCAGCAACATAAACAATTCGAGAATCAAAATAACCCTTTGGCTCTGCTGTCAATTGCGTATAAATTTTATCAGATATAATATGTGCCAATCTACGCAGTGTTTTGTATTGATTATTAGTAGCACTAAAACGGTATCCTTCAGTCGCCATCTCACCGAGAGTATCCCAGACCCTAAACTCTACTGAAAGTCTCTCCTCTGGTCCTAGTATTACTCTTCCAGTAACCAGATGTTTTGCATTAATAAGCCGCCAGTCAGCAAACTTTGGTTGAGTTAATGAAATAGACGTTATATTTTCTATAAATGCTCTAGGGTCAATAGATTTAAACAAACGAGATGATTCAAGATTCTTAGTGATAATTGCACTAATTTCTTTTCCCATGGCCTTTTCATCTTTTGTTTCACCAATAAAGTCTGGTAAAGCAATAGGAAATGGCTCGTATTTTCCCCGTGTAATTTCAACCGTTAGGTCTGCCCTTGCAGAATTAATAAAAATTCCACTCAAAAGTGAGAAAAATATTATTAACAGAACCCATTTAAAATAGTCAGACAGTATTAGCTTCCATATTTGGGTATATGAAATTATCGATGGTCTATAAAGAGTTATTTGCATATTTCACCTCACATGCATCAACCTATTTGACACCCAAGCATACATTAATCAGGAATTGTAAACATAAATTCTATGTTTCTCCACTCATTATAAAAATCTAAAAATTTTTCCAGCCCCTTGATTGGGCTTGCTGCAAACAACGCAGCCTTAACATTATCATTCAAATTAGCCATTATAACATCTGGATCATTTGTAGCCTTCAGTTGTGATGAACCACCCACATCTTTATATCTTGAATACTCTTTAATTGGTTTAATTCTCACAATTTCTCCATTTGGCTTAAATTGGACTTTAACTGAGATTTTTGTACCCCCATGACCAGCCCCAAGAACAGCATTCCAATTACTCTCTACCTGTGATTGGAGTAAAGCTACGAAGGCCTCGATTTCTTTACCACCAAAAACTCTTACTGATGGGGTATTATTACTTTCAATTGACTGACTTGGTTCCGACCTATCAGTAAATGAATCTAGAATACTGTCAAAATCATCAGTTTCTTTTTGTGGTTCTTTATTTTTAATCTTTATTTGTGGGTTTTTATCATCGTTCTCCGCAGCTAAGTTTTCTAACATATCTTCAAACTTTGGCTTAGGTCTAAATTGAGGAAGAGGAGTTGATTCATTGTTTTCTTTATTTTCCGGCCGATCAACATCAGGGGCTGGTTTAGGTACAACCTTTAATTTCTGGGCAGGCTCTGGTTCTGGAACCGGCTCTGGTTCTGGAACCGGTTCTGGCTCTGGTGCAGGCTCTGGTTCTGGAACCGGTTCTGGCTCTGGTGCAGGCTCTGGTTCTGGAACCG
>PBVE01000029.1 GCA_002728135.1 Rhodospirillaceae bacterium
TATCCACGGGGTAGTGATCAACAAAGCAACCATGACGATTGATTATGCAAAAACAAAGGCGTTGAGAACAAAAATTCGTAAGCAACGCGGTTCTCTTCCAACAACTTATCCAAATCGTCCTGGAGCAGGGAAGTGGCACAAATCACAAATGAAGGGCTCCGAGGAATATCTGACAGATACGGCATAATTTTAAAATTAGACTGCTGGATTGCCTAGCTAAGCTCTAAAAGCAGAGCAAACTCAAAGTTCTTAGCAACTATCCAGATTATAATTTTGCACAATTTGAGATATTATTAATTGTATATCATGAGGTTTATGAACTTAGGGAGATTGGTAGTATGACCTATACAGTAATTGCAAGTAACCCAAGTACAAATGAGATTGGAATAGCATCGACTACTATAACTATTAATTTTGGTAGGGCTTTTCCTGTGATGCGCCATTTGTGCCCAGAGTTATCTAAAAAAGGTATTATTGTTGCACCTATGGCAACAGTTCACCCCCAAAATGGATATCGTGTTTGTGATTTGAGAGATTCTGGTGTGAGTTGGGAAGATATGGAGTCACAATTAAAAAAAAATGATGAACATTGGAGTTGGAGACAAATAGGGGCAGTGACTGCTACAGGTGAAACTTGGGTTCGTACAGGAGCCGATGCATGGGATCATGCAAGTCATGTTGTCGCGGAAGGCTCTATTGCAATGGGAAATTATATGGATGGCCCAGAGCCTGTTCAAGCTATGGCCAGAGCTTTAGAAGAAAATCGTAATGAACCAATGGATGAGAGATTACTAAGAGCATTAGAGGCAGGCAAAGCAGCCGGTGGGCAAGGCACCCCTGAGATTGGACCAGTGCCTGAGGCATGGGCAATGATTAAAACGTTTAATGGTAAACAACCCTGGCCCGCAGTAGATGTCCGTGTAGATTTTGATGTTGATCCATTGCCTAAACTGAGAAGGTTAGTAACTCAACTCAAAAACATGGATAAAGTGCTACATACAATGTCATTTAATCCATCTAAAACCTTTGATGTTTATGGAGTGGTATTCGATATGTATAATGCCCAAGTGTAATTTGTATGAATATAATAAAAAAAGAAAATAGATAGAAAATTTTTATTTTTTTGAGACATCTAGATGTATAGTTGATCCGTATACTCGTTGATTAGTTTTGAATACGAACAATAAATTAAAATTGATTACCAACACATGAAAAGGTACCTAATATGAGATTATTTGTTTGCGCTTTTATTTTGTTATTTTCTGCCACAGGAGCATTTGCAGGAGATGCAACAGTTGAGATGTTGAATAAGTCTGGATCCAAGAAAAATGTTTTTTCTCCTGAGATTGTTTATGTAGATGTAGGGGAAACTGTTTTCTGGAAGTCAGCAAGTAAAGGGCACAATGTTGAATTTATTTCAAAAAAAGGTGTGCCTGAAGGCGTTGGGAAATTTAAATCCAAGGTGTCTAAAGATACAGAATTTAAGTTTGATACTCCTGGTATCTATGCTTATTGGTGCACTCCACATAAAGCAATGGGTATGATTGGCTTTGTTGTTGTTGGTGGAAATACTGACAACATTGAATCTATTAAAAAGGTAAAATGGGTTGGTAAGAAATCAAAGAAAATTGCTAAAGAACTTATAGCCAAAATAGAGGCAGGCTAGTTTTATAAATAATCTTGGTATTTCGGTGAATAGCTACATATGAATTTTACATATGTAGCCTATCATCGTTGAGATTCCCAAATTGTTCTACTCATGCAAATGGTTTTATTAAACCATTATTACTTGAAATACATAACCTTAATACATAATAAGTTATAACGAATTACGCTATTAAACTAATTCGAAAAAAATTTTAGCTATTATTTTATATTAGGTGATCCAAAACACGAGAGTAAACGTAAGGTTGTTAGTAATGACGAGAGTCAAAGATAGAAACACACAAACTGCCTTATCTTTATCAAGCAATCGGGGGTCAGATGATAATGCTTTAGTCCATGTTCAATTAATCTCAAATATAGCAAATTCTAGGGATAAAGATTCTTTTGCTAAATTATTTGATTTTTATGGTCCTAAAATTAAATCCTTTGCTCTAAAACTTGGAGCGGAGAAATCAATTGCCGATGATATACTACAAGAAACTATGGTAGCAATCTGGAGACATGCTCATTTATATAATAAATCAAAGGGTAGTTTGTCTACATGGGTTTATACTATAGCACGCAATAAGAGGTATGACATTCTTAGGCGATCAAATCGACCAGAACCAGATCCTTTAGACCCTTCATTTCAAGGTAGACAGGCTACTCCAGACGAAGAAGTAGAAAAATTAAGAGAAGAAAATATGTTAAGAAATGCAATAAATAATTTGCCTGTAGAGCAGGCTAAGATAGTTAGAATGTCTTTTTATGAAGGTAAAACTCATCAAAATCTCTCCGAAGAATTAAACCTACCATTAGGCACTGTTAAATCAAGATTACGTTTGGCTATTAAAAAAATTCGTGAAGAAGTTCAGGAGGCAGTTGATGCCTAATTCTCATTTAGACGATTTAATACTAGCAGAATACGCTTCTAGTTCTTTAGGGGAAGCTCAATCGGTCTTTGTTGCATCCCATCTTACACTATGTCCAGACTGTAGGAGAGTAAATCAAGGTTTTGAAAAAATCGGCGGCTTATTCATTCATCATGAGAATGATTCACCTATAGAAGATGGCTGTTTTTACAAAATATTAGATAATATTGAGAGTTCTAGAGAATCTAAAGAATTAAAAAAACAAGATGATATTTTAGCAGAATTAAAAGAAATTCCTAAACCTATTCGTGATAAATTACCTGAAAGTTTAGGTTCTATTAAATGGAAAAAATTAGGTAAAAATATTTCATTCATTGAGCTAGAATGTAATCAACCAAAGACCTCTATGAAATTAATGAAACTCTCTGCCGGAACTCATATCCCAGTACATTCTCACGGTGGTAAAGAATATACTATGGTGCTTTCAGGTGGTTTTTCTGACCAATATGGTCGCTATGAACGTGGTGATGTGGCTATCAGGGACGTGCTTGAAATACATGAACCAGTTGTTGATGAAGATTCAGAATGTGTTTGTTTTGTAGTAACTGAAGCTCCTCTTAAAATCAAAGGATTTATTGGTTTTATAATTAGTAAAATTTTAGGTTAAACACTTATTGGTGGAAGTCAGACAACTTACCAAGGTATATTGTTACCTGACCAATCAAAAAAACCACCCGTTGCGTTATTTCTAAGATTATCAATTACAGTAAGTAATTGTTTTGCAGATTCATCTGGTGCAAACGCCGTGTTATTTTCTTTTAAAAAAGGTTTAGATAAATCTGTTTTGACTGTGCCTGGGTGTAGTGCAACACAAATTGCTTCTGGATGTGTCCGAGATAATTCAAGGGCTGCAGTCCGAACAAATTGATTTAATGCCGCTTTTGATGCTCTATATGAATACCATCCACCAGAACGATTATCTCCAATAGATCCAACTCTTGCAGATAGTGTTGCAAAAACAGTTTTACCCTTTCGCGGTAAATGAGGAAAAAGGTTTTTCATTAAAAGTAAAGGGCCAATAGCATTAATATGGAAGCAATGTAAGGCTAAATTTTTTTCAAAATGTTTAAAAGTTTTTTCAGGTTTTTGATGGTTGTCCTGTAAAAATCCTGTGGCATCTATTGCCAGTCTGATTTTTTCCTTACTATTAATTTGATTTATCGAATCTTTTATTGATGATTCACTTTTAATGTCAAAGCCATTTTCATCACGACTAAAAGCTATAACACTAGAAAATGAATTTGAATTTATTAATTCTCTTTTACAAGCTGCACCTATCCCACCTGATGAACCAAATACAATGGCAACATTATTTTTACCAAAAGATTGAAGTTTCATTATTTATTTCCAGAATATTATCTATGAAATTTAAATAAAGCTGAAAAATTGAATTTCAATCTCAACAAAACATAAATTTCCTTAAATAAATGTTTTTTATTCTGTGATCTATACGAATGCAACTACCGTATAAAAATATAAATAAGGAGTATGTTATGCAAAATTTAGAAAAATTCCAGAATGTCAGTAGTGCTGCATTACTACAGCTTGAAGCTTTTGCTTTAGAACAATCTGGTCGCAATAAAGATATTGAACTTGCAAACAAGCTGTTGTCAGAAGCTGCTAGTCTTCTTGTGAATGTTGATGATTATGAAACGGGTTTATTTAAATCTTAACTTAATGAATTTGAAAGACATAATGATGCGAAGTCCTAGTACGAAAAACACTGTTCACCGCCTTTTGTTAGATGAAGCTAATGGTGGTATCAGATCCCTTCCAAAAACTGTTAGATTCCATATCTTATTACTTTTATGTTGGCCATTATTTCTTATTCTGGCACTTTCCTTTCGTGATCCATTTCAGTTGATCTGGGTGTTCGCTGTAATACCCGCTATTATCGGTTTATATTTATTAGTAAAATTCGGTATCCCATATTTTGAAAAGAATGTTATAAGAAATAATTGATAAAGTTATTTTGTTCCTCTAGGTTGTTTCTTTGCAGGTAAGTGATCTGCGATACTAATTTCTCTCTTATTATATGGTGAGGTAAGTGTGTCAAAATTTACAAATGTTGTAAGATTTTCTGTCAAAAAAGGGTCTGAAAAATTATTTGAAACCCAGATTAACAACATGAATCGTTGGGATGGTTTACTAATACACGTTGTGGCAAAAACAGGCACATCTAGCTATGTATCTTATGGTTTGTGGGAAAGTGAACAGTCAATGTCATTGGCAAGACCTAAGATGATAGAACTACTCGATAGTTGTAGAGATTTTCTTGAAGAAATTTCTCCAGAATTGGGTGTTACAGATCCTGTTTCTGGTCCTGTAATTTCTGAATATATAGATATTTGATATTTTGAGTATATATTTTTTATATTCTGGATATGTAGTTTCAAATATTTGAATGAATATATCAGAAGAGCTTACTGAGGCATATATTAAGACTCATTATATTGTTCTCCATGAGAAACAATTCACACTAAGAATTGGTAAACGCTCTAATAATCTTCTAGAAATTTTTAAGGAACAAGGGGTAAATCGCGGTGCATTTGTCACTGCCTGCAATCCATATAGTAGAATAGTATCTCCAGAGATTAACACAAAGTTACTTTCGGAATTATATTCTATATTATCAAATGACTATATGGTTATATCTGGAATAGCTAAAGACCCAGAGAGTAAATGGCCATTAGAGAAAAGTTTTATGGTTCTTGGCATATCTATGGAAGATGCTATGAATATAGGTAGGTCATTTAATCAAAATGCATTAGTTTGGTGTGGTATGAATACAATTCCAAAATTATTAATCTTAACTGAACAAAATTTTTAATACATAGTCAGCAAATAACAGAATCGGAATATAGGGTGTGTTAAAGCAATATGTATTTCTTGAAGACAGGCTCTCTAACTCAACGCGCTACTATTCTCAACCAGTTGGAAGAATTATTGCCCGCCAAGCTTATGAAGTGACTACTGCTTTCAAATTAATCAGTGAGGCCTTATCTAGGGGGTATTATATCGCTGGTTACTTTTCTTATGAGCTGGGATATATATTAGAGCCTCATCTGAATCGTTTGCTACCTTCTAATCGTAAATGTCCATTAGTTAACCTTGGTATTTTTAAGGATTTTAAGACTAACGGAATGCCTGAGTTTAGTGGGGAGCAGAGACCTCAAGAGGCATTTATGCCTGACTGGAATCGCGCTAAGTATAAAGAAGCTTTTAATAAAGTACTAGAAAAAATTATAGCTGGAGAAGTATATCAAACAAATCTAACCTTTCCTATGAGGTGTAAAATTAATATTGATCCAGTAGTTCTATATAGGAGTTTATGTATAAAACAACCTGTAGAATATGGAGGGATAGTCTCACTTGGCAATCCAGTCATTATTTCACTGTCGCCTGAGTTATTCTTCAAAAGAGATTGCTCTAATATTACTATGCGACCAATGAAAGGTACGATTAAAAGAGGGTTTAGTGACCTTGAAGACATTAAACTGGCCAATCAAATGAAAGATGATAAAAAAACACAAGCTGAAAATTTAATGATTGTTGATCTTATTCGTAATGACCTTAGCCGTATAAGTGAGATTGGTACAGTTAACGTTACTCAACTCTATGGTGTTGAGTCATATCCAACTCTTCATCAAATGACATCAACTATTGTTGGAAATTTACGTTCAGGACTTACTACATTTGAAATTTTGAAAAGCTTATTCCCATGTGGCTCTGTAACAGGTGCACCAAAAATTAGAGCAATGGAAATAATTAGAGAATTAGAACATTTCCCCCGAGAAATTTATTGCGGAGCAATAGGTTTCATTGACCCATCTGGTTTAGCTTGTTTTAATGTTGCAATAAGATCTATGAGTATTTTTGATGATGGTTCAGCTGTGTATAATACTGGAAGTGCCATTGTTTCTGATTCTAACTCAGATAAAGAGTATGAGGAATGTCTTTTGAAAGCGAAGTTTCTAGAATGAAAAAGGTTAATAATATATGATTAGGCATATCGTCCTGTTCAGTGCAATTGATTCTCAAGATGTTCAAATAATTAGAGATGGATTGAGAAACTTAATTGCAATACCAAGTGCTAAGTTACTGGAAGTTGAATTTAACAGTCGCAAAGATCAATGGTCTAATGAAGTAGACGTAGTTGTATATGGTGAGTTTGAGAATGAGGAAGCTCTATCTGAATTTAAGTCTCATCCTATTTATAAAGATACAATTAAGGATATAAAGCCTTTACGTGAGCTGCGTATAGCTGTTGATTATGAGATTCCATAATATTACGATATAATAATTTAGCTATAACATTTCAAACTAAGGAAAATTAACTACATGGCCAGCGGTCCAACCACCGTCTACACTAATGTGAGCACCATGTACATAGTCAGATTCTGATGAAGCTAAAAATATAGCAGCTCCAGAAAGACCATCAGACTTCATAAAATATTCACGTGAAGGAGTTGCCTTGTCAAATGCATCTTTGAATTCAGGTATTTCTCTTCTTTCAGCATTCAAGTCTGTTGCTGCTCCACCAGGTGCAAGCGAGTTTACGTTGATATTGTGTGGTGCAAGTTCAATACACATAGATCGAGTTAGGTTTATCATCCCAGCTTTAGACGCACAATAAGCACCAGCATTTGCGTGGCCTAACAATCCAAAACTAGAAGAAACATTTATTATTTTACCTGATTGATTTTTCTTCATAGATGGTAAGACTGCTTGGGTTAGAAAGAAAGAACTTTTCAGGTTCGTATTTAGCGTGTCATCCCAATCTTTCTCATTGGTTTCTGCAATTGATAATGGAATAAAAATTCCTGCATTATTTACCAAAATATCTATTCTACCGAATAAGCTCAAGACTTCTTTTGTAAGTCTATAACAATCTGAGACCTCAGAAACATCAGCTTGAAACTTATCTGCTGATCCACCTGTTGAGACTATATTATTAACTACATTTGTAGCTTTATCTTCTCTTGATTTAAACACTACTGCTACTTGTGCACCTTCTTTTGCAAAATCCATAGCCATAGATGCACCAAGGCCCCTAGATCCGCCTGTAATTAAAGCTGTTCTACCTGTAAGTCTCATTTTGTCCTCAAATATTTCATTTTATTGCCATTTATAAGATCTTTACTATTTGGAAGTGCCAAGAAAACGATTTATTTCTAAACAAACATTTTGACTGTCTAGTGCTAGCTCATAATTTGCACCTGAAATTTCAATTAACTCTGCATCTGGCTTAAGTATTTTAGATCTTTCTAAATATGGATATAAAACATCATCTGGTGCAGCCATGAGCAAAGTAGGGCATGAGGAACTCTTATATTGTGCTGTAAAGTCATAATCCCAGACTGCTGAGTAAGTCTGATACCGGCTATAATAAGCTCTCACGTGGTCAAGTAATTCATCATGGTGATTCTTTAAATCTTTATCGGCTCCCAGTTCTGTTAAATATTCCCATGTTTTTATCAAATATGAACCATCTTTATTCGGTTCAATCGGTGTGGAGAAATGTGGTCTGAATTCTTCACGTTCTGACTCACTAAGTGGGAATGGTCCAATAAGAATCATTGATTCCACCTCCTTGGAGTAAGATGCTGCAAATTCAACACAAATCGCAGCTCCAGTATGATGTCCTAATAAATGACATTTTTTTATACCAAGAGCGTGAATTGCTTCAATTAACCACTCAGCATATTGTTCAAATTTTGGCATTCCGTCTGGATCAAAAGAGTTTCCAAACCCAGGTGTATCAAAAGCATACATTGAGTTTTGAATAACTTCATTGTCCATTAGTGGGTAATAGGATCTACATGAGCTGGCTGTTTGGTGAAAACACACAATTGGAATTCCTATTCCATTTTTGTGTGCAAAATGAATTTGTCCCCCAGAGGTGTCAACATATGCTTTTTTTATATTCATAATACCACCTGTAAATTTAGTTAGCTCAAATAAAATAGCTAGACTAGATAATAATTATTTTAGAAGCCATAAATTTGATTTATTCATCTAGGTAGCTGTAGAATAATCTTAACTGGATCTTATCCTTCTTCTAGGATAAATGCACGTATCAAACTTCTAAAAAAGCAAGTTTAGAGATTTCAAAACAAATAATTTTTAATGGAGTAAGCATTGTCAATAAATTCTAAAAAAAAAATTAAGACGATAGGTTGGGGTATAATTGGTTCAGGTGGTTGGGCGGACAATACATTTGCACCAGCGATAAAAGAGGCTCGTGGTGCACAGTTACGGGCAGTATTAGCTCCAAGCCATAAAGAGGCAATGGAATTCTGTCAACGTCATAAAATCAAGAAGGGTTATTCTAAAATTAATGACTTTTTAGCTGACCAATCAATTGATGTTATATGGATAGCTGCACCTAATTATATGCATAAAGATTTTACAATTTCTGCATTAAATGCTGGGAAACATGTTCTTTGTGAAAAGCCAATGGCAATAACGGTAAAAGACTGTAAAGCGATGATAGCTAAGGCAAAAAATACCAATCTTAAATTAGAGATAGCATATAACAATAGACATCATCCTAAATTACAGGATTTGAGAGCAGCATGGGTCAAGGGGGACTTTGGTAGACCAGTACACGGGCGAGCTCATCTCTATTATCCCTATCCGGATGATTTGGGCTATCGAGAGAGGGGAAATATAGATGGTTGGCATTCTTTTGACAAACGCGTAGGTGGCTGGGCTTATGCTGATTGTGGGACTCATTGTATTGACCAATTACGTTGGTTTCTGGGCGATGCTAAGAGAGTCTTGGCATCACATAATTCAAATCCATCATGGGGTTATCGTACGCCCGATCATGCTGTTGCAATGATAGAATTTAAGAATGGGTCTGTAGGTACTATATCAGCATCCACTGGACTCACGCCTTATATGCCGAGGCTCGAGTTTTATGGTGATATGGGCTATATAATAGTTAACGGTGGACTATTTGGTGAAGAGGGAGATTTAACTACAGGAATCATTGGAAAAAAGAGTACATCTGCAGGGAATAAAATTATTAAAGTTATTAAAAAACGAAATATAAAAATACGCCCAATAAAGACCTATAAGCTACAAGTGGAAGCATTTGTAAAAAGCCTTACATTAGGAAATAAATATCCCCTAAGTCCTGAAGATGGGCTCGAAAATATTAAATTAATTAGTCAGGCTAGAGGCTGGTAGGTACTTAATTATTATTTATTAGTAATTCATTTATTTTCAGAACTTTAAAAGGTCTATTGCATATCGTCTGCTATATAATGAAAGACTTAAAATAAAACTCAGGAAAAAATTATAATGAAATTTGGGTTTCTTACAGTGCCATTTAATACATCTTCACTTAATGAAGTTTCCGAGTGGGCTGTATCTGAGTCTTTTGAGGCTTTAGAAATTGCATGTTGGCCCAGACAAAATGACATGGTCGAACGTCGGTATGCTGGCACATCTCATATTGATATTGAAAATATAACAAGCAATGAAGCATCTGAAATTTCTCAATACCTTGAAGAGATGGGTTTGGAAATCTCAGGCCTAGGTTTCTATCCGAATCCCTTACACCCAGATCCTATTCACCGTCAAAAAATTATACAAAACATTAAAAATCTAATTAAATGTGCTTCATGGATGGGTGTGCCGATTGTTAATACATTTTGTGGTGGTGATTCCAACCTAACAGTTGATGGTAATTGGGAAAATGCAAAAAAAATATGGCCAGAACTTATAGCCTACTCTCAGGACTTAGGTGTTCAAATTTCGTTTGAAAATTGTCCTATGATATTTAGTGAAAATGAGTGGCCTGCAGGACACAATATTGCATACTCACCCCATATTTGGAGGAGAATTATTGATAATTGGGATGGGGGTGTCCGTATTAATCTTGACCCAAGCCATTTGATTTGGCAGATGATAGATCAAACTAAATTTATTAGAGAATTTGGCAATTATATTTGTCACGTTCATGCAAAAGATCTAAAAATTGATTTAGATGGATTATATGAGTATGGAATAATGTCAACTGGCATTGGCTGGCAAATTCCTAAAATTCCTGGTTTAGGAGATGTAAACTGGTCAACTTTTTTCTCAGAACTGACTAAGGTTGGCTTTAGCGGGCCAGTTATCTTGGAACATGAAGACCGTGATTATGAGGGGAGTCTAGAATTAATAAAAGAGGGTCTCATATTGGCTCGCCAAAATCTTTATAAATATATCGACTGATTAATCAAATATTTGGTAAAAAAGCTCATGAGTGAAAAACACCTTTTAGAAAAAATAGAGGATAAAGTAGCAACAATAACCCTCAATCGACCAAAGTTTCTTAATGCACTAACACGTGATATGTTAGATGATCTCTACACCTTATTGAGCAAATATGCTTCTAATCCATTGGTTGGGTCAATAATTTTAACTGGTGAGGGGAGTGCATTCTGCTCTGGAGGTGATGTGAAAGCTATGGCCTCTGGACGTGATGATGGTGTCTCTTTAGAGCAGCGTGCTTGTGAATTGAGACGCAGAATGGAAATATCGACTTTACTGCATGAAATTAATAAGCCAACAATAGCCATGATACGTGGGCCGGCAGCTGGAGCTGGTATGTCTCTTGCTTTGGCATGTGATATTCGTATTGCAAGTGATAATGCACGATTGATTACTGCTTTTTCTAAGGTTGCATTATCGGGAGATTTTGGTGGAAGCTGGTTTTTGACTAATCTAGTTGGTCCTGCAAAGGCTAAGGAATTATATTTCTTATCAGAGAAAATTTTATCTGAGGAAGCACTCTCTTTAGGCTTATTTAATATAGTTGTTGAAGATAATGAGTTAGAAGAGAAAACATATAATATTGCAAGGCATCTTGCTAATGGACCTTTAGTGGCCTTAGACTACATGAAAAAAAATTTGAACGCTGCAATTTCTCAACCATTAAGTGTTTGCCTAGACCTCGAAGCTCTTCATCATGCACGCACCACACAAACTGAAGACCACTCAGAGGCCTCGCGGTCTTTTGTTGAAAAAAGGAAACCTATATTCCGCGGTTGTTAGTATATTATTCCGCAGTTGTAAGTAAATTAGGAGAGATATTTATGACGGTAGTTTCTGGAAGATTTGATATTAAAAGTGTTGAGTGGCGTCATGTTTTAGACGAAAATTCATCAGGAATGAGGGTCGACTTTGAGTATAGCCTTCTTGGTTATGATATTGGGAGTCAACGTTTGGACATGTTGCTGAGGTTCCCACCTGGAGGACATTGTCGTAGACATCAGCATGTTGCATCAACAGTGACTTTTGTTTTGGATGGGGAACAACACCTCTCAGAGTGGCAGGCCAACGGTTCAATTAAAACAATTATTAGAAAAAAGGGTGATTATGCTATAGCTGGCACTAATGCTTTAGTGCATGACGAATGGGGAGGTAAGGACGGAGGAACAGTTATATACTCATTACATGCACCTGAAGGTATATTATTCAGATACTTTGATGAAAACATGGAAAATCCATGGACTCTTTCTATAAGCGAATTTGTTGAAAGTTGGGAGAATGGATCTATTTACGGAGTTAAATCAAAATGATGAAATTTTAATGACATCATTTTTTAGATTATCAATCATTTCGTATATCTAATTAATAGGAAGTATATTTTGATAAAATTTTATTTTGTTTGTGTTTCTCCATGGGCATATATGGCAATGGAAGACTTGAAGAAAATTTCGAATAAATATAATCAGGAAATTAGTTTTAAGCCCATTGATGTTTTGCAAACCTGGAAAGTAACACAAGCAGGTAAGAGCTTAGCAGATAGACCTAAAGTACTTCAAGAGTATCGTTTAATTGAATTAGCCAGATGGTCTAAATGGCGTAAGTTAGAATTTAATTTTTCACCTAAATACCATCCTGTACCTTATGAGTTATCGTCAGCAGTTGTTATTGCATCTGAGAGCCTAAATTGTGATACTTTTATTATAACTCGTGCCTTAATGCAGGGCTGTTGGGAAAAAGAACAAGACATTAGTAATCGTGAATCTGTAATGAGCATATTAGATTCGGTCGGGGTAGATGTTGAGACAATAATGAGAAGAGCAGAATCTGATTTAACAAGGTCGGTAATTTCTAATAACACACTTGAAGCTCTATCAGATGGGGTATGGAGCGTGCCTTCATTCGTAATTAATGGAGAATTGTTCTTTGGACAAGATAGACTTGAAATGATTGATTGGTATCTATCTAAACATAATGATCAATAAGGATACTATTAGATATGTTTATTATTCGGTCTGATTTGGACGCCAGTATTTTTTTCATATCTTAATGCCAAATTCGACATGTCTGCATCAATTCCATAATCACTAATAATTTCATCTAGAATTAGAAAAGCTAATTTTCCAATTGGGGTTTCTGTTTGATTTTCTTTTGCGACAGATAGAGCAATTGCACTATCTTTTTGCATAAGTCCAGTTGTGAATCCTTGGTGCATTTTCCCAGACAAGATATTATCAGGAATTGTTACTTCGGTTGTATAATTTCTTCCTGAACTTTTTTGGATTATTGATATTACATCAGTTGCCTTTATCCCTTCTTTAATTAACACCGAAGTAATTTCATATGTGGCTAGACGACAAATTAGATTAAGTAAATTATTTCCTGCCTTCATGGCATGACCATTACCAAGCCCACCCGCGTGCATAATGTTTTTGCTTATGTAGCTTAGAATAGGAGATATACGTTCAAATTGTTCGTTAGTACCTCCTACAATAATTGATATTGTTCCGTTATATGCAGCTTTAGGCCCACCGCTGACAGGGGCGTCTATAATTTCTATATCCATCTTAGAAAGTTCTAGAGAAAATTTTCTGGTTAAGTTAGGGTCTCCACTTGTCATATCTATAATGGTAGTCCCTGGAGTTAAATGATCTACAATGCTGTAGTCTCCAAATAAAAGATTATCAACCTCTTCTGATGAAGGAAGACAGGTGAATAAAATATCACATTCTTTGGCAAGATTTTTAACATTATATATTCCTAGTAAGTTTTTATTTTCTAGTTTCAGTATTTTTGTATGATCTATATCAAAAACTTTTAAGGGAATATTTTTTCCTATTTTTTCTGCTATTGGCAAGCCCATATTTCCAAGGCCAATAAATCCAACATTAACCATTTTACATTACCTCATTAGAGCAAAAATTATTGGTCTATAATTGAAATCATAACTATAGAGATTTATTTAGGAATCAACTACAGCTTCTAAAGCATTCCAATCGACTTTAGAGGTTCCATCCGGATGAATAGGCTGAATGCAAACATGATCTGCTCCGGCACTGAAATGTTCATTTATTCGATCAGATATATGTTTTTTAGTTCCCCAGGCTACCATGGAATCAAGAAATCGATTGCTACCAATTCCAGATAAATCCTCCTCATTAAATCCAAGGCTTAACCAATTATTACGATAATTAGGCCATTGAATATATGTAGATAACATTTTTGCAGCTGCCTCTCTTGCTAAGGTTGTATCATTAGTAAGACAAACCTTTTGCTCGACACATAACCATTTGTTTGAACCGATTATTTCACGTGTCCTAGCAGTATGTTCTGGTGTGACTAGATATGGGTGTGCACCTTTGGTTCTTTTGCCTGCTAGAGCAGTCATTTTGGGCCCTAAAGTAGCTAATATAACGTTACGTTCAACTTTTGGAATGCTTAATTCGACACCTTCTATTTTGTCTAAATACTTATTCATAGTGGTGACTGGCTTAGAGTTATAGCTGTGTCCACGAAAATCTTCTACTAATGGAATATGGGATACACCAAGTCCAAGAATAAACCTGTCACCATATAAATTATTCATAGAATCATGGCCAGCTGCTGCAGAAACAGCATCTCGGGCGTATATATTTGCTATTCCACTCGCAACATTTAGTTGTGAGGTTTGTGATAAAATAAAACTTCCAAAGCTGAATGATTCATACCCTAACCCTTCGGGATACCAAAATGTATCAAAATTAAGTTTTTCTATCCCTATAGCTAAGTCAACGATTTCTCTCTGGCTTAAATAATCCGGAGTATACCAGACCCCTAATCTACCAATGTTTAGCATTATATAATTTTCTCCTTCAAAAGAACTGACTTTATGTTTAAAAATTTATTTTACTTTAACATTATAAAGTCTTTCTGCATTTTGGTATGAAATCATTTTGGCAACCTCTAAAGGTAGTTGTTTTGCAAAATGTCTATAATTATCAATAATTTCTTTATATTTTTCCCATCTATGAGCCTTATGTGCATCAGTGGCAAACATTAAACGGTCTGAGTAGTCAATTATTAACTTATGCCAAGAAGGTCTTATCTTTCCATTCTTATTTAGAAAACCGTGTCCAAGCAACTTCGATTTCCTAGAGTCACTATAGCCCTTTTTATCCTGTTCTTTTTTTGAGATTGTCATATATACATTCGAATGTTTAGATAGGATTAACCGAACTTGTTCAGGGTGTCCAAATGCCATGTGCGGGATTATGAAAGTTATTTCAGGAAATCTATTATAAAGCTCTGAAAACTTGGGCCAGTCACGATCCCACTCGTATACTTCCCAGTGTGTCATGACCGGAATTTGTGGTCTTCTCAATAAATTTATGAACTTAATATTGTTAGGAGCAATTGGATCTATATACCTTTCCCCGTGCAAGGTCTTTTCACCATGAGATTTATCTCCATGTGTATATAAAATTTCACCAATAAATTTATAATTATGTTTTTGAATGCTTCTTATAGTTTTAGTAATATATTTTGGTGTAAGATCATCTCTTAAAAAAAAATACTTTGGTGTGCCTAATATAATTAGTTCTGGAAACTTTTTTCGTAATTCCAATATCTTGTTTTCATTTTCTCCTAAATATTTTCTGCTACGTGCAAATAATGCTAATTTCGAAACTTTAGCTTGTTGAACTTTATTAATTGCTGAAATGAATTCCTGTTTTTCATCTAACTGTGCCATAGCATCAAATATCAGTCCATCATATCCTCGGCATTCAGTCGCTACAAATGCGGAAAACAGTAAACTAGTGATTAACAAAATTACCCTATTAAAAATATTTTTTTAATAAAAATGCTAGTTAAATGATTAATTGAGTCCATAATTCTAAATCCCGCAGTATTTTTTGAGGAAAATGAAAATGATAATTGTAGCAGTAGTATTTGAGTTTGTTCCTGGTGGATTCGATCAAATTAAAGATGAGATCTTGGATGCAGTCAATAATTCACGCAAAGAACCCGGTGTACAAATTTATGATTGGGCAATAGATATCACAAATGAAAATAGAGCAACTATTTTTGAGGTTTGGAATAGTCAGAAAGATTTAGACGAACATTTTACTTATCCATATATGGATGTATTAGTTTCAGCATTAGGTGAAGCTAGCATGCGAGGAGATATTAAGAATTATTCAGCTGATATATATGAAGTTTCAGGTAAGAGAGATATGGGTTTTGTCCTACCTGAAGCAAAATAGTATATAAGACACATTTTCTAGGATCATAAATTAACATAATAATTAAATATTACAAAAATTGAGGCCTTAGATGTTTACGTCTTGAGATAACAAATGTATAAGCATCGTATATACATCAATCATTAATTGGAAGCCCACTAACTTAATTGATTAGTGGGTTTTTTTGTTAGAAATTTTTCCTATTTTATAAACTGGTATTTTTTATGAAACTTAGAAATTGGCAACAAGAAGTTATAGACAGTTATCCGGTTACGATCAGAAAGTATAGGAGATTTATTCTTAAGGCACCTACTGGGGCAGGTAAAACTGTTTTAGCCAGTGAGTTAATCGAACGCTTTTATAAGAATAAAAAAGTAATTGTTCTATGTCATCGTTTGGTTCTATTAGAACAATTAGAGGCCGCTTTAAGCAAAAAACATTCTGTTCGTAAACTTAGATTATCTGATACCAGTAGTGCATTTGATGATTATGATATTCTGTTGTCTACAAATTTGCGTGCAAAAGAAATTTTAGATGCAGCTGTTCCAATGGCAGACCTAATTATTGTCGACGAAGCACATCGTGTATCTCCCAATGGACACTCATATAAACGAGTTATAGATTTGTTTTTAGAATCAGGGAAATCAGATGCTCAATTTATTGGGCTTACTGCATCACCAGAGCGTAGGACAGCTGATCAGAGAGATCAGCTTAATCTTGCTTTTGACGCTATTATAGATTGTGCCAATATCGAAAATCTAATTACAGAAGGTGTGTTGGTAAAACCAGTTTACCGACCTCATTTCGTTCATGACCTAAATCTAGCTAAGATTGATATAACTTCAGGAGATTTTCCCGTATCCGCCCTGTCAGATGCAATCATAAAGTCGTCTATGATTGATTGTGCAATATGGCGTTACAAAGATGAAAGAAAGAATGTCACTCCCAAGCCAATATCAGCATGGTTTTGTTCAGATGTAAAAGTGGCGGAAATTACATTAGAAAAAATAAGGGATTCTGGTATTAATGCAGATCTTGTTACTGCTGGGACACCCATAAAGGAGAGAATGGAGCTTTTATCTTCACATGAGAGTGGTAAGCTAGAAGCTATGGTTTCGGTTGGAGTATTAACAGAAGGTTGGGATAATCCCTTTTGTAATATTATAGTGCATTTAAGACCAACATTATCCAAGGTGTTATGGGGGCAATCAGTCGGACGGGGTTTAAGATCTGCCAAAAATAAAGATAAATGTATCATAATCGATGTGAGTTCTAATTGGAGTACCTTTGGTCCGGTAGAAAAACTGAAATGGAGCCTATGGAGCAACAGGGGGTCTCATCTGCAGTTTATGAACCGCTTTAATTGGATTGGAGAACAGCAAGATGGGGA
>PBVE01000008.1 GCA_002728135.1 Rhodospirillaceae bacterium
CAGTTGTCTTCTTGCACCCATAATGTTCCTCCCAATCTAACTTTTAATCATACCTTAGCAGGCGTAAACACCACTACCATATTATTTGGACCTTCAATGGATCCATAATTATAAAAGTAAATTTTGAATTATTCAAAACCTTGAATTCTCATTTACATCCAAAACTTTACAACTTTTACTTCTGATGTGCTGAATAATTACACGGTTACATCACCTATTAAATGCAAACAATCAACTTAACATTATTTACCTAGTCATACGAGTTAGTTTCAAAACTTATTTAGATGAATTGGCATGGCAGCTAGCCAAATTATAAGATGACGGTAAGTCAAGACACGGATTTGTATCAAAGAAACCTGCTGGCATAAGAGAAAAGCCGCATGTCACACAAGATTGGATAGGAAAGTCTTCAGTACGGGGTTGATGGTGCAAACCAAATATATGCCAAGCAACTAAATCGGTATTATCAATAGACCTCTCCTGAGCAACATACGCTGAGATACCATCACAACCTTCAGAATGGTTTACAAAATTACCTGCAGGAAAACGTTCCTCAGGGTCATAAGCACTTAACCATAAATGATTATTGATAAAACTAGATCGTTTTCCAGATGGTGACTCAGGATTTATGAATGGGGTAATACAACTTTTTGGTTCTAGTTTATAAGCCGTTGGTTTTCCAACATGGTTATGCTTATTAGGATTTATAAATTTCCAATATCTTTGTGTTGAAGGGTTAGCTATTCTGCCTGTTTCTAAAGACAATAAGGTTTCTTCTTCAAAAAAAGCATTTCCATATGGGTTAGTTAACGAGTCTTCTGCCTTGGTATTAGACTCAACTACTGAGTTTTCATCTCCATCTATTGACATATCAAGTCTTGCACAAAAAAAGTGCTGATGTATCTGACCCACAACACCAGGAGCTACCTCTCTTCCAAATTTACTTGGCTCTCCGGGAACACATGCTGTCGTATTAATACTACCGGTAGCCTTGATTTCAAACTCGATAACACCGTCGAGATATAGATACCAATAAAACCCATATTCATAGTTACCAACTGTAACGATAGAAGAAATAACCAACCTACGAGAACGACGCACTTCTGCATCATCACTTCTGAAATCCCAATGTTTCCATAGAATTCCATTATCTTCCTCATGAATACATATCGCATTCTCTGTATGAATCAGACCTCCATTCATATTCCCAGTCCATGCATCAAGATATTGAATAGACCCCAAACAATCACAGCCCAATTTAAGTGAATTGGTAAGATATCCAATCCCATATTCACCTATATCAAATACATTTTTCCTGAAATGACCACCATCTGGAGAACCATATGGGACAACCATCTCTGCAACTGACGCACGATATAGAACTGGCCTTCCTGCGTATTTAATATTATGTAGAGTTAATGACTCTCGTGCGTTAAATCCTACTACGAGTTCCCATTCATGCCAGCTTAACTCATGTCCATTGAGTTCAAAACTAACCCCTTCTGGTTGTTCTATATTGATTGGGAGAAGATCCTCTCTTGTGGTTTTTTGACTTGCTGCTGTATATTCAAATTTCTTTTGGGGTATAGGGACTGCTCCATAATCATCTACCCTGATTACCTCCCAGCTATTGATATCAACAACCGCATTCAATCCTTCAATAGGATGAGCATAATAATTTTCGGCACCATTTACTTTTTGCCAAGAAAATGTGTGCGACAAATGTCGCCCCCCTTCACCCTCTACTTCAAAAACTCCTGCTGACCAAGGATCAACACAAACCTCATCCATATCCGTAATGCCACGTTTTTTGCATGCTTGAATAAATTCTGGTGAGGATTTTACAGTTTCCTCTATTTTCATAAACTGTTCGAGCTGTATCATTGGGCGTGCCGAAGAGTTGTGTTCCAATGACATAATCTCTTCCTTATCAAGGTTAACAATTATTTGATAAACACCAATATCGTCTTGTGGAAACATATTAACCCGAGCTTCCCTTTTAATTTTATCACCGTGGGAAAAAATTCGAACAACAGACTTTGGAGGTTCTTTCAGCTCAATGATCTCAAAAACAAGACCATCGGGAACACATTTTGAAGTCTTAACGATCTGGACAACTTTCTCAATTTCATAAGGTGTCAATGGCTGCAGAGGATGCGTGAGTTTTATATTCTGAACCGAATTGTGTGCTTTCATTGACACCTCCGATAAGATAAGCTTGCACTATTTAATTTCTATTTTGCTTTAAAATAATCATTAGGTCAAAAAACGGATGCTAAATTATAAATTATATATAATTTATAAGTATTTAGATGCCTCTTTAGCATAAAGCAACTTGACTCTAGGATTCATAATTGAAAACCAAATCGGCGGTATAAGTGCCAATATTAACATTGATGCATAACCAGCTGGCAATCGAGGAGCACCATCAATGAGTTTTAGGTCGTTATATCTAATTCCAGGCCTGAGGTGATGATCTGCATGGCGTTGTAGGTTGGCAAGAAAATACCCTGAAACCTTTCTCCCATCATCCCACGAGTGCATAGCTTTCACCGGCTCATAACGACCTGGTGAAATTTCAACACGTTGCAAACCATAATGTTCAAAATAATTCACTATTTCGAGTTGGAATATTGCTATAAAGCTTATAACAGCCAGACAGATGGAAGCTTCCCATCCGACAACAAAAATCACAAGAACATAGATTACAATTTGTAAAATAATTCCTGAAATAATCCTATTTGATAACCCATAAGTTAATCGTTTACGTCTTTGCAAACGAGATGTTTCAATTTTCCAGGATGATATTAATCCACCAATTACAGTTCTTGGTAAAAATGCAAAAAAACTCTCTCCTAGACGTGCTGTAGCAGGATCATCAGGTGTTCCAACTGTTCTATGATGACCATGCACATGCTCTACAGACCAATGGTGATAGGTTACCGAAATGAGCAACAATTCACCTGCAAGTCTTTCCCAAATGCGCTTGCGGTGAATCAACTCATGAGAATATGTAATTCCAATGGCTCCTGCCATAACACCAATTGATAGTATCAAGCCCGCACATTCTATAGTGTTAAGGTTCCCATAGGTAATTTCCCAGAGGGACCATCCAATGAAGAGTACCTGTGTTATGGACCACAGAATAGGCGAATACGAATATACATTCAGGGAGCTTTCCTGCTTTATTAATCCAGAATTATCAGGTTGTTTAATAGTTGAATTTTGAGGAAAAACATGATCAGCAAAATTAATTACGCCATAGACAAAAACTGGTGTTAGAAATGTCCAAAATCCTCCAATCCACCAACCAATTATAGTAATTACAATTAAGGTGTATGGAAGAAAATATAATAAAGCTGATATCCTTTGAATAATCTACTCCTAATCGGATTCTAATATAGTAGCCAAGTAACCTGCCGAACGAATTATTTGAATAATCTCTGTAGCATGATCATGGTCACGTGTCTCAATCGTGATGTCAAGACGAGCAGAACTAGCAGCAAGGTCAAGTGCAAAACGGCCATGCTCTACAGCTAAAACGTTTGCCCCTGCATTTGCACAAATACCAGATACTGCCTGCAGTTGTCCTGGTTTATCAGGGATTGTTATACTTAAAGTAACTACCTGACCTTTTCTAACCATATCTCTCATAAGAACAGAAGATAGCATACGTGAGTCAATATTTCCTCCGCACAGAATTAAACCTACTTTTTCACTTTTAAATTTATCTGGATATTCAAGCACAGCCGCTAAACCTGCAGCTCCCGCACCTTCAGAAATTGTTTTATCTACTAGTGCTAACATAGCAATAGCACGCTCTATTGAAGATTCAGAAACAACTAGGACATCGTCGATATTACCTTTAATTATAGACAAAGGGATGTCTCCTATTTCTGCAACAGCTATACCTTCTGCCAATGTTGATCCTTCACATGACTTACTCTGCCCATTAATAGCATTAGTTAGAGATGGATAGCGTTCCACCTCGACACCAATAATTTTTATTGAGGGATTAATACTTTTTGCAGCTACTAAACTACCAGCAATCAATCCCCCTCCGCCTACGGGAACAATAAGCGTGTTAAGATCAGGAACTGCTGACAACATTTCAAATGCCACAGTAGCTTGGCCTCTAATAACGTGTTTATCATTAAATGGATGAACAAAAGTGAGTCCGCGTGAAACCGAGAGTTCCTCAGCATAAATCTCAGATTCTAATAGATTACTACCTTTAATTACAACATCAGCACCCAATTCTTGGGTGCTCCTAATTTTATTAAATGGTGTACTGTCGGGCATAACTATAGTTGCTGGAATTCCTAATTGCTTTGAATTGTATGCAAGACCCTGTGCATGATTACCTGCTGACATTGCCACAACACCATTTGACTTTTGTTCATCTGATAATGTTGTTAACTTGGTATATGCTCCGCGCACTTTAAAGGATGAGGTATATTGCCTGTTTTCATATTTAACAAAAATCTCGCAATTTAATTTTTCCGTTAAAGAATGCGAAAGAGAAAAAGGGGTTTGAAGAATATTCCCATTCAAATCATGAGCAGCTGACTCTATTTCTAAAATGTTAATAGTCATTCTAATGAACCTTATAAATTCTTATTTTTTAAAAGGTAAATAAATATCAAAATTATTTAGCACACACTTCGCAATATAACTAATTAATGTATGTGTATGTGTATCTGTATTATATTCATAATAAAAATTTGCTTCGTGATAGGAAATACAAATGAAAATACGTGATATTCGATTGACCATGACGGATCAAATCGATTTAGCAGGGAAAATATATCTCCCAGAAGGCACTGGTCCCCATCCTGTAGTAGTAATGAGCCATGGATTTAGCGCTATCATGGACATGGGACTTGATTCATACGCAAGAGCTTTTGAGCAGGTTGGGCTTGCTGCATTGGTTTATGATCATCGTAATTTTGGTAATAGCGGTGGTAACATTCGGCAGGAAGTCGATCCATGGCAACAAATTCGAGATATGAGAGAAGTAATTTCTCATGCTCGAATACATCCAGAACTAGATTCCAGTCGAATAGGCCTTTGGGGAACAAGTTACTCTGGTGGACATGTCTTAATTATTAGTGCAGTAGACAGACGTATCTCCTGCGTGGTGAGTCAAGTACCAGTAACATCTGGCTCTGCTGCTATAGAAAGAATGGTAACTGCTCCTGACATGTCAAATTATCTAAAAAATATATACGATGATTATGACAACCGGGCCCAGGGCCATATCCCTGCTAAAGTGCCCGTATACCAACCTGGAAGTGAAACGGCCATGTGGGCTGAAACATTAGGAAAAGGCACAGACTATGTTAATGAAGTAACTCTTCGAAGTCGTGATCTATGGCTTGAATATGAGCCTTGGTCTTTTGTGCATAGGATCAGCCCCACTCCATTGCTAATGATAATAGCGGAAAATGATACAAGAGTTCCTAGTCGTGATCAGTTAAATGCATACAGTCGTGCACTGGAACCAAAAGAACTTTTACTTTTAAATTGTTCCCATTATGACCCATATATGTCTTTACTAGAGGAATCTAGTAAAGCTGCATGCAACTTTTTTATTGAACACCTTAATCCTTAAAATTTTATTACTTCACATGCAATTTACATAAGAATCATAAATTAAGATAAACGAGGAAAATAATTGAAGAAAAATTGGTTATACCAAGTGAGAATTCGTGTTGACACTGAACTTTCTGATTCTTTACGAGCAAATCAACTCACAGGTACATCTGGGATAATATTTTCTCTAGCAAGTCAATATGGCTTAAGGCCTGTATGCACTTACGATGCTTTTAGGGGTTATTGTCTTGAAGCAGAAGCTAATAAATTAGAAGATTTTCCACTGTATGAATGGACAAAGAATACAATTGAAAATCCAGAGAAAATAGAAAAACATAAAAAGTCTTTTGCATTTTATAAGGAGGACAAACAGATTTATGAAGAGGACTTAGCAAAATCATTTTATGAAAAATTAAAACCATTGCTCGAGGAAAATAAAATTCAGGAATTAAATTTGATTGATAGTAACCCTGCAAACAATCCTCAACCACCCACTAAGCAATAAAAATCATGACCATTATATAGCACTTTATCAAACATGCAGAACGGCCTTATAGACATTTATTGTGAGAGATCCAATTTTAATTATTGGGCAGAACCCATAAATGCAACTACTAATTTTGCATTTATTATCAGTGGATTATTTGTTATCTATCTGATCCGCAAAACAGGCAAAATCGCAGAAAAAGATATAGTTTTATGGATTTTTGCTGGCCTGATTATAATTATCGGAATCGGTAGTTGGTTATTTCATACTCATGCAACCAAATGGGCTATGGTAGCTGATGTAACCCCCATCGTATTATTTATTTTACTCTATACTTGGTTTGCCATTCGCCGTTTTACCTTTGCTCCCAAATGGGCATGTTACACTGCCACTATAGCAACCTTGGCGTTATCAGTTACCTTAGAAACCCAAACAGGGTTTGCTGGAGGGGCGTATTTAGCACCATTCTTAGCAATGTTGTTAATGGGAGTTTTTCTTCATTACTTAAGATCACACCCTGCTGGAAAAGGCTTACTTTTAGCATGTATTATTTTTGGTTTCTCGCTAACCCTAAGGAGCATAGATGAAATTCTTTGCATTAATTTCCCAGTAGGAACCCATTTTTTATGGCACTTACTAAATGCGATAGTACTTTTTATCGTCACTAAAGCCCTTGTTGTTCATTCAACAAAAAAAGAATCATAATAAAAATTATAAAAGGATTTTTTCAATATAGATATATCTATAAATAAATGTTTAATACCAATTCATTTAATTTTTCCTTATGGTCTAAATACAATTTAGTAAAACTAAGGGAATTAATTGATTAGGCTATCAATAGTTAATTGAACCAGTAAAAGATCTTTGAAGGTAAACCCTTATTAAATTTTGGTAGACACATGATTTTTAATGATAAAGTTGCGATAGTAACAGGTGGTAGTTCCGGTATTGGACTTTCAACTGTAATTGAAATGGCAAAACGTGGAGCTTCTGTTTTAATTGCTGATATTAATGAAGAAGGCGGAAATAAAGCCCTAAAAGAAGTTGAGGATATAGGAGGTAAAGCGATATTTGAAAATGTAGATGTCTCAGAACCAAAGCAAATCAGGAATATGGTTAAAAAGGCTTTATCTGAATTTGGAAGATTGGACTTTGCTTATAATAATGCTGGCATAGAAGGCCAACAGGCTTTAATTGAGGATCAGGTAATAGAAGATGTTCAACGAGCATTCGATATCATGATTAATGGTGTGTATATTTCTATGCAAGAACAAATTCCAGCCATTATGGAATCTGGTGGTGGTGCGATAGTCAATGCAAGTTCTATATGGGGATTAAATTGCTGGCCTGAATGGTCACCTTATATGACTGCTAAGCATGCTGTATCAGGCATGACAAAATCAGCAGCACTGGAATATGCCTCAAAAGGGATAAGAGTAAATGCAGTCGCACCTGGGCCAATTTTAACACCATTATTACTCCGCGGTTGGAAAAATGACCCTGACCAAGCCTCGGGGAGGGTGCCAATGAGAAGAATAGGAAGACCAGAAGAAGTTGCCAATGCTGTTTGCTGGCTTTGCTCTGATGAAGCAAGTTTTATAACAGGACATATTCTACCAATAGATGGTGGTATGAGTGCTGAAATAGGGTGAAAAAATAGTTTTCTTAGGATTAGAATGAGTATTAATCTTCAAAGTGATTTACCCATAACACTTGATACTAATGTATCAAGTCTACTCCCGGTTTCTTCGTGGCCGCTAAATTTGCATATTATTGTCCCTTATATGTCCGCTTTTTATAAATCTTATTTAGAAGAAACAGTTTATTTTTCAGACCCGGATATTAGAGATGTATTATTACTAGGCAGACGTCCAAATCAAACATTAGCACTCATCGAATTAGCACTTCTAACAAATGCTGCCCAAAATCTAGGACAAAAATTAATAGGTCCCAAAATAGTCGATTACTTTACAGGAAAAACAGATGAGATTCCTATTACATTTTCATCATTAAATAATTCCATAAAAGCCCCATCTTTACTATGGGGTCGCCGATTATTAAGAACAGCTAGTTGGACACCATACTATCGATTACCAAAAACTATTCTTCGTCCTGATGCTATTTCACTAACTCATAACTCACTGTTAAGATCTTTACTTCCAACAGTATCAGATAATGTAAGAAATGGTTATGATGTAGATTTCGTAAAAACAAACGGTAAACGTGATGAAATCTTTTATAAAAAAATTGACGTCTCAGGACTGTCTATACATTTAGAATCAAAACTTACAGCTAATTTACCTTTATCTCCTGAGATACACTTGAGACTCTCAAAAATATTGAGGAAAATATTTCAAGAATTATATCAAGATGCCACAAATCTATTATCTTCTTTAAGAGTGTCACGTGATATTCCTAAAAAAATATATACAGGTACTGGAAACAAGAAAATTTCGAGAGCATTAGGATTAGAAGTTTTAAGAAGAGAAGGAGAAGCTATAAGATGCGACCATGGAGGATCAATCTCTTTGTTGCACCCACCTGAATATGTGGCATTAAATGAACTTTCAGTTTCCTCCAAATTTGTTGTTGCAACCCAAAATGCTGCTTCTTTGCCAGAAATTAATGATGCCATCCTAAAAACTAAACCAATTCGAAAGTGCTCAATAGAATCTGCTTCAGGTGACCCCGGTCTTGATGTTGGCCGCTTTGCTTTCACTAAAGCTAAGAAAAATAATCATCGACGAAGAATAATGTATGTGCCCTCACTTTTTTATGGAATAAACCAGGCTAGCCCTCCAGTATTAGGCGGCCCTCAATATATGGCCTGGCAAGAGAGACTTATTACTTTACTTAGATCATTCCAAATTGACCTTCTCTGTCAACCTCACCCAGGTGGTCAAAAGCCACCAAGGAACTTGAACCCTGCAAGGGATATCCCTATTCCTAATGAAAAATTTGAAAAAGCAATTGCCCTTGCTGATATCTTGATTTACGACTTCCCAGCAACTACAACTCTTGCTGTGGGATTATGTAGTGATCGTGCAATAGTCTTACTTGATCATGGAACTATGAGATTTAATGCCTCCATTATATCAGAGATTGAAAAGAGATGTACTTTGTTAACTTGTAATTACGATGAGTATAATATTCCTGATATCTCTAGAGATATCCTAGAAAATGCAATATGTGAAATGCCAATCTATGCAGATCCTGAGTATTTTCGGAGTTTATTTATTGGAAAGTAAAAATCTTTTATATGGAAAACTAAATGCGCATATACTTAGCAGATTTAGCTCACACATATTCGGTCGACGATAGATCACTACCTATTCCATTGGGTATAGGTTATATTAAGGCATATGCATTAGAAAATCTGGGCGATTCAGTTTCCATTGAATTATTCAAACACCCTGATCGACTTATGAAAACCATAAATAGAGAGCCTCCTGATATAATTGGTTTTGCTAATTATGGATGGAATGAAAAACTTAATAAGTCAGTAGGAGCTCATGTAAGATCTCTTGCACCCAACGCATTAATCGTAGCTGGAGGTCCAAATATAGACTCAGACCCAAACAACAGAGGTATTTTTCTTAAAGAACATAACTATATCGATTATCTTATTATTGATGGTGGTGAACAACCTTTTACGGAAATCGTGAAATGGTGGAAAAATAACCAGAATAAACATTCCAAAAATTGCAATTTACCAGATAATTTAGTCTTTCTTGAGAATGGTTTTTTACAGGAAACTGATGAACGACCACTAAAAAAGATAATTGACGATATTCCCTCTCCATATTTAGCAGGTTATCTAGATGATTTCCTTGCATCTGGGATGATTCCATTATTTGAAACTAATCGTGGCTGTCCGTTCAAATGTACTTTCTGTGCTTGGGGCTCAGCATCTAAAGATCTTGTCAGGCGAATGTCACTTGATCAAGCATTGGCAGAAATAGAATACGTTGGTAAACGTTCTAACGCCCGAAACTGGATAATATGTGATGCAAATTTTGGTATTCTGAAAAGAGATGTGGAATTAGCCAAAGCAATTCGTGCAGTACGAAATAAGACAGGAACTCCAGAGAAATGTCATATTTGGCTTGCAAAAAACGCAACGGAACGCAACTTAGAAATTGGAGAAATTTTTGGTGATATGACTGTACCTGTCATGGCTGTACAGAGTCTAGAAAATGAAGTCCTTAAAAACATTAAACGTGACAATATTTCTCTGGATACATATGCAGATTACCAGCAAAAGTTTCATTCGATTGGGTCACGTACTTACTCCGACCTAATAGTCCCCCTACCAGGTGAAACGCTCCATAGTCATTTAGCTGCGTTACGAGAATTAATGTCCTTAGGTGTTGACATAATACAAAACCACAATATGCGTTTACTTGCCGGAGCAGAAACTAATGATCCTAAAACTCGCAAAAAATTTAATTTTAAGACCCGTTGCCGACTAATTCATGGGGATGCTGGAATTTACCACGACGGTAATGGTCATGAATTGCGTGTTTTTGAGTTTGAAGAAAGTTTAAGACAAACTTCAACTATTAATGAGGATGAACTCTTCTACCTAAGAAAAATACATTTTCTTGTCGACTTATGTTGGAACATTGAAGTTTATAAACCCCTACTTAAGCTAGCAATGGCCTATGGAGTTAACCCCGTAGATATACTCATAAAGGTTCTAGAATCTAGCACGGAGAATAAAAATTCAATTAGTAGTGAATTTTGGCGTAAACTTGATGAGTATTCTCAACAGGAATGGTTTGATGATGAAAAAGCTATAGAACACTACTTCAGCAAAGAAGATAACTTCCGTAATTTAATCAGCCAAGAATTTGAGAAACTTAATATTAAATTTAGTATTATGTTATTGCGTGATGTAAAAACTGTTTTTGATAAACATTTTAAGGATAGCATCAAAATATTAAATCTAATTCCAAATGATATTCTCAATGCAGTAAGTGAATACACATTTGCACAATTTCCTTCATTAAATAATGATACATCTAAGATAACTATTAACCTGCCTGAAAATTATTTTGATATTAAAATTGATCCAGCAAATATAAATCCTATGAGCAGATCTATGAAAAGGTTTTGTTTTATTGAGTCAAACAAGCGAACGGAA
Source organism: Rhodospirillaceae bacterium (assembly GCA_002728135.1). Classification (GTDB taxonomy): domain Bacteria; phylum Pseudomonadota; class Alphaproteobacteria; order UBA828; family UBA828. The sequence continues at coordinate 11,229 of PBVE01000008.1, forward strand.
CTACGCAATTTATTAAATAATGCAAAACAGAAAACATTATCCAAGATTTTAAATACTCAGGGGATTTCACTACGAGATTTACGCCTTGAACTCTCGTAATGGAATACTGCCAAACATTGGAGATCAACTTTGAAATCTCTTGCTATTGTTGGAGCAGGTTTATCAGGTTTAACCTTGGCAAACTCTCTAAATAACTATTGTGAAATTACATTATTTGAAAAATCGCGTGCTGTTGGAGGTAGATTGGCAACTAGAAGAGTTAATGAATTCTCATTTGATCATGGTGCACAGTATTTTACTGCCAAATCTGATGAGTTTCAGCTGTTTGTAAATCAACTTGTCAAGGCCGGTTGTGTTGAAAGATGGGATGCTAAGTTTATTGAAATTGAGAAATCTAAAATCAGTAATAGCTGGCAATGGGATTCTCACTATCCACACTATGTGGGTGTACCATCGATGAATGAAATTGGAAAATATTTAAGTAAGAATCTTAATATTAAAAATAATATTCGTATTCGATCGATAGAAAAAAAATCTAATAAATGGGTCATATACAGTGACTCAGGATTAGCAATTGGTGCCTACGATTGGGTAGTTATTGCAATACCGGCTCCACAAGCCTATGAGCTACTACCTCAGTCAATATCATTAAAAAAGCATATAAAAGCTATAGAGATGACAGGATGTTATTCTCTCATGTTGGGGTTTCATAATACCCCACAAATAAATTTCAATGTAGCTTTAATTCGTGGAACAGATATTAGCTGGATATCTGTCAACAGCTCTAAGCCCCATAGGAATGAACCATTTTCTCTTTTGATCCACTCAACAAATCTTTGGGCTGATAAAAATTTAGACATGAGGGAAGAATATGTAATTGGGCATATGTATGAGCAAGTTAAAGATATCTTAAGATTGGAAACCTCTGAAGCATATTATAAGAATCTGCACAAATGGCGTTATGCGAATGCCCCAAAGAGAACCGCAAAAAACCCTTATCTTATTGATGATAAAAAATGTATTGCTTTATGCGGAGATTGGCTTATTAGAGGAAATGTAGAGGCAGCTTTTACAAGCGGATTTAAACTAGCAAAGAAGATCTTGGAATCAGAGTTACTTATTTAAACAAACTAGTGTTAGTATTAAATCTTTAATAACTCCACAAAAACATTTTTTTCAGCTACCTTAATACTATCATGTCTAACTCAATCAATGGCGAGCAATCTAATTCAATAATGCCTCTGGGAGCCTGCATACTTTTGCAGCTAACTATGGGCATGCTCTACGGGTGGAGCGTGCTTCTTGCCCCACTTGAAAGCGAGCTATCATCATCGCGATCTGAAGTCAGCATAGCCTATTCTCTAGCCTTTATTTTTGTAACTGTTGGCTGCTTTGTAACGCACCGCTTATTACATTGGCTAGCCCTACCTAAATTAACAATTGTAATAATGACTTTAGGCGCCGTTGGTATTGGCATTGCAGGATTTGGTGAAAATATTTTCACCTTAATTCTTGGCTACGGTATAATTTTTGGATTTGCAAGTGGTGTCTCTTATTTTCTATCAGTATCTGCTTGTAGCATTCGATCACCCCTTCCACATAGTGTCTCTTTAAGTATAGCTGTTGGATCTTTTGCCTTAGGAGGAGTTGTCTGGCCCTCAATATATACAACAATGATAAATTGGATGGGTGTATTCCCTACACTACAAGTCTCTGCAATTATTATTATAATCTCAGGTATAATTGCTTATTACTTATTTCTTTATTCAAATGCTGAAGTACCTAAACCTGATAATAATACTGGTTTTTTTGAAGATTTACTTACAAGCAAGCCAAGGGTCATGATTTGTCTATGGTTAGGGTTCCTCTTGTTGGCTTTTGCCGCACTTATGATCATAGGACATGCAGCTGGTATGGTAAAAGAATGGGCAGATAAAGATATAACCTTAGGACCAATGTTACCCAATCTTGGGTATATTGCGGGTGCATTGCTTGCAGGGCAAATATGTAGATTTCTATCTGGAAGATTGGTCACGGTTGGCATGTGTGCTCTAGCGGCAATAACACTAATATTGGCTTGGATATTCCCAGGATTAACGTTAGGCTTAATTATGTTAGGTGCTGTAGGAATATCATTTGGTATTGCGTCAACAGCCTATCCTTCAACCATTGGAAATTATTATGGCATAAACGAAATACCACGTATTTACGGGCGCCAATCAATATCATATGGTCTGGGTGGATTATTGGGACCACTTGCTGCTGCTGCAATTTTTGACGGAACACTGTCATATTCAATATCTATATTAACAGCAGCACTCATTGCATCTGCAGCAGCTTTAGTGCACCTTTATCTACCAAGGAATCAAGTCACTACATGAGGTAATAATTGTGAAATCTGCAAAGTTTGCTATTGGCCAGGTTGTTAAACATAGGGTTTATCCATTCCGTGGTGTCATTTATGATGTTGACCCAGAATTTAATAATACAGAGGAATGGTGGTTGTCTATCCCTGAAGACATTAGACCTATCAAGGAACAACCATATTATCATCTATTTGCAGAAAATGCTGAAACGACTTATGAAGCTTATGTTTCAGAACAGAATCTGCTTGTTGATGATACAGGACTGCCTGTAATGCATCCTTATGTTTCTCTGGTCTTCGGTGAGTTAAAAAATGGTAAGTATAAAGTCGTTGACTATCAAGCTCACTAACAGACGAAATAAATGATTAATAAGTTAGTCTGATAAAATCTATAGGCAATATTTAAAAATATAATTAATTTTTTCCAAATGTAATTGGTGGGCTATGAATAACTTTGAAGCATGTAATTTAACCGAAGGATTAAATGGCCTTCTGGGTTTCAAACTTGTAGATTGGAAAAAAGGTTTTGCACAAATCGAGGTTGAATTAGATGAACGTCATAAAAACCGCCAAGGTGGTATTCATGGAGGTGTTATAGCTACTTTAGTGGACGCAGCAACAGGATTTTGCGGAGTCTTCGAATCTGACCCCGATAAAAGGCCAGGTAATGTAACTGTATCTCTTACTACAAACTTTGTTGGGCCAGCAAAAACCTCAACATTGAAATGCACTGCCAAAACAATTCGATCTGGTCGAAGAATTTATTTTGCATCTGCTGAAGTTCACGATACAGAAAAGAATTTAGTAGCAACAGCTGAAGCTGTTTATGCGTATGTCAGAAAAGACTCCCAAAAGATATCATTTGAAAAATAATATTCATTCAATACCTCTTGAAAATAGAGATCATATTAAATCCTTTATAAGGATATCTTGAGCTCCATTCCATAAAGTCGATTTTCCAAGTTCTTCAAGTTTGTCAATACCTGAAGTAAGAGTCATGAAATGATTGCCTGCTAGTTGCCCCATCTTTGATGCAAAGTTCACGCCACCATAAGCAATTAATATTTCTGTTTCACTAATACCTCCAGGGTATAAAATTACCTGTCCAGGAGCCGGATAACTTGTATGATTTTCAAAACCTACACCAAAGTTTTTATTTCCTAACGGAACCCACATAGCTTCACCACTCCAGCGAACATGAATTAGCTTACTGGTAAAAGGCATTTCTGCACGAAAGGCAGCAACAGTATCAGGTGCGTGTTTCTCAAATTTACCAGTGAAGAAAAATTCACCTGCTTTAACATATATTTCTGACATACAATGACCCTATTCACCAAGTTAAGTTCTCAATCAAATTTTTATTCTCAACTGAGAAACTATCTCACATAAAGACCATACCAATATCACAAGTAATTGTTTTTTTTACTTATTAAATTAAATCTACTATTAAAGTTCAGCTTATAATCATTCAAATAAAATGTAGTGATCTATTACTATTGTCTTCTAAATGTAAAATTTTAAAGAAAAACTTCTTAATTTGAGTTATAAACTAGTCCAACAACATTATTACAACTTTGCACCTTAACCAATCAAAACTGTTGAATATACTATCGCAATGACAAATATCGTAGTATCCACATTTTATCATTTTACCCCAATTTCTAAGCCTGAAGAGATACGTGACAAATTGGCTTTTAAACTTTGTGAGCTTGATCTAAATGGAACTATTTTGATAGCCTCGGAAGGTTTTAATGGAACAATTTCTGGAACATCAGAGTCAATTACTTTTGGCATAAAGTATTTGAAAGAAATAGCAGGTTCAGATCAGATTATGCATTCAGAATCAATAACAAATACTTTGCCGTTTTATCGTCTGAAAATTCGTGTAAAAAATGAAATAGTCACAATGAAAGTACCAGGTATCGACCCAAATCTTCATTCAGGAGAATATGTATTACCAAAAGACTGGAATGAACTAATAAAGAGACCTGATACAGTTGTTATAGATGCGCGAAATTCATTTGAAATTGAAATGGGTACTTTTGAAGGAGCAATTAACCCTGGCACAAATAATTTTAGTGATTTGCCAAAATGGTTAGATGAACATAAAAATCAATTTGAACATAAAAATGTTGCGATGTTTTGCACAGGGGGTATTCGCTGTGAAAAAGCAACTTCCTTCCTCAAGCAAAGGGGGGTTAAAAATATATTCCATTTAAAGGGAGGTATATTAAAATATCTTAATCAGATAAACAAAACAGAAAGTCTCTGGATAGGTGAATGTTTTGTTTTTGATTACAGAGTTTCTGTTAAACATAATTTAAAAATAGGAGAATATGCGCTTTGCCATGCCTGTAGATCTCCTGTAAGTAAAGACGACCGCTTGTCTTCAAATTATGTCGCTGGAATATCCTGCAATCGTTGTATTAATAATAAAACTGAAAAACAGAGAGCACGCTATCTGGAAAGAAAAGTGCAAATCAAACTAGCAAATGAAAGACACCAACAGCACATTGGTAAAGTTTATAAAAACTAACCTTTAGTATTTAGGTATATCTAAATTGATACAGATTCCAATTTTATATTCCTTTCGTCGTTGCCCATACGCGATGCGTGCTCGAATAGCTATATATGTGGCTGGGAGAAACTGCATTTTAAGAGAAGTGGCATTGAGGAATAAACCTGACGAAATGATAGCGGCCTCTCAGAAAGGAACCGTTCCTGTACTTGTTCTTCCAAATGGTGAAGTAATTGATGAAAGCCTAGATATAATGATGTGGGCTCTTAAATATTCTGATCCAGAAGGATGGCTATCGCCACTTGAAAATCATTCTGATGAGATCTTTGAAATAATTTCAACAAATGACGGATCATTTAAACAACACCTTGATCGATATAAATATCCTGATCGTTACCATGACGTAGATCCTCTTTATCACCGTGAACAGGGTAAAGAATATCTAAAATATCTAAATAATCGACTTTCACAAAATAAATATCTTTTCGGGGATGAGTTTACGCTCGCGGACGCTGCCATTGTGCCATTCATTAGACAATTTGCAAACAATGACCGTAAATGGTTTGACGCACTTAACCTTAATCAAATTCAATTATGGTTGAAGGACATTTTGGAGTCAGAACAATTCAATAATATCATGACCAAATATCCTGTATGGAAAAATGGAGTGGATGAACTGATATTTCCTTCTTTAAAAAATTCTCTAGAAAGTTAAGAACTAATCTCACTATGCTTAGAAATACCATAGATATTTTCATTGATGGTGATGCATGCCCAGTTAAAAATGAAGTCTATAGGGTAGCCGAACGGCATAAAATTATCACACATGTTGTCTGTAATAGACCAATAAAGATTCCACAATCCTCTTTGATTTCTTTAAATCTAGTCTCAAAGGAAATGGACTCAGCCGATAAATGGATAGTAGGCCACGTTTCTAAAAGAGATATAGTTATTACATCAGATATCCCATTAGCAGACCTCTGCGTAAAAAAGGAGGTAAAGGTATTAAGACCAAATGGAAAGGTTTTAGACGAACAAAATATTGGGTCTGCATTAGCTATGCGTAACCTAATGCAAGACATACAAACGTCTGAGGGTAAATCACAAATGCATCGTCCTTTTAATAACCAAGATAGAGTAAAGTTTCTAAACGCTTTGGAAAAAATGATTCAAGCTGACTTACGGAATAGATAGATCATTTAATACTTACACAAATTTCCATAAATGTTTGATATGGCTAGTATTAAACTACCCTTCTCATAGAATTGTTCCCATTTTTTTTCCTCAACAAGAACTTTTTGTTCTTCGTGTAGAGACTCAACTGCATTTAACAATTCAAAACAATAGGTGTTAAGGAATACTTCTGCCTCTTGTTCAGAGGTTATTTTTGAAAAGCTAATTGAAGGATTGAGAAAGATGAAGAGAAGAACAACAATCAATACTTTTGCCCTAATATACATTTCGTTTTTACCTCATTCTGTATGAATACAATCTAGGTTAAAATTCTGGCGTTTAATAAAACCAACCTTGCGTGGTTCTAGATCAATTAATTTAAATATAGTTGAAGAATCATAGCCGTTCCCATAGCGACTGACGAGTAGTCTGATATTTGTTTTCTCAAGTTCTGCATTCTTTAGATATGTACATAATGAGTCTATGTCATTAATTGACGAGTTATCAATCCCAACAATATAGTCCCATTGACGAAGTCCTGCTAAGCGTCCGTCTGATCCTGATCTTACATGGTTTATGCGAAGATAATTACCTGGGTTGATTAATTCATTGTCTCTATAATCAAACTCTGTGGCTACAACTCCTGAGAAATGGAGGCCTCTCTTCTTTAAAGGGCTGTTACGCAATTTCAGAGGTATTTCCACATACACCTCAAATCCATCTCTAATAACTTTAAGTGTTGTTTGATTCTTTAATCCACGCAAAGCATGCAACAGGGCACCCTCATTTGAAACAATTTCTTGAAAACCGTCTTCAAATACTCCAATTACTTCATCTCCATATTGAAGAGGCCATGATACTGGCTGATCATTAAATATATATGAAACAATTAGACCAGCATCATGATTAGGTCGCGCCGAGAACGATACTGGAATATATGGAACAGAGGGATCTTCACCAAATTTATATTTCCTTATTATACGGCAAACATGGACCATTGGAATCGCAAAACTTACCCCTTCGGAAACTGACTTTGAATATGAAGCAGTATTTACACCAACAATTTTTCCACTTCTCAGGTCTATTAATGGTCCTCCTGAATTACCACTATTTATTGCAGCATCTGTTTGAATCCATGAATGTCCTGAATCATTCCTTATGCTTGAAACAATTCCTCGAGTACCCGAGAATGACAGAGAAAATGGATGTCCAAAAGCTCCTACTTCATCACCAACATCAGGATATTTTTTACAATTTAATTTGGCTTTACGACTAGTTTTTGGAATGTATGAAGGTGGTATTTTTAAAATTGCTATATCTAATACCTGATCAATATACAATATGCTGCTATCAACATATTCTTGATCATCAAACATAACCTGAAGTTTTCTGGGAAAAATCCCTGAAACGTGACGATTTGTTATGATTAAACCTTGATCTTGATCAATTAAAAAACCTGCACCCGTCCTTGTTCCTCGGACATCTGGATAAATCGGATATTCAACCGATGATTTTACCTTGACAGTATAACTTCGTGCATCTTGAAAAATTTGCTCAGATGCCAGGGCAACTCCATCTACACAGATGTAGCTCATTAGTAAATAAATACTAAGTTTATATAATCTCTGGAAACTAATTCTCATAAACATACCTAATTTATCCAAATAATTTAATAGGTCATACAGTAAGAAAAATTTATAATTCACTTTAAGTGTCATTAAACATCCCATCCTTCAATGCGATGGCTTCAATTTCAATTTCCAATTCAGGTAACGCAAGAGCACTTACTTCAACAATAGTATCTGCAGGATAGGGACTGGTAAAATACTTTTCTCTTAAATCAATAATCTTAGAGAAATTTGACATGTTAGTTAGGTAAATATTTACCTTTATTACTTTCGATAAATCTGAATCTGCCGCTTTTAATACCCATTCTAAATTTCTAAAAGTACATGCCGCCTGTTCATCAAAATTCCCTGCTCCAATCACATGACCATCTTTTCCAATTGATGCTTGACCAGACACAAAAATTAAATCACCTACTTCAACTGCCTGTGAAATCTTGAAGGGTGCATATGTATCAGGTACAGTTTGCACTCTATATGCATTTATGCTCATTTTGACCTCCGGTATATTAAATGGTTCTAATTTAGAATATTATATTAATTTTTTTTATGAAAAATTAAGGACTGATTATTTGCAGGCATTTCAATCCTTTTTAATAACACTAAGTTATTATTCACGGCTTCTACGCATATATCTTCAAGGTTGCGAACACCCCATTGTGCATTCTCAGAACGTAATGATGAGTCAAATAACTCGTTAGAGTGGGAAGTGTGATCTCCATTAATTTTATATGGCCCATATAGATATAACACACCTCCTGGCGGGAGAAGTTTTCCAGTATTACGCATTAAACCAGTGGTAACATTCCAAGGCGATATATGTAGAACATTAATACAGATAATTGCTGATACTTTCCTAATTAAAAAAAAGTTTTCAGATGCGTTTACGATTAAAGGCGTGAAGATATTTTTACTTTGTTCACCTTCATACTCAATCCAGGCTTTAATACTCTCTAAATTAAGTGGATCAATATCACTTAGCTGCCAATTTAAGTTGGGAAAGAGTTTAGAAAAGAAAACTCCATGCTCTCCAGATCCACTTCCAATCTCTAAAATATTTCCGGATTTTGGTAAATAGGATTTCAGAACTCTAGCTATAACATCACGGTTACGGGTAGTTGCGGGAAAATGAAGTGCTTTATCAGAAAGTTTCACTATACACACGTAATGTCTACATTATCCTCTGGTCAATCTAGCTGAAGGTCGTCGACCTAGTGCACTTATATTTAAGAATTTGAACAATACAATGAATCAATAAAATTATTGTATTTTTAGAACATACCGTTTTACAAACTTATCTACTTCTAGAATGCTTTGCGTAAAGGACTCTTGATGGAAGGCTTTTGGAAATGAACCGAAACGTGGGTGTTTCTTTATTCGATGAGGGCCCAATTCATCAAACTTACGAACTGCTTTATCAAATGCTAAAACTTTTATTGGACCAGGGTGTCCATCATTAAGTAACTTCATATAACTAGACTCATCCTCTATTCTGTCAGACTTTCCATATAGTATAAGTGTAGGTTGACTTATTTTTCCTCCTTGCTTCCACTGTCTGTTTTCTTGGACATGAACTAAATTCGGGTAAAATGCGATCGTTGATTTAAATCCTCCTTCTGGAAGCTTTAATCTACTAGCAAACTTCTGTGCAAAAAGTGCAGTTGTACCCCCCCATGACCAACCAACTAGACCTATTGAATCATTGTTTATCTCAGCTTGATCAGATAAAAATAAATATCCTGCTATAGCATCATACATCCGCTGACGAATACTAACGACATCCCACTGCCGCATAACCTTGCCTCGTTTCCTATCATTATCGCCACTTGAATATTCACAAAGCAAATCACGTGTACAATAATTATCAACAAAGATTACTGCTATTCCATATTCAGATAGTTTCTTAGCCCACCATGCCTGATATGGGAAAATCCCACCCGCACCATGAAGAGCAACTATACCTGGAAATGGACCAGTTCCATCTGGTTTGAAATAAAGTCCTTTAAGTGGTTTTTTATCCCCATGAGGAGCTGCAGGTATATCTACTTTCTGAGCAAACTTTAATGCACTTGCATAATTATCCCAGGTGATATTTTCAGCATGTGAAGTTTGAACCCAAAAGCTACAGCTAAACAACGTTGTTAGGAAAATAAATGACAAACGAATAATTACTTTACTCATCTCCACCCCCAATTTATAGCATTAATAGTGATTCTATACCCCCTTAAAAAAAAACACAATTCACGGAAAAAAACTTGTATTAACCCATATAATTATAAATATATTTGTTATGTCTTTTATTTTTGAAAGGAGGTGATCCAATGTCTCATTGTCTTAAAGTTTGGTCTTGGACTAACCAGAATAGGATCGTCACCTCGAACGAGGATTACTTCGGCTGATGTGACAAGTTTTGATTCTGACCAAGGTCAGATCGGACAATGGAGGGGCTTCTTATTTCGGAGCCCTTCTTTTTCTAAAATTAGAGGTATCTTTTGAGTTATGATAATAATAACTTTAAGATAATAAAATAAAACTATAAACTATTCTTAAACCTCTACTTTCTATAAAAAGAAATTTCTCATGAAAGCATTATTATGTGATGAATTTGGACCTGCAGAAAATATAAAGGTACAAGAAGTAGATATTCCAATCCCTAGTGCTGATGAAGTCTGTGTAAAGGTTCGTTCTGCAGGTGTGAACTTTCCTGATATATTAATTGTAGAAGGAAAATATCAATTCAAACCTAAATTCCCTTTTTCTCCCGGAGCAGAAGCCGCAGGTGAGATTTTTTCATTAGGTTCTAACGTTCATGAATTTCAAATAGGTCAAAAAGTGATTGCAATGCCAGGACACGGAGCATTTGCTGAATATTGCCTATGTGCAAAACAAAAACTCATACCTTTAAACGAAAAAATTAATTTTGAGATAGCTTCAATACTTCCAATGGTATATGGGACTTCGGCTCATGCCCTTATACAAAGGGCAAAATTACGTAAAGGGGAAACCTTGTTAGTCCATGGTGCTGCTGGGGGTGTGGGATTGGCTGCTATAGAAATAGGAAAAGCTTTAGGAGCATATGTTATCGCAGCTGCAAGCACGGATGAAAAATGTCAAGTAGCAAAGAAACATGGAGCAGATGACACAATAAATTATTCTGATGGACAATTTAAAGATAAGGTAAAATCAATAACTCACGGTAAAGGAGCGAATGTAATATATGATCCAGTTGGAGGAGATATATTTGACCAGTCATTAAGATGTATAGCCTGGGAGGGGAGACTTTTAGTCATAGGCTTCACGTCTGGAAGAATACCATCAGCGCCAGCCAATTTAGCCCTACTAAAATCCTGTGATATAGTTGGGGTCTTTTGGGGTGCATTTATGGAAAGAACCCCACAAATCAACATAGAAAACTTCCAGAAAATATATGAATGGATTGAACAAGGTTATATTAACCCAAAAATATCCATGAGAGTCTCTCTTGATAACGCAATAGAAGCAATGAAATCAATTGCCGAGAGAAAAATTATAGGAAAAGCAATAGTAACAATATAAGACAAATCTAACTCCAAAAATTAATCAAACATTTAAAGTCAGGGCTCCCTTATGCAGGTTCCATAGAGGTTCAGGTAAAGAAAATTCTGGCGGAAAGGCCTCATATGCTGGAAGTCCAGCATCCAGTCTAGAGCCATTGTTAGATAAATCATAAATGTATGATATTTCACCAATCTAGACATTGTTTTAGTAAGCACTGATAAGTTATACGGTATTTATATGAATTAGTTGGGTTTACGCTTTCAAGTTTTAACCATACTTCTCCAGCACCTTGAGTTAAAAGAATTTTTTCCTGACTAAAGAGTTATTATCTATTGCATCAAGAGTAGTACCTATAAAAATTTGAGAAATCCTTTTCTAAATTATTATCTAAGGCCATCAAGAATATTTTCTCTTTTTGTAGCTGCTTCTTCGGTAGAAATAAGACCTTGCTCTTCTAATAATTTAACTCTTTTTAGCCTTTCTTCTATGGATTTCTTTTTAAGAATAATTTCTTTATCCAATTTTATAATACATGGAGATTTTCCCTCTTCTGCATGTACATTTCTTAATGAGTAAACCTTCAAATATTTATGATTAAGGTCAATCTTTAGTGCATACAGTTGCTGTGAGTCTATAGTGCCAACTATTACATCTGCTTGGCGTTTACCTATAAAGCGATATTTTCCAATCAAACCCTCAATATGCTCGACTCCTGGATTTTGAGATATTATAAAGCTTATTTCACCACTTATACCCCATTGTTTACAGCTTGTGGGTAATTGGGCTGACCATCTCCCTGCATAACCATTAGTAGTAGATGATTTTTCTGAAGAAAGCCCGCTGCTTTCAGAATAATCTGCTGAAATTACTACTCCCGACATTAAATTAGAGACTAAAAATAAAACTAAAAATATCTTTTTCATATAAATCACAAATTCTTCAAAGATAGACCTAATTGTTTTTTCCCAACAATTATAAGCAACTATGTATTCTTCGTAAATTCTTGTTCAAAAATGGAAAGCAACGAGTCTTTAGATACAACTCCAGATATTCGTATCTCATTATTAATTATGAATGTCGGCACTGATGTAATTTGTAAGTGTTTTCGGCCATATAATAGTTGTTCCTGACATTGGAGTCTGAAACGTCCATTAGTTAGTTCTAATCCAAACTTATCAGGATCCATGCCTATATCAGCTGCGCATGATTCCAATATACTTTGCTTGCCTATATCCAATCCATCTTGGAAAAAAGCAGTGAACATCCGATGATTATATTCTTTTGCTTTATTTTGAGATGCTGCGATAAGACTTCCTTCAAAAGCAAGTCTCGTGTATGGCTGAGGTGACACATCAGGTAATCTAATAAAAATACCCATGGATTTTGCCATTGGATAAACAGAATGTTTCCAAGCTTCTTGGAGATATTCACCTTCTGGTTTCAATGTAGGAGTAGGATATGGACGAAGTTCAAATGGCATCCATTGTATATCAATATCTGTATCATTAAATGAGTTGACTGCCTGACTTAAAGGATCTTCCGCCAAGAAGCAAAATGGGCAAACATAATCAGAATATATTTTAATAGTTAAGCACATATAAAATCTTAACCACTTTTTTAATACTCTGTCTAGATTTGGCCTGCAAACAACCGTTTAATTAGATAGTTTATTGAAATATGAATTAATATATGAAGTTATAGTTAGAATTATCATTTATTTACAGGAGCAAGTTTAAACTTTTGTGTTCCAAATTTCTAGTATAATGCCTTTTGTATTTTCAATACTTAGTTTTCTTTTTTGACCTATATGATTAATATAAACTTTTCCATTAGTTAAACTTGGGAGTATTTAATATGGCTGGCGTTGGAACAGAAAAAGTATTTGAAAATGATAAAATTATTGTTTGGAATTTTGAACTTGCACCTGGAGAAGAAACACCAATACATAGACATGATTTAAGCTATATATGGTATGCAATCTCAGGCTCGACTCTACAAGTGTATGATGAACACGGTGGTGATTTAGGGGCTCTAGATGTGCCTACAGGTGCTGTTTTTCACTTAAAGGTTGAAGAAGATGAGATTGAAGTCATGTCAGATATAGGTAAAGGTACACGTATCCCAGTTAAACATAAAGCAGTAAACATTGGACCGAATCACTACAGAGAAGTTCTTGTTGAATGGAAATAATTTAAATTAATAACACATTGATGTAAGGACTTAAGTTGACCACCAACACCCTTTGGCATAAATAAACCTTTATTAGTTTCATAGCACATCTTTAGGATCTTTTTCGCCGTAAGGGCCTATTACCACCTTGTTTATGTTTGGCTCTCCTAGCAGGTTCTACAGTTCGTTTGCTTCCTGAACCTTCACCTTGCCGTTTAATGATCTTACTACCTAGATTGTTTTCAGAAAATGGTTTGGTATACGAGCTAACGCTATTTTTTTTTCCACGTAAGTGCCTACTTCCTTGTTTATTAAGTGCCTTATCATTTTTTTTGACTGATTTATTTTCACCTTTTTTGTTTTTCTGACCAAAGGTCTTTTTTTCATCTCTAGTGTCTTTTCTTTTTCGCTGTGTGGATCTCTGATTTATTTCTATGGGACGTGATGATTTTTTTGGACGCGTCTTAAAGTCACGATCATTTTCATCTATCTCTAAAAATTCTGTCTTGTTTGTACGCGTTGGTTTAACTTTACTCTGACTGCGATTGATGAGTTTTTTCTGAGAGCCTTGTATATTACGCCTTCGGTGTAGCCCATCTCCCTGCTTTCTCTTTCCCTTGTTCCATCGTTTGGATCGAGAGCCCTGACTACGTTTGTACGTGTTTGTTTCTGCCTGAAAATTAGTGATTGATTGGCCATCAGGGTCATAAATCTCGACTTTGGGGCCTACCAACGAAATGATTGATGCCAATTGTTGTTCCTCAGATGGAGAGCAAAAAGAAAGTGCTAAACCACCAAGCCCAGCACGACCTGTCCTGCCAATCCTATGGATATAAGCTAAAGGCGTATCGGTTAAGTCAAAATTGACCACATGGCTAAGATTAGCAATATCGATGCCACGTGCTGCAACATCAGTGGCGATAAGCGACTGGAGTTTTTTATTTCGGAAATTACTTAATACTTTTTGTCTTAAACCCTGACGCATATCACCATGCAATGCATCAATAGAAAATCCGCGTGTTTGCATAAATTTAGAGAGTGCGTCGGCACGACGCTTAGTGCGAACAAAGATAAGACATTGCCCAGTATTTTTATCATTCAACACCATGCACAGCCGGTCACGCTTCTCACTTTCTGGTATAAGAGTCACCTGCTGGGTAACCTTTTCAGCAGTAACCCCTGTCTGTGGTGCCTTGACCCTGACGGGATCTATAAGAAACTGATTACCCAGCTTTTCTATCATCGGGGGCATAGTCGCTGAGAATAACATCGTCTGCCGGTCTTTTGGGAGTTCACACACGATCCTCTTTATCGGATCATAGAATCCCAAATCGAGCATATGATCTGCCTCATCAAGTACCAAATGTGATATGCCAGAAGGGTCAAAGGCACGTCGTTCCATTAGATCGATCAGACGTCCTGGTGTTGCCACAACAACATCTACCCCACGTCTAAGCTTCTTAATCTGACTATCATAACGTGCCCCACCAAAAACAGTGATGTGGCGGATATTCATTTTTTTAGCTAGACGGCTAAGGTTTGTTGAAATCTGGCTGGCAAGCTCACGCGTTGGCACAAGTATTAAGGCTTTTGGGGGCTCCCCAGAACGGGCAGATTGGATAAAGTTTAGCCTTGTCAATATTGGTAGCAAAAAAGCAGCTGTCTTGCCACTGCCTGTTTGGGCAAGGCCGATTAAATCTTTACCTTCTAGTAGAAATGGGATTGATAGCTGCTGGATAGGGGTTGGCTTGACTAGACCCTCACGAAAGAGCGTTGTCTGCAACTCGTCATGAAGGTTAAAATCTGTAAAGGAGGTAGCTGGTATTTTAGAATTATTACTATAAGCAGTAATGCAACCAGCTGCATCGCCAGCCTTAGAACTCTCATCATTTGTCATAGATTTTCTTGCCGTGTGTTGCTTGCAACGGCACCGGCATTTTGCCCACCGCTAATATCGACTGCTTATGCGTCAATAGTTAAAGAAAGTCAATTGCCGGTTATATTATCAGCGATGTTACACTATTCCCTGAAATTCCAGTCTGGAAAGTTTCAAGCGATATTATACGTATATGTTATGAAAAAGGGCACGTTGGGTTCTATTACAAAAATTTCACGTGCGAAAGCCCTTAAACTACTTCAGAATAACCTATGAAAATGCTTAGTTTTGACTTTTAACGGGATAATAGGAAAGTGCTGGATATAAGTGATTTCAAAAATGAAATCATCCATTGGAACCGCTTCGGTACTTCTACGGTCTGTAGTAATTATGAAGATATTCCTATTTTTACAAATGAGTTCTGGACATCTAAGCAGCGTGCCGCCCATTCCTTACATGAGATTTCATACAGAGCATGTTTCAAACCACAGTTACCTCATTTCTTTATTTCTCGTTTGACTAAAATAAATGACAGCGTATTTGATCCCTTTATGGGCAGAGGCACAACCTTGCTTGAGGCTGCTTTACTTGGCAGACATGCCGTTGGAAATGATGTTAATCCTTTGTCACGAATGTTGGTTGAAGCCAGACTTTCCCCTCCCAAACTCATAGAAATAAAGAACCGCCTGAGCCAGATTGACCTTACAAAACGGCCTGAATATAAATGCGATCTAGAGGTGTTCTTTCATCCTAATACGCTGGCTGAAATCTGTGCATTAAAAACGTATTTCATTGAAAAAAGCAAAAATGACCATCTAGATAATATTGATCTCTGGATAAGAATGGTAGCTTTGAACCGCCTGACTGGTCATTCAAAAGGTTTTTTTTCTGTATATACATTACCTCCTAATCAGGCGACGAGCATTGAAAGACAAAAACAAATTAATGCCAAACGCAACCAAATCCCAGACTATCGGGATACCAAATTGCTGATTTTAAAGAAAAGTCAATCCTTATTAAAACAAACACTACCTAATGATATGCCTAATACAAGACCTCAATTTTTGAATTGTGATTTAAACACAGACAGACTGGAGGTAAAAAAATCTGTTCAATTATCTGTTACCTCGCCACCGTTTTTAAATATTGTTAATTATAAGACGGATAATTGGCTCCGCTGTTGGTTTGCCGGCATTGATCCAGAGACAATACAGATTACTCAAACTACAAAATTAGATCGATGGAAAGAGTTGATGCACAGAACGCTTGTCTCAGTTGCACGTATTACCGTGCCGGGTGGTTATTTTGCCTTTGAGGTAGGAGAAATTCAAAAAGGAGTTCTCCGCCTTGAAGAAACCGTTGTAAATGCGGCAGAGAATACCAGGTGGAACCCAGAACTTATTTTAATTAATCAGCAGAACTTTACAAAAACATCCAATACTTGGGGGGTTACTAATAATCATGAAGGCACAAATAGCAACAGAATAGTTTTATTCAAAATGAAAGAATAAAAATGCTTGTCCACTACATATGTCATAATTGTGTTTCAGGGGACCGTAAAATATGTCTAAAAGTTGGTTGAGGGGGCTGGATTTGAACCAGCGACCTTTAGGTTATGAGACTGAAATAGGACATTTTATTTAACAATAAAATCAAGGACTTAGAGCATGCCCCTTGATTTCCTTGTTATAGCAGACCAATAGAAACCACACAAGTCCAATACAGACCAATAAAAATGTTTCATTTCATGTTTCAGGTCATTTTCAAATCCAGCGATTGAGTGTCCGTATCAACGTAAACAAGTTTTACGCTAAATAACTAACGTTGGGAGGCTCCAAGACCAACCAAGGAGAACGGAGCCCAAAACACTGGATGAGATGTGCTCTTTTTTGATGCCATAGATAACATTGAACGCCTTAAAACCTCTGACTTGCCAATATGTTTATTCTTCTTTAAAGACTCAAAAATACCTGTCGTTAATTCAGCACTTGCACGGCTCTCCACTGGCCAATGTGATACTAGTAAAGAACGTGCACCCGCATAAAAGAAAGAGCGCGCCAGACCAGATAGACCATCTGCACCTGGCTCAATGCCCGCTGCTGTATTACAAGCACTTAATATAATCCAGTCAGTATCTAACCTCAGTTGCGTAATCTCACTGGCTGTTAATATACCATCATCATTTTCATTCGATAGTAAGGGGGGAGTCAAGACAAGTGCTGGTTCTGAAAGGCCCTTAAACTCTCCTGAAATTAGACCATGTGTTGCAAATGCTATTACCCGAACCTTTGAAAGGTCCATACTCTTAACACGATTCTCAGTGGCTTGTTCACGTAGATAAATTGAATCCTCGTCTGCGCCTAGAAGGCGCCCTATCCTTTTTAACTCTTCACTCGTATTTGGCAGCCGGGGCAAACGACGTAATGCCTTTATGTTTGCATCACCACCTTCATAAACTGATACGATTGATAGACCTCTCAGCGGGCTTGGCTTTCCATCTAATATAGGGTCTCCAAAACCAACAAAAGGAG
>PBVE01000010.1 GCA_002728135.1 Rhodospirillaceae bacterium
GGGTAGTGATCAACAAAGCAACCATGACGATTGATTATGCAAAAACAAAGGCGTTGAGAACAAAAATTCGTAAGCAACGCGGTCCTCTTCCAAATACTTTTCCAAATCATGCTGGGGCAGGGAAGTGGCATAAATCGCAAATGAAGGGCTCCGAGGAATATCTGACAGATACGGCATAATTTTAAATTAAAATCTTTTTCTTGTTTGAGGCCAGAATGGATATTGAGAAAAAAGTTGTTGTGGTTACGGGTGCTGCAAGTGGCATAGGATTTGCACTAGCAAGAAAGTTTGTACAATGCAATGCGTCAAAAGTCATATTAGTGGATGTGGATTCAGAAGCAGTTCAAAATGCATCCAAACAAATTGCTAACAGCATTTCGATGAATTGCGACGTAACAAATGAGAAGCAGGTTATTACTCTTATAGATGATGTAGAATCCAGTTTTGGTCCAATTGATATTTTCTGCTCCAACGCTGGAGTCGCAATAATGGGTGACGAGAACACCGAAGATAGTGTCTGGCAAACAAACTGGGATTTACACGTGATGGCTCATGTCTATGCCTCTAGAATTCTAGCAAAGCGGATGACGGAGAGAGGTGGCGGATGTTTTGTTATTACAGCATCAGCTGCAGGTTTATTAAGCCATGTTCAGTCTGCAACATACTCTGTAAGTAAGCACGCAGCAGTGGCTTTTGGGGAGTGGCTGTCTATTTGCCATGGAGACAAGGGTCTTCAGGTTCAGGTTCTATGCCCTCAGGCAGTCAGAACGCCTATGCTTGCAGATAGAATTGGTGGAGTTGCAAGTGTTGATGGCATTTTGGAACCAGAGGATGTCGCTAATAGTGTAATTGATGGAATTGAGAAAAATCAGTTTTTAATACTTCCACATCCAAGTGTTAAGGAATATCTAGAAGGTAAAACAAGAAACTATGAGCGTTGGCTCAATGGAATGCGTAAACTTCGGGCACTATACAAAACTGATGTCTAAGCAACTGATGATTCTAATTAAGGATATTAATTAATGGGGGAACTTATTTCTCGAGAAAGAGCCCATGAAATGTTGATTGGACCAGGGCTACCTTATGAGATTGAGCCGTTCCAAATCTCCGGAGTTACTCTAAGAACTTGGAAACATGCCCCGAAAAACTTGCGTGAGGTTCTAGAACAATCAGAAAAATTTAGTGACTCAGAGTTCATGATTCTGGGTAACAGAAGAATATCATATGTTGGACATTACAATTTAGTTTGTAAGTTGAGTCATTTTCTCAAATCTTCGATGGGTGTTTCAAAGGGTGATCGTGTTGCTTTAGTAATGCGAAACCTTCCAGAATGGTCTGTGGCTTTCTGGGCTACCACAGCCATAGGAGCTATCATTGTCCCACTTAACGCATGGTTTACAGGTAAAGAATTACAACATTGTATTAACGATTGCGGAGCCAAGGTAGCAATTGTTGATTTTAAACGTGCTAATATTCTGCGTTCTTTTTATGGCCAATTAATGGTAAAGAGAGTTATTGTTACTGAAGAGCAAGAATCTATTCTGGTAGGACCGGAGATTAGCTTTAATCATGTAATCAAAGATTCTCCCGATAATAAAAAGTTACCTGATGTTCAAATTGGTCCTGATGATGATGCAACTATTTTTTATACTTCTGGAACAACAGGTAAGCCTAAAGGAGCAGTTGGAAGTAACCGCAATATTTGTGTGAACATTCTTACTTCAAATTTTAGAGCATCAGTTAGACAATTATGCCGAGGAATGACACCACGAGTGTTAGGAGGTAGTCCAAATCAGGCTAAAACTCTAGTTCCAGTGCCTTTTTTTCACGTAACTGGATGTCATGCTATCTTGGCAGCAGGCGTGTATGCTGGGTCAAAATTTATTTTGATGAAAAGATGGGATGTTGAAGAAGCACTTAAGCTGATTTCTACAGAAAAAATAACTAATGTAGTTGGAGTGCCGGGTATGATTCTTCAAATGCTAGAGTCAGAAATTTTTGATGAATGGGATACTTCCTCAATTACTAGTATATCTTATGGTGGGGCTCCTGCCATGAAAAAACTTGGTGATTTGATCAGCAGACATTTGAAAAACGTTGATGCTGAAAATGGATATGGTTTGACCGAGGCTTCAGCATTAGTCGCCTATAATGCGGGTAAAATGTATGAAAAAAAATCTTGGAGTTGTGGTTTCCCGTCTCCAATATGTGATGTAGAAGTAAAGAACAAGTCCAGTGAGCTCGTAAATCAAGGTGATGTGGGTGAAATTTTCATAAGAGGGCCTAATGTGGTTAGAGGTTACTGGAACAATCAAAAAGAAACAGATCGTAAATTTAGCAATGGCTGGTTTGCTACTGGTGATATTGGTCGAATAGATCAATATGGGCTTTTAGAAATACTTGATCGCCATGATGATATTCTTATTAGGGGTGGTGAAAATATATATACTGTAGAAGTTGAAAATATCCTTGTTGCATATCCAGGGGTGATCGAGGCTGCTGTTTTAGGGCGGGATCATGCTGTATTAGGCCAAGAAGTTGTTGCATTTGTTAGAACCAAATCTCAGCAAAATATAACAGAAGAGGAATTGATTTTACATTGTCGAAAAAATTTAGCTGAATTCAAAATCCCTGTGGAGTTGAATCTAACTTCAGATCCCTTGCCAACAAATGCTGCAGGAAAAATTTTAAAACGAAGTTTGCAAAAATCAATCACTCGTGCATAATTTTAATCTTGTAGCTAATTTTGTATGAGCGATAGAAATAAGGGAGTAAAAATTATGAACTTAGAAAGTGCACATAACCTCTCTCTGGATGAGATGGACAAACAGAGCTTTCTGCATCCTTACACAGCTCTTAAAGCTCATCAAGAAACAGGATCAGTCATTATTGATTCTGGTAAAGGTGTCACATTAAAAGACATTAACGGTAAAGAATATATTGATGGCATGGCTGGCCTTTGGTGTGTCAATATTGGGTGGGGTCATTCAGAAGTTGTTGATGCTATCACTGAGCAGGCTAAAAACCTTCCGTATTATCATAGCTTTTTTTCAATGGCTACTGAGTCGCCAATTCGTCTTGCAGATCGTATATTAAGATTGGCACCAAAAAATATGAGTAAGGTTTTTTTCGGCAACTCCGGTTCAGATGCAAATGACACCAATGTCAAATTAGTATGGTATTACAATAATATCAGAGGTAAGCCAGAAAAACAAAAAATAATATCACGAGAACGAGCTTATCATGGTGTTTCAGTTGCATCCGCAAGTCTAACAGGTCTTCCAAGCGTTCATGCATCATTTAATCTGCCTCTTCCAATGATTAGACATACTGTTACCCCACATTATTGGCGTAACGCAGAGCCTGGAATGACAGAGTTAGAATATTCTGATTGGTGTGCTCAGAAACTTGAAGAAATGATTCTGGAAGAGGGTCCTGATACTGTAGGAGCATTTATTGCCGAGCCAATAATGGGTGCTGGGGGCGTAATAGTTCCTCCAGAAGGTTATTTTCCTGCAATACAAAAGGTTTTACGTAAATACGATATTCTTATGATTGCTGATGAGGTCATTTGTGGTTTTGGTAGAACAGGGAACTGGTTTGGTTCTGAAACCTACAATATTGAGCCAGATATTATGACAATAGCTAAAGGTATGACCAGTGCATACATTCCTATGTCCGGGAGTATTATATCGGAGGAAATATGGAAAGTTCTTGAGGCTGGTGCTCCTGGTGTCCCATATTTCGCGCATGGATATACATATACTGCCCATCCAATAGCGGCTGCTGCAGCAATGGCAAATATTGGTATTATGCAAAGGGATAATCTTCCACAAAGATGTGCAATTATAGGCAAATATTTTCAAAAAAGACTTCGAGATACTGTTGGTGAGCATCCACTTGTAGGCGAAGTAAGAGGCGAACATTTGTTAGCTGCAGTTGAACTGACCTCTAAAAAAGGCACTAAGGAAGAGTTCGACATGGATCTTGCTATTGGTGCAAGGCTAGGAAAATATGCCATAGAAGAGGGATTAATTGTTAGACCCCTACCTTTAGCAACTGCTATTTCGTTTGCTCCTCCTCTTATAATTACAGAGGATGAAGTTGATGAAGCCCTCAGTCGATTCAAGAAAGCGCTAGATAGAATAACAGATGAACTAGTTAGGGAAGGGACATGGAAGCCGTGATTTAGGCTAGACTTAATTTGCAAGATTTGAGTGTTATATGGAATCTGTAATTATCAATCGGCGTGACTTGGAATTCCAAATCTTTGAGCTTTTCAAAGCAACTGAGCTGTGTAATAGAGAGCGTTTTGTTGATCATGATGAGGAGTCATTAAAGGCAGCTCTAGATGTTACAATAAAGATTGCAGAGGAGGTTCTTTGGCCAAATGCATCTATAGGAGACATACAAGAGCCTCATTTAAAAAATGGTCAGGTCTATGTGCCACAAGCTGTTCATAGGGGCGTTGCTGCTATAAGAGATGCAGGATATATAGCAGCTGGCCTTGATTACGATCGTGGAGGTATGCAGTTGCCTGCAATTTTATTGCAGGCCTGTTTAGGTATTTTTAAAGCCGCTGATGCTGCAACACCTGGTTATCTAATGTTAACAAAGGCAGCTGCCAACCTACTTGATGTTCATGGCACCGAAGAACAAAAACGCCTTTATATGGAACCCATGTATGAGGGCCGTTTTCTCGGCACAATGTGTCTGTCTGAGCCTGATGTAGGATCCTCTCTTGCAGACATTAAATGTCGAGCGGAACCACAGCCTAATGGAAACTATTTATTGTCCGGTAATAAGATGTGGATATCAGGCGGAGATCAAGATATTTCTGAAAACATTATACATCTTGTTCTTGCCAAACTTCCTGATGCACCACCTGGTGTGAAAGGTATTTCACTATTTCTTGTTCCGAAAATTTGCGTAAATCCAGATGGTTCGCTTGGTAAAGCTAATGACGTTAGTGTTGCTGGATTGAATCATAAAATGGGGTATAGAGCAATATCGAATTGTCTGCTTAATTTTGGAGAGAAAAATGTTTGCGAAGGATATCTAATAGGAGAAAAGCATGGTGGTCTAGCCTGTATGTTTCATATGATGAATGAGGCTCGAATTGCCGTTGGTATATCTGGAGCAATGATTGGCTATACAGCATATATGCAAGCTTTAAATTATGCAAAAGATCGAAAACAGGGTAGGCCCATTGATAATAGAAACCCTGAGCACCCACCTGTTCCTATTATTGACCATCCAGATGTTAGAAGGATGCTTTTAAAACAAAAATCCTTTGTAGAGGGTGCTCTCGCTTTGTGTCTTATGTGTGCAAAATACCTTGACGAGTCTGAAACAGCTACAGAAAAAAATACTAAGTATCGTGCAGGTCTTCTGCTGGAGATATTGACTCCTATCGCAAAAACATGGCCTGCAGAATTTTGCCAAGAGTCCATCAGTTTAGCTATACAAGTACATGGTGGATATGGGTATACAAAGGATTTTTCTGTAGAGAGGCTATACCGAGATAATCGGTTGAATGCAATTCATGAAGGGACATCAGGTATTCAGGCAATTGATCTATTAGGAAGAAAAGTACGAATTGAAGAGGGTCTGGGATTCAACTTTCTTATGGAAGAAATAACTAGTGATATAGAATACGCATCTTCTTGGCCGGAATTAAAAATATTTACAACTACTTTGATGGAGTACGTTTCAGATATAGTAAAAGCTACTAATAATATCAATGATGTAAGGGACGGTGGCCGTAAAGCGGACTCCCTTGCAAATGCATCACTTTACCTGCATGCACTTGGACACATAGTGGTCTCATGGTTGTGGTTAAAACAGTCAGTTGTAGCTTTTGAACAAATCACGAAGTCTCCAGACACCCAAGATGCGGATTTTTACAAAGGTAAAATTAATGCCTGCAAGTATTTTTTCTTATATGAGCTTCCGCAGGTTAAGCCATTAATCAATCTTCTCTCAAATATTGACACAACATGCCGTGAACACGGGCCTAAAATGTTTTAGTCACAAATTAACTGATAAAACGTGGGATAGAAGCCAGTCCATCCTCTTCATCCAAAGGTGCTACAAATGCATTTCCGCCTTTATGGCTTGAGGTATTGTCGTATTGTTTTAATTCAAGTCTTGCTATTTGGTTGCGGTGAACTTCATCTGGTCCATCAGCGAGTCTTAATAATCTTGCTTTCGCGTAGGCATTTGCAAGACCGTAATCTGCTGTTACTCCAGCACCACCAAAAGCTTGTATTGCCCAGTCAATGACTTTACATGCCATATTTGGTGCGGCAACTTTTATCATTGCAATTTCTTTCTTTGCAATTTTGTTGCCAACTGTATCCATCATATAGGCAGCTTTTAATGTAAGTAGTCTTGACTGTTCTATCATAATACGAGCCTCTGCAATTCTTTCTTGGGTAACTCCATGGTGTGATATCGGTTTACCAAAAGCTACTCTATCTTTTGTCCTACGGCACATTCGCTCTAGAGCTCTTTCTGCCAAGCCAATCAAACGCATGCAGTGATGAATGCGACCAGGCCCTAATCTACCTTGTGCTATTTCAAACCCTCGACCCTCACCAAGTAAAATATTAGTCTTAGGAACTCTCACGTTGTTAAAAACTATTTCTGCGTGGCCATGTGGTGCATCGTCATAACCGAAAACAGGTAACATTCTTTTTATTGTTATGCCTTCGGAAGGAAGTGGCACAAGAATTTGTGATTGCTGTCTATAGCGGTCGCTATTATCAGGATCTGATTTGCCCATTAAAATTAAGATTTTGCATCTTGGGTCTAAGGCGCCTGATGTCCACCACTTTCTACCATTTATGATATATTCATCCCCATCTTGTTTAATACTCGTCTCTATGTTTGTTGCATCAGAAGAGGACACTTCTACTTCTGTCATTGCAAAAGCTGATCGAATCTCTCCATTGAGGAGTGGCTCTAACCACAATTTTTTTTGTTCCTCTGTGCCATATCTAACCAATACTTCCATATTCCCAGTATCTGGTGCCGAGCAGTTAAAAATTTCAGAAGCAAATGTAGATCGACCCATTTCTTCGCAGGATGGTGCATACTCAAGGTTGGTAAGACCCGCACCATATTCACTGCTTGGTAGAAATAGATTCCACAACCCTTCAGAACGTGCTTTTGCTTTTAGCGACTCTACCATTTCGATAGGTTGCCAACGATCATCTTTATCTAATTGAGCTAGCATTTCCTGTTCATTCGGATAAACGTGCTCAGACATGAACAAAGATACTTTATCCCGCAATGTCTTTGCCTTATTACTGTAATCAAAATTCAATATTTTAACTCCTTTTTAAAATTCATTATTTACCATAGACCAAGCTTTGTCTGCTAGCTGGCGGGCAAGGTCTCTGCGAAGAAGAGCTTTTTCGCTAGTTGCGTTCCCTTGCGTTCCTCTATAATAAACGCCCTGAATAATTGCTGCAGCTCTAAACATTGCAAGGACTAGGTAAAAAACCCAGCTATTGATATGATTGCGCCCCGTATATTTGCAGTAAAGTTTTAAGTATTCATCTTCTTTTGGTATACCTTTTGTATTTGATTCAAGAATACGGTGAGCATTGTATGCATCTTGTGGCCAGTGATATGAAAGACAATTATAGGCAAGGTCAGACAAAGGGTCTCCAAGGGTTGATAATTCCCAATCTAATACTGCAATAACCTCTGGTTTGTTCTCATGAATAATCAAGTTTCCAAGGCGAAAGTCACCGTGTGCAATGGTAGTCTTTTCGTTTGATGGTGTTGCTGTTGGCAGCCAATTTATTAACTGATCCATTGATTCAACTGTTTCTGTTTGTGATGAACGATATTGATCTGACCATCGTTTAATTTGCCGAGATAAATAACCACCAACTCTGCCAAAGTCCTCAAGTTCCAAAGACTTATAATCAACAGTATGTAGTTTTGCCAAAGTTATTGCCATAGATTCATATATAGCTGACCTTTCTTGGGTTGTAAGCTCGGGTAGTGAAACATTATCAAATACTCTTCCAAGAACATGCTCCATGATAAAAAACTCAGTTCCAATAATATTTCTATCAGAACAAAAGCCATACATCTTCGGTACAGGTACTTCAGAGTTTATGAGGGCTCCCATTATTTTATGTTCTCTATCAATTGCATGGGCGGATGGTAGTAATTTGCCAGGTGGTTTTTTTCTAAGAACAAAATTTTTGTCTGAACGTCCAGAAATTAAGAAAGAAGGATTAGACATGCCATTTTCAAATTGACTTATTTCTATTGGCGGCGAGAATTCAGCAACATTTTCAGTCATCCATTCACACAATTTATTAGTATCAAATTTGTGTTGACTTGCTATTTCAATTGTAAAATTGGTATAATTACTTTTTTGTACTGTTTTTGTCATTTTTTACTTTCCCCAAGTAAAAAGATTCGTAAGGATAGACATTAAAAGTAATATTATGAAAGAAAAATTGACTATTATTTGATCTGGGAGGAAAAAATGGGTCATATTTTGGGTGTTGATATTGGCGGAACATTTACTCACTTTTCATTAATTGACGGTAAAGGCGAAATTTCACTTTGGAAACAGGCAACTACTCCAAAGGACCCAGCAATAGCAGTAAAAGCAGGACTTACAGCTCTTGCTGAAGCTGAGGGGGTATCAATTGATGATTTTCTCAAAGATTTAGATTTATTTGTCCATGGGCAAACAATAGCAACAAATACTGTGATTCAGAGGAATGGACCAAAAACAGCGTTGCTTTGTACTGAAGGTTTTCGAGATGTTCTATATTTTCGTGATGGTTTTAAACCTGATCGATATAATATCAATTTACCTCGTTCAAAGGATTTTATCAGGCGTGATTCACGTTTGCCTATTAAGGAGCGTATGGATTATCGAGGAAAAGCTCTAGTTAAACTAGATGAAAAGTCTGTTCGTGATGCAGCAAAAATTTTAAAGAAACAAAAAGTTGAATCAGTTGCAGTGGCTCTTCTCTGGTCAATAATGAACCCAAAACATGAGAGACAAGTAAAGAAAATATTAGCTAAAGAGCTTCCTGGAGTTCCAGTTGTTCTCAGTTCAGATGTCTTACCAATGATTCGAGAATGGGAACGAACATCGAGCACTGTTCTCAGTGCCTATATCTTACCAAAAATTTCAACATATATGTTGGAGTTGGAGAATTATTTAGAAAAAAATGGTTTTGCACAAAACCTTCTAATCATGCAGTTGAATGGAGGGACAGCTACCGTTAAGCAACTTCTGGATCGTCCTATTTATGCACTTGCATCTGGGCCTGCCGCCGGACCAGCAGCGGGACTTTACTGTGCAGATAGGGTTGGTGTTAAAGATGTGATAACCATTGATATGGGTGGAACTAGCTTTGATGTATGTATGGTTACTGACGGACAGCCAGACCTAACAAAGGATTTAAGAGTGCATGATAATCCTGTAGGAGTGGCAGCGGTTAATGTGCATTCAATCGGAGCCGGAGGAGGAAGTATAGCCTGGATAGACAAGGGAGGAGCACTCCAAGTAGGTCCAATGAGTGCGGGTGCAGAACCTGGACCTGCATGCTATGAAATGGGAGGGGAAAACCCTACTGTAACCGATGCAAACGTGGTTTTAGGATATATAAACCCTGATTATTTCCTTGGTGGCCGGAGAGAAATTAATCCTAAGGCATCATTTCGAGCAATTGAAAAGAAAATAGCTAAGCCCTTAGGTTTAACTACAGAAAAGGCGGCGGATGGAATATATCAAATTGTTAATACAAATATGGTGGATGCAATAAGGGTGGTTTCCGTTGAAAAGGGTATTGATCCTAGAGGTTATAGCCTTGTTGTAGGTGGTGGTGCAGGTGCTATCCATGCTGGAGCCCTAGGACGTGAATTAGGTATTAAGCAGGCAATTATTCCTCAATATACTGGTGTCTTTTGTTCTTATGGGATGATTGCAAGTGATGTTAGAACTGATCTAATTAAGGCATTTGCAACAAATACCTCAGATTTTGAGGTCAAGCGGGTTAATGAAATATTTGCTGAAATGGAAGCTGAGGCTGTTGCCGAGTTAAGGTCGCAAGGTTTCGCCCGTTCAAAAATAGAAATTTCTCGTTATGCGGATGCAAAATACTCCAATCAAATTCATGAGTTGACTGTCCCTATTCCTTCAAAGGGTAAATTAAAGAAATCGGATTCTGGGTCAATTGCCGAAGAATTCCATTCTTTACATGAGCGTTTGTTTACTTATGCCGTTCGCGAAAGTGCTGTTGACCTTTTCCACTGGAGGATTACAGCCCGAGGTAAATTAGCGGAACGTGAGGCTGTAGTCCATAAACGCAGTCGAAGACCTGTCAGCGATGCTAAAAAGGGGACTCGAATGGTCTACTTTAACGAGTATGGGAAGTATCGTCGAACTAATATTTATGATGGTGATTTAATACGTTATGGGATGACAGTCGAGGGCCCTGCCATAGTAGAACAAGCTAATTCAACATTTGTAATACCACCCAAACAAACTCTGAAGGCGAATAAATATGGTGATTTCGTAATTGGAATAAGCTAAGGGTGCAGAAAAATGGCCTCAAAGAGGAGGGTGCACTCTGGATCGCTGAAAGTTGGCTCAAAGAAAATAAACAGAGTGCACAACAAGAGTAATAAGCAGTCTGTAGATCCGATAACTTTCTCAGTCATTCTCAATCGTTTCCGAACAATTGCGGAAGAAATGACTTTGACAATGGAAAAGACTGCTTGGACCTCAATAATAGCTTTAGCAAGAGACTTTTCATGTGCAATTTACGATTCTAAGGCTCGTCAGGTTTGTATAGCTGATGGTTTGCCAGTTCATACGAATTCAATGCATGTAGTTTTGCAAGAGATATCTAAAGCATTCGAAGGAAACATTAACGAAGGCGACGTCATTGTTTGTAATGATGCTTACAGTAGCAACACCCATGTTGGTGACCTAGTTACTGCCTGTCCAATATTCCATAAAGGAAAACATATGTTTTGGAGTATGGCCAAGGGTCATCAGCTGGATTGTGGTGCATACGTGCCAACAAGTGTCCCTGCCAGTGCAAAGGATGTTTGGCAAGAAGGATTACAACTGCCTCCAATTAAGTTTTATGAAAAAGGTGAGAGGCGTGATGATGTAATGCGGATGTATTTAGCGAATATGCGCTATCAAGAATTGCTTTATGGGGACCTCATGGCACAATTGGGATCCATTTGGACTGGTGAACGAAGGTTAATTGAGTTGGCGAAGGAGTATGGTAACGGAGAATTAAATAGATATATGGAGGCAATTTTTGATTACGCTGACCGTCGCATGTCTGAGGAAGTTCTCTCTATGCCAGATGGTGATTACGAGGGTGTATCTTGGCTGGATACGGACGGTGTAGGCGGTACTCACATTGAAGTTAAAGCTAAGGTCTCGATTAGGGGTGATAAAGTCCATGTTGACTACACTGGTTCTGCTGATCAAACTGCCGGTGGTAATAATTGCTCCTACGGTGTTATGCAGGCTTCGGCTGCCGTTCCAATTATGCTCGCAACAGATCCATCTATACCGAGAAATGACGGTTGTATTCGTCATGTTACAGCTGATGCTCCAGCAGGTTCAGTATGTAATGCCCAGTATCCGGCTTCGACGGCTTTAGCTACAACTGGTCCAGGAGATACCTTACAAGAAGCTGTCTGGAAGGCTCTTGCCCATGCTGTGCCTGATCGTGTTATGGGAGGAAATGGAAAAGATAGTAATCTACCAATGTTTTCGGGCAAAGATTCTCGTGGAAAGAAGACAATAGATTGGGGCTGTATGTTTTTCAATGGTGGCCCAGCAGGTGGTGCCTGCAATGGAGTAGACGGCTGGCCATTACTTATTACTTCAGGTGGGATGGGTGGACTTAAGATTGTTAGTGTCGAACTTAGTGAACTTCTTTATCCATTTCGGATTGATAGGCAGGAGATTGGTATTAATTCTATGGGACACGGCGAGTATCTTGGTGGGCCCGGGGTCGAAATCCAAATAACTCCTACCAGTGGGGCAATAGAATGTAATCTATTTGGCGAGGGTCAGAGTAATCCACCGCATGGTGTTCTTGGAGGGACTCATGGTATTGGCGGGAGTAGTTATAAAGAAAACCTAAAATCCGGAAAACGAACTTATTGCAGTTCAAAGGGTCGAATTATTATAAATGAAGGTGATGTGTGGGTCGGTTATTCGAGTAGTGGTGGTGGATATGGTGACCCCCTTAAGCGAGATCCAAAGGCAGTTTTAGAAAGTGTTTTTGCTGGATTAATTTCAATGCAATGTGCACGAGATGTCTATGGGGTTATAATCACGGCAGTGGAGATGAAAATTGACTCTGAGAATACCAAACTTTTAAGAAAAAAATTGTTTGCAGAACGTGGACCTTTAAAAATAACTCAGCCTAATCGACCCGGTGCATCAAATTGGGTTAAGAAGCGTCTAAGACCTGGGGATGAGTATCTCATTGACCCCCAATAGACTGAATAAAGAACATTTATGGTAGGATTGTATAATGGCTGAAAAGTCTGATTTAAACAAAAGACCCTCCCGTATTTACGAAGGGTTTAATAGAATTGGTAAAAAAAATACCCACCGCCAATCAAGAACAAAGTATACAGTTGACCCCATAACATTCTCTGTAGTTCTTAACCGTTTTCGAACTATAGCGGACGAAATGACTCTAACAATGGAAAAAACTGCCTGGACCTCAATTTTAGCTTTGGCTCGGGACTATTCTTGTGCAATTTATGATTCTCAGGCTCGCCAAGTTTGTATGATGGATGCAATTCCTGTGCATTGTAATTCAATGCATGTAGTGTTGGAGGAAATTGCTCGTACTTTTGAGGGTGATATCCATGATGGAGATGTTATCGTGTGTAATGATCCATACAGCGGGAACACCCACGTAGGTGATTTTGTTACAGCCTGCCCTGTATTTTATAAAGGCAAGCACATGTTTTGGAGCATGACGAAAGGTCATCAACTCGATTGTGGTGCATTTATCCCAACTAGTACGCCTGCAGCTGCAAAGGATGTCTGGCAGGAAGGTCTTCAGCTGCCACCAATAAAATTTTATGACAAAGGTAAGAGATGTGATGATGTGGTAAGAATGTATTTAGCAAATGTCCGCTGGACCGAATGGCTTTATGGTGATCTTATGGCTCAACTTGGGTCTATTTGGATAGGTCGAAGGAGACTAATTGAATTTGCAAGACATTATGGGAATAATAAAACTGAACAATATATTGAAGCAATATTAGATTATGCAGATAAGCGCATGTCAGAAGAAATACGTTCTATGCCTGACGGAGATTATGAGGGTATTTCATGGCTCGATACCGATGGTCAGGGTGGGACAGATATTCCTGTAAAAGCTTTAGTCTCTATCAGAGATGACAAAGTCCGAGTAGATTTTGGTGGTTCAGCACCTCAGACACCAGGTGCAAATAATTCATCTTTTGGTGTTATGCAGGCTGCAGCAGGATTACCGGTTATGTTAGCTATAGATCCGTCTATTCCACACAATGATGGTTGCTTACGCCATATTGAAGGTGAAGCACCAGTAGGTTCAGTTTGCAACGCTAAATATCCAGGCTCTACAGCTCTGGCGACTATAGGGCCACACGACACGATGAAAGATGCTGCTTGGAAAGCCCTTGCAAAGGCGGTTCCAGAACGTGTAAGCGGTGGAAATGGGCGTGTTCATTGTGTTCCATTTTTTTCAGGTATAGATACAAGGGAAAATAGAAATAATGGCTGGGGTTGTATGTTTTTTAATGGTGGACCTGGAGGGGGTGCGACCGCTAGTGTTGACGGGTGGCCACTAATAATGACCTCTGGTGCAATGGGTGGAACAAAAGTGATTAGTGTTGAGATGAGTGAGTTACTGCACCCAATGCGTATTGATAGGCAAGAAATAGGAACAGATTCAATGGGTCATGGAAAGCACCTTGGTGGTCCAGGAGTTGAAATACAGATCACTTCTACCAGTGGAACCATGGAATGTAACCTTTTTGGTGATGGTGCTAGTAACCCACCTCACGGTGTTCTAGGGGGGACAAAAGCTATAGGTGGTGGAAACTATAAAGAAAACCTAAAAACAGGAAAGCGAACCTATTGTTCCTCTAAAGGTCGAATGATGATTGAAAATAATGATATTTGGGTCGGTTATTCAAGCGGTGGTGGTGGATATGGTGACCCATTAGAGCGTGAGGCAGAAGACGTTTTGGAAAGTGTATTTGATGGCATGCTATCAATAGAATGTGCTCGAAGAGTCTATGGAGTATCAATAAATAAGGTGACTATGCAAATTGAAGTTAAAAAAACCAAAACTCTACGTAAAAGAATTTCTGAATCACGCAAACCATTTAAGATAACTGATCCAAATCTTCCGGGTGCTTCGGACTGGGTTAAAAAGAGACTGAGAACCGGTGACACGTATTTGATTGATCCACAGTAAAATTACTTTGAGAAATATGAGGGACTGATGATGTCAATAAAAAATGCTATAAAACAAAAATCGTCAAAGAAACCAAGAAAAATACAAAAATCAAACAAAAAAAGTGTGGCAAAAAAAAGTTCTAAATCGATTGATCCCATCACATTTGCTGTCATCTTAAATCGTTTTAAAACCATTGCTGATGAAATGACTATTACGATGGAAAAGACGGCATGGACGTCAATCATCGCTCTTGCACGAGATTATTCCGTAGCAATCTATGACTACAAAGCTAGGCAGGTATGCATGCAAGATGCCTTGCCGATTCACACAAACTCGATGCACGTTGTTTTGAAAGAAATTTCTGAAACTTTTAAGGATAATATCTACGAGGGCGACGTTATCGTAACAAATGATCCGTATAGCGGTAATACCCATGTGGGTGACTTTGTCACAGCCACTCCTGTATTCCACAAAGGCAAACACATGTTTTGGAGCGTAGCTAAGGGTCATCAACTCGACGTGGGTGCATACGTCCCAAATAGCGTGGCTATACAAGCCTCTGATGTTTGGCAGGAAGGATTACAGTTACCCCCTATCAAATTCTATGAGAAAGGTGAACGCTGTGAAGACGTGGTGCGAATGTATTTGGCTAACGTCAGATGGCAAGAATGGCTATATGGTGATCTTATGGCACAGCTTGGATCCATTTGGACAGGGGAAAGACGGCTGAAAGAGTTATCGAAGGAATATGGAAATGCAGAATTAGAAAAATATATGGAAAGCATACTTGATTATGCAGATCGTCGTATGTCTGAAGAAGTAAAATCATATCCTGATGGAGATTACCACGGAGTTTCATGGTTGGATTCTGATGGAAAGGGTAAGTCTAATATAAAAATAGGTGCCAAAGTCTCTGTCCGAGGAGACAAGATACATGTTGATTTTTCAAACTCTGACCCTCAAAACGCGAGCGGAAATAATGGCTCAAGAGGGGTGATGCAAGCTGCTGCGGGAATTCCAATTCTTTGCACAATAGATTCAACAATTCCCCACAATGATGGTGTTCTACGTCATATTACGGCAGATGCTCCAGTGGGTTCTGTCTGTAATGCAAAATATCCAGCATCAACTGCGGCTGCAACCGTTGGTCCTGGTGATACAATGCAGGAGGCCGTTTGGAAAGCACTGGCACATGCAGTCCCTGATCGTGTAATGGGTGGTAATGGTAAAGATGGTAATCTGCCAATGCTTCATGGAGTAGACCGAAGAGGTAAGAAAGATATAGACTTCGGTATGATGCTGTTTAATGCTGCTGCTGCAGGAGGGGCAAGTGCTACATGTGATGGCTGGCCATATTTTATGACTTCTGCAGGTATGGGTGGATTAAAGATCATGAGTGTCGAACTCTGTGAGTTATTCTACCCATTTCGTATCGACCGTCAGGAAATAGCTGCAGACTCTGTTGGGCATGGGAAATATATTGGTGGACCTGGAATTGATTTTTGTCTGTCTCCGGTTGGTGGCGGTTTTCAGTGCGAACTATTTGGTGAGGGACAAAGTAATCCCCCTTTCAGTGTAATGGGAGGTATGCCTGGGATTGGTGGAGGCAGCTATAAAGAAAATTTGAGGACAAAAAAACGCAAATATTATTCCTCAAAGGGTCGCTTTGAATTAGCCGCTAATGAAATATGGGTTGGTGTATCAAGTGGTGGGGGAGGTTATGGTGATCCACTGGAGCGGGAACCAGACGCAGTCCTCGAGAGTATAATAGATGGAATGTTAACCGTTGAAAGTGCACGTAACATATATGGTGTGATTATTAGTAAAAATCCAATGACTGTAAATCTTAAGGAAACAAAAGCATTGAGAAAAAAGAAGAGGAAAACACGTAAGCCACGTGAGATTACATCACCTAATATACCCGGAGCAGCTACTTGGGTTAAGGAGAACTTAAGGGCTGGAGATGAATACCTACTAGATGCACATTAATGGCGAGCTTGCTAGATGGAAAAAAAATAATTGTAACCGCAGGGGCTAGTGGGATAGGAGCTACCACGGCTAAGCTTATGAGAGACTGTGGGGGTCGGGTGTCTGTTTGTGACATTGATAAACGGGCATTAGATAGATTTGCAGATCTAAATCCTGACATCTTATGTTTGCACTGCGATGTTGCAGATTCTCAAGCAGTTAGTCGGTATGTTGAAGAGACATTGGAGGCCTTTGATGGTCTAGACATACTAGTCAACAATGCTGGAAGTGCTGGCCCAACAGCTGTTGCAGAAGAGATTGAAACTAAAGATTGGGACGCAACGATCAGCGTAAATTTATCTGCCCAGTTTTACTTTGTTCGTGAAGTCATTCCTTATCTAAAGAAGCAACATAGTGGCTGTATTGTTAATATGTCGTCGGCGGCTGGTCGCCTAGGATTACCGATGAGAGCACCATATGCAGCTGCTAAGTGGGGAGTCATAGGTCTAACGCAGACACTTGCTATGGAACTTGGAGAATACAATATTAGAGTAAATGCCATCTTGCCCGGGGCAGTGGAGGGAGAAAGAATGGATAATGTCCTTAAAGAAAAGGCAAGGATGCTCAACTTGGACATGGCTAGTATAAGGAATAATGAGACACAAAATGTGTCAATGAAAAGAATGATTGAACCTGAAGAAGTGGCGGAATTGATTATTTTTCTATGTTCAAATAATGGACGATCAATTAGTGGACAATCTCTGGGAGTATGCGGAAATATAGAAACCCTGCGTTAATTTAATACTGGAGTATTTATAGATGGCTAGAAATGATTTTTCTTTTTTCTTTGGGTTTAGAGTCCGGTACTCAGAGGTAGATGGTCAAATGATTGTTTTTAATGCACATTATCTTACTTACTTTGATACTGCTATTACAGAGTATTTTAGAAATTTACCTTATGACTATAGGGGACAGGTTGAGCGAACAGGAGAGGATTATCACACTGTTAAGACTTTGGTCGAATATTACGCACCAATAAGTTTTGATGATGAAATAGACGTAGGGGTTAGAGTTTCGCGCATCGGGAGGTCAAGTTTGACATTTAAACTTGAAATTTATCCTAAAAATAACGACTCATCATTAGCCAGTGGAGAGGTCATCTGGGTGAATACAAACCAAAAAACTCATAAATCATCTACATTACCCGAAGAATTAGTCGAAAAAATAAATTTTCTTGATGGTGAGAGTATAAATTTGTTGGCATAATATTCTTGATGGAAATGGAGAATTTATATGTGGCATGTTGGCATTGATGTGGGAGGGACTTTTACCGATCTTTTTGCAGAAAATAGTGAAACAAAAGAAAAAAGATCTGCTAAAGTTTTGACGACAACTTCAGACCGTTCATTAGGCGTAATCGATGCTTTAAACTCAGCATTTATACCTCCAAACGAAATTAATGTTCTAGTGCATGGGACTACTACTGCAACTAACGCTCTTGTTGAGCGTAAGTATCCTCCAGTGGCAATGATTACCACAGAAGGATTCAGGGATGTAATTGAGATTGGAAGACAAAGAAGACAGCATCTGTTTGCACTACGTCAAAAGAGACCTGAGCCAATAGTGCCAAGGCGATTAAGGTTTACACTTAATTGCCGCCTTTCTGCGTCAGGTAAAGATATACGGGAATTTGACCATGAAGAAGCAAGGCAAATTGCTCAACGAATAAAAGATCTAAATATAAATTCAGTAGCGATATGTTTGATTAATTCTTATGTGGATGACCAACATGAAAAAATAATGCGTGAGGTGCTCTTGCAAGAGCACCCAGAATGTTATGTCGCACTTTCAGCTGAAACTGTTAGAAAGTTTAGGGAGCATGGAAGATTCTCTACAACTGTTGTGCGAGCTGCATTGCTTCCAGTAATGTCACAATATTTTTCAAGTTTATCAACAGCACTTGATGAAAGTGGCTTTAGAGGGTCTTTATTAGCATTAAAAAGTAATGGTGGGATGATGGGTGTTGACCTTGCTATTGAAAGACCCGAAGAATTAGTTGAGTCAGGGCCTGCTGGTGGTGTTGCATATGCGAGATACCTAAGTCAAACAACTAATTTTCCAAATATAATCCATACTGATATGGGTGGAACAACATTTGATGCATCAATAGTGGATCAGGGTGAAGGATTGATAACCCACGATTATGAATTGGAATGGGAAGTGCCAATCACAATTCCAATGCTTGATATAAGGAGTGTTGGGGCTGGTGGTGGCTCTATTGCTTGGGTAGATGCGGGCGGTTCACTCCGTGTTGGGCCTCAAAGCTCTGGTTCAGAGCCTGGCCCAGCTTGTTATGGAAGAGGTGGTAAAGAGGCAACAGTCACTGATGCTAACTTTATTCTTGGTAGATTGAACCCCACCCTAGGAGACAAGATGAGGCTTGATTCCAAGGAAGCTTTGTTAGCAATAGAGGGTGTTGCAAAAAAACTAGATTTAGACCCTCTTGAGACAGCTGAAGCCATCATCTCTATTACTTGCGAAAATATGGCTCAAGCAATTAAGCTGGTATTAACTGATCGTGGGAGAGATCCCAGAGATTTCATACTTGCTAGCTTTGGTGGTGCTGGCCCTATGCACGCATGTCAGATTGCGAGAGCGATGAATATACCGCGAATAATTGTTCCAACACATGCAGGTGTTGCCTCTGCTTTTGGTGCTACAGCTATGGATATACGTCATGATTTGGAAGGATTTTATTATTCACCTTTGGCTGAAACCAACTTTGATCACCTTAATGAATTGTTTGGGAAACTTGAAGACCAGGGTCGCCAATTACTTACCCGTGATGGCGTTAACGATGAAGACATGTCTCTTCAAAGACATGCACAGATGCGTTATATCGGTCAATTTTGGGAAGTGATGACTCCTCTTGGAGGTCAGTTAATAAACAAAGATTCTATTAATGATATTGCCGATGCCTTCCACATGGAGCACGAATCTGAACATGGTGTTAAATCTCCAGATTTTCCAGTTGAATTTGTCAGTATAGGTATCACAGCACAAGGTAGTTTTAAAAAGTCTAGATCTACCGAGTTTTCTGAAATTTCCTCAGAAACCATCAAAGTTGGAGAGAGAAATGCATTTTTTTCTGGGTCGTGGGAGGATGTACCTATTTTTGTAGGTGAAAAAGTTTCTTCGGGAACAAAGATTGAGGGTCCAGCAATTCTTGAATATAAGCACTCAGAAACAGTCTTACCTCCTCAAACCTATGCAGAAGTAGATCAAGCAGGTAATTTAATTATAACTCTAGCCTAATTATAACAGCACTAGTGAGATCACAATGGAAACTGATAGTATCAAAACCAAAGAAATAAATGACTTGGATCCAGTTACTTTTGAGGTATTACGAAGTCATTTTGATTTTTGTTGCGAGCGTATGAGTAAGGTTTTACAGAAAACTGCATTTTCGGCAATCTTGAGCGATATGCTCGATTTCTCTCATGCTGTATACGATTCTGATATTAGGCTCGTTTCTCAGGCACCAGGTTGCCCAATACATATGGCAGCAATGCATTTTGCTGCGGAGGCTTCAGTAGCAAAATACGGAAAAGAGAATTTTAACCCCGGTGATGTAGTCATATTAAATGATCCCTTTGAAGGTGGAACTCATATCCCTGATACAACGTTTACCATGCCGATTTTTGTTGGCGATGAACTTTTAGGTTTTGCTGTAAGCCGTGGTCATTGGCAAGATTTAGGTGGAGGGGCCGCCGGTGGACAATCATTTGGCACTCATATAGCAGGCGAAGGACTACGGATACCGCCTCTAAAGCTTTTTAATGAATACAAAATAAATGAAGATCTTTTAACTTTAATTAAAAATAATACCCGTTGCCCTGAATATATTGAGGGCGATATTCAAGCCCATATGGGTGCATTAAAAGTGGCTGAACAAGAATTTATACGTGGAGCGGAGAAATATGGCATTGATACAATAAAAATCGCTATGCGTGAATTGATAGCCTATACCAATCGTATAAGTCGCAGCCGTATTTTAGCTATACCTGATGGTGAATATTCGGTTTCAGATTTTGTTGATACTGATGGTTTTAGTGATAAACCAATTCGTCTAGAGGTAAAGATAATTATCAAAGGCGAGTCATTAGTGGTTGACTTCACTGGTTCAGACCCTCAATGCATTGGTGCTATTAATTCTCCATTAGCTAATACATTCTCGGCAGCTTACTTAGCACTTCGTTTCTACCTATGCCCCGAGGCACCTGCGAATTCTGGACTTTTTGATGCCGTTGATATTATTTTACCTGATAACTGTTGGCTGAATGCCAAATGGCCAGCTCCTACAATCGGTTGTACGACTGTTACTGCGGCAAAAATCAATAGTGCGATCTGGCTTGCCATGAGTGAAGCTATGCCTGAAAATGCCATTGGTGGAACCATGTCGGATATTAATTGGTTTGTATGTGCTGTTACAGACCCTGAAGATAATCGTCAAACCGTCTTTTCTGATTTGCCGGCCGGAGGCTGGGGAGGCATGAATGATATGG
This sequence comes from Rhodospirillaceae bacterium, assembly GCA_002728135.1. Lineage (GTDB taxonomy): Bacteria > Pseudomonadota > Alphaproteobacteria > UBA828 > UBA828. The sequence goes on from PBVE01000010.1 coordinate 21,023, forward strand.
ATGGTACTAGTGTTCGTTTTGACCCAACAGGAAATTGCATGAATTTATCAGCAGAGGTGGCAGAACTCTGTTATCCAATTATCTATGAGGCTTTTGATCTAAGAAAGGATTCTGCTGGTCCTGGTATTCACAGAGGAGGCCTTGGTGCTAGATTACAATTTCGTTTTCTGGGGGATGCGGAACTGAGTATAGAAACATCCAGAACACTACAGGGTAGCCCCGGCGTTGAAGGTGGTAAGGAAAGTGCTAGACAACGCTTATATAAAATTAGCCTAGAAGGAGAGTCTGAGGTTATAGGTGGGCTCGCTGATGATGGTGTGTGGCACAATCCACTTCTCGCTGCATATAGATTCAGACCAGGAGAGGCGTTTCGTATAGAGACAGGTGGTGGTGGAGGTTGGGGAAGACCATTTGAAAGACCTGTGAACAAGGTATTAGATGACGTTCTTGATGGCTATATATCTATTGAGGCTGCAGAGAACTCTTATGGTGTAAAGATTGATGCTGGAACTAAAACTATCGACCATGAGATTACCCAAAATCTTAGGAATACAAATTTGCAGGTAGGTGAATAATATAGAGTATGCAAGGTCGAGCTTGCTGTAACTGACTTCCACAGCAAAGTTTGTTCAAGAATGGTAGATATGTAATTAAAGGTTTCTATAAGATGGTAAGTTTTCAAACTTTTGATCCTGATGTTTGTGGATCTGAGCTAAGTGAAGCTATAATGCGTGATGGATGTGCAATTGTTAACAAAGCAATGTCCATAAATAAACTTAAACAACTTAAGAGTGAATTATCATCCCATATAGATAATACGGGAATATCTGATCCTGATCCATTTATGGGACATAAAACAAAGCGCTTTGGGGCACTGCTTTCTCGATGCCCAAGCACAAGGGATTTGGTGCGGACACCTCTTATATTAGAGGTTGCTGATAATATTTTAAGACCACATTGTGCACGGTACCAAATAAACTATACGGGAATAATGCATATAGAACCAGGGGAACAAAAACAAAAGATCCACCGTGATACAGGGTTTTACCCCATACAAAACCCAGCACCACCATTAACACTTTCAACTATGTGGGCGATATCAAAATTTACTGCAGATAATGGTGCAACAAGAATCATACCAGGTAGTCACCTTTGGCCTGATAATCGAAGTCCAGAGTTAGATGAGGTGGAAATTGCAGAAATGCCTTCAGGTTCAGTGCTTTTATATTTGGGAAATCTTTTACATGGTGGTGGTGCTAATAAATCAGATGTTCCACGATGTGGGTTAAATCTCGTTTATGCTCTTGGTTGGCTCCGCCAGGAAGAAAATCAGTATTTGGCTGTTCCAGCTGATGAAGTGAAAACCTTTCCGCCAGAATTACAACGCCTCATGGGTTATGATCTTGGGACAGTAAATCTTGGATTTGTTGACCACAAGCATCCTTTTGATTTTATAAATGGAACAGCTGGTGATGGTCCAGGTGTACTTGCCCCCCCCGACTTAATGGAAGATGATAATGCAGTTAAACGCCTTAAATTTGTGAATGCAAAGGCATCAAAACGCGCCCGCTTTAAGGTATAATATCTTGACAGGATAAAAATAAATGGGAGTTTAGATTCATGTCTAATTTTTTCATAACTGGGACTGGGACAGAAGTAGGTAAAACATTAATCAGTGCTGCAATATGCCATCAATTGACTATGGCAGGCAAAGTAGTCCAACCATTAAAGCCAGTGCTTAGTGGATTTGAAGAAAATAATGTAGATAGTAGTGATTCTGGAATTCTTCTTTCAAGTATTGGGTCAAAAATTACCAAGGAAAATTTTTTAAAAGTAACACCTTGGTGTTTTAAAGCCCCATTATCTCCAGATATGGCAGCTGAAAGAGAAAATCGTTCAATTAACTTTAATAAATTAATTCAGTTTACACTCAATAAGAGTGATAGTGCGGATATCTTAATTGTAGAAGGTGTGGGTGGAGCTATGGTTCCACTTGACTCTAAACATACGGTCATGGATTGGATATCAAATGTTGATATGCCTGCTATTTTGGTGGCAGGTAGCTACCTAGGAACTATTAGCCATACACTAACTACCCTAGAGGCCATGAAGAGTTATGGTATATCTATTAAAGGTCTGATTATAAGCGAATCGCCCGAAAGCCCCGTTAGTCTTGAGGAGTTAGTCATTACTATAAGAAGGTATGTTTCAAACCTTCCTATTTTTGTAGTGCCTAGGTTGCCAGATATTCCAAAGAATTGGGAGAAAGCACCAGATTTAATTAGTTTTTTGAATCTTTAAGTATTTTGCAAACATATTTTAGCATAAACATTCAAGAAACTTCGTGGGTAATTATAACTCTGAGGAGTTATCGTGGACAGTAAATCTAAGGATTTTCCATCTCAAGCTCAGGTAGTAATAATTGGTGGTGGAATTATTGGGTGCAGTGTTGCTTATCATCTAACTAAGATTGGGTGTCGTGACGTTGTTTTACTAGAGCGTGGTCATCTTACAGGGGGTACTTCTTGGCATGCCGCTGGGCTAATCGTGCAGCTTAGGGCTAACTACACTCAAACTGTTCTTGCACAATATACAGCAGATCTTTACTCAACTCTTGAGCAAGAGACCGGTCAGGCTACTGGTTTTCAACGTAATGGTAGTATGCCTATAGCTCGTACAGTCGATCGTTTAACTGAGATACGGAGAATGGCTTCATTAGGAAAATGTTTTGGTGTTGATGTACATGAATTATCACCTATTGAAGCAAAAGAAATATGGCCAAAGCTAGATTCTTCTATGGTTAAGGGTGCAGTCTATGTGCCAGGTGATGGCCAGACAAATCCAGTTGACACTACTATGGCTCTTGCAAAAGGGGCACGAGCTGGTGGTGCCCGAATTTATGAGAATACAGAGGTTAACAGAATAATTAAGAGTAATTCATGTGTCTCTGCTGTTGAAACTACAAATGGAAAATTGTCATGTGAAATTATAGTAAACTGTGCTGGTATTTGGGCCTCAGAACTAGGAAAGATGGTGGGTGTAAGGGTTCCTCTTTATGCTGCAGAACATATGTATGTGGTAACTGAGCCCATTCATAATCTAAAAGAGGATTTGCCAATTATAAGAGATACAGATGGTTATGTATATGTAAAGGAAGATGCCGGTAAATTGCTTATCGGTTCGTTTGAGCCTATAGCAAAACCTCTTCCCCTTAGCAGCCTACCAAAGGATGCAGAATTTATTGAGTTACAAGAGGACTGGGATCATTTTGAATTACCTTTCAAAAATGCAATAGAGCTTCTACCGTTTCTGGAACATACTCCTATCAGAAAGTTTATGAATGGCCCTGAGAGTTTCACCCCCGACAATAAATTTGTTATGGGTGAGGCTCCAGAATTAAAGAATTTTTTTGTAGCAGCTGGTTTTAATTCATCGGGGATATTAAGTGCAGCAGGGGCTGGTAAGGTTTTGGCAGAGTGGATTATAGATGGGCAGCCAAGTGTTGATCTTGCAGAGTTAGATATAGCTCGTTTTGGGAGTTTTCAGAGTAATCCTCGCTACCTTTTTGACCGTACACGTGAGAGTTTGGGTCTTTTATATAAAATGCATTGGCCATTCAGACAGGTTGAGACTGCACGACCAGCAAGACTCAGCCCTATACACCAGCGTTTGTTAGAGAATAATGCTTGTTTTGGCGAACTTTCTGGTTGGGAACGTGCAAATTGGTTTGCACCAGAAGGTGTAAGTCCTAATTATAAGCATGATTATTTTAAGCAGAATTGGTTTGATTACGTTCGTGAAGAACATAAGGCAGTTCGTGACACACTCGGTATCATTGATATGAGTTCATTTGCAAAATTTATTATTCAAGGTCGTGATGCTAAAGATGAATTGCAAAGAATTGCTGCCAATAACGTAGATGTCATACCAGGTAAAGTGGTTTATACGCAGCTTCTTAATTCAAGAGGTGGAATTGAGGCGGATCTTACTATTACGAGAATTTCAGAAAACGAATATTTTGTAATCACTTTAGCAGCTTCACAAACGCGTGATTTTAATTGGATCAAAAAGCAAGTTAAAAAAGAGGCACATTTCTCCATAACTGATGTTACATCAGGTTACGGGGTTATTTCTTTGATGGGACCAAGGGCGAGGGAAGTTTTATCCATGATTTCCAATGCTGATTTTTCTAATAAAGCATTTCCTTTCGGTACATATCAGGAAATAGATGTTGGTTACTCAATTGCTAAGGCACTCAGAACGACTTATGTTGGTGAGCTGGGTTGGGAGTTATATATACCGACTGAATTTATGATTCCTGTTTTTGATTTGATTTATGAAGAATCTAAGAATGTTGGGGCTCGGCTTTGCGGATTACATGCAGTTAACACTCTCAGAATGGAAAAGGGCTATAGGCATTGGGGGTATGATATTACTCAAGCTGAAACGCCAATTGAGGCTGGGCTTGGATTCGCAGTTTGTCTTGATAAGAATGTTAATTTCAATGGACGTGAAGTTCTGGAGAAACAAATACAGCATGGAGTAAATAAAAGATTAGTTCACATAATGCTGGAAAAGTCTGAGCCATTCCTATTTCATGATGAAATAATTTATTGCGATGGCAAGTTGGTAGGCCGTGTCACCTCAGGGGCTTATGGCTATAGTGTTGAGAAACCTCTAGGTATGGGTTACCTCGAAAGTAAAAATCCAATTTTGTGGGAATATATCCCAAATGGCAATTACCAAATAGATGTGGCAGGTGAACTAGTATCAGCGAAATTGTCATTAACTCCCTTTTTTGACCCAAAGAATGCTCGGATACGAAATTAAACAGTATTCTGTCGTTACAAAATAAGGACTTATATAGGATACCAAAAATGAGAATAGCTTATTTAATTAAAGTGCGGCCGGACTTAAGAGATATAGTCCCAGAGGATGTAGAGGATTATGTGCAAATATTTGTTGATGATAATGGCCTTTATTCAGAATCTGACCTAAATAAACTGAATAATATGGATGCATTTATTGTTAGCATGGAGCCTGTGAATAAACAGATTTTATCTGCCGCCCCCAATATAAAAATTGCCCAGAGACTGGGTGTTGGTTATGAAACTTTTGATTTGAAGGCTTTAGCTCAGAGGAAGATACCAGCGTGCAATATTGATGGAGTTAATAAAGAAGCTGTAGCTGAACATAACATGACATTAATGCTCGCTTTATCAAAACGTCTCTTTCATGCCTCAGATCTCACAGAAGCGGCTAACTGGTCAGCATCAAGAATGCTTACAGAAGAAGCATTTGAGTTAAAAGGAAAGACTCTGGGAATAGTGGGTTTCGGAGATAGTGGTTCTTCACTTGCAAAACGTGCACATCCCTTTGAAATGAATATTATTTATAGTGAGATCAAAGATGTCAATCTAGATTTGGCAAAGAAATTGGATGCAGAAAGAGTCGATCACGATGAACTGTATATTAGGTCAGATATAATATGTATATGCACAGACTTAAATGATACAACCAAGAGAATGATAGATACCAAGGCACTATCTCTGATGAATTCAAATACAACCTTAATTTGCTGTGCTCGGGGGGGGATTCTTGATGAGAATGCAGTTGCCAGTGCACTTAAAACAGGTTCTATATTGCAAGCAGGCATTGATGTTTTTGAAACTGAACCAATTGAGCGAAACAATCCACTTATTGGAATTAAAAACTGCATATTAACTTCTCATGTGGCGGGTGTTACCAAGCCAACTACGGCCCGCATATGGGAGTGGGCTCATGAGAACGTTCGATCAGTCGTTAAAAAGGGGGAAAGACCACGATGGATACGTAATGGTCTTTAATGTTCTGTCTTTAGTGAAGGTAAATGCAGCAGCAGATTCTGCTATTAGAGAGAATACGCTAGTACTGAGGGTAAGAAGGAATTCGAATATACTGATACAAATGTGATTACTGATTAATTCTAATTAAACTCAATAAACAATCAATTTTATTGAATGAAGTGTGACTGAGCCTATAAAAGTATTCTATCCTTTGTTCATAGACAATAAAGCCTAAGTTGTTTAACTAACGGTCTTTAGTCTTCTGAATCTGAATGTATTTGCTCTTGCAAGTAATTCTCTAGTCCAGTTTGGCTAACTAGGTGCTGCTGTGACTCTATCCAATCTATATGCTCTTCTGTATCTTCAAGTATTTTACAGAGAATATCTCGAGATACAAAGTCATGCTTTTCCTCGCAAATAGCAATTGCTGATTTGAGACATTGCTGATTAGTCTCTTCTGATTCAAGATCGCTTTTTAGTATTTCAGGAACATCTTCACCTATTTTCAATTTTCCAAGGTCTTGAAGGTTTGGCAACTTATCGAGCGTTAAAATACGTTCAATAAGACTATCAGCATGTTTCATCTCCCCTATAGACTCGTCATAAACTTTTTTTGCAAGTCGCTTGAAACCCCAATCTTTCAGCATCCGTGCATGTAAAAAATATTGATTGATTGCAGTTAACTCATTCTTCAAAATCAAATTTAACTGATCTATTACAGATCCTTCTCCTCTCATGCTCATAACCCCCTAATGTGTAATTTGAAAAAATATGTTGGAGCATTAAATGTATAAAACAATTATAAACGACTTATAAGAAAACAGTTATAAAATAATTATGTGTAATAAAAATCTTGCATTACATCATATGACAATGATAATCATTCTCATTATTCATGTATGGGCTTGAAAATTGTTTGTTTGCAATTGTAATGGAATAACTGAAAGACAGGTAGAATCTGCAGCTCGTGAAGGTGCAGAGAGTTGGCTTGACGTTCATGCACAGAATGGCTACACACCCTGCTGTGCAAAATGTGAAGATGAAATTACAGAAGTAATCACTCGTTTAAAAAACATTCCGCAAATAGAACCACATTAATTAATAATATAATCCAAATTGTTTACGGTTTTTGTGAGTTGTAAAATCAGATGGAGTGTTATTAGTTTCCTTTGAAAGTTTTCTAAATACAGAAAAAAATTATGTTTTTACGAATTTTGGTGGTCGCTTTTCAAGGAATGCAGATACAGCTTCCTTATGGTCTGCACCTGTTGCAATTAGACCGTATGTTGAGGAAATATGATCAAGAGATGCGAAAAGGTCGGAATTCCGACCATGAATGATAGCTCTTTTTATAGCTCTATTAGCTGATTGTGGGCCTTGAGAAATTTGTTTTGCTATTCGCATTACATGTGGCATTAAGTCTTGATCTGGAAATACATTATTAACGATTCCTAGCCTATGTGCTTCGTCTGCGTTAATAAATTCACTAGTCCAGAGAAGTTCATAGGCTTTAGCTTCCCCCACAATTCTTGGTAATAACCATGCTCCACCAGCACCGGGTATTAGCCCCACTTTGACATAGGTTTCTGCAAATTTAGCTGATTCTGCCGCGTAACGTAAGTCAGCATATAACGCTAGATCAAGACCAGCACCGGTTGCTACTCCGTTCATAGCAGCTATAACTGGCTTATCGTTCATTTGAAATGCTTTAATAAGTTCATGGACATGTTCAGATAACTCTTTTTTTCTAGCTTCTGGACCCATATCAATTCTTGCACCCATCAGTTCTGCAATATCCCCACCAGAACAGAAAGCCTTGCCATTACCTGTTATTACAATTACATGAACATTTTTTTTCTTGACGCAATCTTTAAATGTTTCACGCCATTGATCTACCATTTCTAAGTTAAATGCATTACGTTTTTCGGGACGATTAAGAGTAAGAGTGGCAATATTTTCTTCAATATTTACTATAATGTTATCATCCATTTTTTTCCTCACTTACTTACTAGATTTGATGCGGAGATAGCCATCTAGTGCCAATAACTTCTTTCCGGGCTCATATACACGAAGGGGATTTATTTCAAATTCTTCTATAAAATTACTATTTGATTCTGCAAAATGTGACACCCTTACAAGTATTTCTGATAATTCATCTATATCTAATTCTAAATTAGAAGACTCGTCCACCCATGGTTTGAGCCCTGATATTCCTAAAAGTAACTCTCTAGCAGCAAGTTTACTGATTGGAACCGGTGAAAAGCTTATGTCTCCAATTACTTCGACATTAGTTCCACCCATGCCAACCATAAGAAGTAGGCCAAAATCACTATCTTTTGTCACTCCAACGATTATATCCACACCAGGTTGAGCCATAGACTGGACAAGTATTGGGGTCTTTTTATTTTGTAATTTACTAGTAATTTTTTTAAATGAATTTTTTAAATGCGTCTCTCCATCTATTTCTAATTCTATGGCACCACTTGAGGTTTTATGAACTATGTCAGGATCTTGGACTTTAAGCACAACTGGATAACCTATCTGATTAGAAGCTATTAGTGCTTCTTCGATATTCAAAACAAGTTTAGCATTAGGTGTAGAGATGCCTAATTGTTGGAAGGTCTCTGCTAAATAAAATTCTGTATTTGTTGATGTGAGGCCTTCTAAAGTTGGAGAGGAAATATTATCGATCTTCTCATGAAGATTTAGGAGTTGATAACGATTATAGAGATGCATAGTTCTTAAGGCTCGTGCACAGCCTACAAAACTTGTAAAGGCAGGTATATCGCAATCACCTAGATCAGATAAATTTTCTTCTTTGGGTAGTGTATAAGAGCAGAATACTATTGGTTTTTTGCAGGTTTCAGATAATTTCTTTAGTCTTTTCTTCTCTTTTTTTAGGATTGATTCCTCTGATAGAGTTGCTACCACTGCAACCATATCTACATCACTGTCCTTTGTTATAAGTTCTAAGGCTCTAATATTTCCATCTGAATGGAGGGATTGAGCTGTTATATCAACTGGATTGCTTGTTCCACCGTAAGGAGGAACAAAATCTTTAAGGTCATTCTGCAATTTAGTTTTAAATTCAGGTACTTTTAGGCCAGCGTCTGAACAGGCATCTGCCAACCAGATTGCTCCACCACCACTGATCGAAACTATACCTACTTTACATCCACAAGTTACTTTAGATCCAGTAAACACTGCTGCCATATCCAGCATATCGTCTTGATCATATGCTCTAAAAATTCCAAACGCCTTAAAAATTGCTTCGTACGCACTATCATTACCAACCAGGCTTGCTGTATGTGAGATTGCTGCTCGTTTACTCGCATCTGAGCGACCAGATTTAACTACAATTATAGGAATCCCTTTTTGCAATGCTTTTTTAGCAATATTTTCTAGTCTTTGAGGGTCTCTAAATTGTTCTATATAAAGAACTACACAACCTACCATTTCATCTTCGATAGCATGTTCTAGAACATCTAATGAGGTTATTCCAACTTCATTACCTGTGCTCACTACAAGCCCTACTTTTATTCCTCGATTTGAAGCCCGCTGGTAGATTGAGAAGCCAAGGCCTCCACTTTGAGAGATTATAACCAGTCTTCGGCCTGGGCCATCATTAACCCTTGGACTATTTTCTACATAGATACCGGGACTAAAAGTTGCAGCCACATTATCTGAGGCATTAAAAAACCCAACGGAATTTGGACCCAAAACTGTTATTTTATGTTTTTTTATAGCTATTTTTAGACTGTCATCAAGACTTTTGTTGGCTTGTCCAGATTCTGCAAAGCCTGAGCTATAAATAACTGCATTATGGCAATTATGCTCTGATAATTCACCAAGTATATCTGGAACTTTTTCAGCTGTAACGGCTATTAATGTCAAGTCCGGAGATTCGTTTAATTCATCAAGACTAGCATAGGACTTGTAGCCTGAAATTTCTGAATGGCTGGGGTTTATAGGGTATATTTTACCTTTATAGCCCGAGTTTATAAGTGCTTTCATTACGCGACCTCTTACCAATTTTTTAGTATCTGGCGAGGCACCAATGATAGCTATACTGCGAGGTGAGAAAAAATTTTTTAACTTAGACATTAATTTGATTCAATTTTCAGATGTGATCATTTTCCAGAGGTTTTCAGATCCTGTTTTAATTACAATTTTTCCTAGTTTATTTTGCCACCAAGTCTCTGCTCCAAATTCTTCCCGCCAGGATAACAATCGTCTGGTCAAGTGATGGAGAGAATACTCATGTGTAAAACCTATTGCACCGTGAATTCTATGGGAAAGGGATGCAACTTCCCCAGCAGCTTCACTTGCACAAATCTTTGCTGCTGCAATTGAACTGGGAGATTGCATTTGTGCTGTATTTGATAGTGCTGCCTCCGCCATTGCAGTTAAGCTTGCCATTTTTGCAAGATAGTTTTGAATAGATTGGAATTTACCTAGTTGGCGGCCAAATTGTTTTCTCTCAGTCGCATATGTTGTGGATTTTTGAAGGGCGTGATGCAAGGCACCACAAATTTGAGAAGAACGAATAATTGCACCTGTCTCCATTATAATATCTCTAGTCACTTTGGGACCAACTATAACTTCAGAATTCTCCCAGGAGACATTATCTCTAGATTCACCTGCTATATTTCGAGATTCTTGAGTAATGTTACAAGGAGCTAAAACAAACTTTTCATCCACCACAGTAACTAGCTGATTAGCGTGGCGTGCGAATGGTATATTCTTTGCTATCCCGGTAAGTTGACTATTTTTTAAGCTGGAATTTTCAATGAGATAGGGATTGGCAATTGTTAGGGGGCCATCAGGACAAAGATTCAAATATTTGTTAGACAGATGGCGTGCTGCCATTGTTTCAACCAGGGGTATAGGTAGAGCATGCCAGCCAGAGGCCTGTCCTATAATTAAAGAAATTTGATTTGATTCCTGATTATCTTCATCCCAAGCCTCTAGGTATCCAGCAATTGTAACAGCTTTCCATATATTATCTGCCCAAATTCCAGTTTCTGCCTGGTCAAGGTCTTTCTTATTTACAATTTCGTTAAAAAGTTTGTTTATACTTTCATGTAATATGCTAGTTGTTTCTGTCATCTGACACCAAGACCTCTTGCAATTATTCCTCTCATAATTTCAGGTGTTCCTCCTCTAAATGAGAATGAAGGAAGTTGCATTATTAATTCAGCCATCATGCTTTCATATTTTTCTATATTATTGCCGTTTAATGTTGGCTCTAAAGGTAGAGCTTTCCGGGTTAATTCAATTACTTGGCGCTCAAACTCATTGCCAGTGTCTTTTACTACTGCTGCAGCAACATCAGGATTTTCCCCACGTTCTAACATTCCGGCTATTGATATTGACATTGTTCTAAGAGATACAAGTTGTGCAGTTAGTTTTCCAATTGTACGATCAATCTCACCATCATTTTTATTTTTTGCTGAGTTGATGAGTTCTAATAAAACATTATAAGTTGATAGAAATCTCTCGGGACCACTTCTTTCGTATGCCAATTCTGCAGTAACCTGCTGCCATCCATTTCCTTCTTTCCCAATAATTCTATCAAGAGGTATTGCAGTTTCATTAAAAACAACTTCATTGAATTCGTGATGCCCTAGCATGTTTGGAATGGGATTAATAATTATATCATCATTTTTAAGGTCAATTAGGAATTGGCTCATACCAGCATGTCTATTTTCACTTGGTTGTTCTGTACGGGCCAAAAGAATCATCCAATGGTTGATATGGGCATTACTAGTCCAAACCTTTGTTCCATTAATTGTCCAATTATTTGGAGATTTTTTTGCTCTGGTTCTGATGGACGCAAGGTCGGAGCCTGAGTCAGGTTCACTCATGCCAATTGAAAAATAACATTCACCTTTAGCTATTTTAGGAAGAATTTGTTCTCTTTGTTCTTCAGTACCATACTTAATTAGTAAAGGTCCACTTTGTCTTTCCGCAACCCAATGAGCAGCAACTGGTGCACCAGCAGCAAGGAGTTCTTCTGTCACAACAAAGCGCTCTAGAGCACTTTTTTCTTGCCCACCATATTTTTTTGGCCAAGTAAGTCCAAGCCAGCCCATCTCCCCAATTGATTTACTGAATTCAGCAGAAAAAGTTGACATAAAATTTGATCTGGGTGTCCAGCCAAGTTCGGTCTGTGATTTTAACAGAAATTTTCTAACTTCGGATCGTAATTTATCGGTTGATTCTGGAAGTGAAGCAGGAGGGAATTTGAGAGATGGTTCAGATGTCAATTCTAATTCTCCTTATTAGAGTTAACTGTTATTATATTCGTTTTTATGAAAAGAATTTTTAATCAGTTTGTATTTGTGAAAGATTTAGTATTCATGTTCATTTAGCCAATGTGCATATTCTTTAACACCCTTATGAAAGTCTACTGTTGGTTTGTATTTAAGTTCAGCTTTGGCAGCAGAAATATCAAATTTTCCATGTACTAAGTCTCCTGCATATTCTGTGTCAAGATTTGTTATGTCTGCATTCGGAACAATTGTTTTTACAACATTTGAAATTTCATTAAAACTGAGCTTCTCTCCACCTGTAATATTATAGGCTCTACTAGGTATCTTATTAATATTCCATGCAGAAAGAACTGCATTTACGACATCGTTAATATGTATATATTGCCGGCTAAACTTTTTCCCGAAATTAAATACACTAGGTTTTCCTATTTTTGCATTGCGTATCATTTCGCGAAGTATGCAGCCAGTTGTCCGCTTTGGCCCATACACCCAGGAAAAACGCAGAGCAACAGCATCTATACCATGCTGAGATGCATAAGCCCGAGTTAACACATCACCAGCTGCTTTAGATGCACCGTAAACATCAATTGCATTTAATGCACAATCTTCTTTGATCATATCATGACTTAATGGTGTGTCACCATAGGCAGATGTTGAAGAACAATAAATTAAACGTCTAAGTTTATGTACTCTCGTTATTTCTAGTATATTTGCTGTCCCACTAACATTGATATCTATGAGTGTTCGGGGTTCATCCTTACAAAGCATAGGACCAGAAATACCTCCACAGTGAATAATGCCTGATGCACCATCTTTGACAAGAGATGTTAACCCTTCGTAGTCCCTTGAATCTATTTGTTTATATAAAAAACCAGATATCTTATCTTCAGGTATGATATCTGTCGCAATAAAAGGAATTCCTTTTCCACGCAATTTCTGTACTAGAGCTGAGCCTATTAGCCCAGCTGCACCAGTAATGATTATTGGTTCTAACATAAGTTATTTTTCCAAAACAATAACAACTGCCTATTTGTTTCTAAAAACTATAAAATCAATTCGAGTATCTATCTTGCTTTTTAAGAAATTGAAATAAATATTAATGTGACCTGTTTATACAAAAATTCACTACATCTTTAAGAGCATGTTTTTCAGGGCTGTCCTTGAAAAGACCTAACGCATCTTTTGCAACAGAGCCATAATGGCGTGCACGTTCAAAAGAATCAGCTAAGGCATTATGTTTAGTGATGAATTCTAGGGCTGTATCAAAGTCCTTTTCATCTTGTTCTCCGATTTCCATGGTGCGTTTCCAGAAATTGCGTTCAAATTCGTTCCCCCTTCTAAAGGCTAGAAGAATTGGGAGCGTTATTTTTCCATCGCGGAAATCGTCACCTATAGATTTTCCTAAATCTTTCTCCATAGCAGAATAATCGAGTGCATCATCAACTAACTGGTATGAGATTCCAAGATTTAGACCAAAACTTGCCAAAGCGTCTTGCTCTTGTGATGATTTTTCCGCTACTAATCCCCCCAATCGACATGCTGCTGAGAAAAGTGTAGCAGTTTTTGCTGTAATAACATCTAAGTATGCATCCTCACTTGTTTCTGTGTCATTTGAAGTTACAAGTTGCATTACCTCACCCTCAGCGAGAGCTGCTGATGTACTTGCTAGAATATCTAATACACTTAATGAACCATCTGCGACAGATAATTGGAAAGCTCTTGAAAATAGAAAATCTCCTACTAAAACGCTAGGTTTGTTACCCCAAACCGCATTAGCTGTAGCGTTGCCACGCCTAAGATCACTTTCATCTACTACATCGTCATGCAAAAGTGTTGCAGTGTGAATAAATTCGACACAAGCGGCAAGGTCTATATGCCTACGGCCAGTGTATCCACACATTTTTGCTGTTGCTAACGTAAGCATAGGTCGAAGCCTTTTTCCACCCGAGGCTATAATATGGCCTGCTAATTGTGATATGAGCACAACAGGGCTTTCCATTCTCTCAAGAATCACACGATTGACAGCCTTCAAATCTTCGTTAACTAATTTGTGCAGCGCATCAAGTGTTGGAGCAGTTTCTTCAAGTTCCTTTGCTATATCATTTTCAGCCTGATCAGCAAGTATTACTACTTTGCCCACAACTTTTTCCCATTTGAATTATTTGAATAAACAACTATTTAAATCATCATATCATGTGCTTTTGCAGTGGGATAGCATGATTTATATTAGCTAAATTTTTTATTTACCTTATACATATAAATATCAAGTATAGCATCATTTAAAATATATCCATTTAGAAGTTTCTGAGCTGTAAAAAAATATATAAATAAATTAGGATACTGAAATTGGAAGCTCTCACTGAAGATACTCTTTTAAACGGAAAAGTAATTATACAACAGCCAAAGGATGGCTTTAGGGCTACCTCCGACTCAGTTTTTCTTGCATCTGCAATTAATGCGGGCACGAATGACCGTATCCTAGATCTTGGATGTGGAAGTGGGTCGGCTTCTCTATGCCTGGCTAATAGGGTGGGTGACACAAAAATAGTTGGCCTTGAAATTGATCGTGACCTTGCTCGTCTAGCACAAGATAATGCAGTTCTTAATGGATTTGAGAGAAGGTTTGAATCGATTGTTGGTGATCTTGTCAAGCCTCTCCCGCGTATTGCTCCACACAGCTTTGATCATATAATGGCCAATCCACCTTACTACGAAATTGGTAAAACTACACCTCCACGCCAAAGCAAGAGGCTAAGAGCTCATAGTGACTCACAAGTAAATTTATCTTCATGGGTTTCTTTTGCATTTAGAATGGCTAAGCACGGGGGAACAATAACATTTATACAAAGGACAGAAAGGTTAACTGATATGCTGAAATACCTTTCTGCACGTTCTGGTCAAATCACAGTTTTTCCTTTGTGGTCTCATGACCCCTTTATTGATCGATCAAAGGGGGCTAAAAGAGTAATAATTCAAGCAAAGATGGGCTCGGATGCAGAACTGAAACTTCATGGTGGCCTTATATTGCATAATCCTGATGGGACTTTCACCAAGGAGGCAGAAAAGATTTTGCGTAAAGGTGATGCTTTAGATTTATTGGGGAGCAAGTAGATATGATAGGACGTATATTTTCAATCTTAAGGTTTGGTAGAACATCAAGAGTAGTTGCGATTGTAAGGCTTGATGGTATCATTGGAAATGCAGGAGCATTCCGTGCTGGTCTTACAGATGACCGTTTGGGTCCGGTTATTGATCGTGCTTTTCGGATAAAAGGATTAAAAGCTTTAGCTTTAGTAATTAATTCACCTGGCGGTTCCCCAGTCCAATCTGCACTTATTCATGATAGGATAAGAAGGCTGTCTAATGAAAAAAATGTTCCTGTATTGGCATTTGTAGAAGATGTTGCTGCCTCTGGTGGCTATTGGCTTGCAATATCAGCAGATGAAATTTTTGTTAATTGTAACTCTATAGTTGGCTCAATTGGTGTTATTTATTCTGGTTTTGGGTTTTCAAGAGCTATGGAAAAAATTGGAGTTGAAAGGCGGTTATATACAGCCGGACAAAAAAAATCGATGTTAGATCCTTTCTCTCCCGAGCATTCTGAAGATATTAAGAAATTAACAATAATTCAGAATGAGATGCACCAAAATTTTATAAATGCAGTTCGAGGTCGTAGAGGGCAGAGACTAAAAGGGGATAATTCAGAGTTATTTTCTGGTGAATTCTGGCTTGGCAAGCAAGCCATGGAATATGGACTAGTTGATTCTCTCGGAGAATTAGTAAGTGTCCTTAAGGAACGTTTTGGAGATGATGTTAAAATGAGGAAAGTTGCACTTCGTCGTAGTTGGTTTCGTAGGCGTTTCCCAATGCTTGGAGTAAGTGATATTCAATTATCAGAAATAGGAGAAAACCTTGCGTTAAATGCACTGTCAGCTATCGAAAAGAGGTCTTTATGGGGAAAGTATGGTTTGTAAATTATTGAAATCATATTCAATTTTGTGTTCAAATGGGGTTGACAATATGCTTATAGGCAGGAATATGCGTTTGTCCTAGTAAATTTGTGGGGCTTAATATCTCTTATTCACTCTCAATAAATATATCAAACCCTTTTATTGGCGTAATATGAGGTATATACTGATTACATAAATAGAATCTAAATAGCTGTCCTATAATGTTTAGGACGGCAAGGAGGCATCAATGTTTTCGCCAATGAAACTGTTAGTGTTAGTTGCAATTATTGCCGTAATTTGGTTCGGCTTTAAGGCAATTGGTAAACGCAACAAAATTCGCGAAGAAAAAGCGGAAGCTCTAGCTCGTGAGGAAAGCAATACAAGCTCAAGAGACCAAGATAGCTAATAGTAATTTAGCGGTTATTAACAAGATTTTCAGGTTATACATTCACAATTCTTTTAAAAAGGATTTTTATGGGCTAATAATCGATTGTCTTTCATGTGGTGAAACCTAAAAGTAACTGAGGAAAAAATGCAAGCGCTTCAAATAAAACCCTGCAAGCGACTTGGTAAAAATGAATAATAATAATTCTAAAACTGACAACTCTTTCCAGAACATTATACTCTCCCTTCAAACATTTTGGGCTGAGCATGGTTGCGTCTTGTTGCAACCTTATGATCTAGAAGTTGGTGCAGGAACTTTTCACCCAGCAACAACCCTCAGAAGCTTAGGACCAGAAACATGGAAGGCAGCATATGTTCAACCATCTCGAAGGCCGGCTGACGGACGGTATGGAGAGAATCCTAACCGACTTCAGCATTATTATCAGTTTCAGGTTGTAATTAAGCCCTCCCCACAAAATATCCAATCTCTTTATTTGTCTTCTCTGGATAGTCTGGGTATTCATTCAAAATCCCATGATATAAGGTTTGTTGAAGATGACTGGGAGAGTCCTACACTTGGTGCATGGGGCCTTGGTTGGGAGGTTTGGTGTGATGGAATGGAGGTTTCCCAATTTACGTATTTTCAGCAGGTGGGGGGTATTGATTGTGACCCAGTTACTGTAGAAATTACCTATGGTTTAGAACGTCTTGCAATGTATATCCAAGGTGTGGAAAGTGTTTATGAAATAAAATGGAATCAAGGTCCTGGCTCAAATTCTATATATTACAAGGATGTTTTTCAAAGAGCCGAGAAAGAATTTTCGACATTTAATTTTGAACATGCAAATACAGAAATACTCTTAAGGCATTTTGATGATGCAGAAAGGGAATGTAATGACCTTCTTTCTGAAAACATTCAACTTGCTTTGCCGGCCTATGATCAATGTATAAAAGCCAGTCATATTTTTAATCTGCTTGATGCACGAGGAGTAATTAGCGTTACTGAGCGTGCAAGCTATATTGCAAGGGTTAGATCTCTTACTAAGTTATGTTGTGAGTGTTGGTTAACAAATTCACCTAGTGTGGAGGGTTAACTAATGCCAGATTTGCTTCTTGAACTTTTTTCTGAAGAAATCCCAGCACGTATGCAGACGTCAGCGTGTGCGAATTTAAAAAACCTATTTGTTAATAGGTTGGGAAAGGAAAGGTTAAGTTTTGCATCTGTTCAAACATTTGTGACACCACGTAGATTATGTATAGTAATCAATGATCTTCCCAAGAAACAGCCAGATATAGAATTAGAGAGAAAGGGACCTAAAGCTGATGCTCCTAAATCAGCTTTAGATGGATTTCTAAAATCTACTGGTGTTACAATTGAAGATTGTACATTAAAAGAGACCCCAAAGGGGAGGGTGTGGTTCTGTTCTAAAACTGAGATAGGTAGTGATACAAAAAGCGTTTTCCAAGATCTTATACCAATTATACTGCAAGATCTGCCATGGCCAAAATCTATGCGATGGGGCTCAGGTAAGCAACGGTGGGTCCGTCCACTTCATAGTATTTTGTGTGTTTTTGATGAAGAAGTTGTTCCTTTCAACTTTGCGGGAGTTTCATCAGGCAACTCCACACAGGGCCACCGGTTTATGGGTTCAGATAATTTTCAAATCAATAATTTTAGCGATTATAGAGAAAAGCTTTTTTCAGAAAAAGTTATTTTAAATCCTTTAGATAGAGAGACACTTATTCGGGATGGAGCTCAGAAATTAGTAAATGACCTGAATCTCACACTAGATATGGATGATGTTTTATTAACTGAAAATGTGGGATTAAATGAATGGCCTGTGCCTTTAATCGGAAGTTTTGATCCTTTATTTCTATCTGTGCCTGAGGAGGTTTTGGTTTCTGCAATGCGAAGCCACCAAAAATATTTTGCAATTCGCGACTCAGATGGAAATTTAGCACCTAAATTTATTTTAATTTCTAATTTAGAAACAGCTGATGGTGGTAAAGCTATAATTAGCGGTAATGAGCGAGTTTTACGTGCAAGATTATCTGATGCAAGATTTTTTTGGGAAGTGGACCTGAAAACAAAATTAGAAATTTTTAATGAAGATCTCCAGAAAGTAATTTTTCAGGCAAAATTGGGTTCTGTTGGAGATAAAATTGAGAGAATTACTTCTATATCTAAAACATTATGTGATTTTATCCCAAACTCAAATATTAAAAATGCTGAACGGGCTGCTCATTTATGTAAGGCAGACCTTGTGACAGAGATGGTTGGTGAGTTTCCAGACCTTCAAGGAATAATGGGCTCACACTACGCTAGGGCACAAGGAGAGTCTGATCAAGTAGCATCTGCGATTGCTGAGCACTATAGACCACAGGGGCCTAGTGATCAGTGCCCAAGTTCAGAAACTAGTATTGTAGTGGCTTTAGCTGATAAAATAGATACGTTAGTTGGTTTCTTTCTAATTGATGAGAAACCAACTGGTTCAAAAGATCCATATGCTCTTAGAAGGGCTGCCTTAGGTATTATTCGGCTGATTTTAGAAAATCAACTAAGTATCCCTTTGGGTATGATTATTTCAAATTCAATTTCTGAATACGAGAAAAAGATAACAAATCAAATATCTTTAGAAGCTTTAACATCAACTTTATTAGAGTTTTTTACTGAAAGGCTTAAGGTGCATTTGAGAGAAAAAGGAATTAGACATGATTTAATCTCCGCTGTTTTTGCAGCAGGCTTTGAAGATGACCTTTTACGCCTTTTAAGTCGTGTTGACGCACTTAAGGCCTTTCTTGATAGTGATGATGGTGCAAACCTTTTAATAGCCTATCGAAGGGCAGCCAATATTTTGCGTATTGAGGAAACAAAAGATAAGAAATCTTTTTCAAGCAAAACAAATCCTCAAGAATTTACGGAGCAGGCTGAAAAAAATCTAATGAATAAGATAAATTCTATTTCTGAACAGATAGGGAGATCCCTTCAAAATGATGATTTTCGTGGAGCCATGGTATCCATGTCAAAATTAAGGGCTCCTGTTGATGATTTTTTTGAACAGGTTAAAGTAAATGATAGTAATTTATCTTTACGTGAGAATAGACTCCGACTTTTGTTTAACGTCAAGATAGCTATGGATGAATTTGCTGATTTTTCTCTAGTGCAGGGGTAAGGGAATAATAATGCACAAATGGGTATATTCATTTGGAGCTGGTAAGGCAGAAGGAAATGCCAAGCTTATCTCATTGCTTGGAGGAAAAGGGGCTAATCTTGCTGAAATGTGCAATCTGGGTCTCCCTATTCCGCCTGGTTTTACAATTACTACAGAAGTTTGTGCCGAATACTACAAAGAGGGAGAAAATTTTTTAGGAAGTTTGAAGGCTGATATTAATTCTGCAATTCTTAAGATGGAGTCACTCGTAGGAAGAAATTTTGGTGATTCTAAAAACACTTTATTAGTTTCTGTGCGATCTGGAGCTCGTGCCTCAATGCCTGGTATGATGGATACTGTTCTTAATCTTGGTCTTAATGACTCAACAGTTGAGGGCATGGCAACACAAACTGGTGACGCACGCTTTTCTCATGATAGTTATCGTCGTTTTATTCAGATGTATGGTGATGTTGTCTTAGGGATAAATGGCCAAGATTTTGAAAATATTTTGGATCTTTATAAGCAAGAAAATGGTTACCGCTTAGATACAGAAATGACTTATGTGGATTGGTCTTACATTATCAATTCATATAAAGAATTAATACTTCTTAATGTTGGCAAACCCTTTCCGCAAGATCCTCAAGAACAACTATGGGGTGCTATCCAAGCAGTGTTAGATTCTTGGATGAATCCTAGAGCTCTGACTTATAGAAAATTACACGATATCCCTGATGAATGGGGAACTGCAGTGAATATTCAGTCAATGGTTTTTGGGAATATGGGGGAAGATTGTGCAACAGGCGTGGCATTTACTCGTAACCCTTCAACAGGTGAGAAAGCAGTTTATGGTGAGTTTTTAGTTAATGCACAAGGAGAAGATGTAGTTGCGGGCATACGAACTCCACGACCATTATCTTCAGATAATATTAGTCCTAGTAATTATATAAACGATTCTATGGAGTCAGATTTCCCAAAAATCTACTCCGACCTGTGTTCAATTATGCAGCATCTAGAAGTTCATTATCAAGATATGCAAGATATAGAGTTTACGGTTCAAAAAGGTAAATTGTGGATTCTTCAGACGCGTGCGGGTAAACGAACAGCGAAAGCTGCCCTTAAAATTGCAGTAGACCTTGTGGATGAGGGTTTAATAAAAAAAACTGATGCAATACTTCGCATAGATCCAAGTTCACTTGACCAATTATTACACCCAGCCCTTGATCCCAATGCTCCAAGAGTTATCCTTGGGCGAGGCTTACCTGCTTCACCCGGAGCTGCAACTGGTATAGTTGTATTTACTGCTGAACAAGCAGAGGATCTAGCTGCTAAGGGTAATTCAGTAATACTTGTGAGAGCAGAAACAAGTCCAGAAGATATTCATGGGATGCATGCAGCAAAAGGTATTGTGACATCACGGGGCGGAATGACTAGTCATGCTGCAGTTGTTGCTAGAGGGATGGGAAGACCATGCGTGACTGGTGCATCAGATCTCAAAATAGATTCCGCTAATAGGACGCTATCAATAAAAGGTGAAACCATCAGTGATGGGGATATTATAACAGTTGATGGCTCACGAGGAGAGATAATTAAGGGAGAGGTTAGTACAATTCCGCCAGATTTTACTGGTGATTTTGGAACGATAATGGATTGGGCTGATTCATATAGACAACTTCGTATTAGAGCTAATGCTGAGACGCCTTCAGACTCGAATGTAGCACTTGCTTTTGGAGCTGAAGGTATTGGTTTATGTAGAACTGAGCATATGTTTTTTGAATCTGATCGAATTATTGCAATGAGAGAGATGATACTTTCCCAAACTATCAATGAGAGGAGAGAAGCCCTTCAAAAGTTACTTCCAATGCAGCGTGCAGATTTTTTAGAATTATTTAAAATTCTCAAAGGACTACCTATCACAATTCGTTTGTTAGACCCTCCACTGCATGAATTTCTTCCAAAATCAGAATCTGAGATTCATGAATTGGCTAAGTCTACAGGAATATCTGAGCAAACTCTTAGAGCAAGGGCTGCAGATTTACATGAATCAAATCCAATGCTTGGTCACAGGGGCTGTCGTTTGGGCATCTCCTATCCAGAAATATATGATATGCAGGCAAGGGCTATTTTTTTGGCTATATCAGATGCTATTCAAGAAGGCTTGGTTGTGAACCCCGAAATAATGATTCCTTTAGCCATCACTAAGAAAGAAATTGAAATAATTAGTGTGCTTATAGAAAAGGCAGCTCTAGATGTTGAGAAATCAAAGAATATTTCGTTAGAGTATGAATTAGGGTCAATGATTGAGTTACCAGCTGCAGCACTCGCTGCTGAAAAAATTGCTGAAATTGCAGAGTTCTTTAGCTTTGGAACAAATGATTTGACTCAAACTACACTTGGCCTTAGCAGGGATGACACGGCAAGTTTTGCAGATTGCTATGAAAAAGCAGGTATTTTTTCTCATGACCCATTTATACAACTTGATCAATCTGGAGTCGGTGAGTTAATTAAAATTGCAACGGAACGAGGTCGTAGAAAAAGAAGAGATATTAAGATAGGGGTTTGCGGGGAACATGGTGGTGACCCTAAATCCATAGAATTTTTTCATAATTTAGGACTACAATATGCTTCTTGCTCCCCATACCGTGTTCCAATTGCAAGACTAGCTGCTGCCCAAGCAGCCCTAAATAGTAAAACTAAAAGTGTATAGTTAATAATTTATTCATTATGTGAAAAGGAAGTATAAGTGTATGGGATAACAGTAAGATTATTTGTTTTTAATGGGGTTGATTTCTCCAATTCTAAATAATTCCTCTGAACTATGGCTATGGCTAGATTGCCACAACTACTTTTTATTTGACCAACTTCCTTGTCTCCAGCGTAAATGGGTGTTCCTGGTGGTGGTGGGTTGCCAAAGACCTTAACGACTAGCAATTTTTTACGTGCAGTTCCACGTTGTTTCATACGTGTTGTAACTTCTTGCCCGATGTAGCAACCTTTCGAGAAATCAACTCCATTTAGACGCTCAAAACCTATCTCTGCCAAAGTAGATTTTTCCACATCAAAATCTTTACTACCTTCTGGAATTCCTAACTTAAGCCTATTTTTTTCATAATCCAGGTGATGTGCAGGTGCATAATTCAAGGATTTAAGTGAATTTTCTCCTGTATCAATCGGTAACATTACTCTAAGCCCAAGAGCATTATCACGAGGATCAGTAAATCTAATAGCACCATAGGGCATTTCTAAGGTATTTGCTGATATTACTGTTTTTTTTGAGTCTAAGTCTTCTGTTAGGGCATAAATTTCTATTTCATCTCGCATATCACTAACTTGAATGTTTGCTCTTAGACGATAATTAATTAATCTTTGACCGAGATCATTAAGCCTATTGGATTCACAATCGATTAAAAACTCTCCGTTATTACCCTTTACAATCATAAATTCATGTAAAAACTTACCTTGTGGCGTTAGTAGAGCAGCAAAAATAGCATTATTATTTGTCACTTTACTCATATCGTTTGTTATCAGATTTTGTAAAAAAGTATAAGAATCTGAACCACTTACGCGAATAATACCCCGATTTTTTAATCTAGAATATAATACACCTTTCATAGAGTTACTCCTGGACTCTAATATAAAACAAGAAAGCATTCATTGGTTGAATATGTTCCAATAATAAGAATTTCAAGGAAAATTTTAACGAAACTTTGCAAGATGATACATACACGGTTATAAGCATTATATCATGTTAATTACACTTGTAGACGATTCTATATCTTATAACGGTATGACGCCAACCTACCAACCATTGGGAGGTGCAGAAAAAGCCTTTGCAAGCTTACCTGCAGCTCTTGCTAGGTGTGGGCATATTGTAAGAGCAATTACGCGTGCAGATCATGCTGTTAGTATTGAAAATGTAAGCTGGCTTAATTTTGAGTCTCGCATTCCGCCAATTACCGAGGTTTTAATCGCTTTTAAGAAACCTTCATTACTCGAAATGACCCGAGCTACAGGATCAAAGATTTTATGGATCCCAGGTTCTACAGATTATCTAAATCAGCCAGAGGTGAAACAACTTCTAGAGCGTAACAAGGCAAAAATTGTACTTCAAGGAACTACGCACCTACAGAGTTTTAACACTGATACTGATTTAACCTATAGATCTATTACACCGGGTGTAAGGGATGAATATAGAGAGTCTGATACAATGCAATTTAGTGAAACTCCAACAGCTATTTGCACTACTCATCCTAAGCAAGGCATGAGTTGGTTACTGGATCTTTGGTCCAACAAAATTCAACCCAATGTTATAAATGCTGAACTTCACATTTACTCTGCTACTTTTAAGAGAGCACAAGATAATGGTGAAGTTGCAGATGACTTATTGCCAATTTGGGAAAAGATTATTAACGGTAAGGATAAAGGAATAAAAATTATATCTCCAGCTGGAGATAATGATATGGCTAAACAATACAGATATGCCAGTGTTCACCTTTATCCTGGCTCGGATAAAGAAATGTATTGTTCAACATTAGCTGAATCGCAAGCTGTTGGAGTACCTGCAGTTGCCCGTCCCCTTGGTGCGGTAAAAGAAAGAATAGTTGACTGTCAGACGGGCTTTTTAGCTGCTGAAGAAGATGAGTTTGTTGAACATGCTATAATGATGTTATCAGACTTTGAACAAAGAGAGGCAATAAGTAAATCTGCACGTAGGTATGGAACAGCTAGAAGCTGGGATACCGTAGCAAGGGAGTTTGAAACCCTCTTTTGACAAGAACTCTTTTCATTACTTCAACGCGCATTGGCGATGCTGTTTTATCATCGGGTTTACTTGCACATCTAATTCAAATCTCACCTGAAACAAAAATAACAGTAGCTTGCGGTGAAGAAGCAGCTCCAATTTTTCATGCTGTACGAGAGATTGAAAAAATTATTACTATTAAAAAGCTACCTTGGGGAATGCATTGGCCTAAATTATGGTCTCAGTTGGTTTTTAAGAGATGGAATACTGTTGTAGATCTGCGTTCATCTGCAATCGCTTGGTTGTTAATAGCCAATTGTAGATTGGTTCTAAAAAGAAGAAAAAGGGATGTACATCGTGTGATTGAAATAGGTAGTTTGGCTAAAACTTCTGAGATTCCAGACCCTCGTTTGTGGATATCAAAGGATTGTGAGGCATCGGCAAATGCTGTTATTCCAAAGGATAATTTTATAGTAATTGCACCTACAGCTAATTGGAAAGGCAAGCAGTGGCCAGGGGAACGTTTTGCAGACTTAGCCTATAGAGTTGTTAGTGAAAGAGGAATTATTCCAAAAGCAAAAATAGTTGTGCTTGGTGCTGAATCAGAGAGGATTCAGGCTAAATCCATGATGGACAAGTTGTCCGACAATCATTTCATTGATTTAGTTGGTAAACTAGAGCTTATGGCCTCGGCTGCAGTAATTAGAAAAGCAAGTTTATTTATTGGGAATGACTCGGCTCTTATGCATATTGCCGCAGCATTAGGTGTGCCAACTCTTGGGCTTTTTGGACCGAGTAGAGAGGAACATTATGCTCCGTGGGGTAAAAATTGTACTTTCCAACGCACAACACTATCATATGATGAACTCGTGGGTGCTGAGGGATATGACCATCTTAAAACGGACACTTTAATGCATACTTTGAGTGTGGACATGGCAGAGGAAGCTGTTAATAAATTATGGTTGAAAATAAAAAACAAATGATTTCACCTAAACTTTCAGCACTTATAGTGGTCCATAATGAGGATCACCAATTACAGGCGTGTCTTGAGACTCTCGACTTTGCTGATGAAATTGTAGTGGTTTTGGACCGTTGTAGTGATGATTCAAAAAAAATTGCATCTCGTTTTACTGACAAGATAATTGAAGGGGCTTGGCCACTTGAGGGCCCAAGAAGGCACGCTGGTATAGATGCGTGCTCTGGAGAATGGATTTTTGAAGTAGATGCCGATGAGCGTGCCACCACTGAACTTGGTGAAGAGATTATAAAGGTGATTGCTCATGCACCACCAGGTTACTTTTTAGTTCCTATTGACAATTATATTGGCAACCGTTTGGTAAGGCATGGCTGGGGTGGGTCATGGGGTGTCTTGGCTACTCCAAGATTATTTACACCTGGAAGTAAAACTTGGGGAAATCAAAGAATTCATCCATCTTTAACGTTAGTAGGTCCTAAACGACGTTTAAATAAACCTTTGATGCATCTTGTCGATAAAGATTTAGCTGATATGATTCTCCGCTTACAACGTTATACAGATGCAAAAGCTGCTGATATGGCAGAAACAGATAGATCTAAAACTTTCTTTCTAAATGTTCTAAGGCGCTCTGTATCAAGATTCTTTAAATGTTGGGTCATGAGGCAAGGATGGCGTGAGGGTTACTGGGGTTTTACCATTGCTTTAATGGCAGCTTTATATCCACTACTTTCATATCTGAAGTATAGGCTCAATTCATCATCAAATAGTGAGGAGATCTAACCTAGTGCCTGATAAAACCATAAGACTTATGCAGGTAATTGCTGGGGGTAAGCATGGCGGTGCAGAAGAATTTTTCGTTCGTTTAGTAATATCATTGAATCGTGCTGGAATTACTCAGCGTATAATTATTCGTAAAGGGCAACCATGGTCTAAGAAACTTTTTAAAGAAGGGCTTGATATAGTAGAGATCGATTTTGGTGGGTATTTTGATTTTTTAACACGCAGAAGTATTAAACTGAAAATAGAAGAATTTAGGCCTTCCCATCTTTTAACTTGGATGAACAGAGCTACTAAATGTAGCTCTAGAATTCGAACAAATTACAATTATGTGCATTTGGCACGCCTTGGTGGTTATTACGATGTTAAGTACTATAAAAGTTGTGATCATTTAATAGGAAATACTAAAAAAATTGTTTCCTATTTATCTGACCTAGGATGGCCTCAAAAGAGGTTACATTATTTGCCTAACTTTCCAGGAAATTCTGTGTCTAAACCTTTGCCCAGATCTACTTTTGATACACCAGAAAACGCAAAAATTTTACTTGCAATTGGTAGATATCACAAGAACAAGGGTTTTGATGTTCTTCTCAAAGCATTGCCTTCGATCCCAGGTGGATGGTTATGGATTGCGGGAGAAGGACCTTGCAGAAAAGAGTTGGAAAAATTAGCTGATCATTTAGGTATATCAGACAGGGTTCGTTTTTTGGGTTGGAGAGATGATATTCCTGCACTAATGGTAACCGCCGATATTTTTATATGTTCTTCTCGTATAGAACCTCTTGGAAACGTAATTCTTGAGGCTTGGGCTTTTTCTATCCCGATTGTGTCAACAAATGCAGATGGTCCTTGCCAGCTTATTGAATCTGGAAAGGACGGTCTTTTAGTCCCTATTGATGATCCAGAAGCTATCTATAATTCTATTAATACTCTTATAGAAAACCCCAGTCTTTCTGAGAGACTTGCTAAAAGTGGTTTTGATAAATTTTCAAAAGAATTTAATGAGAATGCAGTTGTAAAGAAATACATTCGACTTCTCCAGGAAACTTTTTGAGGCTAAAAATGTGTGGGATTGCCGGAATATCACTTTTCCCAAATCAACAACTTTCACCAGGTATTCTTGCTCGTCTTCTTCAATCTATGGTTCACCGGGGTCCAGATGGATCTGGGGAAGAGATACGTAATGGCGTAGCCTTAGTCCATACAAGGTTAGCTATAGTAGACTTAGAGAATGGTTCGCAGCCTCTTAGTGATGGTAAAGCAATATCGTTAGTTGCAAATGGCGAGATTTATAATGATTTAGAACTCAGAAAGTCATTTTCAGGAGTGTTTAAAACACAATCTGACTGTGAATCACCCTTGATACTCTATAAAGAACTTGGAGTTGATTTTATCAAGCATCTTAGAGGAATGTGGGGAATAGCTATTCACGACTCAGATGGTAAAATTCTTATTCTTTCACGAGACCCATTCGGAATTAAACCCCTTTATTATGCTGAAACTAGTATTGGGGTAATTTTTGCATCCGAAATAAGAGCAATTGCTAATACTGAGTTACTAAGTGTTGATATTAATAATCACATAAGAGATGAGCTGTTGAGCTTACAATTTACAACTGGTGCGGAAACAATATATAGGGGGATTAATAGAATTCTTCCGGGTGAGTCTTTGTTAATTAAGGAGGGGCGAATAATCAAAAAAGAGATTTGCTCAGTATTACCAAAGAAACCACCAGAAATAATTGATGAGAGATCAGCAATTGATAAGTTAGATCGTATCTTGTTAAATAGCGTCGAGCTACATCAGCGGTCTGATGTTCCCTACGGTATGTTCTTATCGGGTGGTATAGACTCTTCAGCACTATTAATAGCCATGTCTAGATTAAGTGACAAGCCAGTCTCTGCTTATACACTTGGTTTTGATACTTCGAGTGTTCCTGATGAAAGAGAACAGGCGGCAAAAGTAGCAAATTATGTTGGTGCTGAACATCATACTGTGCTTATGGATGGTGAAGACTTTTGGTCTATGCTCCCAAAAGTTGTTGCTGCATTAGATGATCCAGTAATAGATTATGCAACTTTACCTACTTATAAATTGGCAGAATTAGCTAGTGAAAATTTAAAAGTAGTGCTATGTGGCGAGGGAGGAGATGAGCTCTTCGGGGGATATGGCCGCTATAGAAAAGTAATGCGTACATGGTGGCAGGGAGGTAGCCAGTCAATGAGGAGACATTCTGTATTACTAAGAGCAAATGTGCTTCGGACAAATCCATATGGCTGGCGAGATGGTATAAAAAAAACCGAAGAGAAATTCGCAAACCGTGGTCTTACCTCACTACAAATTGCTCAGTCTATAGATTGTAATGATTGGCTTCCTAATGACTTATTATTGAAACTTGATCGTTGTTTAATGGCTCACGGTGTAGAAGGAAGAACACCATTTTTAGACCCAGAAGTCGCTTCTCTAGCTTTTTGTTTGCCTGATCGATTTAAGGTACGTGGTAGACTTGGGAAATGGATCCTTAGGAAATGGCTTCAAGAACAGATGCCTGAAAGTAATGCTTTTCTCCGTAAACGTGGTTTTACAGTCCCAATAGGAGAGTGGATTAATAATAGGTCGAATGTAATTTCTCAACTAGTAGCAAGACAGCCGGGTATTAAGGAGATATGCGAACCGGAAAAAGTTATTAAATTATTTGAGCAATCAACTCCATTAGCAAGAAATGCCTCATGGGTATTATTATTTTATTCTCTTTGGCATAACTATCATATATTAGGACGACCAGTAGGTAATAACATTGGTGATGCTTTAGCTCTAAATTGATCTCAAAGTGTCACAAATTTATTTCAAGTCCCTCATATGAAATTAATGAATTCTTCTTTTTTAGTAGATTTTGCATATACTGCAACGAATTATCGTATAGCATTTGATGATGTCCGCAATAAACAATTAATTTTGCTTTAAATTCATCATCAAATTCTAATAGTTTCTTAAGGCAATTAAACTCAGGAGTGCTGAGATTCGGAAAATCTGCATAATTTGATACAATTAATAAATCAGAATTTTCAGCAAAAGAGTTTATTTCTTCAGTCGTAATTATATCAAGTTTTTTTGATAAAGAAATATAGGTAAAGCACTTGTTTTTAAAACAGATCTTGAGCCCAGTGGATGAAAAGTTAAATTTTGGATTAAGATAACTCACCTTTATTCCCTTTATTATTTTCTCAATCGGATGATTCAAGATAGTCTTGATGTTATTGATGCCTTGCATGGTTTCTATTGGAATCGGAAAATATGGAAATGACATCAAAGAAGAGACCTCTTTATACGTATGTTCATTCGTTGGAGATGAGTCAACGATTGTAAATTTATTTCTTGGGCTATATCCAGGCACAAAAAAAGGTAATCCAGACATGCGTTCGAAGTCAATTTTAGTAAAAAAAATATGGCCAGTTAGATCTCCGTTATTTTGAATTTTATTACCAAGGGGGTGAATGCCTGTTCCTGCTTCAAGAATTATTAACTGGTTATCACATTGTATTTCTATACATGTTGTATTACCTCCAAATTTGATTGTATCTTTTGTCGAGATAGGTACTCCCGCTCTTACACCCCAGAACTTTATTTTAAAATTTTTTGTCATTTATGTATGGCCATTTTATGTAACGATGTTGTTTTTATAATTTTAGTGATGGTGACTAAAGCTCCTTAATGAAAAGATTTGAGATTCTATTAGCCCAGTCCATTATCGGGCCGTCGGCGGGGAAGATATTGCGTGGGCTTGTAAGTAATGCAAACTTATATGAGCCAAATAAGATGTAATCAGCATATGAAGGAGATTCTCCAGCAATGTATGGTTGGTTTTTGAGCGTGACCGATATTGATTTAAGCCCATGATGTAGATTTTCTATGTCTTCTACTGAACGAGTACTATATTTTTCTATAGACACTCCAAAACGCTTTTCACGGCTTTTCCTAAAATATTCCTTATCTCTGTCAGCAACAACATATTCAAGCACATCTGCCATAATACATTTGGCTAGCAAAGGGTGGATGGAAATATCCATCCATAAATTAAATTGTTTTGTTAGACTTTGTGCATACTTATCACCAAATAAAGTTGGTTTTTCTGGATACTCCTTTTCTAGGTAACATGCTATGTTCCATGAATCGGTTATAACTTGATTTCCGTCTTGTAATATGGGTACTAAGGTTTGCTTACTAAATCTAATTTTTTCTTTTTGTGAAAAAAGTACTGGCTCGTATTCAGCATTGATGCATTTATGTTGCAAAGCCATCCGGCTACGCCAACAATAGGGACTAAACCTTACATCTTTTTTTCCTTGCAGCTCATACAATATGACAGTCAAATTTTATACTCCAAAGTATTAATCATTGAAATTACCTTACCTCTATTCCATTCTATTATAAATCCTGCCTTTCCAATTACTTTGTGCCCCTCTCCAAAATTTTATTGCCGAACTCCAAGTCATTAAAAGATATAAAGTGCCAATTAATGGCATAGCAAAACCATAAATCGGGCTTCTATGGTAGTAATTAAGTGTGGGTAAGTATGCTATAAACATTAAGCTTATTACAAAAACACCTAACAGCTTAGGAATTATCCCAGGAGATATGATTATGCACATAACAGGTATCCAAAAAGTTATTACCATTATGGATGTGCATAATAAAAGAAGACTAAGAGATGAGCGTAACTGAGTAAATGCACTACGTTCAATCATATTCCAAATTAGGTTTAAAGTTTTATATGCCCTAGTTGAATTTGCACTTCTAGTTAGTCCAACCCAAGTAGTTTCTCCTGATTGTTTAATCTCTCTTGCTAGTGCACAGTCGTCTATTAATGCATTTTTTATAGCTCCAAATCCTCCTATTTTATCCAGAATATTGCTATCGGTAAGAATACATCCACCAGCAGCAGCTGCTACTAACTGATTGCGGCTATTTGATAACTTAAAGGGGTATAATATTTTGAAGAAGAATACAAAAGCTGGCATAAGTAATTTTTCCCAAAAACTTTCCATTCTTAGGGCGACCATTACAGATACTAATCTAGCACCAGAATCCGAGCGTTTTTTCAGAAGAGACTCAAGCATATAAGGCTCAAGTTGAATATCGGCATCCATTAGAAGTATGAGTTCACTAGTAACCTTTTTGCGGGCTTGCTCTAATGCCCACATTTTACCTGCCCAGCCGGTGGGTAATTTTTTACCTGTAATTAATTCGATTATTATATTTTTGACAGACACATTTTTAATTATATGAGCAGTATTGTCTGATGATTGATCATCCACAACCAATACTTTTAATGGCAACCCTTTTCTATCAAGAGATTTTAAGGTGTGCTCTATTACATCCTCTTCGTTTCTAGCAGGAATAATAATAGTGACTGAGTTCATTAATTTTTGGTTGTTTTTAATCGTTTTGTCAGATTCTAAGCATTCTTGATTACGCCAAGGTTGCCATGGTTGTAAAAGTAATATTATCCATAATAGGGCGCTAATACTAGTTAGCCATATGAAGATTAAATTAAGCTCGGTCATAGTTTTTAGGACCTTGAAAATCGGCTTGGGCTTAAAGGTGATATCTCTAACTCCGGTTCTTTACCCTTAATTAAATCAGCAATAATGCGGCCTGAACCGCAGGCCCATGTCCAGCCAGTACTTCCATGACCTGTGTTAAGTAAGAGACCATTAATTTTAGAAAGACCGACTATTGGTATGCAATCTGGACTCATTGGTCTAAGGCCGGCCCATCTTTCTGCATCATTGATGTTAGTAAGATCGGGAAATAATTTTTGAATGTCTTCAAGAATAGAGTTTGTTCGATTCATGTTGACTGACCTATCAAAACCGGCCAATTCAGCAGTTCCAGCACATCGCATTCGACTCCCTAATCTACTTATAACAATACGACGAGAAATTTCATGTATGCCATGGATTGGAGCAGAAGATTCATTCCTTATCGGTAAAGTTACAGAATAACCTTTAAGCGGATATATAGGTATTTTTATTCGAATCTTATTAAGTAATTCTCTACTATAACTTCCTAGGCAAACAACAACTGCATCAGCAGAATACTTCTTTAGATGAGTTGTAACTCCTGTGACATTATTGTTTTTAATGTCAACATTGTTTATCGATTCTCCATAATTAAATTTTACCCCAAGGTTAAGTGCAATCTCAGCTAATCTAACTGTAAATTTGCGTGCGTCTCCTGTTTCTTCACCGGCATAAAAAAGTGTTCCAGCATATTCTCCACTTTGATTAGTAAGAGCAGGCTCTTTCCTTTTACTTTCATCCATATCAAGAATTTCAGGGTGATCTTCTGGATCAGGTAGTTGTTTCGCAAATTTTGAAGCTGCAATTAGAGACTCTTCTGTTTTGTATAGTTCCAAGACCCCATTAGATTGTTTGTTGTATTCTATATTTTCTGAGTAGCGGACTTCTTCTAGACACGAAAAACTATATTTTGCTAGGTTTACACAAACTTTTCTTCCATGGGCATATGATTTCTGATTGCAATGGCTTAAAAACCGTGCTGCCCATATCCATTGATCTATATCTGCACGAAACCTAAATAGATATGGTGCATCCTCACGAAAGAAATTTTTCAAAATCAGTTTTGGTACACTTGGGTGTGCCCAAGGTTTTGCGGTAAGTTTACTAACAAAGCCACCATTAGCAAAGCTAGTTTCCATTCCTGGACCCTGTTGTCTGTCGATTACTGTTACGTCGTTCCCATCTCTGGCTAAGAAATAGGCTGAGGTTACACCTATTACACCTGCTCCTAGAACAATTACTCGCATATTTCTGATACTCATTTAATATTTTTAATGTTCAACCTATATATATTGTATAGACTACGGCAAATATTGTTTCTGCAAAAATAATAAAATATATAGTTTTAGCTTTATATAAATTTTTTGGAGGTTCTTTATGAAGTTGTTATCCGGCCCCACATCTCCATTTGCACGTAAATGTAGAATAGTGGCATTTGAGAAATCTATTATTTTATCTGAAATCGATACCAATCCTTTTACTTCTGATGAATTAGCGTCTTTAAATCCTTTGAAGATGATACCTGTATTAATTTTAGAAAATGACGAACAAATTTATGATAGCGATATTATTTGTAGGTTTCTTGATGATTCTGGGAAGGGAATTAGTTTATATCCAAAAGAGAAACATTGGGACCATATGGTAAGAGCATCATTAGGGAACGGACTTGCCGAGGCTAGTGTTCAGTTGCAACTACAAAAGGTACTTCCTAAGAACCAACAAAGCACACCACTTATGGATAGGTTGAGGCAGAGAATTAATCGAGTTTTGAGTGCTCTTGATGACCAATTATTAGATTTGAATAAAGATTCATTTAAAATTGACTCTATATGTGTAATTGCGGGTATTGGTCATCTCGAGTTGCGCCATGGTGACTCTTGGCAAAAATCTCATAAAAATCTGTTTAGGTGGTATTCTGATAAGCTTAATCGCCCATCAGTAGTTGCCACTCAGCCAATAACTTAGGATAATATTTATTTGACTGTCTGCTAGTTAACAATTTTTTTTCAAGCAGTGTGCTACTCAATTTCCACAGCTAGTTGGCCAACATCAACTGCATCTTCCTCAGCTATATGAAGTTTCGAAACTACTCCACCGCTTTCTGCTTCATGAGGAACTTCTGTCTTC
Source organism: Rhodospirillaceae bacterium (assembly GCA_002728135.1). Classification (GTDB taxonomy): domain Bacteria; phylum Pseudomonadota; class Alphaproteobacteria; order UBA828; family UBA828. The sequence goes on from PBVE01000010.1 coordinate 54,809, forward strand.
ATAACTTCAAGTATGAAAAGAGTTTCTCCTGCTTTTACCGAGTCCCCAACTTTTACTAACACCTTCCACACATTGCCCGGAGCTTGAGTCATTATTTGTTCGGCCATTAATATTCTCCCTATATAATAATATTATACTTTTTCAATTGATTTATTTGTACAGAGGTTATCTAAACTCCTACGCCTATTCTGTGCTTCTTCAACTCCTATGACTTCAAATCTAAAGAATTCATTTGGTTTTGCTTGTCCCAATTTCCAAAAACCTGCAGAGGGTACTGTATATGGGCATATAAACCCACCCATACTAGGGCCATCATTAACAAGAATAATTGGAGTTTGGCCTCCAAGATTTATACCACCTAACGGATACCCTTGGTCTATGATATTGGAGGGAAAGTTACCGTTCTCAGGAAGTTTATTAGTAGCCTTCTCTGTAAATGTCCAATCAGGACCTTCAAGTCTATATCCAGTCCGATCTGATCTTGCGGATAGTTTCCATTTAGTCTCTGCGAATCTTTTGTGTCCATCTTCATCTATCCAATCATCATTAGGACCCTTTACAGCTTCTATAACCCATTCCTTATTTGATGAAAATTCAGGGCGTTTCGATAGCTTAACTTTGTATCCAGGTTTACCATGTTTATTAGCTGTTGTAGATAGTTGCTGTCCCTTTTGTAATGCATGTCCATTGATACCCCCAATTGAGGCTTTATGAAAGGTAGAGGCAGATCCTAACCAAAGTGGTGCATCGATTCCTCCATATATAGCAAGATATCCTCGGGCTCCAGTTACAGCTGGTCCCATTTCGAGAATTTGTCCAGACTTTACTGAGAAGCTCTCCCAGAGAGGAACAACTTTCCCGTCAAGCTTTGACATCATATTCGCCCCTGTAAGGGCGATAACTGTGCCAACTGTAAAACGAATTGTTGGTCCCATATATTGAGCTTCTAGACCTGGTGCTCCTGGATCGTTACCAACTAAAATATTTGCCAATCTAAATGACCAGTTATCCATAGGCCCTGAAGGAGGAAAGCCTTGGTTCCAGTAGCCGATTCGTCCGGGATAGTCCTGTATTGAAGTTTCAAGTCCGGGTTTAATAATTTCTAACATTTACCACCAACTCTCTAGAACCGCTCTTTTGGGCTTATAGTTGTAATCCATTTTTTGTAGTTTTTTACAGAAAATTTTTGGTAATTAACTATGTTGTATACATATGTTCCAGAATTAACTCTATATTCTATATCTTTGAATTCCTCTAGTGAACATGGAACAAATTTGATTCTATCTCCGGGCCGGAAAAGCACTATGTTACCTTCAAAGGCATCAAAACGTTTTTCAGGATCCCAAATCGGAATTGGAATGCGTCCAAATAATTGATACCCACCAGGAGTTGCAACTGGGTAAATCCCAGATGCAGAACCACCCATGCCTATTGTTCCTTGAGGTGTCCAAGTGCGAGGAGGATTATATTTTGGTGCTGTCATTATAGATCTTGGGTCTAGAGGTTGTAAAAAAGGCAGGCCTGGCCAAAAACCAAGACTTGCGACCCAGTATTCTGTACTAGAATGCACTCTCACAAGGTGGTGTCGATCTTCTAGACCATTAATACGTGCGACAAAATCAGGGTCATATTCTTTTTTAGTAATTTTTTGACTATAATCTTCAATGCATTCTTTAGTCCAAGGGTCTAAATACATTGTTTCAAAATAGAAAAGGCGGCTTTGAAGTTCTATTTCATTAGTTGAGCCAAGCGAGTTAATTAAGTTTTTTAGTTCCTGTACTAAATCGGTTTTTGATATAATATCAGGGTCATAATGAACTAGCATAGAGGCAAAACAGGGAGCTGTTTCGATAATTCCATTTATTTTTTGTTCTAGAATTACTGATGCTAAACCTTGAGCAAGGAAGTTAAGGTCTAGGTTCATCTCATTACCAAACTCTATTAGGAGATAACGATCTCCTCCAGTCAGAAATTTTGGTTCATTATAAATCAACTATTATTCTCCAAAAAAAATTAATCATGAATTAGTTCATTCTTATATTTTTCAACAAATCCCGTATCTATTTCTCCTGTCCTGAAGGCTTTATGGTTAATGACATTTCTTAAAAACGGAATGTTGGTAGAAAGACCTTCAATATGGAAATTTTTCAACGCTTTTAACATTTTATCAATTGAATCTTCTCGATTAAACCCATGTGTAATTAGTTTTGCAATCATAGGGTCATAAAAAAATGTCACTTTATCGCCTTGTTTATAGCCCGTATCTAATCTAACCCCTTTTTGCGGTGGGGGAGGGTTGAATTTATCTAATATCCCTGGTGAAGGCATAAAGTTCTTATTTGGGTTTTCTGCATATATTCTAGATTCAATTGCATGCCCTGTTGTATTTATGTCTTCTTGATTAAGAAAAAAGGTGGGTAATTGTTGATTAAGCTGATAAGCTACCAAGTCGTGTCCAGTAACCATTTCTGTGACAGGATGTTCAACTTGGATCCGGGTATTCATTTCTAAAAAATAGAACTTTTCTCTTGAATCCAATATAAATTCGACTGTACCTGCACCTATATAATTCTGTTGTTGAGCTAAGGATATAGCTGCTTTAGCCATATTTGCTCTAGTAATAGCATTTATAGCTATTGAAGGTGATTCTTCTACTATTTTTTGAAAACGTCGTTGGATTGAGCACTCCCTCTCAAAAAAGTGAACACAATCTCCATTATTAAGGCCAAAAATTTGAATTTCTATATGTCTTGGGTTTTCAATAAATTTTTCAAGATAGATCGATCCATCACCAAATGATTTTTCAGCCATATTTTGCGTTGATTCTACTACATTTTTAAGTTCTAATATTTTATCAACACGGCGCATGCCTATCCCCCCTCCACCGGCACTTGCTTTAACAAGAAGAGGAAATCCTATTTTTTTGGCTATTTCTTCTAATCCATCATTATGATTCGGCAAAAACCTTTTACTACCTGGTAAAATCGGAACCATCGCTTTATGAGCTAATAAACGGGCTCTTTCCTTATCTCCCATTGATTTAATGACCGCCGGTTCAGGACCTATCCAATTTAATCCTGCATCTATTACAGCTTTGGCAAAAAGGTGGTTTTCTGAGAGAAACCCATAACCTGGGTGAATTGAATCTGATTTAGTTGTTTTTGCTGCGGATATAATTTTTTCGGATTGAAGATAACTCTCTTTTGGTTGAGAAGGCCCAATACATAAAGCCTCATCAGCTTCAGATACATGCTTTGAATTTAAGTCTGCTGTTGAGTATACTGCAACCGTACTAAGTCCAAGTTTTTTAGCACTGCGTATGATTCTGCATGCAATTTCACCACGATTTGCTATTAAAACCTTTTTCATCTGTTTGTTAAACCTCACTTATTCTCTATTGTGTTACTATATCTATATGAAGGTTAATCTAGAGAAACAAACATAGCAGCGAAGCTGGTGATATCAATAATTGACGCATCTAATTAAAAAGATAATAAGTTAACACAAATTAAATAGATAATAAGTTAACACAAATTAATAGGATATGGTTTGAATAAATATATTGATCAATTAAAGGAAGAAATTAACGACCCTAGTCTATATCTGGATCCTAGAGCCGAGGATTTGGGGGCATACACTAATGACTGGACAAAAAAATTTAATGGAGAGACCCCATTAGTTCTAAGGCCGAGAGTAACTACGGACGTTTCTAGGATGCTATCAATTTGTAATAAATTAAGACTAGGTGTCGTCCCTCAAGGAGGCAACACTGGAGTAGTAGGCGGTTCTACACCACGATCAGGAGAGGTAGTCCTATCTCTTTCACGTCTTAATAACCTTGAAGAATTTGATTCAGCATCTGCAACTTTAATTTCAGGAGCAGGTACTGTTTTGTCTGCTTTACATGATTTTGCAAAGAATAAGAATATGGAATTCCCTGTTGACCTAGGTGCAAGAGGACAGTGTCAAGTAGGTGGAATGCTCGCTACAAACGCAGGTGGTAACAGGGTTCTTAAATATGGCCTAATGCGAGAGCAGGTCAGGGGACTAGAAATTGTTATGGCTGATGGAACTGTTGTTTCGAATCTCAACAGACTTCGAAAAGACAATTCTGGGATTGACTTAAAACAGATCTTCATTGGGTCTGAAGGTATTTTAGGAGTTATTACGCAGGCTGTTCTTCAGTTAATTCCTGTTCCTGGATCAAGACGAACTGCAATGATTGCTTTACCAGATCGTAAGATACTTCCATCTCTATTAGCCGAAGTCAGATCACGATTCCCTGGTCTTTCATCACTAGAGGTTCTTCTAAATCAAGTTATAGAACATGTTATTGAATATGTTGAGGGTCCTGTTTTTCCTTTACCAAAACATTTTCCAGCATATGTTTTAATAGAGGAAGAGACAGAGGGGCATGCTTCTGGTCATGATGGTTTTGTAGAACGCCTTGAGGGTTTGTTTGAGACTGGTATGATAGAAGACGCAGTTGTAGCCGAATCCTCCACACAATCAGAGGGATTATGGCATTTCCGGGAAGCAACAGGTGAAGCAATAGTTGCTGCCGGTTATACGCACAAATTTGACGTCACTATACCCCAGAGTGCGATCCCTGATTTTTTGACTGAAATGGAAAATGTTTGCAGTAATTTCTTGGGTGTTCGTCCATTACTCTTTGGCCATCTTGGTGATGGTAATGTTCATGTGAATTTTGTTCAAACACCGTATATTAATGACAAAGATTTTCTTGCAGCAGCACCCGATTTAGCAAAGATTGTTTACGAAGAAACTAGGAATAGAAATGGTTCAATAAGTGCTGAGCATGGTATTGGTATGCTTAAACGGGAATATCTCAGTTATTCTAAAAGTTCCGAAGAAATCGCTTTTATGCGGAGCTTAAAAAAAATATGGGACCCGAAGAATATTTTAAACCCTGGTGTAATGATTGGCTGAAGTAAAAAAATTATATTTATGCATTGATATTATTTTTACTTAAAAACAATAACTTAACCATTTTTTTATAACATATTCCATATATAAATTGTGATAATTTTTTGAGCTCTGCATGCTCAAATTTAAGTAATTTTAAATTTTTTTTTAACAATTCCTTGAAACTGTAAATTTTTTTCCCAAATTCGTCTTAGCACTCAATGCAGACGAGTGCTAAAATGCCTCATGTATGGAGCGAGGTAATTAACAATTTATTAATATTCCGTTTTTTTGCGGTGTAAAACACAGGAGGATTGCATGAAGTTTCGGCCCTTGCACGACCGAGTTGTCATTCGTCGAGTCGATGAGGAGACCAAGACTGCCGGTGGAATTATCATACCTGACTCGGCTCAAGAAAAGCCACAGGAAGGTGAAGTTGTTGCCGTTGGCCCTGGTGCTCGTGGCGATGATGGTAAAATTCACGCACTCGATGTTAATGTTGGAAATAGAGTGCTTTTCGGTAAATGGTCTGGCAACGAAGTCACCATTGATGGTGAAGAGCTACTCATCATGAAAGAAAGTGATGTGATGGCTATAATTGATAAAAAGTCCAGTAAGAAGGGTAAGAAGGCCGCATAAAGCGATCTTTTTAGCTCAAATAATAAATGCAAATGAATTTCTAAAGGAAAAATAGACATGGCTGCCAAAGATGTAAAATTTTCCGCTGATGCTCGTACCCGTCTTTTACGAGGCGTAGACGTTTTAGCGGATGCCGTGAAAGTTACTTTGGGTCCTAAAGGGCGCAACGTAGTACTTGAAAAATCATTCGGTGCTCCAAGGATCACTAAGGATGGTGTCACGGTTGCAAAAGAAATAGAACTTAAAGATAAATTCGAGAATATGGGTGCACAGATGGTTAGAGAAGTTGCATCCAAGACAAATGACGAGGCAGGTGACGGAACAACTACTGCAACAGTTCTAGCACAAGCTATAGTTAGAGAAGGTTCAAAAGCTGTTGCCGCAGGTATGAACCCTATGGATCTAAAACGTGGTGTTGATCTTGCAGTGCTGGCTGTCGTTGCTGATATTAAAAAGCGATCAAAGCCTGTGAAGACTAGCGAAGAGATTGGCCAAGTAGGAACAATTTCTGCAAATGGTAGAGCTCACGTAGGTCAGTTTATTGCTCAAGCAATGGAAAAGGTTGGTAAAGAAGGCGTGATCACTGTCGAAGAAAACAAAGCTCTAGAAACAGAGTTAGATGTGGTAGAGGGCATGCAGTTTGATAGAGGTTACCAATCTCCATACTTCATTACTAATGCGGACAAGATGACATGTGATCTAGATGATCCTTATATCCTCTTGCATGAAAAGAAACTCTCTAATATGCAAGCTATGATCCCTTTGCTTGAAGCTGTTGTCCAATCTGGTAAACCTCTAGTGATTCTATCTGAAGAAGTTGAGGGTGAGGCCTTAGCAACATTAGTGGTAAACAAACTACGTGGTGGCCTCAAGGTTGCTGCTGTCAAAGCACCAGGTTTTGGTGATCGTCGTAAAGCAATGCTCGAAGATATTGCGATCCTTACAGGTGGTCAGGTTATTAGTTAAGATTTAGGTATTAAGCTTGAAACTGTCACTATAGATATGCTTGGTAAGGCTAAGAGAATAAATATCACTAAAGACGATTCAACTATTGTAAGTGGTGCAGGTAAAAAATCTGATATTGCTGCCCGCTGTAATCAAATTAGAGCTCAAATTGAAGAAACAACCTCAGATTACGACCGTGAAAAGTTACAAGAACGCCTTGCTAAGCTTGCTGGAGGTGTTGCTGTGCTTAAGGTCGGTGGTGCTACTGAGGTAGAGGTTAAAGAAAGCAAAGATCTAGTTGAAGATGCTCTAAACGCGACTAGAGCAGCTGTAGAGGAGGGCATTGTGCCTGGTGGTGGAACTGCTTTACTCTATGGAACCAAAGCTCTTGATAAGGTGAAGGGTGAAAATAAAGATCAAGATGTAGGAGTTGATATAGTTAGACGTGCTCTTAGATCTCCTTCCAGAATAATTGTCGAAAATGCAGGTGTTGATGGTTCTCTAGTGATAGGAAAGCTATTGGAGCAGAAGTCAGCAACTCAGGGTTTTGACGCTCAAAACGAAGAATATACAGATATGGTTAAAGCTGGGATAATTGATCCAGCGAAGGTTGTTAGAACTGCACTGCAGGATGCCGCATCTGTTGCAGGTTTGTTAATAACAACTGAGGCTATGGTTGCAGAAAGACCAGAGCCTAAAGACGCAGCACCTGCTGCTCCTCCTGATATGGGTGGCATGGGTGGCATGGGTGGCATGGGTGGCATGGGTGGTTTCTAACCCAAGACCTAACTACCTATAATCAAATTAATAGGGGTGAGCTCATATTTAAGTTCACCCCTTTTTACTTTTAAAGGTCAATCAAAAATAAATCATAAACTCTAGTTAACAAAGTGTTGGCTTTTATCCAAAAGTATTCTTCTGAGGATCTGAATGAAAACGTCATCAATTTTATTATTAATCTTTAAGCCGTAATCGGTTTTGAGCTTAGATATTGCATTGTATGTTGAAGTCCCCAAAATGCCATCAACTTCTCCTTGGTAGTAACCAAGAGCACGTAGGTAACGTTGAACTGCAATCAGTCTATTCTCATTTTGATAAGGTTGGACTACCTTTATAAGGTTAATTTGTTTTCTTGAATAATACTTGTTAATATTCTGCTGAATTTTATTTGCCTTATTAAGTGCCTGTTGAAGTTCTAATTTAGTAAGCTGTAATTCTAACTTATTTTTATTATCATTTGCATTACGGACAACTTTATCTTGGTTTAAATTGGCCAATATAAACCAGGTCATAGCTTCTACAGGTTCTCTTTCTATACCAAGTCCATTAACAATCATTAGCCCAAGACTGTTTTGTGCGTTCTTATTTCCAATTAGTCCTGCTTTTCTATACCAATATATGGCCTTTTTTAGATTCTTGGGAATGCCGTAACCAAATTGATACATTATGGCCAGATTGTTTTGTGCAACAGAATTACCTGCTATAGCTGCCTTTTTATACCAATATATGGCCTTTTCTAAGTTTCTTTTAAGACCTAGGCCGTACTGATACTGATAACCAATGTTGTTTTGTGCATCTGTATTACCTTTTGATGCAGCCTTCATATACCATTTATTTGCTTCGAAAGAGTCTTTGGTAACACCTAGTCCATATTCTAGCAAGATCGCAAGATTATACTGAGCTTCTGTAATTCCCTGTTTTGCAGCTTTCTCATACCAAAGTGCTGCATTTGGATAATTTTGTATTGTAATGTAGCCACGTTCATAAGTACTACCCAGTGCATATTGGGCTTTTGCTGAACCATTTTTTGCAGCTTTGATAAGATAACTTAGTGCTAAATTATTAGATGTAGTGTTGGTTAATCCCTGATTTTTTAAGTTTATAAGTCTAATTGCTGCCTCAGGAAATTCTCTTGCTGCGGCTTCAGCATATAGCTTTGCCGCTATATTTATATTTTTTTTAACACCAGTACCCGTTTCATATAATGTGGCAAGGTGATATTGTGCGTCTGCATCACCATTGTTTGCGTCTATTATCCACGATTTTTTTGCACGTTCATATTGTCCTGAATACCAATACTTAAGACCAATAAAGAAATTATCACTTTGGTTTGAATTCTGAGCTGCAAGAGTATTATCTATCTCTATTGAGCCAACATAAGTTGATAGAAAAATTAATAAAAAAACAAGTATGAATCTGAATGATTGAATTAAGTTAATTAAATATCTATGAAAATTAGGTTTTATAACAATAGAGAGTATAAAATATTTTTTGAGCATGGAATTAACTTTATACCAAATAGATGCCTTTACCAGTAAAGTATTCAGTGGCAATCCAGCAGCAGTGGTTCCTCTAGATTCTTGGCTAGATGATAAATTACTGCAATCTATTGCACTTGAGAACAACTTATCTGAAACTTCTTTCATAGTGCCAAAAAGTAGTGGCTATGAAATTAGGTGGTTTACCCCATCTAGTGAAATTGGATTGTGTGGTCACGCTACTCTGGCAACTGCATATGTTGTTTTTTCTTTCCCAGATTACAAGTCTAAGACTATTAAATTTGAATCTCGTTCTAACGGTGTGTTAAGTGTGAAGCATGAAGGAGATTTTCTTTCCATGGATTTCCCTAGTGAAAATCTTGAGGCTTGCGATCCTCCTGATAATCTTATTTCAGGCTTAGGAATTAAGCCTAAGTCTGTTTTTGTAGGCTTGGATTATCTAGCAGTATATGATTCATTGGGAGATATTCTGGCTTTGAATCCAGATCAGCATAAGCTACAAAAATTAGATAGGCGGGGTGTAATAGTTACTGCTTCAGCCCCTTCCGAAAGCCCAGCTGATTTTGTTTCACGTTTTTTTTGTCCCAAATATGGTGTGCCTGAGGATCCTGTATGTGGATCTGCACATTGCATGCTTACACCATATTGGGCTTCTAAAATGAATAAGTTAGACCTCTTAGCTCATCAGGTCTCAAAACGTGGAGGAGAAATACATTGTCGGTTAATAGAAGATCGAGTGGAATTAAAAGGTCAGGCAGTCCAATATCTTAAAGGTAGAATTAAGTTTTAATATTTTAATAAAAATTGTAGTAAACATATTTTGTGATCTCGTTGACGTAATGTATTGTGATCCGTAGTATCGCCATTTAATAACCCCTTGTAATTTCAAGATAGTTTTTGTGAGAAAACCGACGCTAAAGCCTCGTAATCCATTGTTCTCGTCTGGCCCTTGTACAAAGCGTCCTGGATGGAACGTGAATTGTTTAAATGGTGCAATCTTGGGTAGATCCCATAGGGCACCTGAGCCAAAATCTAAGATCATAGAGTTATTAAAACTTACGCATAAGCTTCTTAAATTGCCTGACGACTATCGTATCGCAATTGTTCCAGGATCTGATACTGGTGCTGTAGAAATGGCTATGTGGTCTTTATTGGGAAAACGTGGTGTAGATTTTCTCACATGGGAGAATTTCGGAGATCAATGGGTAATTGATGCAGAAACTCAATTAACTTTACTTGATAGCCGAATTATTCGGGCTAATTACGGTGAAATAGTAGATCTTAACCTTGTTAGTCCATCTCGTGATACTGTTTTTGTTTGGAACGGTACAACTTCTGGCGTTAGGGTCCCGAATGGGGATTGGATCTCTACAGACAGAGAGGGTATTACCATATGCGATGCTACCTCAGCTATTTTTGCTTATGACTTACCATGGGAAAAGTTAGATGCAACTACTTGGTCATGGCAGAAAGTCATGGGAGGTGAAGCAGGATTTGGAATGCTTATTCTATCTCCCAGAGCTATTAATAGAATTAACACCTTTGTTCCACCATGGCCGATCCCAAAATTATTCAGACTTTCCAAGAAGGGAAAATTTGATAATGCTGTATTTGAAGGAAACACAATTAATACTGTATCACTGCTGACTATAGAGGATGCACTTGACTCATTAAGATGGATAGAACGTGAAGGCGGTCTAAATTCTATGATTAATAGATGTACTTCAAATTTTGAGGCTGTTGAAAACTGGGTAAATAAGACAGAATGGATAGAATTTTTATCGCAAAAATTGGAAACACGTTCTCGAACTTCCATATGTCTTAGTTTAACAGCTAGCTGGTTTATTGAGCTCGATGAGCAGGCTCGGTGGAAGGTAGTAGAAGAATTTTGTCGTCTCTTAGAGTTAGAAAACGCAGCTTATGATATAAACACACATAGAGCTGCCCCCCCAGGCCTAAGGATTTGGGGTGGTGCAACTGTTGAAACTTCCGATATTGAGGCATTACTTCCTTGGCTAGATTGGGCATGGGATAATGTAAGCAAAAATATAGAAAGAAATGAAAAATTTTATGCTTAAAGTTTTAATTTCAGACGTAATGTCATTACGTGCTCGTGAAGTTTTTGAGCAAAGAGGAATTGATGTTGATGTCATAACAGACCTTAGCCCAGAGAATCTTTCCACAAAAATATCTGAATATGATGGTTTGGCAGTACGTTCAAATACTAAGGTCACAGCTGAAATTATAAATGCAGGAGCAAAATTAAAGGTAATTGGCCGTGCTGGTATTGGTATTGATAATATCGACCTTTCTGCAGCAACCGCACGTGGCATTGCAGTAATGAACACACCTTTTGGAAATTCCGTCACCACAGCAGAGCATACTATTGCAATGATGATGTCTCTTGTAAGAGCAATCCCACTTGCTAATATATCGACTCAGGCAGGGAGGTGGGAAAAAAACCGATTTATGGGTGTTGAGATTCAAAATAAGACATTAGGCCTCATTGGGTGTGGAAATATTGGGGCTATTGTAGCAGGTTTAGCAATTGGGTTACGTATGAAGGTTATTGTTTTTGATCCATACATTTCAGTTGATAGGGCGAATGAAATTGGTGTAACAAAAGTAGAATTTGAGCAACTTTTAGAACGCTCTGATATAATTAGTTTGCATGTTCCATTGAATGATGAGACTAGAAATATATTAGACAAAGACGCATTCTCTAATGTTAAGCCTGATGTAAGGATAGTTAACTGTGCAAGGGGGGGGCTCATAGACGAAAAAGCACTTAAAAATGCTATAGACCTTGGAAATGTTGCAGGAGCAGCACTAGATGTCTTTACAGATGAACCGGCTTTAGAAAGTCCTTTATTTGGAATGGATGAGATAGTAGCAACACCCCATTTAGGAGCTTCCACACAGGAGGCACAAGAAAATGTTGCAGCTCAAGTTGCTGAACAGATGAGTGATTTTCTTATAGAAGGGACAGTAACTAATGCTGTTAATGTGCCTTCTATTGGCCCAGAAGAAATGGCTGCTCTAGGGCCTTATCTTACATTGGCAGATCAATTAGGAAGTTTTGCAGGTCAATTAACAACCTCTGGAATAAAGAGTGTAAGTATCGAGTATAAGGGTGAGGTTGCGAAGGTTAATACAGAGCCTATGAATTCTGTTATTCTAGCAGCATTGTTAAGACCTCAGTTAGATAATATAAATGCTGTAAGTGCACCTCTAATAGTTCGGGAAAGAGGTATTAATGTGCGAGAAGTAAAAAATATTGAGTGTCGTGATTACCGAACTTTAGTCAGGTTGAGTGTTATAACCGAAAAACAGGAACGCAGTGTTTCTGGTACTTTGTTTTCAGATGATAAACCACGTATTGTAAATATTAAAGGAATACCCATTGAAGCTCAATTAACAGCTAATATGCTTTACGTGACTAATGAGGACAAGCCAGGCTTGATTGGTGGACTTGGACTAACTCTTGGGGATGCTGGGGTAAACATAGGAACTTTTGCCCTTGGTAGATCAAAAGAGGGAGGTGATGCTATAGCCCTAATTTCTGTTGATAATTCAGTCTCTAGTTCTGTTCTATTGGCCCTAAGTGAACTACCAGCCGTAAAACAAGTCAAATTATTACGATTTTGAGTTACTTATAATTTTTTAACTAGCTAGTTATGAGTTTTATATCCAATATGAATGAAAGTAATAAGATAGCACTTTTGCCAGCAGGTTTGAAAGACCTGTTACCCTCTGACTCTGCTCATGAGGCAGCTATTAGTGAAACATTACTTAAGCATATTTCTTGTCACGGATATGAGAGAGTGAAGCCGCCATTTGTAGAGTTTGAAGAAGGATTGTTGTCAGGGGTTGGTGCTGGCTTGGAGGGACAAACGTTTCGTTTAATGGATCCTGTATCAGATCGAATGATAGCAATAAGGTCGGATGTGACCCCTCAGGTTGCAAGAATTGCTTTGACAAGATTATCAAAATCACCTCGACCTTTACGACTTAGTTACAGTGCTGACATAATGAGAGTTAGGGGTAATGAACTAAGACCAGAAAGACAATTTTGCCAAGTTGGATATGAACTGATTAGCCCATCATCTATTTTAGGAGATGCAGAAGTAATTCTTTTAGCAGCTGATTGTTTGAAGTCTGTTGGTGTTAATGACCTAAGTATTGATCTAAATACCCCAAAACTTATTACAACTATTCTTGATGAGTTGCCGTTTGGGGATTCAGAGCGTCTGTCACTACATAATATGCTTGATCGTAAAGATGAGTCAGGAGTTCGCAAACTTGCTGGTAATTATGCTGAGCCACTTCTCTCTTTATTACGGTCTATCGGTTCTGCGGCCCCCGCTTTAGAACAATTGTCAAAAATTAATCTCCCGTCTGCTGCACTTGAACATATAAAAAATTTAGAACAAATAGCGAGTCTCCTGATATCAGGTGACCCAACATTATCCATTACAGTTGATCCAGTTGAACGTAAGTCATTTGAATATCATACAGGTATAAGTTTCACTTTGTTTGCAAAAGGTGTACGGGGTGAGATTGGACGCGGAGGCCGTTATAATATCCAATTAAAAAACCTTAAAGAATCTGCAATTGGTTGTACTTTATATTTGGATACTTTAATGAGAGCAGTTCCAAGCAAAACTGGTAAGAATAGACTGTTTATTCCAGCTGATATTAGCAGAGAAATATCAGCAAAACATAGGGAAGAAGGTTGGATAACAATTCAGGGTCTAGACAGCATTGATGATATTAAGTCTGAAGCCCAACGCCTCGCGTGTAGTCATTTTTTGATTAATTCTAAGATTCACACTGTATGAAAAATTTTAGGCTAGACTGATGGGAAATGTTGCAGTAATAGGCTCCCAGTGGGGAGATGAAGGAAAAGGTAAGATCGTTGACTGGCTGTCACACCGAGCTGATGTTGTGGTTCGTTTTCAGGGCGGACATAACGCAGGCCATACTCTAGTTGTTGATGAAGTTGAATATAAACTTTCATTATTACCTTCTGGCGTTGTCCGGGGTGGTAAGCTCTCAGTAATTGGTAATGGAGTAGTAGTAGACCCATGGGCATTAATTAGTGAAATTGATGCAGTTCAAGCAAAAGGAATTGAGATTTCTCCTACCAATCTTGTTATTGCTGATAATGCATGTTTGATATTACCTTTGCATAGAGATCTTGATCAGGCCCGAGAGCAACTTAGAGGTGGCCATAAAATCGGCACCACCGGCAGAGGAATAGGCCCTGCTTATGAGGATAAGGTTGGTAGGAGGGCTATCAGAATATGTGATCTAAATGATCAACAATCCTTGCAACTAAGAATTAGAGAATTATTAGTCCACCATAATGCTCTTCGACGAGGCTTAAAAATAGATGATATAAAAGTAGAGTCAATTTTATCTCAGCTTAGAGAGATATCTCATAAAATTCTGCCTTATTCTGGTTCTGTCTGGCGTATACTTGATAAAGTGCAACGTGACGGAAGGTTAATTTTGTTTGAAGGGGCACAGGGAGGTCTGCTTGATATAGATCATGGAACTTATCCTTTTGTTACTTCATCAAATACCATGGCAAGCCAAGTTGGGGCAGGTGCAGGTATCGGAACTTCTGCTGTAAATTATGTTCTTGGTATCACTAAAGCGTATACTACTCGAGTGGGCTCAGGCCCTTTCCCCACTGAGTTAGACAACGAAATTGGAAAAACACTTGGTGAAAGAGGGCGAGAATTTGGAACAGTTACAGGCCGGAAAAGGCGTTGTGGTTGGTTTGATGCTGTTTTAGTAAGACAAATGGCCAAAATTAGTGGAATTAATGGTATTGCTTTGACAAAACTTGATGTCTTAGATGGCATTGGAAATTTAAACGTTTGTACTGGATATAAGATTAATGGAAAAACGTTTGATTATTTGCCATCATCATTAGTAGATCAAGAAAACGCTGAACCTATATATGAGGTGTTAGACGGATGGGATGAAAGCACTAAAGGTGCAAGATCTTGGGAAGAATTACCGGCTACAACTGTTAAATATGTCAGAAGAATAGAAGAACTTATACAGGTACCTGTCGCACTCTTATCAACAAGCCCTGAGAGAGAAGACACCATATTAGTCCATGATCCATTTTCATAGGGCTTCGAATAATATCTATTGAAGTTTACCAGAGCTGATTATGCAATTTTTGAGCTTGAAGAACCCTTTTTCTGTTGTCCTGCATTATGCATGGCCTTTTGTAATTTCTCGAATGCTCTGACCTCAATCTGTCTCACCCGTTCACGGGAAATACCGTAAACTTCACTAAGTGACTCGAGAGTCGTGGGTTCTTCTTTGAGTCTCCGTTCCTCAATAATGTGCCTCTCTCTATCATTAAGGTGAGGTAATGCTTCAAGAAGCAAGGAACGTCGATAAGCTAGTTCATTATTTTCTAATGACATTGATTCTTGATTGTCTTGGGTATCTTCTAGCCAGTCTTGCCACTCTCCGCCTCCTTCTTCACTGACAGGAGTGTTGAGGGATTGGTCTGGGCCAGTCATTCGCCTATTCATGCTGATGACGTCATCCTCTGATACATTAAGTGCTTCAGCTATATGTTCAACTTGTTCTGGGCTAAGATCACCTTCATCAATGGCTTTGAGTTGTCCTTTAATTTTCCTTAAATTAAAGAAAAGTTTTTTCTGTGCTGCAGTTGTTCCAATTTTTACTAGAGACCATGAGTGTAAGATATATTCATGAATTGATGCTCTAATCCACCACATTGCATAAGTGGCTAGACGGAATCCTCTATCGGGTTCAAAACGTTTAACTGCTTGCATCAACCCAACGTTTCCCTCAGAAATTAATTCTCCAACAGGGAGCCCATAACCCCTATACCCCATTGCAATTTTTGCAACTAAGCGAAGGTGGCTAGTTACAAGTGCATGTGCTGCGTCTGCGTCACCATGTTCTTTCCAACGTTTTGCAAGCATAAATTCTTGCTCAGCCTCTAACATCGGAAACTGCCTAATTTCGTGAAGATACCTAGAAACCCCTCGTTCCGAGGTGATTGTTGGGAGGGCTGCTGGCATTATAATTAATTCCTATGTTAAATTTATAAGGGTTTTTATAAGAGCTTCGAAATACATATATTATACGTTGATATTAATCAATTGGATCAAAAAACGCTATATTGTATCTATTATCTTGAATTACAAGGGTTTTTTTTATTCGGAGCTGATTTTACTAGACTAAGGAAGTTTTCCATATCAGATGGTAATTTAGTTTCAATTGATATTTGTTTTCCAGTTATTGGGTGCTTAAATGACAGACTTTTTGCATGCAATGCTTGACGATCTAAAATTTGAATTGCATTGCTAAGACCCTCTGCATTAATTTTTTCTTTTTTTCGTTGTTTTCCACCATAAACTTTATCTCCAACTATGGAATGCCCTAAATGAGACATATGAACCCGAATCTGATGAGTTCTCCCCGTTTTTAATTGGCATTCGATTATACTAAGAGGGAATGGGCTAAGTTTCTTCACTGTTTGGTAATTAGTTTCAGCATACTTTCCTCCAGAGTCGACTACAGCCATCTTTTTCCTGTTTATTTTACTGCGACCAATATTTTTTATAACTCTACCATTTAGTGGTTTAATTGTTCCCCATATAATTGCACAATAGATTCGTTTTAGATCTCGTTTCTCAAATAGATTTGCTAGTCCTCTATGGGCAATATCATTCTTTGCAGCAACTATTAGGCCGCTTGTTTCCTTATCTAATCTATGAACTATTCCAGGTCTTCTTTCTCCACCTATTCCTGACAAACTTGAACCACAATGTGCAATAAGTGCGTTTACTAATGTTCCATCAGGGTTACCTGGGCCTGGATGGACAACTAATCCTGAGGGCTTATTAACGATGATTAAATATTTATCTTCAAAAACAATATCAAGTTCAATTTTTTGTGGTACTGGTTTGGCAATTGCTGGTATCACAGGTAATTCAAAGATTATGCATTGCTTAGATTTGACCCTGTATGCTGGCTCAGTTATCTTGTGATTGTTTATATATATTTTTCCATTTTCAATAAGGGACTTGATACGTGTGCGTGATATACCCTCGGTCTGCTCAGAGAGATATTTGTCTAATCTTTGACCGTTGTCAGCAATAGACACTGTATTATTGTAGCGGTTTTTATCCATGAGGCTCACAGTATAAGTTTGGCTAGATATGATACCATTTCTTAAGGTCGCAGTTGTAGTTATGGGTATTTTAATTGTTGCTGGCGTAGTTTTGTTGGCAATTATGATGTATGGCAAACTATCAGGCAACAGCGAGCCTGAAAGAAATGAACTTACTGAAATCATAGATAAAGATAAAATGCCGGTATTATCGAATGATTTGTATTTACAAAAGTCATTGGAACTGCCAAAGGGGGCAGAAGTGGAGTCAATTGTGGCCTCTGGAGGTCATTTAGTTTTATTGGTTTCTGTTCCAGATCAAGGGCAAAAACTTTATTTTATTGATATAAAAAATGTTTCAATAAAAAACACCTTGTCAATTACAAATAAACAATAATCGCATGATAACTGTGCATGCAGAGCAACTTTCGGTGATAAAAAGATCTATTAGTTTATCAAAGGGTGAGGAAGTTTGTGGGCTTTTCTTAGGATCTGGATTGTTGCCAAACTCAGTAATGGTAACGAAGGTGGTTCCAACGAGTAATGTGGCAAAAAGAGAACGACATAAAAGATTTGAAATTGATCCAGTTATTCGTCTGCAGCTAGAGCGTGATACTCGAAATCTTCCAATAGGAATTGTAGGTCATTATCATACTCACCCTGGTGGAGAGGCTGTTCCCTCTGAGATTGACCTAGCAAGTGCACATGAGCCAAATCTTTTTTGGCTTATTATTGGCACTTCTGGAGACACCATGAAGGATATAAAAGCATGGAGTATAGACCCAATAAAAGGGAAATTTATTAATTTAGAATTGTCGATCATATAAGCGTATAGGATTAAAACATGGATTTTCGGAGTGATAATATTGGTAAAGCAGCACCAGAAATTATTGAATCAATCACCTTAGCTAACACGGGCACAGCTACCCCGTATAGCAATGATGATTTTACTGAACGTTTGCAGAAAAGATTTTGTGAGCTGTTTGAGCGAAATGTGATTGTTTATACTGCGGTGACTGGTACAGCGGCGAATGCAATTGGTCTTTCTGTTTTAACTCCTCCATATGGGGTAATATATTGTCATGTTAATTCTCACATTGCCACTGATGAGTGCGGTTCCCCTGAGTTAATGACTGGTGGTGCAAAGTTAGTAGGAATTGAGGGGGCAGGGGCAAAAATCTCTCCAGATAGTTTTTTAGATGCTTTAGATAAGTCTGGAAAGGGGTTTGTTCATTGTTCACAACCATCAGTTCTAAGTATAACTCAAGCAACAGAAATGGGTATGGTCTATAATGTAGATGAAGTCTCAGCTCTTGGAGAAATTGTTAAGAGCAATAATCTTTTTTTACATATGGATGGAGCTCGTTTCGCTAATGCAGTATCAAACTTAGGTGTTTCTCCTGCGGATGTTACATGGCGGTGTGGAGTTGATGTTTTATCTTTTGGGGCAACAAAAAATGGGACAATAGCAGCTGAGGCAATAATCCTTTTTCGTGAAGAATTAGCTGATGATCTATCTTTTCGTCATAAAAGAGCAGGCCAACTTTTATCTAAGGGACGTTTTATATCTTCACAACTGCTTGCATATACGGAAAATGACCTATGGTTAAGGTTGGCTGATAAAGCGAATGATCTTGCCTTAAAACTTCAAAAAGGATTTCAGGCATTAGATGGTGTTATTGTTGAGGGTAAAGTTCAATCCAATGAGGTCTTTGTGACATTACCTTCAAAAGTTATAGAGGGATTAAAAAATCTTGGGGCAGAGTTCTATGGTTGGCCTGAGCCATGGGAAACAACAAATACTATACGTCTGGTTACCAGGTGGGATACAGAAGAACGTGAGATAAATCAAATTATCAAAGAAACATCTACCTTGTTGAGAGAATTAAGGACTTAGATGGCTAATCGTAAATATAAACCTTATGTTATTTTATATGCTTTTAGTAGATAATGAATCTTAGATTGGTTGTGGCTCCTATATTCACCGACTACTTTGCAAAATTTATAGCATCCTCAAGCCTGTCATCACCCCAGAATAATTCACTCCCAACTGTGAATGATGGTGCTCCAAATATGCCTAATTTTTCAGCTTCAAGAGTATTAGTTTTGTATTCTTCTGAGACTGTTTTAGAGAAAGAAGTGCTTAACAATTCATCATAACTTATGTTTAGTTCTTTTGCACAAAATCTAAGGTTTTCCTCAGACCCAGACTCATGTCCGTCTAGAAACCAAGATTTGTATGTTGCTTCAAAATAGTCTAGATAAAGTCCCTGAGAATTTAATGCAACCCCCACTGTGTTTGCCACATCAAATGCTTTAAGAGGATAGGGAGCCGGGACATTAGGCTTTGGAATTCCATAGAGATTAGCTCTCCGTTCAATATCTCGCCACATGTAGACCAACTTTGATTTCTTTTCTGGTGGAAAGGGAATATTATTCATGTTTTTCATAATTTGACGGATACTGATAGGCTTCACAACAAGTACGATATCATGCTGATTAATAAGCTTTCTTATTCTAAGAGCTGTTAAATATGTATATGTACTTCCTATTGAAAACCAAGCAGTTATTTCCTTTGGCATTTCAGATCTCCAGCAATTTAATTCATATAACGAAATCTCTAATTTGTTTGTATAAGTCTTGCGGCTCCGCGTACACCACTAGCGGGGCCATGTTTAGCCTTTACTATTTGTGTGTTCAAATTATCGATTGCTAATAGTACTTGAATTTTTTTAGGAACGTTATTGTATATGCTGTTTATTTGTGAAAGGCCACCTCCTAGCACAATGATATCAGGGTCAAATAATTTTACCACCATGGCAAGTGCTTCTGCTAGTCTTTGATGATAAGTATCTAAAGCACTTTTTGCTATAATTTCTCCACTAGAATATTCCTCAATAATCTGAGGAACATCAATTAAATTTCCAGATAAGGACTCGTAAATTTTTTGTAGTCCTCTCCCAGACAAGAAGGTTTCAATGCAGCCATATTCGCCACAAGTACATTTTATTTTAGGTAAAATAGTATTTTTCCATTGAGGAAAGGGTATATGTCCCCACTCTCCAGAAAGACTATTGATCCCAGTTATTAAGCGATTATTTATTGAAAGGCCACCACCAACTCCTGTTCCTAAAATTACACCAAAAACAACATTAGATCCAGCTGCTGCACCATCATAAGCCTCTGAAGCAGTGAAACAGTTTGCATCGTTAGCAATATAAATATGTTCTTGATGCAATAGTTTTTTTATGTCTGATTTAAGTGGCTTGCATGTTAGCCAAGGCAGGTTTATAGCACGTTTAATTGATCCATTTGGATTAATATTACCTGCTAAACTGATACCTATACCTTTTTCTTTTATACCAGTTTTTTTCCTTAATTGTTCTACAATTGTAATTAATTCTCTAAGAAACTGATCATAATTTTTTGGAACAAATGTTGAAATAGTTTTTAAATTATTCCCCTCACTACTAAGTGAAATAGCAGCTATCTTCGTGCCCCCTATATCAATGCCAATCATCATTTTAGATATTTATCTGAACAGATTTTTTTTCCAGATATCCAGATATTTTGAGGGTATAAGGATTCATCCAATACTACAAGGTCAGCAATATAACCAGACTTTATTAACCCTCTGCGATTATCTTCACCTATAGCTTTAGCAGGGTATGTAGACGCCATTCTTAAAGCCTCACTGATTGGTATTCCTATCTTTTTAACGCAATATCTTACTGCTGAATCTAGGGAGCTCAATGAACCTGCAAGCTTGTTTTTAGAAGTAATGCATCTCCCATTTTTGATAAAGAGTGTTTGACCACAGGCTGTAAATATTTTCATATTCGACTTTCCTGTAGGTGCCATAGAGTCACTTATAAGAATTAATTTTCCCGGAGGTTTGGCACGTACAGCAGTTAAAAAGGCAGCATCATGAACATGATTCCCATCAGCAATAATGCTACACCAAAGATTATCATTAGCTAAGGCAGCACCTACTGTTCCTGGTGATCTTGCTGTCATTTGTGACATTGCATTATATAAATGTGTGACCCCTCTTAACCCTGCTTTCTCTGCATTTGATAATTCGTTTATATTTGCTGATGTATGACCAGCCGCAACAATTATTCCTACGGAAGTTAGGTGTTCTATTTGCTTATCTGAAATAACTTCTGGAGCAAGGGTAACTATGGTTTTACCAAACTTGCTCGGTATCAAATGGGAAGCTAAATCATTGTTAAATTCCTTAATGTACTTAATTTCATGGATGCCTGCATTATTTGAGTTCAAAAAAGGGCCTTCATAATGAATACCTAAGACACCTGGGATGTTATTAATTGCTTTATCAACCGCACCAGAAGCTCTAATCATATTTTCTAGAGGCCCTGTGATAAGAGTAGGAAGAAATCCTGTGACTCCAAATTTTGCCTGGGCCTCAGCAATAGCAGATATACACTTTAAAGTTGGTAATTCACTAAACATGAACCCACCCGCTCCATTCACTTGGAGGTCAATAAAGCCCGGTGCGATAAGGCCTGGAGATATTTTCTCAACTTTGATACCTTTAGGTAAATCATCTAATGGTATTACTGCGTCAATCCTCCCTTTATCATTTATAATGATTGCGTGTTTTGTAAGTTCTCTATATCCAGTATATATGGTATTAGCAGTGAGAGCTTGCATTGTTTATATCCCTATTCTGAGAATCTATAATCTCCTAACATCTAGGAAGTCTTTATAGGAATTTTATCGGATAGTTTGTCTATCCACCTTAGAACACGTTTTTTATTTACACCAAAATCATATTTTCCATATTTAGCTTTACTGAATATTGCTACTGAACTTGAATATTCATCAATTGTAATTGCTTGAATCCAAATTAAGTCTGGAAACTTGAAAATCAGACTTTTTTGGCAGAGCTGTAATTTACCCTCAGATATATTATTTTTAAGGGTGACTGTCCTTGGTTCATCATTAGCAATCTTGGATAAAGTTTCAATGATATAGTTCCATTTTCCCTCATATATTGGTGTGCTATAATGTGAAGTGTTCATCCCCCAGTCTCTTGGAGCGGAAAAAAAACTGTTAGATTGGCTAAAGTGTTTAAGGTGTTCTAGGTTCATAATAAAGATACAATCATATTAAAAGGTTACTAAAAATTAACACTAGAGTATAAATTATAAAGTATAGATATTTAGTTGTTGGTAATTATTTTCAATAGGTTAAAGCCCTGTCTGGATTCCCTTATCAATAATTTTTACAGATGTGGAATATAAACATTAGCAGCCTGCTTATATTAGATATAGGCATAACTTATCTGAATGCTGTAAAGAAAAGCAGAACTGAAATATGAGAAATGAAAATTTGATTAATGAATATAGGAAACTTATTAAATCAGAAGAGATTAAATTTGACCCTGTTCAAGAAGCAGTTATATATGAACTAGAGAAATTAGCTCAAAAATTAGTAAAGCCAACCCATCGCAGGTTTTTTTTTCGCCGTACATCTCCTAAACAAATACAAGGTATATATTTATGGGGTGATGTTGGACGTGGAAAAACCATGTTAATGGATTTATTTTATAATGTTATTCCTTTGTCTAATAAACGCCGCGTACACTATCATAAATTCATGCAAGAATTTCATCGTCAAATTAATTTAGCACGTATATCTGGCAGTAATGATTTAGATCCTCTTGAAAAAATAGTTTCCAGAATTTCAGGAGAGGTGAAGTTATTATGTTTTGACGAATTTCAAGTTACAGATATTGGCGATGCCATGATTCTTGGAAGATTATTCAAAGAATTTTTTTCATGGGGTATAGTGCCAGTAATAACCTCTAATAGAGCACCGGACTCTCTATATGATGGTGGAGTTAATCGAGATCGGTTTATCCCATTCATTAAAATTGTTAAGTCTCAGATGTCTGTGATAGAGTTGGATGGCGGTAATGATTATCGCCAGCTCTTCCTGCGTGAAAATGAACTATATTTAACACCATTAAATACCAGTACATCGCAAAAAATGAAGGAAGCATTTCTTCAACTTACTGGAGGAGGTGAGCTAGAGCCTGTAGAATTAAGTATTATGGGAAGAAAGTTAATTGTTCCAAAAGCCTCTAAAGGCGTTGCATGGATGACATTTGATGACCTATGCCGTAAGGCAATTGGTGCAGCTGAATATATAGCACTCTCTGAAGAATTCCATACTTTCTTAATTGAAGAAGTTCCATGTATGGGGCCAGATCAAAGGAATGAAGCAAAGCGATTTATATCTTTAATTGACATATTATATGAAAGCCGTGCATCAATAATTCTTTCTGCGCAGGTACCCCCTTCAAAATTATACACTGATGGTAATGGAAAATTCGAATTTAAGAGAACAGCTTCTCGACTATTAGAGATGCAATCTAAAGAATATCTTATTAGTAAATA
This sequence comes from Rhodospirillaceae bacterium, assembly GCA_002728135.1. Classification (GTDB taxonomy): domain Bacteria; phylum Pseudomonadota; class Alphaproteobacteria; order UBA828; family UBA828. Next base: position 78,202 of record PBVE01000010.1, read on the forward strand.
AGTGATTATGTATTAACCTTAAAAAAATAATCTATTTAATTATAAAACCTTACAATATTGAAAGGATATGTATGTTTGATGGTTTTACTAACCTTTGCATTAAAGCAAACGGAATAAATATCAATGTTATGAAAGGTGGAAGGGGTCCTGCGATCTTAATGCTGCATGGTTATCCGCAAACCCATTTCATGTGGCATAAGGTTGCACCAATATTAGCTCAACATTTTACAGTTATTTTAACTGATTTGAGGGGATACGGTGATTCAGATAAACCAATATCCGATCCTAACCATCAAACATACAGCAAAAGAACTAGTGGAAAAGATCAATTCGAAGTAATGCAAGAATTAGGCTACGAAAGTTTTGCAATTGTCGGGCATGACCGAGGTGGACGTGTTGGACATAGGATGGCTATTGATTATTCTAAATATATAACTCGGTTAGCTGTATTAGATATTGTTCCAACACTTTTTGCATTTGAACAAACAGACATGGAAAAGGCCATGGGATATTTCCATTGGTTCTTTCTTGCTCAGAAGTCTGATATGCCAGAACATTTGATTGGTTTTGATCCAAAATATTTCCTACAGTGGTGTTTGAAGAGTTGGGGCGGGTCTTTAAACTATTTCTCTTCTGAAGCTCTTGCTGAGTATGAGCGCTGTTTCTCAAATCCTGATATGATAAAAGCAAGTTGTGAGGACTATCGTGCAGCTTCTTCCATAGACTTAGAAGATGATAAACTTGATTCTCATAATAAAATAAATTGTCCAGTTCTAGCTTTATGGGGCAGAAATAGTGCCATAAATAAATGGTATGATGTTCTGGAAGTATGGAGGGATAGGGCTATAGATGTTACTGGAGGAAGCATCGACTCAAGGCACTTCTTAGCAGAAGAAAAACCTGAGGAAGTTGCTCGGGCATTATTCTTCTTTCTTAGAGTCTAGTTTTTATTCACGATTTTATCCAGGTTCTTGATGGGCCAACATCGATGTGAACAAAATCTGATTCTTTATAGTAGCCAACTCCCCCAAGTTCTAATTTTTTTCCAGCTATGAATAATTCTTTTGTGCTTATTTTTGGGTGACGTATATCGATAGCCATTCCGATTGTATGAAGACTATTAATCGATACTCCTTCACTGTTTCCAGCAAGCCATGAATTAGTCCTTGTCGATCTAAAACCAGAGATTACATCAAATTCTGCATCTGCATCTAAAAAGGTGGCAATTTTTATAAGATGATCTGGAAGTTGATAAAATATTTCACCAACTTCGCCTGTACGCCAGTCGCGTAAAAGATTATTTATTGTCTGAAGGGCTTTATTTATATATTTTCCATCTTGCCAATAGACAACTGATATTTTTTCATTAGTCCAAAGGTTCCTTAATTTGATCTTTCGCTCTTTATTTGCCCAATAACCAGCATTTGTAGTTTGAATTCCATAGGTTAAAAAAACCACTGCCGATAGTGCAGAGAACTTAAGAAATCGGCGACGATTTTCTTTCTTTTTCGCCGATAGAATTTTGTGAGGGGTTGTATCGCATTTTATCATTTAATAATAATATATATTACTGAAAGACTGTTTCGTCCAGCTTAACACTACTTATTAGCAGAATTTACCTTCGCGATTATCAAATAAATATGTTAATTCATAATTTTAATATCAATCTGGAGATATAAATTGTCTGATTTTGACCTCTTAGTGCTGGGTGCTGGCTCTGGTGGCGTTGCATGTGCGCGTAGAGCAGCTAGTTATGGTGCTAAGGTAGCTATAATAGAACAAGCTGAGATAGGTGGGACTTGCGTTCATAGAGGGTGTATACCGAAAAAGTTTTTATTATATGCTTCTCATTTTGCTCATGATTTTTCTGATTCCCGAGGATATGGTTGGCAGGTTGAAGACCCAGTTTTTAACTGGCCAGAGCTAATTACTAATAAATCTAATGAATTAAGACGCTTAGAAGGAATCTATAAGAAATTATTGACGGACTCTGGAGTAAGAATTTTCCAAGGACGTGGCCAATTTAAAACTACTAATAGTGTTGAAGTTAATTCAGAAATTTTGTCAGCTGATAAAATCTTAATAGCAACTGGGGGATGGCCCGACATGCCTAATATTGATGGTATTCATCTTGCTATAAATTCCAATGATGTTTTTGATCTTCCCAAAAAGCCAGATAGGATAATTATTATTGGTGGTGGTTATATCGCATGTGAGCTTGCCACTATCTTTAACGGTCTGGGTAGTAAGGTTGTTCAGTTATACCGTTCTGAGATGATCTTGCGAGGATTTGATGATGAAGTGCGTAATTTTATTTACGAACATATGATAAGCGATGGATTAGAAATCAGATTGAAAGAAAATGTAGTTAAGCTATCTAAAACCACAGAAGGTATATGTGTCTTTACTTCAACTGGTGACAAAATATATGCTGATGAGGTTCTTTTTGCGATCGGTCGTAAACCTAACACTCTAGATTTGGATCTTAAGTGCCTTGGCATTCAGACTAACGAAAAAGGTGCAATTAACGTCAATGAAAATTCTAGCAGCTCAGTTTCTAATATTTATGCAATTGGTGATTGTACAGATAAACTTAATCTTACGCCAGTCGCTATACATGAGGGGCGTTGTTTAGCTGAGACATTATTTAACTCAAATCCACAATTGCCTGACTATAGAAACGTCCCAACTGCAATTTTTACCCAACCAGAGATAGGAGTAGTTGGTTTGACAGAGCAGCAAGCTAGGAAGGAATACAACGCTATTGATATATTTAAAACCAGCTTCAGGCCTTTAAAGCACACTCTTACAGGACGTGAAACAAAAGTATTTATGAAATTGGTAGTTGATCGTGAGAGTGATCGAGTAGTTGGATGTCATATGGTTGGAGATGGTTCTAGCGAGATTATTCAGTTACTTGGCATAGCTCTCCAGGCTGGCGCTACAAAGAAACAGTTTGATAAAACTATGGCCGTTCATCCAACTACAGCTGAAGAATTTGTCACAATGTATTAATATTTGTTCAGATTTTATAAAATTATCTATGTTCTGTGGATAAAAAAAGCTAAAAACTAGTAATTTAGCTGTATAGGTTCAAACAGACCAAATTTGTATTATTTAGGAAATTTTTATGATTGGAAATTGGAAACCTGAAGATTGGCGTTCAAAGACTGTCCTGCAGCAACCTGAATGGACTGATGAGTCTGAATTGGCCTCTGTAGAAGCTGAACTGAAGCAATTACCACCACTTGTTTTTGCTGGTGAGGCTCGAAATTTGAAAGAAAGATTAGGAGAGGTCTGCGATGGCCGTGCCTTTTTACTTCAAGGTGGTGACTGTGCAGAGAGTTTTGCGGAATTTCATGCAGATAATATTAGGGATACTTTTCGTGTACTTCTGCAAATGGCTGTTGTCCTTATATTTGGAGCCAAGAGACCTGTTGTAAAGGTGGGGAGACTAGCTGGGCAGTTTGCAAAACCTCGATCTGCACCAACAGAAACTATAGATGGTATTGAGCTACCTTCATATAGAGGTGACATGATTAACGAAATGGCATTTGAGGCCAATTCTCGTAGACCTAATCCATTAAGACAACTGCGTGTGTACAATCAGTCAGCATGTACATTGAATTTACTTAGGGCTTTTGCTCAGGGTGGCTATGCAAATTTACATGAAGTGCAAAGTTGGAATATGGGATTTGTTGCTAATTCCCTTCAAGGTGCTAAATACAAAAATTTGGCCTCAAGTTTAACAGAATCTTTACAGTTCATGGCTGCGTGCGGGATGACATCAAATAATACAACTCAGATAAGAGAAACAGAGTTTTATACTTCACACGAAGCTTTAATACTTGGTTATGAGGAGGCACTAACAAGAGTAGATTCCACTTCTGGGGATTGGTATGATTGCTCGGCTCATATGCTATGGATCGGCGATCGTACTCGTCAAATTGATGGAGCCCATGTAGAGTTTTTAAGGGGAATAAATAATCCAATAGGAATCAAAGTTGGACCAAGTATGAATCCTGATGACTTGGTTAGGCTCGTTGAGATTCTTAATCCAGATAATGAGCAAGGCAGATTAACATTAATTGCAAGGATGGGTGCTGACCAAGTTGAACAAAAACTCTCACCTTTAGTAAAATCAATAAAAGAAGAGGGGTATAAGGTTGTGTGGGCGTGTGATCCAATGCATGGAAATACGATTAAATCATCAAATGGTTATAAAACCAGACCATTTGATAAAATTTTAGCAGAAGTGAGCAGCTTTTTTGCCGTCCATGAAGCTGAAGGAACTTATCCTGGTGGGGTTCATTTTGAGATGACGGGCCAAGATGTAACAGAATGTCTTGGCGGGGCTCAAGCTATTACTGAAGATGCTTTATCAGATCGTTATCATACACATTGTGATCCTCGATTAAATGCTTCTCAAGCACTTGAACTTGCTTTTCTAATTGCAGAACAGATAAAGAATGAGATTAAAATTGGTAATTCTGCCGAGAGGGTTGAAAGTTAGTATTGGGTAGGTAAGTCTCGCTTACCTGATTAGGCCTATTAAGAATAAGGGTGATTATGGTGAAAAGACTGTCACCACGCGGACCAGATATAATAAAGTACACGGATCGTTATTTTGTTAAAACGAGGGAAACTGTTGGTCGTTTTGGTGATAAGGATGTCACTTATGCGATTTTTATGCGTAGACCTGTTTGCTTTGCTCCAAGGTTAATGCTGAATTGGTTAGATGCTGTTACTACCGAAAGAAATGCAAAAATTTCAATTGATACTAGATTTAAGGAAGGAGATTGGGTCGGAGCGGGTGATCCACTCATATACTTATCGGGTTCCTTTCATGCCTTGGTTGATCTAGAAACTCTATATTTGCAGAGACTTGGAGCTGCATGTGTGGCAGCTTATAATGCATATACAATGTGTGCAACAATGCCAAAAGTAGGATTTGTAGCGATGGATGCACGTCATTGTGCTGGAACAGAAATGTCAGAGATGATGGCTTATGCTGCCAGTGTTGGTTCTAATGCTGCAAAAAATGAATTAAATGCAAAAGGCTTCATAGGTAGCACAAATGATGCTACGTCATCATATTTTGGTAATAATAAAGGTATTGGCACTATGCCGCACGCTTTAGTCGGGTATGCTGGTTCAACATTAAGGGCAGCAGAGATGTATAATGAGGCTTTTCCTGAAGATGACCTTACAGCTCTGGTAGACTATTACGGAAAAGAGGTGACAGACTCATTGGAGGTATGTGCTAAATTTCTGAAACTTGCTAATTCTGGTAGGCTTGCGGTCCGTCTAGATACTCATGGTGGAAGATATATTGAAGGCTTAGATATGGCCTCTTCGTACGCTGTATTGGATCAACATTGCCCACGTGCTTTACGGGAATATAGAAGTGAAGCAGAGTTACGTTGGTTAGTAGGTACTGGTGTTACTGCTGCTGCAATCTATCATATGCGAGACTCACTAGATAATGCAGGTTTTCCGAAAGTACAGATTATTGCATCATCAGGTTTTGGGCCTGAAAAGTGTAGAGTAATGGCGAGTGCGGAAGTGCCAGTAGATATTATTGGCACGGGTTCATATTTGCCTGAAAATTGGTCAGAAACTTATGCTACGGCAGATATAGTGGCATACGATAGTATTCCAAGTGTTAAGGTTGGGAGAGAATTTCTTATAAATAAAAGAATTGATCAAGATCAAGATACCCATAAAAATTCCTGAACATCTGACTTTTATTATCAAAACAATTTAAATCTTACTAAGACTTGAGAAAATGAAATCTGATTTAAAAATATGTTTAGCTCAAATAAATCCTACAGTAGGTGATATTGATGGTAATATTCAGTTATTACGCGAAACAAGAAAAAAAGCTCACAAGATGGGTGCAGATCTCATAATTACTAGTGAGTTAGTTGTCACGGGCTACCCGCCAGAGGATCTAGTCCTTAAACGTGCTTTTCAGAAGGTCGTTGAAGCAAGTGTTCTGGAGTTCGCACGTGAGACCAAAGACGGAGGTCCAGCAATTATTCTTGGTTCGCCTTGGTGTGATAAAGGAAAACTCTACAATGCCCTTTTGCTGCTTGATGCAGGAAAAGTTGCTGCACAGAGGTATAAGCATCATTTGCCGAATTATGGTGTCTTTGATGAGGCCCGTATTTTCTCCTCTGGCGGGTTACCTGGACCTATACATTTCAAGGGCTTGTTGATTGGGACTATGGTTTGCGAGGACATGTGGTATGAAGATGTAGCTGAATGTTTGCTTGAGTCGGGAGCTGAGATTTTGGTTAGTATCAATGGTTCCCCATTTGAGGCAAACAAACCTGATGAGAGAATCTCACATGCAGTTGCAAGAGTAACAGAAACTGGCCTACCGATAATTTATGTTAATCAGGTAGGAGGACAGGATGAGCTAGTCTTTGATGGTGGGTCATTTGTTTTAAATGCTGATAGGAGTCTTAAGGTGAAAGCTCCATTGTTTGAAGAATCATTTGTTTGCACTTCATGGAAAAAAATTGATAGTAGTTATGGATGTAATACTAATTTGATAGCAGATAGTTCAGGTAATATTTCAGCAATATATAAGGCTATGACCTTAGGCCTTCGTGATTATGTTAGAAAAAATAAATTTCAAGGTATTTTATTGGGTATTTCTGGAGGTATAGACTCAGCTTTATCCTTAGCAGTAGCAGTTGATGCAATTGGAGCCAAAAATGTTCGTGGCGTCATGATGCCGTCAAAATTCACGAGTGAAGAATCTATAGCCGATGCTAATAAGTCATCAGAGTTACTTAATGTGAATCTCCAAGCTGTACCTATTGATACTTTGGTGAGCGGGTTTGAGGACGCATTAGCAGATCTTTTTAGAAATGAGCAACGTGACGCTACGGAGGAAAACATTCAGGCTCGTATTAGAGCTGTAATCCTTATGGCACTTTCTAATAAGTTTGGATATATGGTTCTAACTACTGGCAATAAATCTGAGATGTCAGTAGGTTATGCTACACTATATGGTGACATGTGTGGTGGTTACTCAGTTTTAAAAGATGTCTATAAAACTACAGTATATGAATTAGCTAGGTGGCGTAATCAAAACTTCTCTGATTATTTTTTGGGCCCTATTGGTTATGTTGTACCGGAAGAAGTCATAGTGAAAAAACCAACTGCCGAGCTAGCTTATAATCAATTGGATGAAGATAAATTACCACCATACAATATTCTTGATGATATCCTTTTAAACTTAATTGAGAAGGATAATGATATTCAAGATGTTGTTGAGAAAGGGCATGATAAGGAAGAAGTGTTGAGTATTTGGAAAATGTTGGATTCTGCTGAGTATAAACGGAGACAAGCACCTCCTGGTGTAAAACTCACCAAAAAAAGCTTCGGTAAAGAACGTAGATACCCGATAACTAATAAATTTCGTGACAATCTCTAAGTATTTTTGATTAAAGGTTTTCTATGACTGTTATTACACGTTTTGCTCCTAGCCCGACAGGAAATCTCCATTTAGGTAATTTGCGTATTGCAATTGCTAACGCACTTTTATCTCATAGCTTAGAAGGTATTTTTATACTTAGATATGACGATACTGATATATTACGCTCATCTTTTGAATACAAACGCTCTATTGCAGCCGATCTAAGATGGCTTGGAATAAGCTGGAATCAAGAGATCTATCAATCAGATAGAATATCGATGTATCAAGAAGCGGCGGATCTTTTGAAGGAAAGCGGATATTTATATCCTTGCTATGAAACTAAAGAAGACTTGGAGTTTTCTAGAAAAAAATTGTTGTCTCAAGGGAAGCCACCTGTATATGACCGTTCAGCTTTAAATTTAAGTTCTACTCAACGTCTTGAGTTTGAATCTTCCGGGCGCAGACCTCATTGGAGATTTAAACTTGATCATAGCCTTGTAAGTTGGACTGACTTAATAAGAGGTGAACAAAAATATTCAATAAATAATGTCAGTGATCCAATTCTTATAAGAGAGGATGGAACGTTTTTATATACTCTACCCTCTGTTGTAGATGATATTTCTCTAGGTATTACTCATGTAATTAGGGGGGAAGATCACGTTACCAATACGGCTGTGCAGATCCAGGTGATTAGGGCACTTTCTGAAAAAATTAACACTATAAAATTTGCCCATCTACCTCTCTTAACTGATGACTCAGGTGGGCCGTTATCAAAAAGAATTAATAGTCTTGGAATTTCATATTTTCAAGATTTTGGAATTGAGCCTATGGCTTTATGTTCTTTTTTGACATTTTTAGGAACTTCATCAGACATAAAACCTATGTATGATTTAAACTCATTGTCTGATAATTTTAATTTAAAAAACGTTAGTCGTAATCCTCCTAAATTTAATGAATCTGATTTGTTGTCGCTGAATGCAAAATACTTACGTGATGCACCTTTCAGCATGATTTTAGAAGCATTAGGTGATGTTAAATATAATGAGGAGTTCTGGATTGTTGTCAGAGATAACATCGAAACTCTCCCTGACGCTCATTATTGGTGGGAAGTTTGTTATGGAATTATTAAGCCGATAATCAATGATTCAGAATATATATCTGTTGCTTTAGACCTATTGCCAAAAGGTGATTGGGATGTAGAAACTTTTGGGCTTTGGGTAAAACAAATTAAGCTTAAGACAGGAAGAAAGGGTAAGGAACTTTTCCAACCCCTTAGATTAGCTATTACTGGACGGGGAGATGGGCCTGAGCTGAAATTTCTAATGCCACTAATTGGATATGATAAAACTGTAAGTCGACTAAGAAAAAAATAAACCAAAATTATATTTGGCACAATAAATAGACATTTGGAGCAAAACTTGACCCTAAATCTTTATAATACCTTAACGCGCAAGAAAGAACCATTTGAACCACTAAGAAAAGGAAAGGTGGGCATGTACGTGTGTGGTCCCACTGTATATGATCTGGCGCATATAGGTAACGCACGACCTATTATTGTTTTTGATGTTTTATATAGAATTCTTATTAGATCGTACGGAATAGAAAACGTTCAATATGTTAGAAATATAACAGATATAGATGACAAAATTAACAATGCTGCGTTAGAAAAAGGAATCTCTATTGATAAGATTACGGAACCAACAATAGAGGCCTTCCATCAAGATATTTCAGAATTAAATGCACTTCCCCCCACTATTGAACCGCGAGCAACTGACAACGTTTCAGAAATGATTCAATTGATTCAGGAATTAATAAAGCGTAACCATGCATATGAAGTTAATGGTCATGTAATATTTGATGTTCAATCTGATCCTAAATATGGTTCTTTATCGGGACAAAATTTGGAGCAAATCCTAAGTGGCGTACGTGTAGAAGTTGCATCATATAAAAGGAGCCCTGCTGATTTTGTTCTTTGGAAGCCAAGCGATAAGAACTTACCTGGATGGGATAGCCCTTGGGGTCGTGGCAGGCCAGGATGGCATATTGAATGTTCTGCAATGAGTAGAAAGCATATAGGCGATTGTATAGATATTCATGGCGGTGGACTGGATTTAATATTTCCTCACCATGAGAATGAAAGAGCTCAATCAGAATGTTCCTTTCCGGAAAGTAGATTCGTACGTTATTGGATCCATAACGGTTACCTTACCGTTAACGGTGAAAAAATGTCTAAGTCACTTGGAAACTTTGTTACAATAAGAGATGCTTTATGCAATTTACCTGGGGAGGCAGTGAGATTATTTATCCTCGGCTCGCATTATCGTGCTCCTATAGATTGGAATGAGAGACAATTAGATCAGGCAAGATCGTCTATAAATAGATTGTATACATCTTTGCGTAACGTCAAAGATCTCAATGTTCACGAATCTTATCAAATACCTTCAGATATTGTAATTGATGCTCTTGAGGACGACCTTAATACACCTGCTGCATTAACAGAAATTTACAGGTTAGCAAGTCTGCTTAACAAGGAGAGCTCATGCGATAAGCTTGAAAGACTTAAGGGAGCTTTAATTTCCTCCGCCCAACTTCTTGGACTCCTTGATCAGGATATTAATTCTTGGTTTCTTGATTCTAAAGAAACAAAAAACATATCAACTGATGAAATTGATACCTTGATTTTAAAGCGAAATAAGGCACGAAAAGATAGAGATTTTGAGGAAGCAGATCATATTAGAGGAATTCTTGATGAGAAGGGAATTATTCTTGAGGATAGCGAACATGGAACAAAGTGGCGGTGGAAAAGATAAAAATAATAAGGTTATCTGAATGGAATCTATCAATACAGAATCTGACAATAATTCTTCTTTGCTTAATCACAATTCCCCAGTTGTGGTCTTATGCAGACCTCAGCTTGGAGAAAACATAGGGACTGCAGCAAGGGCCATGTTAAATTGTGGTGTAATTAACCTCCGTCTTGTATCACCAAGAGATGGATGGCCAAACCCAAAAGCACTTAGTGCATGTTCTGGTGCAGATAGTATCATCGCAGAGACTAAGATTTTTTCTTCATTAGTAGATGCGGTTTCTGACTGTCAGGTAGTTTTTGCTTCTAGTGCACGGCCACGTGATGTAATGAAAAGAGTTGTAACACCTCGTCAGGCAGCTAGAGAGATACGTGCTGCTACAAATAATAATCTACGTATAGCGTTACTTTTTGGACCCGAGAGAACTGGTTTAAATAATGACGAAATTGGAATTGCTGACTCAATCATTGAAATTCCTCTTAATCCTTCTTTTTCGTCTTTAAACTTAGCCCAAGCAGTTCTAATTCTTTGTTATGAGTGGTATTTAGACAGGGATAGTACATCTTCAGAGAGATTTTCAGGCAGAGTAGGTAGACCAGTAGACAAGAAACAACTCTATAGTTTTTTCGAATTTCTTGATATCTCATTAGAAGAACATGGATTTTACCCAACTCCTGAAATGAGGCCATCAATGGTTAGGAATATAAGAGCTATGTTTACTCGTATAGAGCTTACGCAGCAAGATTTACAAACTCTATATGGTATTATAAAAAACCTTTTAAGGCCTAAAATAAAATAGAATCTTAAAAAGTTAAAAATTTATTTTTTAAGTATTTCTCACTCTACTATCTTTTAGCTAAATCAATTGGCATGTAAAAATTACTATAGATCTAGAGCTTTATCTTAAAATTTTTATTTTGTTTTTCTTCACTAAAAATATCATCCCAAAAATTTTCATTATCAAGACGTAGCATGATGGATGAGTAGTCTAATGCCTCGTCCGGTGTTCGGTGTAATATACCTTTATGCCCGCCACGAAAAATTGCAACATCCCAAATATTAATATATTTAATTGCAGAAGGATCTTTCAATATAGCCTCATTAGGTTTGCCAGCTTCAAAAGCTACCCGGTCTGCCGCTTGATTAGGAAGCCACTGAGTTCCTTTACCGGCATAGGTAACTAGTAATCGCATTGGAACATTATCTGTATGATAACGTCGGCAGCCACGTTTTGTTCCTAACTGAAAGCCTACAGAGTTATTATTAAGTATTTCACAAAAGGTTTTACACAGATTTGCCATATCTCTAACCCAAAGTGGATAAAAAGGGTCAGTTTGAAGGTCGTTTGAGATGCTCTCTTGAAGAATATACCGTATATCTTCCGTGCTGCTTTCTTTAAAAACCTGTCCAATAGAGCTAAAAGGTTGGTGAATTAGGCTCTTAAAGAATTCTTCTGAACCCTTTAATGCATCTCGCTCATATACAGCCAAAAGATCTTTTGTTTTGGGAAATTCATGCAACGCTTGGATATCTATTGCTTTAAAAACAGTCATTTGAGATTTTTTATTTCTAAAATTAAAAGTTTATTCTTATAATGTAATGTTATAACATTACTTATTAATATCAAGTATCTCAATAGGAAATTCAATTATGTTAGAAGACTCTCGATTACCAGTAACTGTGCTCTCTGGTTTTCTTGGTGCAGGTAAGACTACTCTTTTGAATCGTGTACTTAATAATCGTGATGGCTGTCGTGTAGCCGTCATTGTAAACGATATGTCTGAAGTCAATATCGATGCTAATTTGATTCGCTCTAATACAGAGCTTAAATTTACAGAAGAAACTTTGGTGGAGATGTCAAATGGTTGTATATGTTGTACATTACGGGATGACCTGTTAAGTGAAGTGAGAAGACTTGCTGAGGAAAGTCGTTTTGACTACTTATTAGTAGAATCAACTGGCATTTCTGAACCGTTGCCTGTCGCCGCGACTTTTGATTTTCGCGATGCACAGGGAAAAAGTTTATCTGACGTCGCTCGTCTAGATACCATGGTGACAGTTGTTGATGCAGTAAATCTATTAAATGATTATTCTAGCCACGATTTTTTAAGGGATCGAGGTGAAGTTATGGGTGAGGAAGATAATCGAACACTCGTTTATCTTCTTACTGATCAAATTGAGTTTGCTGATATTATAGTACTTAATAAAATTGCGGATGCTCAAACAGATCAATTAGATGCTGCTCATAAAATTATCCGTAGCCTCAATGCAGACGCATTAGTAATTGAGACGGATTATTCTAATGTCCCTATAGACTCATTACTAAATACAGGTTTATTTGATTTTAAGAAAGCGCATGAGCATGCAACGTGGGCTAAGGAACTTTACGGTTTTGAGGATCATACACCCGAGACTGAAGAATATGGAATCAAAAGTTTTGTTTATCGAGCTCGTCATCCATTCCAACCAGAGCCAATCCATACCTTATTGAATGGTGATTTGCCTGGAGTGATCCGTGCCAAGGGACAATTTTGGATTGCCACTAGGCCGGACTGGTCTATTGAGTTCTCTTTAGCCGGTTCATTATCGTCCATAACTCCGCTAGGGACATGGTGGGCATCAGTTCCAAAAGAGTATTGGCCTGAGGATGAAATTGCACGGGATTATAAAAGTAAACTTTGGGAGGATCGTTGGGGTGATCGCCAGCAGGAGATAGTCTTCATTGGTAGCGATATTGACTGGTCAAGACTAAAGGCAAGCTTGGATAAATGTCTTCTTCCAGAATCAGTTGCAAATAGTATAGAGACCCTTCCTAGTATGTTTGATCCATTTCCTAAATGGGGTAGTTCGACAACAGCGGAATAACTTGCATATATCTTATTTTGAATTATGAGCTGTGATATTGTTTATGCCTATTCATTACGATAGATACTCATATTTTTTGATAGAATTTGACTTAAGGGGTTTCGTCGCTATATTTACGCCATGTCAATGGGGATTAGTTCATTGACAGAGGGTTTTATTAGCAACGTATATTTAGCAATCTATATATACGTCTCCAATGGGGAGCTGGAATTTTAAATTCGTCGGAGCTAATGGGACAACCGAATATAACGAGGCCAGAGATCTCAAATGAGTAAACGTATTCAAGCTAAGTATAAACTAAGTCGTCGCCTAGGTGAAAATTTATGGGGGAGACCTAAAAGCCCAACCAACACAAGAGAAAATGGTCCGGGGCAACATGGCCAACGGAGGAGAAAACTATCTGATTTTGGTATTCAGTTGCAAGCCAAACAGAAATTAAAGGGATACTATGGTAATATTACAGAAAGGCAGTTTCATCGATATTATGAAGATGCGGTGAAAGCACGTGGAGATACTAGTGAGAACTTGATAAGCCTTTTAGAAAGTCGTTTAGATGCAGTGGTTTATAGGATGAAATTCGTTCCTACCGTATATGCGGCACGCCAAATAGTTAATCATGGTCATGTGTTAGTTAATGGTAAGCGGGTAAATATTCCAAGTTATCGTGTAAAGGAGGGTGATAAGGTCTCTTTAAAAGAAAAATCAAGAGAAATGAATATTGTTCTTGATGCGATTGACTCACCAGAGCGTGATATTCCTGAGTATATGGATGTAAATCATAAAATAATGGAAGGGACATACTTAAGAGCTCCAAAGCTTGCTGATGTACCCTATCCTGTTTCTATGGAGCCGAACTTAGTTATTGAGTATTATTCTAGGTAAAACGTAAAATCACTTAACTAATGATTCGCAAATCATGAATATTAAGTTAGGACACACATGCGTGTTAGTCTAGATCAAGTTGCCGTGATTATTGCAATAGCGGCAATTGTATTGCTTTCAATTTAGTTTATCTATATTCAAAGTTAGTGGAGTGCCCATCCAAATACAATGAATAGTATGATCTAATATATCATCTCCAGTTGTGGGATGGATCAAGATACTTAGACCATTTCTATTAAGCATTAACCAAGGTACTAGAGATGAGAATAAGTGGGCATTAAAACTGATTAAATACATTGGTTTTGGGTGAGGGCCAACTGGTTCGTTTTTCAACTCACCAAGTTTCACTTTAAAACTCTTTTCTATAGTAGCACGTAAAATTTCGGCTACTTCCATATGCTCATTATCAAAATATACGTGTGCGTGATAATTTTTTACTTGGTCTATTAGCTTAAATTTCAATTTTCTTCAGTTGTGGAGGGCTGGGGGTTCATTTCAATGTTTTTGCTTTCTAAAAAGCTTTGAATTTCTCCTGATTCATACATTTCTTTTATGATGTCAGAGCCGCCAACAAATTCACCTTTAATGTATAGTTGCGGAATAGTTGGCCAATCACTAAAAGATTTTATCCCATCACGCATTTCTGGGTCTTCTAATACATTTACGCCCTTATATTTCACACCAAGTAAACCCATGACCTGAACAACGAGAGCTGAAAACCCACATTGTGGAAACACGGGTGTTCCTTTCATAAAAAGGACAACGTCGCTTTCATCTACAGTATTGCGAATTCGTTCAAAAACCGGATTATTTTCTTCCATAATTTCCTTCCAATATTTTTAATGATTGACTACTAGGTTAACTTATTTTTCTTCAGAAGTCTGGAGAGCTAATGCGTGTAGTTGGCCTCCCATTCTTCCTTTTAATGCTTTGTAGACAGCTTGATGCTGTTGAATACGTGTTTTTCCTGCGAAAGTCTTTGAGATTACCTCTGCTGCATAATGGTCACCATCACCTCTTAGGTCTTTAATTGTGACTTGAGCATCTGGAATAGCGGCCTTTATCAGTTCTTCTATTTCAGCAGAATCCATTGGCATTAAACCGCTCCATAAGTTGCTGTAGGTTTATTTGATACATCGCTGATTAATAATTTGTTATTCCATATAACTTGGTAGCCATGAATGATATATTTTATTCAGTTCACTTATTGATATTGTATTATTATCATTAACTGTCAATGTTTTACCCCCAGTTTTACCAATAATTTCCAATTGAATTTCTGCTTGCATTGCTTCATGAATAATTTTGTCTTTATCTTTTTCTTTTGCAGAAATAACATATCTACCCTGATCTTCACCAAATAACCAAGCATCCAGTTTACTTCCTGAATAGTTTTTATAGATTTTAGCCCCAATTTCTTGGCCATTTTCCAGAGAAGCTAGAATCATTTCACATATAGTAAATAAAATCCCGCCATCAGAGATGTCATGGCATGTATTAATTTTTTTAGATTTTATTAGTTTCAGTACAAATTCTCCATTCTTTTTCTCAGCTTTTAAATCAACAGGTGGAGGAGCACCATCCTCACGAAGAAAAATCTCTTGTAAGTAAATTGATGAGCCGAGATGTCCTAAAGTATTACCAACTACAAAGAGTGTTTCTGATTGGGCTTTAAGATCAATAGTCGCCATATTTTCTATATTAGAAATTAGTCCAACGGCTCCTATCGCAGGTGTGGGATGAATAGCTTCACCAAGTGTTTCGTTATATAATGAAACATTTCCTGAAATTACGGGAAATTCTAGTGCTTCACAGGCTTTTGCTATACCTTTAATACATCCTACAAATTGTCCCATTACTTCTGGTTTTTCTGGATTTCCAAAATTAAGACAATCTGTAATTGCTAGAGGTTTTGCACCAGTTGCAACGATATTTCTCCAAGCTTCTGCTACGGCTTGAGTCCCTCCAGTTTCCGGGTGAGATTTGCAGTAACGAGGTGTACAGTCCGTAGTTATTGCCAATCCCTTTTGAGAATCATGGACTCTTACTATGCTTGCATCCCCACCTGGACCACATATGGTATCTGCCATTACCATGTGATCATACTGTTCCCATATCCACCTTTTTGAACATAGATTTGGTGAATTAAGCAATACTTTTAGATTATTAATTATTTGTGAAGGTTCTTGTTTAGGAGACTCTACTTCGTAAATTGCTTGGGGTATAATCGTTTCCTGCCATTCACGTTCATATATGGGTGCATCATCCACTAATGGGCCTACTGGCATATCACCAACAATTTCTGAGTTCATTTTTATTGTAAGATGTCCTGTGTCAGTGACACGGCCAATAATAGCAAAATCAACGTCCCATTTTTTAAAAACTTGTTCTGCTATGGTTTCAGATCCCGGCTTAATAACCATTAACATTCTTTCTTGGCTCTCTGAGAGCATAATTTCATAAGGCGTCATCCCTTTTTCTCTAACAGGAACTAGATCCAAATCTAACTCAATTCCAGTTCCACCTTTGTCTGCCATTTCAACCGATGAACAAGTTAGTCCTGCTGCACCCATATCTTGAATTGCCTCTATACAATCTGTTTCCATAAGTTCTAAGCAGGCCTCAAGTAGTAGTTTCTCTGTGAATGGATCACCTACTTGGACTGTTGGTCTTTTTTCATCAGAGTCTTCATCAAATTCAGTTGAAGCCATTGTTGCACCATGGATTCCATCGCGTCCTGTTTTGGATCCCACATAGATTACGGGGTGACCAACGCCAGCTGCTGCGGAGTAAAAAATTTTGTCTTTTTGCACTATCCCTACAGTCATTGCGTTAACAATAATGTTGCCATTGTAGGAAGGGTGGAAGTCACATTCTCCTCCAACTGTTGGAACTCCGATACAATTGCCATAACTTCCAATACCCGATACCACTCCAGAAACAAGGTGCTTAGTTCTTTGGTGTTTAGGTGAACCAAACCTTAGTGCATTCATGTTAGCAATAGGCCTAGCCCCCATTGTGAATACATCTCTGAGAATTCCCCTTACGCCAGTAGCTGCTCCTTGATGCGGTTCTATGAAGGAAGGATGGTTATGACTTTCCATTTTGAAGACAGCTGCTTGCCCATCTCCTATATCTATAATTCCAGCATTCTCTCCAGGCCCACATATTACCCATTCAGCTGTTGTAGGAAGGGTTTTTAGCCAAATACGAGAAGATTTGTATGAACAATGTTCACTCCACATAACAGAAAAAATACCAAGTTCTGTTAAATTTGGATGGCGATTTAGTGCCTTTTCGATTTGTAGGTATTCTGATTGAGTAAGTCCATGAGACTTTATAAGCTCTGGTGTAATAAAATCAGGTTTATTTTCTTTGTTTAATGAGCTATCAGATAATTTCGACAACTTTAGTTCCTTTAATGTCTGTTAATTTAGTGTTGCAATTAGACCATCAAACATTGTTTTACCGTCTGTTCCACCTAGTAAAGGGTCAGCTACTCTTTCTGGGTGTGGCATCATTCCCAAGACATTTTTTTCTTTGTTAAAAATACCTGCAATATTCATTATTGATCCATTTGGGTTATTATTAGTTTTAGCCGTCCCTTTTTGATCTGAGTAGCTAAAGGCAATCTGATCATTCTCTCGAATATCATTCAGTCCGTCCTCATCTATAAAAAAATTTCCATCTTGGTGTGCGATCGGCATACGCACAACCTGATTATTGTTAAACATATTTGTATGTATTGTCTTATTGTTCTCTACCTTAAGAAAAACATTGCGACAAACAAACTTTAAAGAAGAATTGCGTATCAGTGCTCCTGGTAATAAGCCTGCTTCGATCGCTATCTGAAATCCGTTACAGATTGCTAAAACTGGTAGACCTGAGTTTGCAGCAGTAATCACCTCACGCATTATTGGAGAATGGGCTGCCATAGCTCCAGAACGAAGATAGTCACCGTACGAGAAGCCCCCTGGTAGTATAATCAAGTCAGTTTTTGGCAGACTATTAGATCCGTGCCAAACCATCTCGGGTTCGCTGCCCATACTCTTTTCTATTGCAACTTTAACATCTCTGTCACAATTAGATCCTGGAAAAACAATTACAGATACATGCACGTGCAGTCTTATTCCTCTATTTTTATGTGGTAATTTTCAATTACGGTATTAGCTAATAATTTTTTGCATATTGCGTCAGCTTTATTTTTTGCTGATAAATGATCCTTCTCATCTAAACTAAATTCTATATATTTACCCTGTCGCATCTCTGAGATTCCATCAAATCCAAGAGATCCGAGGACATTGCTAATCGCTTTTCCTTGTGGGTCAAGCACGCCTTCTTTAAGTGTTATATGAATTTTAGCTTTGTATGCCATTAAGACTTCCCCCGAACAGTAAGGTCAGCTTTTGTATTGCTAAGTTCTTCTATATTAGTTTCTTGAATTATTCCTAAGCGTTGTGCTACTTCACGATAAGCTTCTGCAATATTCCCAAGGTAACGTCTGAATCTATCTTTATCGAGTTTTTTGTCAGATTCTATATCCCATAGTCTGCAGCTATCAGGGCTAATTTCATCTGCTAAGACTATACGCATTTCTTCTTCTTGCCAGAGACGACCATATTCTAATTTAAAGTCTATTAGCCTAATCCCAACTCCGAAAAACAAACCGGATAAAAAATCATTTATGCGAAGTGAGATTGATAGCATATCATCTATTTCGGAGGGATTTGCCCATCCAAAAGCAGTAATGTGTTCCTCTGAAATCATGGGGTCATTGAGTTCATCATTTTTAAAATAATACTCAACAATTGAACGAGGTAGGTTCGTACCTTCGGGGATATCTAGGCGTTTAGATATTGATCCTGCTGCAACATTACGAACTACTACCTCTACGGGAATAATTTCAACCTCACGAATAAGTTGTTCCCGCATATTTAGCCGCCGAATGAAGTGTGTTGGCACACCAATTTCAGAAAGACGTGTGAATAAATATTCAGATATACGATTATTTAATACACCCTTTCCGTCAATCACTCCTTTTTTCTCGTTATTAAAAGCGGTGGCATCGTCTTTAAAATATTGAACAAGTAACCCAGGTTCAGGTCCTTCATAAAGCACTTTTGCCTTTCCTTCATATATACGCCTACGACGGGACATGTTGGTACTCCGAAAAGAAATTAATTCTTAAAGCTAAAATAACTGTTCACTAATTCATAGAATCGACTATGAAAAGATAGTCTTTTCATACCTTTAAGACAATCTTTCTAAAGTATTATAAGAAAGTGCCATTTTTTAAAGCAATTTATTTACTCTAAATTAATTTTATAGAATGGGTTTGTTCCTGGCTGGTCTTGACAAAAAAGAAAAATAGGCGAGGAACTAGAACTTATTTCAGGAAGTCCGATTATTGCAGAACATAACGTCCCATAACCGTTAGATTTGTCTATACATATGGAGGTATCCTCTGAGTTTTGTTCCACATGTTTTCTTTTGTCAGAAAGCAAGCTCTCCCATGAAAAAATATTCTCTATATCAAAGTCTGGGGGTTCAGCTACAGAGAAACGTGATAGATGTCGATATATTCTTGGGCAGGATTTATCATTTAAGTCTTTATTAGTAATCATCGAAAATCCTTCCGGAATAGGGACTGATCTTATTTTCTTCTTTTCATCGTTACAAATCCAGAAAGATGATTGAGAATCAGCTATAATCAAGTTAAATGGACTATAGGATTCAGGGTTTATATATATTAGTGCTTTTGCTGCTTCATATGCTGTTGCATGGTCAAGGGCCTCTAAAACTAGTTCTCCACGACTTCTTTTATTATCTGAGGGGCCAAGACTGTTTGGCCGATTAAGAATTGTGGCAATAACTCCATCATCATTTATCCCTAGCCAAGTACCTCCAGCTAGTTTGTCCTTGCCACCAACAATCTGCGGCCGATCTGGCCAATGCCGACCTGGAGGAAGCCATTGTCGGTGTGCCATTTCATCACGATTTGCTGCAATAATTAATGGCCAACGATGTTTTGGTCTATTAAGAATAACGGCGGTACACATTAAAAAAAAACATAATTAAATTTTTCCGTATAAATATTTTAATTTTTGTACAAATTAAGGTATTTACAAATTAGCTACCTAACATCATATATTCTTTTGATGTGCTTGTACGTCTAGTTGAATTATCATTTTTAACTGTAAGTATATACTGTTTTAAAAGGGAAGAGAAAGTAATGACAACATTTGACGACCGTAAAAGGGCTGAAGAGGCTCGCTTTAAGCATGATCAAGAGTTCCAATTTAAGGTCACCGCACGGCGTAATAAATTACTTGGGCATTGGGCTGCTGAACAAATGGGTATGAGCCCTGATGAGGCTTCAGCATACGCAACCTCAGTCATAAAGGCTGATTTTGAGGAGGCTGGTGATGCTGATGTCGTAAGAAAGGTGCTCGCTGATTTATCTGATAACAATGTTGATTGTGATGAAAATAAACTAAGGGAAGAAATGGAGAGGTTATTGGTTGAGGCAGAATCTCAGTTAAATAACGAGTAAAAAATCATTTGGTTATTCAAAATAGGATAAATATCTTACTTTATACCTTAATGGTCAATAAACTCTCCTGCGGATGAATTTAGCGGTTTGTATGTATTTTTAGTATCGACCCACTGTGACACCTCCATCAACAATGATTGTTTGGCCTGTTAAATAACGTGCGCCGTTCGAGCACATAAATACTATAACATCAGCCATTTCATCTGCTTCACCAATCCTTCCGAGTGGAATATACTCTGCAGCCTTTTCTAAACCTTCTGGCCCTAAAGAATGAACCGTTGATAGTGCTTGTGCTGTTCTAATAAAGCCTGGTGCTAATCCATTTACACGTATTCCATGACTTCCAAGATCACAGGCTAATCCCCTTACTAGCCCTACAACCCCACTTTTGGCCGCATTGTATTGTACGTGGTCATGCCAGCCATAAGTTGTACCCATAACTGAAGATACACATACTATTGATCCGCAAGAGGCTCTCTTCATTCCTGGGGTCACTGCTCTTACAAGTCGAAACTCTCCTGTGAGGTCAACATCGAGTGTATGTGCCCATTTTTCATCCGACATGTCATCGAATAGGACTTTATGGGCAATTCCAGCATTTGCTATAGCAGCTGCAAAAGGTTGATTGTGTGACTTCTCAACTGAATTAACAACACTAGAAACATTCTCACTGCTCGTAACGTCAAGAAAATGAAATTCTGCTGAGCCTCCTTGAGTAATTATTTCTTCTTTTACAGCCTCTCCCTCATTTTCAAGTATATCAGTTACTACAACGTGCCATCCTGCCTTGCCAAAAGCTAATGCAGTTGCTTTTCCAATACCAATACCTGATCCAGTGATAATAACCATCTTTTTTTCAGTCATAAGTATGTTCCTATAAGGTTATGTTAATTTATCTAAGTTAGTGAGAATGACATGAGTAGATTTTATAGTTTTAAACCATTATATCACCAGAATTAGGATTCAGTGTTTGACCGACAAAGGCAGCAGATAGAGGTGAGGCTAAAAATACTGCAGTTTCTGCAATCTCTGAAGGTTCAGCAAAACGTCCCAAAGGGAGTTGAGAAGCCTTTGCTTGCAACCAATCATCTGAAATAGAATCAAATATTGGTGTTCGGGTTGCCCCGGGTGCAATGGCAAAAATCCGCACCCCTGTTTTGGAGAATTCACGTGCCATAGAACGCGTTAAACCAATAATGCCTGACTTTGCAGCAGCATAATGGGCTAATTCAATCGCTCCTAAATATCCTAATTGGGATGCTGTGTTGATAATGACCCCATCACCTGAACTAAGCATTTTGGGCAATACAGTTTGTGCACACAAAAACATACCACGCATATGAACTGCAATCATATGGTCAAAGTCATCAATTGTTATATCTAGAAAGGGTTTTTGTTGCGCATGACCAGCATTATTACATAGAAGTGTGCAGGGTCCAAAATTTTCTTCACAATGATTAAAGATTTCTCTCACATCTTTTGTTTGGGAGACATCTGCTTTTACTGGTGTGGCTTTCCCTCCAGCAGTTTTAATATCATCAGCTGTTTTTGAAGCACTTTGATAGTCAATGTCGGCAGCTACAATTGGGATACTTTCTTGAGCTAAGCGTGTTGCCATTGCGTATCCAATACCGCTTCCCGCACCAGTGACAACAGCGATATGATTATTAAGTGGCATTCCAACTTTCATATTCTTTTTCTCCTATAGTTTTTTATTTCGCCGCTGTTTACCTTTAGATTCTTCAAATACTCGCTTGAAGATAGTGTTTACATTTTTCAGATATGGGTCTGACTGAAATAGCTTATGGATTTGTGTTTTCGATAAACATTTGTATACATCTGGCTCTCTGTTCAAGTAATCTTCGAATGCTCCTCCGTTCTTCCAAACATTATTAGATGTTCGTTGAACTATTTTGTATGCTTTTTCTCGGCTCATTCCTGATTCTACTAATGCTAACATAATTTTTTGGCTGTAAATCAAACCACCTAAACGTTCCATATTTGCATGCATATTTTGAGGATAAACCACTAAATTTTGTATGACATCAGCAAGACGGACGAGGGCAAAATCTAATGCTATTGAAGCATCTGGTGAAAAAACCCGCTCTACCGAAGAATGTGAAATATCTCGCTCATGCCAAAGAGCTATATTTTCTAAGGAGGGTATGACCGATGCCCTTACAATTCTTGCGAGGCCAGTTAGGTTTTCTGTCAAAATTGGATTGCGTTTGTGAGGCATCGCTGATGAACCTTTCTGCCCTTCAGCAAAAAATTCTTCTGCCTCTCTCACTTCAGTCCTTTGTAAGTGCCTTATCTCTATAGCGAGTCTTTCTACAGAGCCAGCTACTACTCCAAGAGTTGAGAACCAGGCAGCATGTCGATCTCTAGGGATAATTTGTGTTGAAACTGGTTCTGGTTTCAGTCCCAAGCATTTTGCAACATGCTTTTCTACCTTATAATTAACACTTGAATATGTCCCGACAGGTCCTGAAATAGCACAGGTAGCTATTTCATTACGGGCCTGTATTAATCTTGAATAATTTCTTCTAAATTCGGCATAATGACCTGCAAGTTTTAATCCAAAGGTTGTTGGTTCTGCGTGAATACCATGACTGCGTCCTACGCAAATTGTATTTTTGTGTTCATATGCACGATTTTTTAATGAGCTAAGGACAGAATCCAAGTCTTTAATAAGTATATCAGTTGCTTGAGTCATTTGAACTGCAAGACATGTGTCTAATACATCGGAGGATGTTAGCCCTTGATGCACAAATCTAGAATTTTCACCAACATAGGTAGCCAAATTTGTTAAGAAAGCAATTACATCGTGTCTTGTCTTACTTTCTATTTTCTCAATTCTTTTTGAGTCTACAATTTTTGACATAGATATATTGCCAGCACGTTTCATATCGGTAAGTGCTTTTTGCGGTGCTAGTCCAAGTTTGACTTGGGATTCTAGGGCATAAAGTTCTATATCGAACCAGATCTTATAACGGTTTTCTGGTGCCCAGATTTTTTCCATTTGTTGACGAGAGTATCTAGGTATCACTTCTTTTCAGGCTTTCATATAAATTTTAAAAAATTATTGGTTTATTTTATAGTTTCTCAAATGTCTTGATTTAAAGATTACTAATTTAAGTAGAATTAATTCTATCTCTTTGCATGAGTTTTTTCATATTTATTCTGCCGCTTTAGTCTTGATACCAGTGGTAAAATTGGCAAATATTCCTTTAAAATTCTTTTGTTCTGGTGGTCTATATGTCATTGCTTTTGAAGTTTTCTTTCCAAGTTCAACCATTACTTCTGCTTGTTTAGTTGCACAAACTACTCCATCAAGAACTGGCACCTCAAGCTCATCCTCAAGTTCCTGAGCAAATGCAGCAAAGCCCGCACACCCTAAACAGACAGCCTCTGCACCACCTTCTTTAACAGCACGACGGACTTCATTACGTAATTTTTCTATTGAAGCGGTTGGATTATTCTCTATATCGAGAACATATAGGGGAGTACAATAAATATCTGTACATTTGTGACTCATCCCATAACCTCTAACCATTTCTTCTAGCATCATATGAATTCTCGGAATAACCGTAACAATTGCAAAGCGTCCTGCTAACATCGAGGCCATATATAAACTAGCTTCTGCGATACCGATAACTGGTTTGGTAGTTAGCTCCCGTCCTGCATGAAGGCCAGGGTCACCATAGCAGGCGATAACATATGCATCGATATTCTCATTTTCTCCTTTTCGTATTTCGTCCAGCACACCTGTGGCAGCAACATATTCATCATAGTAGCTCTCTATTGAGGCAGGGCCAAAATCTGGGCTAACAGCGATTATTTCTGTGCTTTCACGTGCCACCATTTTAGCGGCATCAGCAATACCTTGTGTCATCTGCAATGTAGTATTCGGATTAATTACTTTTATTCTCATACCATCAGATCCTTTAATTTTTTAACTGGAGTTTCTTACGCACTTTTTCCGTTGCTGTTATATCAACGTCTCCATCTTTGTTTAAAATTACTCCATATTCTTTTTTTGCTGTGTTGGTTGAAACAAATCCATCTGCAATATCGCTTTTTACTTGTTGTGGATTGCGTTGCAAAGGATTCCCATAACCTCCACCACAGGTTCCCGTCAATGTAATGCTTTCTCCAGCTTGAACGGCTCGATTAGGCATCATTGATGGAAGGGCTATTTTTGTAGTGTCATTTTTATGCAATACTACTTTGGCAGGTTTTCCTCTTTTTCCTCCAGCATAGCCCCATGGCTTGAAAGCATGGCCGTCCCCTTCTATTGAAATAAAGCTATCTTCTAAAAAAGTAACTTCCCTAATAGAACCTATACCTCCGCGCCACTTTCCAGATGAGCTTGAATCATTGCGTAGCTCGTATCTACTAACACGTAGAGGAAGATGTGATTCAATATCCTCTATTGGATTATTTCTTGTGTTAGCATAAAGAGTATCTACTGCATCCATTGCATCTTTACCATAACGTCCGCCATAAGACCCTTCATGTATATCCATATGAACCCAGTGGCTACCTTCTTTGAGACCACTGAAGGCAACTACCTTAAGGTTTCCAACTCCAGCACTTACTTTATTTGGAACTGCCTTGGAAAGTGCTTTCATAAGAGTGTCAGCGACAATATTACCCGAAACAAATCTAGCTATAGTAGGTGCTGGGAATTTTGGATTTGCCAAAGTACCTTCTGGTGCAATAATATTTATTGGTCTGATGAGTCCACTATTTTGGGGTATATGTCCATATCTCGTACTATCTAGTAGTATTGAACGAATAGTGAGCCATATAGCACAATCAACTGTCCCTTCTAGGGGCATATTAATAGGTCGATCATCACATTGGAGAGATGTGCCGCTCAAGTCAACTGTCATATTGCTCCCATTTACTAAGACCTCTACAGCAATTTTATAATGACGGCGGTCAGGGTCATCTAAGAATCCATCTACGTGGCCTTCAGCTTGATAGGAACCGTCTGGCAAGTCAGAAATTGCACTTCGCATAAGTCTTTCCGAGTAGCTCATCAGTTCTTCTGATGCGGCCTCCACAGTTTTTTGTCCATAACTTTCAATTAGTTCTAGGTAACGCTCTGCACCTATTCTGCAAGCAGCAATTTGTGCTTCCATGTCTCCAACAACTAAATCTGGAGCTCTGATATTATCATGAAGAAATTGCCACATTGGTTGATTTCTTTTACCTTTATCATAAACCTTTAATGCTTTGAATTGTAAACCTTCAGCATAGGCATCCATTGCATCAACAATGCCGCAACTTCCTGGGCTTAGAGCTCCAATATCTAAATGATGTGCTGTTGTTACTGAAAACCCAGCCAATTTATTTTTATAAAATACTGGAACAAGAAATGCTACATCTGGTCCATGACTTGCACCATGATAGGCTGAGTTATGAATGATCACGTCTCCCGGGTTTATTTTTTCACCTCGACCTGATAGTAATTTTTTAACCCCTCTCACATACCCTGGAATCGGCCCACTTTGTAGTGGGGTGCTATGCCGTGATTCACAAAGTTGCTGACATTTATTATCTATAATTGCAGCACCGAAGTCTTCTGACTCTCTAATGATGCTGGAGTAGGACATCCGCATAAGTTTATAGCCCATCTCAATAGCTATATTCTCCAATGCTCCTTGAATAACATTTGCAGTTACAGGATCTATGGACCCTTTCCGGGTTGATTGAGTGTTTCGTTTAGAGTTGGCTGTGTGTTTTTTATTTTGTTTTGTCATTTTTTCAGCCTCACTTGGGATTAATCTTTGTAAGTATAAGGTTTGCACTTTTGTCTGCTTTTGCTGTCCAGTTAGGTGGCACTACTGTAGTTGTATCTTTCTGCAAAATGATTGCAGGCCCTCTCACTATTTTATCTATTGGTAGACAATTTCGGTCATAAAATTTTGTATCTATAGTTTTTAGTTTTTTGTTTATTCGGAAGACAGTAGGAGCTATTTTTATTATGGCTGCATTTATTGTCCCTTTCTTTTTAACTTTAGGAGCGGATATTTTGGGCATTATTCCTACTCCTGTTAGGCGAATATTTACAATTTCGATTGGGCTATCAGCAAAAAAATGTCCATATTCTTGTTGATGCTGTTTATGAAATGCAGACCAGACTTTCTCAATATTTTTTTTGTTTAGTATTCCATCAGAAATTGGAACTCTTAACTCATATCCTTGCCCAACATAACGCAAGTCGCCAAAGCGAAATTGTTTGACTTTACTGGCACTAATTCCATCAGCCTTATATTGTTCAAATAAGGATTGTGATAACTCTTTAAAATCTCGGTTTAATCGTTTTAAATCTAACTTATTATTGACCTGAAATTCAGTTTTTATTTGATCATATTTAAGATCTGTTGTGAGAAGACCTTCTGCGGATGTGATACCTGGGTATGGTGGGATTATTACTTCAGGGATGTTTAACATATCCGCAACTTCTGCACCATGGAGAGGGCCTGCTCCTCCAAAGGAGACTAGAGAAAATTCTCTTGGATCAAGACCTTTTTGTACAGTTTTTGCCCTTATTGCATTGGCCATATTTGAGTTGATTATGGTTAGGATTCCCTCAGCCGCTTCATTTTTTTTAATCCCCAGTTCTTTTGCAAGACTATTAATAACTTTATCAGCTATTGTTCGGTCAAGCCGCATTTCACCGCCAAGAAAATTTTCAGGATCAAGTCTTCCTAATGACAAGTTAGCATCGGTAACAGTTGGTAATTTTCCTCCACGCAGATAACATGCAGGACCCGGCTTTGAACCAGAGCTTTTGGGTCCAACCTTAAATGCTCCTCCTTTGTCTACATGTGCAATTGATCCTCCTCCTGCACCTATAGTTCCAATATCAATCATTGGTACAAGAACAGGGTAACCTCCAATCCATGTATCTCTTGATGTAGCCTCACTGTATTGCCCATCTATTACAATGCCTATATCAGCGCTTGTACCTCCCACATCGAACGTAATTACCTTCCTCTTTGCCGCACGTGCCGCAGACCATGCTCCGCCCAGAACTCCTGCAGCTGGACCCGAAAGTAAAGTTATAACTGGTAGATCAGAAACTGTTTGAGCAGTTGCGACGCCACCATTTGAACCCATAATATGAAGGTCTGCATTTAGCCCAGATTTTTTTAGTCTTTGTTCAAGCATTTGAACATAATCACGAACTTTTGGGCCAATGAAGGCATTCATTGCTGCAGTTGTAAAACGTTCAAACTCTCTAAATTGAGGTGCAACTTTTGCAGATGTAGTTACAAATGCCTCTGGATAAATTTCATTAATGATTTTCTTAGCTGCTTCTTCATGATTAGGGTTGATGTATGAAAATAGAAAACAAACAGCGATAGATTTGATGCCTCTCTTTTTAAACTCTTTAGCAGCCTTTTTCACTCCTAGTTGATCTAGTTCTGTAAGAACTTTGCCATCGGGAGGGGTAATCCGTTCTTTGACAGTAAGTCGATTTCGTCTGGCTACGAGAGGTTGGGATTGCCATGGTATATCTTGCATTATAGAATAATTCTCAGGCCTTTGATGACGGCCAATGTGCAATATATCTCTATAGCCTTGATTGGTTATCATTCCAGTCTCTGACCCTTCATACTCAAGAACGGCGTTAGTAGCTATAGTAGTTCCATGGAAAACATGATCTATCTGATTTGCTAACACATTTGAATACTTACAAAGTTCAAGAATACCTCTAGTCACTCCAACAGAAGGATCATCAGGTGTGGTTGGCACTTTATGGATATGTGTATTCTTTGTACCCGTATCGGTGATAATAAGATCAGTGAATGTTCCACCAACGTCTACGCCAATTAACTTCATACTTTCAGCTCACTTTTGATTTTAGTCCTAGTTTATTTATTCAAGGCTATAGTATTTCTAATACATAAAATACTCGTCAAGAAGATAAAATTAAATTTTAATTAATCATATCTTTTATGTGTAAATATATAATATATCTTACAACATCTTTATGTAACTATGACTTTAATAATTTAATTATAGCTGTTAGCGGAGAAATATCATGAGTGAAGAGAAACGGGTCCTAGTAATTGTACCATTTGCCTTTGACGAAAGTGGAATTGGTAATAGAGAGGCTCAACTAGAGGCTGTTGAGTTAGGGGGAGATATAGTTTTTGAATTTAAAGGTGTTAAGGCAGGACCAGCAATCTTAGATAGTCACCATGACGCTGTTTTAGGAGATATGGCTCTATTTGAGGTTGGTATTGAGGCACAAAACGAGGGTTATGATGCTGTCTGCATTGATACGATGAGTGATTCAGGTGTGAATGCACTTCGTTCTGTTCTTGATATTCCAGTTATAGGCCCTGGTCGTGCTTCTTATTGCACAGCACTTATGCTTGGTGACAAATTCTCCGTTGTGACTCAATGGGATGGATGGAAGCCATTGTATAAAAAAGGTGTAAAAGAAGCTGGATTAGAGGATAAGTTAGCCTCTATTCGCTCTATAAATGTTCTTCCAGATCCAGAAAACCTTTTAGGAGGAAAAGAAGAGGTAGTTTTCCCCAAATTAGTTAGTGCTGCAATGGCAGCAATAGAGGAGGACGGTGCAGAGGTTATTTTGCTAGGTTCAACAACGATGCACCAAGCAGCTGGTCATATTGCAGAAAATATTCCAGTTCCCTTAATTAATCCTGGTCCGTTAACATATAAATTAGCTGAATTTTATTTAGGTCTTGGTATTTCTCAGAGTAGAAAATGTTATCCTAGTCCTGCATTTCCAAACAATGAGATGGTACACGCAATGATGGATGGAGCGAAGGCCGCAGCTATAAATAAAGCTAATTTTGACAAGTAATTCTTACTAATTGGTTTTTTAATATGGGTGGATTGTGTTAGATGGGTGAGTGTAGGGATTCATTCTCTATGACCATCCTCCATCTACAGGTATTATTTGACCAGTTATAAAATCCCCCCCTGAAGAGGCAAGAAATGCAATCAAAGATGCTACCTCTTTTGGTTGTCCGAGGCGACCGAGAGGAATATTACTTATAATTTTTCTTTTGATGGAATCATCTGCTAGTAAGGATTCAGGGAAATAGCTCGGGCTTTCAATGTAATTTGGTGCAACTGCATTAACCTGTATATTATATTTAGCAAGTTCTCTCGATAAAGATAATGTAAGTGCATTTGCTGCGCCACGTGCAGTTGCATACATAGAGTAATTTGCCAAGCCTCTGATGGGTGCAGCAGAGGTGACTAATATAATTTTCCCGCTATTTTGGTCTTTCATTACTGGGACAACTGAAGCAACGGCTTCATAGGGTCGCATTACCAAAAATTTAAGCCCTTTTCCTAAGTTTTCTAAATCACATTGTTCAACCTTACTTTTAATTGCTGGAAACGAATCATTAGAAATTAATGTGTCAATTTTTCCAAATAATTCTAATGTGGTTTCAGCAATCTTTAATGGCTCTTGATACGACAAGGGGATAAAGCCTGGGTATTTTTTTGCAAAATCATTAAGATGTTTTTTGTTTTTAAAACTTTCATCATGACATATAACCTTTGCCCCTAGATCATTGAGACTAGTTGCAGCCGCTGGTCCAATAAATTTTTTGACATTCATAACAATCGCAATTTTACCGCTAAGGTTTATTAATTTAGAAGTTCTTTCCAATTTTTTACCCCTCATACGATCAATTAAAGTGTATTTGGATTCTGGGTCATTTAATTTCAGCTAGTCAGTCTAATGTATATGGTGGCTTAGTATAGCCACACTTAGAAACAGTAAAGATCTCATATCCTGTTTTAGTAACGGCAATAGTGTGTTCAAACTGTGCTGAAAGAGATCTATCTTTAGTTACTTCTGTCCATCCATCTTTTAGAAGTTTAACTTCGAACCCTCCTAGGTTGAGCATTGGTTCTATTGTAAAAAACATTCCAGATTCCAAGACTATTCCTTCGCCTGGATTCCCATAATGTAGTATATTTGGAGCGTCGTGAAATATTTGGCCAACTCCGTGACCACAAAAATCTCTCACTATAGAGCATCGATGTTTCTCTGCATAAGATTGAATTGAATATCCTATATCTCCTAATGTAGCACCTGGTTTAACTACTTCTATACCCTTCATCATTGCCTCATATGTAACGTCAATAAGCCGGAGAGCTTTTCGTGAAGGTTTCCCCACTGGATACATGCGGCTAGAATCACCGTGCCAACCGTCTAATGTTGGTGTTACGTCGATATTAATTATGTCCCCGTTCTTTAATTTTTTGTCACTTGGAATGCCATGGCAAACAACATGGTTAATAGATGTACATATAGACTTTGGAAAGCCTCTATAGCCTAATGGTGCACTAATTCCATTATGGTCACTGATGAAATTATGGCAGAGTTTATCTAGTTCATCAGTAGTAACTCCTGGTTTTACAAAGGGTGTGATATAGTCAAGTGTCATTGCCGCAAGTTTTCCTGCTTTACGCATTGCTACAAAATCTTGTTCCTGATGTAATTTAATTGTTCTTTGATTCATATTTGTTGCTCAATAGATATATTCATATTGAATTTAGACTTAATATTAATAGGATTCAATGATAGGTATTTGTCTATTGAATTTTAGTCCTAATGTATTTACATCGCATGTATAACAAAGAGTATTAACCCCAGCCTTTATGGCACTTAGGAAGCTTTTATAGTACATTGGATCAATATCCTTTGCTATTCTAAATTTACAACAATCGTTTCTCTGAACTAAATAAAGCATATAGGCCTTGCTTCCGTTCCGGACTATATCTTCTAACTCATTTAAATGTTTAGTTCCTCTAGCAGTTCGAGAATCAGGAAATTCTGCAAAACTCTCTCTACGTAAAGTAACATTCTTTACTTCAACATAAGCTGGCTTTAAATTCTCAGATTTCAAAAGAAAATCAATTCGTGAATTTCGAGTTCCATATTTCACCTCCCGTCTAATTTCCGTATATCCTTTTAGTTGATGGACATTCCCATTTGTAAGGGCCTCAAATACAAGATAATTAGGGGAATGAGTATTAACTCCTACTAGCCCTGATTTTCCTGTACTAATCCTCACTAATTCCCATGAATATTTAAGTTTTCTTTTTGGATTATCAGAAACTGACAGCCATGTTTCAGAACCTGGTTTATCAAGTCCCAGCATTGACCCAGGGTTTGCAACATGGGCTGTTATGGTTTCTCCATTTTCAAGCTCATGGTCTGATAAAAATCTTTTATATCTTCTTACAAGCTTACTACGGATAAGTGGCGATTTAAATTGCATGTTTTTGTATAGATTGAGTTTATATCAGCTCTATAACAACAACAATTTTGTGTAAAAGAGTCAAATAGTTGATTGGATTGTTTATATTTAACTGTTAATTCTAGAATATTATAATTTTATATTGTGAGGTCATATGTCAGAAGAGCAAGCTATTGTTCGATCAGCGTTGATAATTATTGGTAATGAAATTCTATCTGGGCGCACCCAAGACGCAAACTTAAATTATCTCGCAAAACAATTAACTGCTCTAGGCATACAATTATCAGAAGTTAGGGCTATACGTGATGATATGGAAGAAATTGTTAGTTCTGTAAACTCTTTACGTAAACGCTATGATTATGTCTTTACTACTGGAGGTATTGGGCCAACTCATGATGATATAACTTGTGAATCTATAGCTAAAGCTTTTGGAAGAAAGTATGTATTAAATTTGAAAGCAAAAAAAATTCTTGAGGATTATTATGATGGGTCAAGTAATAAGCTTAATGAGGCTAGGTTAAGAATGGCACATACACCAGAAGGAGCACTTCTTGTTGATAATCCGATTAGTAAGGCACCTGGATTCATTGTAGAAAATGTTATTGTTCTTGCAGGAATTCCAGCTGTAATGCGAGCTATGTTTGAGAGTGTGGCACCTACCCTTAGAACAGGGAGAAGAATTTTATCAAAATCTATATCAGTAATGACTGGAGAGGGTGATATAGCTAGTGTGTTAACCGATATCCAACTTAAATGGGATTCTGTAGAGATAGGTAGTTACCCCTTTGTGAAGGATGGTAATTATGGTACTTCGCTAGTGCTAAGATCTAGCAACATAAAAATTCTTGAACTTGCATATGAGGAACTTCTACAAAACATGGATCAAATATCAGTTTTATACGAGGTTGAAGATTAAAAAGCTAAATAGTATAAAAATACTTAAGAAAATAAGTCTTAAAAAAGAGAAGGGGAGCATTCGATTCGCTCCCCTTCCTTGTCTCTAGCACCATTTATGTAGTGCTCAAAACAGTAAATTATATGTCTATGATAAGCGA